>CACJHI010000028.1 GCA_902593165.1 uncultured Bacteroidota bacterium | reverse complement strand
TGATCCAATAACAGCTATTATACTATCAACAGGTGCAGTTGAGCCTTCATCAATTCCAATATGAAGTAGAACACCATCATGAAAAGACTCAAACTCCATAGTAGCCTTATCTGTTTCAATTTCAGCTAGAATTTCACCCTCTTTCACTGAATCCCCTACTTTTTTGAACCACTTAGCAAGAGTTCCCTCTTCCATGGTATCGCTCAATCTTGGCATGTTTATAACTTCAGCCATATTAATCTATTTTATGTTTAATAAAAGGATAATCTTTTTGCTCATATACAACATCGTACATAATAGACTTATCAGGGAAAGGTGAGGATTCTGAGAATTCTTCACATTTTGTAATAATATTCTTTACTTTTTTATCTATTTTTTCAATATCAGATTTTGTTCCATACTTCTTTGAAAGAATAATTTTTTCAACTTGAGTAATAGGGTCAATTTTTCTATACTCTTCAACTTCCTCTTTAGTTCTATATTGTTGAGCATCAGACATTGAATGTCCTCTATATCTATAAGTCTTAACGTCTAGTAAAGAAGGTCCTTTACCTGACCTTGCATGATTAACACACTCATCTATAGCTTCTGCTACTTTTACAGGATCCATCCCATCAACAGGCATTGAAGGCATCTCATATGGCTCACCCAGTTTCCATAAATCTTCTTGGCTCGTAGTTCTTGCCACAGATGTTCCCATTGCATATCCGTTATTTTCAACAATGTATATAACAGGAAGTTTCCATAAAGCAGCGAGATTGATAGATTCATGAAATGCACCTTGACGAATTGCACCATCACCTAGAAAACATAATGTAACACTATCTCTTTTAAAATACTTATCTCCAAAAGCAATTCCTGTACCTAAAGGTATTTGTCCACCAACAATTCCATGCCCACCAAAGAAATTATATTTTTTTGAAAAAATGTGCATTGAACCACCCAATCCTCCAGAAGTACCCGTTGCTTTTCCGAATAGCTCAGCCATAACAAACTTTGGATCTTCTCCAAGCCCAATAGCATGGACATGACTCCTGTATGAGCTTATCATACGATCTTTCTTTGGATCTATTGAGTGAAGACATCCAGCTAGAACAGCTTCTTGACCATTATAAAGATGGAGGAACCCTCGAATCTTTTGCTGAATATATTTTGCAGCAAGTTTATCTTCAAACTTTCTCCATAAAAGCATATTTTCATACCAATCCAAATAAGTCTTTCCTGTTATTTTTTTCATATAAATGAGTTGAAGTCTGTTAGTCTAAGACGAAGCAAAAATACTCATTTCTTTAGTATATTGCAATAAAATTAGATTGGACACTAAAAAATTATATTCATTATTTACCTCATCAAGCGGAGTTTCAATTGATACAAGAAATCTTATCAGTGATCAAATTTTTTTTTCATTAAAAGGTGAGAATTTTAATGGGAATCATTTTGCTTTGGAAGCATTAGATAAAGGTGCTTGTTATAGTATAATTGATGATAAAAGTATTTTAGATAAAAATCCAAATCTTATATATGTCGAAGACTCACTAAAAGCTCTTCAGAGATTAAGTAGTTATCATAGGTCTCAATATGATACAAAAATAATTGGAGTTACTGGAAGTAATGGAAAAACAACCACTAAAAATCTAATTCATTCAATACTTTCTCAAAAGTACAATGTAATAAAAACAAAGGGTAATTTAAATAATCATATCGGGGTTCCTATTTCTCTTTTCGATATAAATGAAGATGTTGATATTGCAATTATTGAGATGGGAGCAAATCATATAGGAGAGATAGAAAGTCTATGTGAAATTGCAATGCCAGATATTGGATTAATTACAAACTACGGTAAAGCCCATCTAGAAGGTTTTGGTGGATTTGAAGGAGTAATTAAAGGAAAAACTGAAATGTTTGACTACTTAACTCAAAATTATGGTCATATAATTTTGAATAATGATGATAAACTACAGATTGAAAATTGTAAAGGAGATTTGGCAGTGACTTTTGGTGAAAATCAAGATTCAGAATATACATTTAACTATATTAAAAGTGATAATCAATTAATTCTAAAAAGTGAAGATTATGAATTTAGATCAAGTAT
>CACJHI010000027.1 GCA_902593165.1 uncultured Bacteroidota bacterium | reverse complement strand
AATGATATTTATAATTTTGGACATGATATATTTATTTAATTAAAATACTGATTGTTAATACATTAAATAATAAAATATTTCTTTGAACATAGTTAAATTATCTAAAAAGACAAGGAAAGATGCTAGCATGGTAATAATTTTAATATATAATTAAATGTTATGTATAACAAATTCAGTCGTGTAGTAACAAAAGATGACTCTCAGCCAGCTGCTCAAGCTATGCTCCATGCGATTGGTTTATCTGAAGAAGATTTTGATAAACCCTTTATTGGTATTGGAAGTACTGGCTATGAAGGTAACCCTTGTAACATGCATTTAAATGATTTATCAGTTAAGATTAAAAATAGTATTTCTGCATCTGAATATATAGGATTAATATTTAATTCAATAGGGGTAAGTGATGGTATCTCGATGGGGACTTTTGGTATGAGATATTCTCTTCCATCTAGAGATATTATAGCAGATTCTATGGAAACTGTTGTTCAAGCGATGTCTTATGATGGCCTAGTAACAGTTGTTGGTTGTGATAAAAACATGCCCGGTGCATTAATGGCTATGTTGAGACTTGATAGGCCAAGTGTACTTGTGTACGGAGGAACAATAGACTCAGGCTGTTATAATAATAAAGAACTAGATGTTGTTTCAGCATTTGAAGCATGGGGTGAGAAGGTATCAGGTAAGATAGATGACAGAGAATATAAGAATGTAATTAAAAATGCATGTCCGGGTGCTGGAGCATGTGGTGGAATGTATACTGCAAACACAATGGCCTCAGCCATTGAAGCTTTAGGCATGTCTTTACCTTTCAATTCATCTAATCCTGCAATTAGTGATGATAAAGTGAATGAATGTGCTAAAATTGGTCCTGCAATGAAGTTACTTATTGAAAAAGATATCAAACCTTCTGACATTGTAACAAAAAAATCTTTAGAGAACGCCTTGAGACTAATAACTGTTTTAGGAGGCTCTACTAATGCAGTATTACACTTTCTTGCAATTTCAAGAGCTGCAAATTTAGATTTATCGATTGATTATTTTCAGGAAATTAGTGATTCAACCCCTTATATCGCGAATCTTAAACCTAGTGGAAAGTATTTAATGAAGGATCTTCATAGAATTGGAGGGGTTCCTTCTGTTCTTAAATATATGCTAGAGAATAAAATGCTAAATGGAGATTGTATGACTGTTACTGGAAAAACAATTGAAGAGAATCTTTCAGAAATTAAATCACCTGATCTTAAATCTACTGATATAATTTTTCCTGTAAGTAATCCAATTAAAGAATCTGGCCATATACAAATTCTCAAAGGAAATTTAGCTGAACAAGGATGTGTTGCAAAAATAACAGGTAAAGAGGGATTGAAATTTTCAGGTCCAGCTAGAGTCTTTGACAGTGAGTTTGAATGTTTAACTGCTATCGCAGAATCAAAGGTTAGCAAAGGAGAAGTTGTTGTAATTAGATATGAAGGACCTAAAGGAGGTCCTGGTATGCCAGAAATGTTAAAGCCTACTTCTGCAATTATGGGAGCGGGTCTTGGTAAAGATGTTGCACTTATTACTGATGGAAGATTTTCGGGAGGTACTCATGGTTTTGTTGTAGGTCATATTGTTCCTGAAGCCTATGACGGAGGAGTAATTGCAATTGTTGAAAATGGTGATATGATTACAATAGATTCCGAGAATAATCAAATATTTGTAGATCTTTCAGATGATGAAATAAAAAATAGAATTAAAAATTGGTCTAAACCTGAATTAAAAATTAAAAAAGGAATTTTGTATAAATATGTTAAATCAGTTTCAAATGCATCAAATGGTTGTGTAACTGATGAATAAAATTATGAAGAAAAAAAAGATTAGTGGAGCTGAAGCTGTAATACATTCATTATTAAATGAGGGTGTTGACTTAGTTTGGGGATATCCAGGTGGAGCTATAATGCCAGTTTATGATGAGTTCTATAAATTTCAAGATAAACTAAAACACATACTTGCAAGACACGAGCAAGGTGCTATTCATGCAGCACAAGGCTATGCTAGGTCATCAGGTAAAGTTGGAGTAGCCATCGCTACATCAGGCCCTGGGGCTACAAATCTTGTTACAGGAATAGCTGATGCTCAAATAGATTCTACACCTGTTG
>CACJHI010000026.1 GCA_902593165.1 uncultured Bacteroidota bacterium | reverse complement strand
TGGTATTAACTGGTCAACAAATGAAAATGAGGTGACAGACCTTTATGGAACAGAATCAATTAACTTGTCTCCAGGAGCTTCGGTAAGTTCTAGAGCGGTTGTTGGTTATCCACTAGGTGCTTTATATGGTACTGGTTCAAAAACAAATCCTGATGGAAGTTTTGATTTGAATTCAAACGGATTCCCTCAAATTACATCTAGTCCAATTGTTCTAGGTGATCCTAACCCAGACTGGAGAGGTGGTTTTTCACTTAGTATGAGATATAAAAAACTAAGACTGAATGCTGTACTAGAACACTCTGAAGGTGGTTCATTCTCTCCAAGAACTTTATGGGTTCTTAGAAGATTCGGTACAACTCAAGAGACAGCTAATAGAATTACTTTAGATCAATCTCTAGTAAACTATAAAGGAGCTACAATTCCTGCTGGAACTACTGTAAGAGGTAACATTGAAGACTTTGGAGGCGGACCGGTTCTTCTTGATGAAAACTGGTATAGAACAGGAATCGGTGGTGGTTTTGGTGATAACCAAGCTTATAACTTCTCGATTGCTGATGCAACTTGGACCAAACTAAGAGATCTTTCTTTGAGTTACGTTCTAGATACACCTGTTGTAACTAATCTAGGTTTAAGTGATGTTATATTTACTTTTACTGGAAGAGACCTAATAAATATCAACAATGTTGATGGGATTGATCCTGAGATAAACACAAAAGGTGTTAGTGTTGCTCAAGGTGTTGAGTACTTTACAAACCCTCAGACAAAAGGTTATCTTTTTAGCTTAACAATTAATTATTAATACGATGAAAAAATTATTTACAAAATCAATATTAGCTCTTCTAATTGTCTTCTCATTTTCATGTGAGGACTTAAATGAAGACATTAATTCAAATCCAAATGATATTTTGATTACTGATGTAGAGGACAAACTATTTTTGACTGGTGCACAAATTGCAAATGTTCAATTGCAAAACGGTCACCTAAATAGAATAAGTGGAATGTACTCAGGTCAATTAATAGGATTTAGTTCATTGTATGCAAATATATATGGATACAGTTTATCAACTGTTGAGTCAAACAGTGAATGGTTTGCACTTTATGTTGGTGTACTGAATAACATGAGACAACTTCAAGAAAACTCTTCTAATACTTTATTAGTCGGGATAGCAGAGATTATCGAAGGTCATGCTTTTGGAACAGCCGCTTCTTTATGGGGTGGAATTCCATACAGCGAGGCTGGAAATCCAGAAATAGAGGATCCAACTTTTGATTCTCAAGTTTCGGTTTATAATGCTGCAATTCAGAAGTTAAACTCAGGAATATCAACTTTACAGTCTGCTTCATCAAGTAGTCTATCTCAGGATATAATTTTTGGTGGAAATAAAGATAAGTGGATTGAAGCTGCACATACTTTAGTAGCTCGTTTTAGTCTTCACAAGAAAGATTATGCTGGTGCAATTTCTGCTGCAAATAGTGGAATAAGTTCAGCATCAGGGGATATGAAATTTAATCCTCCTGCAACACAGACTGGTGATACTAATTTGTTTGCAACTATTTTAAATGGTTCAAGAGCTGGTGACCTAGGGAATTCTTCTGGTGGTCAAGAAAGTTTCTTATTACAATTATTGAGTAATGATTATTCAACAAATAGAAACCATGCAAAAACTGATGAGACAGCTAGATATGGTTACTATAAAATTAACTCAACAAGTGGATCAGCTAATACTGGTATAATTGCAGAGGATGAGCCACAAAATATGGTTACATATTTTGAAAATGAGTTGATTCTGGCTGAAGCTAAAGCAAGACAAGGTAGTCTTGCAGATGGTCTTACACATTTAAACAATGTGAGATCATGGCTGAATTCAGGTGGTAACTTAAACAGTAATCACAGTTCTAACTCATATAAGTATGAAGCATTTGTTGCATCTGATTTTAGTTCAGGTGGAATTGAAAACCAAGATGGAGTTGATGCAAATACTGCTTTTTTAAGAGAAGTAATTGAAGAAAGATATGTTTCAGGATTTGGTATGCACATGCCATTTAATGATGCTAGAAGACTTAGAAAGTCTGACAGCGCATATTCTGTTCCATTTGTATTAGTTGGTGGACCAAATCCACCATATCCAGAAAGAATGCCGTATGCTGCTACAGAATTAAACTCTAATTCTAATGCACCTGCAGATGATCCTGGTATATTTACTAAGACAGAAGTGAATCAATAATACTTCAAAAAAAGTAATACTTTCAAAAAAGGTTTGTAAATTTTACAAACCTTTTTTTTTGGTTAATTATGGTTAAAATAAATAGATTACTTGTTTTACTATTATCAATAGTGCTAATTAGTTGTAATACTGAAGATACAGCCTATTCAAATAGTTTAATTTCATCA
>CACJHI010000025.1 GCA_902593165.1 uncultured Bacteroidota bacterium | reverse complement strand
AACAAATACCTTGGAAAGGAAATTGGCATCTCTGAGTGGTTTGAGATGTCTCAAGAGAAGGTGAACTCATTTGCTGAATTAACTCAAGATATGCAGTGGATCCATATAGATCAAGAAAAAGCTGCAAAATATTCTCCTTATAAAAAAACTATAGCTCATGGGTTCCATGTATTGTCTTACGCATCACAGGTTGTATTTCAAACATTAAAGCTAAATAATATTGCTTTGGCTGTAAACTATGGCCTTGAAAAGGTTCGGTTTCCTAATGCAACTCCTGCAGAGTCAAAATTTAGAGGTAAAGTATCTTTAATCAATATTGAGGAAGTTTCAGGAGGAGCAAAATATACATTTAAAATTATATTTGAAGTTGATGGAGAGACTAAGCCCGTTTGTGTTGCAGAGACAATATCACTTATATATTCACTTCCTAGCTAAAAAATAAAAACCTAATTAAGAATTAGAAATGAACTTTAAAGAAGTAAAAGAAAAAATCAAAACATTTGTAAATGATGAATTAATAACACTTGAACCATGGATTGTTAATTCAGATTGGAGTGAAAAGCTTCCTAAGCTCAATGAGTTGAGAGAGAAAGTAAAAAAAATGGGCTTCTGGCTGCCTCAAGTTTCAAAAGAATATGGTGGTCTGGGTCTATCTTTAGAACAACATGGAGAAGTGAGCGAAATTCTTGGTGCAAGTCCTTATGGTTTTTATGTTTTTAATTGTCAGGCTCCAGATGCAGGGAATATGGAAGTGTTAATTGAGACAGGAACAGAAGAACAAAAGCAACAGTATTTACACCCTCTTTTAGAGGGAAAAATCAGGAGTTGTTTTGCAATGACTGAGCCTCAATATGCAGGATCAAATCCAACAAGAATGGGGACAACTGCAAAAAAAGAAAACGGTAACTATATTATCAATGGTCATAAATGGTTTACCTCAAGTTTTGATGGTGCAAACTTTGCTATAGTAATGGTAGTAACTGATCCTGATGGGGAGGATGTACACAAAAAAGCTAGTCAAATAATTGTTCCATTGGAAACAGAAGGTATCGAATTTGTTAGAAATGTTTCAATTATGGGACACCCAGGAGCAGGATGGGAAAGTCATGCTGAAATAAAATTTAATAATGTAATAGTACCTATTACAAATGTTCTAGGCTCTGAGGGAGAGGGTTTTGCTATTGCTCAAAAGCGATTAGGACCAGGAAGGATCCATCATTGTATGAGGTGGATAGGTATGTGTGAAAGAGCGTTTAGTTTGATGTGTGAAAGAGCAGTATCAAGAGAAATATCTGAAGGAAAAATGCTTGCTGATAAACAGACTATTCAGAATTGGATAGCAGAGTCAAGAGCAGAAATAAATGCAGCAAGACTGATGGTTCAAGACGCTGCAAAAAAAATTGATACTCAAGGAACTTATAAGACTAGGGCTGAGATATCTATTATAAAATTTTATTGTGCTAATGTTCTTCAAAAGGTTGTTGATTATGCCATTCAGGTTCATGGGGCTCTAGGACTTACAGATGATCTTATTTTATCGTCATATTACAGACATGAAAGAGCCTCAAGAATATATGATGGTGCAGACGAAGTTCATAAAAGTCGACTAGCCAGGCTTATCTTAAAATCTTATAAAAATTAAAGCTTGTTATACACTACATAATGTCTGAATTTATTGATAATCCAACCAAAATAAGAGAAGATGAGGTCCTTGATAATAATAGTTTAACTAATTATTTATCAAATTTTTTGGACATTGATAAAAGCAGCTTTGAGTTACTTCAATTCCCATCAGGATTTTCTAATCTAACTTATTTAATAAGGTCTAATAATAAAGAGTATATATTAAGAAAACCACCTATTGGTGCTAAAATAAAGTCTGGTCATGATATGAGCAGAGAATACAGAGTATTATCTGCTTTAGATAAAAATTACACAAAATCACCTACTCCAATTCATTATTGCGATGATATAAATGTGATTGGTTCTGATTTCTATATAATGGAGAGAATTACAGGCACAGTGCTTAGAAGCAATAATTACACAAAAATACTTACTGATAAAACCAAATATAAATTCATAGCATCAGAGTTTGTAGATACACTAGTAGAACTTCACAAATTAAATATTGATAAAATAGGTCTGACTGAGTTTGGTAGACCTGAAGGTTACTCTTCAAGACAAGTTCTAGGTTGGACTAAGAGATATGAAAACTCAAAAACTTCTGATATCCCTGAAATCAATTCTGTAATAAAATGGTTACAAGAGAATATTACAGAATCAAAATATGTTTCACTTATACATAACGATTTTAAATATGATAATTTAGTTCTAGACTCTAATAATTTATCTGTTAAGTCAGTTTTAGACTGGGAGATGTGTACAACAGGAGATCCTTTTATGGATTTAGGAACATCACTTGCTTATTGGATCAACAAAGATGATCCTGATTATATGCGACGAATTAACTTAAATATTACATCTAATGAAAATAATCCTAAGAGAGGAGAAATATTGGAAATGTATTCTAACAGATTTGGTGTACAGATTGAAAAGATTGTTTTTTATTTTGTTTTTGGACTGTTTAAAATAGCAGTTATAGTTCAACAAATATATTTTAGATATAAAAAGGGATTGACAAAGGACATAAGGTTTAAGCACTTAGATCTAGTTGTATTATCATACGCAAGAATGGCTAAAACATCAATTGATAATCAAAAAATTGAATTCTAATATAGATTATCAAGGCAACTAGGAGCTCCTTAACTAAT
>CACJHI010000024.1 GCA_902593165.1 uncultured Bacteroidota bacterium | reverse complement strand
ATTCTCACCTATACTATATCCAAGACTTCTATGTCTTACTCTTTGAGTTGAATTATCCTGTTGTGCAACATATATTCTGTATGGAAAAGAGTTATCAGTTGTCACTCTATAATACTGTGCAGTTGGTTGATTATAATATGTACTCCAAGTCTTTCCTTTATCATATGAAACCTGAGCACCTCCATCATCAGCTATAATAAGTCTATTATTATCTTCAGGTGCTATCCATAAATCATGGTGATCTCCGTGAGGAGCATAACTTGACTTAAAAGTTTTACCACCATCATCCGAGAAATGATAAGCTACATTCATTACATAAACACCATCGATATCTTGAGTATCTGCATATATTTTTGAATAATACCAAGCTCTTTGTCTAAGAGATCGACTACTATTTGTGTAAGTCCAAGTGTTTCCAGCATCATCAGATCTGTAAACCCCACCTTTATCTTGATTCTCAACTATAGCCCATACTCTTTCTGAGTTAACAGGTGACACAGTAACTCCGATCACACCAATTATACCTGTAGGAAAACCTGTGTTTGTGCTAATCTTTGTCCAGCTTTCTCCACTGTCAATACTCTTCCAAAGATCTGATCCTTCACCTCCACTACTTAAACTCGAAGGTGTTCTCTGTACTCTCCATGTTGATGCATAAAGTACTCGTGAATTATTTGGATCAAGTACAATTTCGAATGCACCTGATAAATCATTAGCATAAAGTACTTTTTTCCAAGTTGTTCCTCCATCAACAGACTTGTATACACCTCTATCCTGAGTAGGCTTATATAAGTTTCCTAGTACTGCTGCATAAACTATATCATTATTATTTGGGTCTATAACTATTCTTGGAATATGTCTAGAGTTTGGAAGACCCGAAAAAGTCCATGTCTTTCCTGCATCTACACTTTTAAATACTCCATAACCAGATGAAACATTTCCTCTAATAGTTACCTCACCACCCCCAACATAAATTACATTTGGATCATTTTTAGCAATAGCAATTGAACCAACACTTCCTCCAAAAAATCCATCAGAAATATTTTCATAGGTTTCACCTCCATCCTCAGTTTTCCATACACCACCTCCAGTTGCACCAAAATAATATAGTTTTGGATTGCCTTCAACACCAACAACTGCTGCAGAACGTCCTCCTCTAAAAGGACCTATCTCTCTATATTCAACAGATTCGTGAAGAATCTCATCAAATGTAACTGAATTCTTTTTAGATTTTTTTTGAGAGTAAACACTTGTGCTTGATGATAAGACAGCAAGTCCAACAATCATTATTAGATTAAATATTTTTTTTATTTTCATAATTGATATATTTATGAAACCAAAGTAAAATAAAATATTTGAATATCATATACATATAATATGATTATACTTTAATTAATATTTATGGATACCTACGCAAACATCTTATTAATAACAATCCCAATTTTTCTTGTTTTGATTTTTGTTGAAATATCATATGGAGTATGGAAGAATGACTTAAAGCATTCCTACATGGATACAATTTCAAGCTTAAGCTCAGGATTTACAAATCTATTGGTTGATATATTGGGGCTTGGTATAATTATATTCTCATATCCTTTCTTTTATGAGAGATTAAAAGTTATAGAACTTGAAGAAAGTATTCTTCTCTACTTTATTGCTTTTGTTTGTGTTGATTTTGCAAGTTATTGTCATCATAGGTTAAAGCATTCAATTAATATTTTTTGGAATATGCATGTGATACACCATAGTAGTGAAGAATTTAATCTAGCATGTGCGCTAAGACAGAGTATAACAAATAACCTTGGTATTGGTATTCTATTTTTAGTTCCAGCAGCTCTTTTGGGAGTACCCCCAAAAATGATCAGTATTCTTGGACCGCTTCATCTTTTCGGTCAGTTTTGGTATCATACAAGACATATTGGTAAACTAGGTTGGCTTGAATATATTCTTGTGACCCCATCTCAACATAGAGTTCATCACGCTATAAACAAAGAATATATTGATAAAAATTTAGCTGCAATTTTCTGTATTTGGGATAGAGCATTTGGAACATTTCAAGAAGAGTTAGACGATGTGCCTTGTGTATATGGAACATTAAAGCCTGTGAGGACTTGGAATCCTATTTTAATAAATTTTCAGCATTTATGGTTCTTAATTCAGGATGCTTGGCATACTAGTAACATAGTAGATAAAGCCAAAATATGGTTTATGCCGACTGGATGGAGACCAAAAGATGTTGTTACAAAAATACCAAGAAGTAAAGTTGAGAATGTCTTTAATCAAGAAAAATATAAGTTTGAATATAGTCTGATTCATAAAGTCTTTGCCGGTTTCCATTTCCTGACCTTAAACATTGTGCTGTATATATTTTTGAGTTCCTTTGCTGATTTATCATTTGCTGATAAAACAGGTTATTTCTTATTAATATTCTCAACAATATTTAGCTATTCATCAGTAATGGATGGATATAAATGGTCAGTTAGTTTTGAGTTTATGAGGATATTTTTGGGATTACTGATACTATATTTTCAAGAGGAGCTGTTTCTTACAAATAATTCATCAATAACTATGTTCTTATCTTGCTATTTAATAGTCTCAGCTATATTGAATTCATTAATACTAAGGTCAGTTCCTGATCGTATTAATTAATAAAATTCACAAATATATTTTTTAAAAAAAAAAATAATTTAAATTTGCAGCTAATTGGCCTATGGTGTAACTGGCAACACGTCTGGTTTTGGTCCAGAAGAGTCTAGGTTCGATCCCTAGTAGGCCAACAATTTTATTATATCAATAATTTATAATAAATTTGCCAAGCATTTTGATATTTCAGAGGCGACATTATGTCCCTCTTTTTTTTTAAATAAAGTTAAGTAAATGGAAAATATATCATTATTAGAATCCTTTTCTGAATTCAAAGATGAAAAGTTGATCGATAGAGTGACCTTAATGGTTATACTAGAAGAAGTATTTAGAAATACTCTTACTAGAAAATTTGGAACTGATGAAAATTTCGATATTATTATCAATCCAGATAAAGGAGACCTTGAAATTTGGAGAAACAGAATAGTCGTTAAAGATGGTGAAGTTGAAGATCCAAATGCTGAAATTGAGCTCAAGGAGGCAGTAAAAATAGAACCAGATTTTGAAGTTGGAGAAGAAGTTTCTGAGGAGTTTAAACTTATAGACCTTGGAAGAAGATCAATTCAATCACTAAGACAGAATCTTGTAGCTAAAGTTTTTGAGCACGATAGTAATAATATATTTAATCAATTCAAGGATAGGGTTGGAGAAATATTTACTGCTGAAGTACATCATGTAAGAGCAAGAGAAGTTATTCTTTTGGATGATGACGGAAATGAATTGATAATGCCAAAGGATAAGCAAATTCCTAAAGATTTTTTTAGAAAAGGAGATAATGTTAGAGGTGTAATAGAAAATGTTGAGTTAAGAGGAAATAAACCAAGGATAATTTTCTCCAGAACATCACCTCTTTTCCTTGAAAAACTATTTGAACAAGAAATCCCAGAAGTTTTCGATGGTTTAATTACTATTAAGAAAGCAGTTAGAATACCAGGTGAAAAGGCAAAAGTGGCAGTTGACTCATATGATGATAGAATTGATCCTGTAGGTGCATGTGTGGGTATGAAAGGATCAAGAATTCATGGAATAGTAAGAGAGCTAGGGAATGAAAATATAGATGTGATCAATTACACAAATAATAATCAGTTATTCATAACAAGAGCATTAAGCCCAGCAAAAGTGAACTCTTTAAATATTGATGAAGAGAAGAAAACAGTGCAGGTTTACCTCAATCCAGATGAAGTCTCAAGGGCTATTGGAAAAGGAGGGCATAACATTCGACTTGCTGGAAGACTTACTGGTTATGAAATTGATGTCTACAGAGAAGGAGCTGAAGAAGATGTTGAACTTACTGAATTCAAGGATGAAATTGATGCATGGGTTATTGAAGAATTTAGAAAAGTTGGACTTGACACAGCGAAGAGTGTTCTGGAATTAAGTGAAGAAGATCTTGTTAAAAGAACTGACCTTGAGGAAGAAACAGTCTCTGATGTATTAAAAATTTTAAAAGAGGAATTTGAAGATTAAATCATATATATGCCATCACCAATAAGGTTAAATAAAGTACTTAAGGAATTAAATATATCTCTTGACAGAGCTGTTGAATTTTTGAGTTCAAAAAAAATTGAAATTGAACCAAGACCAACATCAAAAATTGATCAAGATGTTTATGACTTATTGCTTGATGAATTTCAAACGGATAAATCTGATAAAGACAAATTAGAAGAAATTAATACAAAGAAAAGAAGAGAATTAGAGGAGAAACAGGCAGAGGAGAAACAGGCAGAGGAGAAACAGGCAGAGGAGAAACAGGCAGAGGAGGAACAGGTAGAGGAGAAACAGGTAGAGGAAAATGTAGAGGTGAAGAATGAAAATGTTGAGCCAGTTTCAGATAAAGCTTCTGCGGACTCTGTTAAAAATGAAAAGTCAAATATTGAGACTGCCAAAAAGGATAATGATTCATCTAAAATTCAAACTAATTTCCAAAAACTTTCAGGTTTAAAAAAGACTGGAGAAGTAATTGATCTTGAATCAATAAATAAGAAAGAAGAGAAAGTTGAAGAATCAAAAAAGAGAAGAAGAAAAAGAATTAGCAAGGATGTTTCTCAGCCAAAAGATTTAGCTAATAAGTTTAATAAAAATAAAAAACAAGTTGCTAGCCCAAAAGTAGAACCTACAGATGATGAAATTCAAAAACAGATTAGAGAGACCTTAGAAAAACTTCAAGGTAAGTCATCAAAATCGAAAGGAGCAAAATATAGAAAAGACAAAAGAGATCAAAGAAAAATTCAATCTGAGGAAGAAGAGGCGCTACTTGAAAAAGAAAGTAAGATTATAAAAATAACAGAGTTTATTACGGTTGGTGAAATAGCAACTTTAATGGATGTTACAACTAACGATATAATCTCAGCCTGTATGACCTTGGGTATAATGGTTACAATGAATCAAAGGTTGGATGCTGAAACACTATCTGTAGTTGCAGATGAGTTTGGTTTTCAATTAGAATTTATTAAAACAGATATAGAAGAAGATAAAGATGAAGTTGAGGAAGAAGATGATCCAAAGTTATTAGAAGAAAGACCGCCAATTGTAACTGTAATGGGTCATGTTGATCATGGTAAGACCTCTCTTTTAGATTATATAAGAAACTCGTCAGTAACTGAAGGAGAGTCAGGAGGAATCACACAGCATATTGGTGCTTATTCTGTTCTAGTTAATAATTCAAAAAAAATTACTTTTCTTGACACTCCTGGTCATGAAGCATTTACTGCAATGAGAGCAAGAGGAGCTCAAATTACAGATATAGTTATCATTGTAATTGCAGCAGATGATAGTATAATGCCTCAGACAAAAGAGGCAATCAGTCATGCTCAGGCGGGAGGTGTTCCTATAATTTTTGCAATTAACAAAATTGATAAAGAGGGGGCTAATCCAGATAAAGTTAAAGAATCTCTTGCATCAATGAATCTAGTCGTGGAGGATTGGGGAGGTAAAATTCAATCGCAAGATATTTCTGCCTTAAATGGAAAAGGTGTTGATTCTCTTCTTGAGAAAGTATTACTTGAAGCAGAAATAATGGATTTAAAAGCTAATCCAAATAAGAATTCTTCAGGTTCAGTACTTGAGGCTTACCTTGACAAAGGTAGGGGTTATGTCTCCACAATGCTTGTTCAAAATGGTTCACTTAATATCGGGGATTATGTGCTAGCAGGTAAAACTAGTGGAAAAGTAAAAGCAATGTTTGATGAAGGAGGGAACACAATAAAGATCGCGCCACCTTCAACTCCAGTATCTGTTCTTGGACTAGATGGAGCTCCCCAAGCTGGAGATCCATTCAAGGTTCTTGAAGATGAAAAAGAAGCCAAGTTAATTGCATCAAAGAGAACACAGCTGGTAAGAGAGCAAAATGTTAGAACACAAAAACAATTAACTCTTGATGAGATTGGGCGAAGAATTGCAATAGGTGATTTTAAGGAACTTAATGTAATTATCAAAGGAGATGTAGATGGTTCAGTAGAGGCATTGACTGATTCATTCGAGAACCTATCAACTGAGGAAATTCAAGTTAATATAATATTTAAAGGTGTTGGAGCAATTACAGAATCTGATGTTTTATTGGCTTCTGCATCAGAAGCTATAATTGTAGGGTTTAATGTAAAGCCTACTGATAGTGCTAGAAAGCTTTCAGAAAAAGAACAAATTGATATAAGATTTTATTCAATTATATATGATGCAATTAATGACCTTAAGGACGCAATGGAGGGTATGTTATCTCTTGAAATGAAAGAAGAAAGTACGGGTGAAGCTGAGGTAAGGGAAACTTTTAAAATTTCAAGAATTGGAACTATAGCGGGATGTATGGTAACCTCTGGTAAAATATTACGAAACTCAAATGTAAGAGTTGTTAGGTCTGAAGAAATTATTTTTGA
>CACJHI010000023.1 GCA_902593165.1 uncultured Bacteroidota bacterium | reverse complement strand
GAGCCTAGAGAAATCCGGAATATCAATTAAAGAATTAAAAAAAATTCTTAAGCATAATTATAACATAATTGGCGCGATTGATAGACTTGATGGAGAGATTGATTATAATTTTAGAGTTCATTCATCCGATGATAATAAATACTTACTAAAGATATCAAGATCAGATTTTAATTCAGATTATATTGATTATCAGATTAGGCTTCTGGATCACCTAAACAAAGACTGTGATATTGATTTTGCATCAAATATTAATACAATTGAAGGAAAACCATTTTGTATAGAAAAGGATAGTTTTGGCAAAGATAGGTGCATCAGGTTATTATCCTGGATTGAGGGAAGACTTTGGAGCTCCGTTAATCCTATTGAAAAAACATTAAGGAAAGAGCTTGGGTCAAAAACTGCGATTATTTCTGAATCATTAGAAAAATTTAAACATTCTTTCTCTAATCGAAAAATAGACTGGGACATTTCAAGCTCTTTGTGGGTTGAAGAGCATTTAAAAAAGTTTGAGGTTAATAAAAGAGAGATTCTTAAAAATTTTATCAAAGATTTTAAGCATAATCTACCTATATATGAAAATTTAAAAAAGTCAGTTATTCATAATGATATTAACGATAACAATATTGTTGTATCAAATGACAGAGTAAACCCTAAAATAGCATCTATAATTGATTTTGGAGACTCAATATATTCCCAAAAAATAAATGATTTAGCAATTACATGTTCATATGGAATTATGAATTTAAATGACCCACTTGAAGGGTGTTGTGAAATAGTTTCTGGCTATAATCAATTATCTCTTATCAATGATGATGAATTAAAAATGCTTTATAATTTAATTGGTATGAGACTTGTAATCTCTGTTACTAAATCATTAATTAATAGAATTAAGGAGCCTGATAATAAATATCTTCTGATTAGCGAAAAACCTGCATGGGATCTTCTAAAGATTTGGTCAGAGATAAACTCAGAATATGCATATTATTCATTTAGAAAAGCATGTACTCTAGATGCTCATCCAAGCAAACAAAAATTTTCTAAATGGATTAGAAATAAAACATTCTCAGTAAAAGATATATTTCCAAAATTAAAAGAAAGTGAATTTTATAAAATTGATCTTAGTGTTGGAAGTGAGTGGGTTGGAGGAAGAAATGAGATAGAAGACTTAAACTTATTTCAATTTAAAATAGAGAAACTTCAAAAAGAATATCCTAAAAAAATAATTGCAGGAGGGTATCTAGAGCCTAGGGCAATATACACGTCTGATACATATGAAAAAACAGGAAACTATGGAGCTGAAAATAGGACTATTCATTTGGGGTTAGACTTTTGGCTTCCTCCAAAAACTAAAGTGAGCTCTATGTTTGATGGTGAAGTTGTAACTGCTGTTAATGATAAGGGGCATAAAGAATACGGTGGTCTTGTTATTCTGAAGCATAATATTGAAGATATAGAATTTTATACTTTATATGGACATAATACAGTAGACAGTGTACTAAAAAATAAGATAGGGGGCAAAGTAAAGAAAGGAGATATAATAGCAGAAATAGCAAATTATCCAGAGAATGGAAATTGGGCACCTCATTTACATTTTCAAATAATGTTATCAATGCTTGATTACAAGATAGACTATCCAGGTGTATGCTATTTTAACCAAATTGATGTTTGGAAAGATTTATGTCCTGATCCTAATTTGATTTTTAAATCAAAAGAATTAGATCTTAATCTATCTGATTCAGAAGATGAATTAATCAAATATAGAAATAGCCATCTTGGCAAAAGCCTTAAGCTTCATTATGAGGAGCCGCTTCATATTGTAAGAGGAGAGGGTGTTTACTTAATGGATAACTACGGTAGAAAATATTTAGATACTGTTAATAATGTTGCACATGTTGGACACGAAAATGAGTCTGTAGTTGCAAAAGGTAAAAGTCAAATGTCAATCTTAAACACCAATTCAAGATATCTTCATAAGAATATCAATGAACTATCTAAAGAACTATTGGAAACTCTTCCTAAAAAACTATCTGTTGTTCACTTTGTGAACTCTGGGAGTGAAGCTAATGAATTAGCAATTCGAATGATGAAATCTCATACTGGACAAAGCGATATAATAGTTTCAGAACATGGATATCATGGAAATACTAATATTTGTGTTGATATTTCATCCTATAAATTTGATGGTAAAGGTGGAAGTGGACCCCCAGAGAATACCCATGTTATTCCTATACCAAATAATTTTCGTGGAAAATATAGAGGTTCTGGTTCAGCAAAGAAATACTTGCATGAAGTTGAAGCACGTATAAAAAATATTCATTCTAAAAAAAGAGGTTTAGGTGGATTTATAATTGAACCAATATTAAGTTGCGGAGGTCAAGTTGAATTACCAGATGGCTTTCTTAAAGATGCATATAATCTTGTAAGAAAAAATGGGGGGATTTGTATTTCAGACGAGGTTCAAGTTGGTTGTGGAAGAATTGGAAAATCTTTCTGGGGGTTTGAAATTCATAATGTAGTTCCTGATATAATCACCATTGGTAAGCCGCTTGGTAACGGACATCCGATTGGTGCTGTAGTCTGTACAAAAGAAATAGCTGAAAGTTTCGCAAATGGAATGGAATTCTTTAATACGTTTGGAGGTAATCCTGTTTCTTGTTCAATTGGAACTGAAGTCTTGAGATTTATTAAAAAAGAAAAGCTTCAAGAGAACTCCATGTTTATTGGAGATTATTTCAAAGGAGAACTTAAAAAGCTATCTAATCAATATAATATTATAGGTGATGTAAGAGGTCAAGGTTTGTTCCTAGGTGTTGAGTTTGTTGACCTTAACATGAATCCTTTAAAGGAAGAAACAATATACATTGTTAACCGTTTAAAAAAATATGGGATTCTATCAAGCGTTGATGGTCCAGATAATAACGTAATTAAAATTAAGCCACCTTTAACATTTAATAAACATAACTGTGACATGTTTATTTTTTATCTTCGCAGAGTCTTAGCCGAAGATTTTTTAAATAATAAGTATTATGAATAAGTATTTGATTTTAACTGTATTTTTATTTTTAAACACTACAATGGTTATGTCACAAAAATATGAGACTCAAGAATATGAAGTAGTTGACCAAATTGATAAAATTGAGATTAGATATTATCCTAGTGCTCCTATGATTAGAGTATCATCTAACCAAAGTAGAAATAATAATTTTGGTAAACTGTTCAGATACATTGCCGGTAACAATATAGACGAGGAAAAGATTGCAATGACAACACCTGTTTACATGTCTGATCAGAGTAAAACAATGGAATTTGTTCTTCCAAAGAAATTTCTCTCTGGAGAGATACCTGTTCCTAAAGATAACGATGTAGAGGCATACATATCTAAACCAAAATATTATGCAGCAATAAAATATTCCGGTTATTCCAATAACAAAAAGGAAGAAAATTATAGACAAGAATTAGTCAAAGCTATACTAAATAGTAATCTTAAAATTCTGAGTGAACATTTTGTCCTTTCATATGACGCTCCTACAAAATTCTACAATAGAAGAAACGAAGTTTTAATTCAAGTTGATTATTCAAATTGATAATTTGGAAAAAAACAAATTGAATTTTTAATCATTTTCACAAAAAATCCTGAAAAAAATATCATTTTCACAAAAATGATATAATAGATATTTCTAATGTTAAATAGCAATTTTTGATAGTATAGATTTGGAGCTTAATTTTAAATAACTGAAAAATGAAAAATTTATTTACAAATTTCTCTTCAGCTCTTAAGTTTACTTTATTAACTATTGTGGCATTAATGTCAACGAATATTTCATATTCACAAGATTTTGGTGCAGACTTAGTAAGTTCTTATGTATGGAGAGGAACACAATTTGGATCCGGAGCACACATACAGCCGTATATGGACCTTGGGTCTGGTAACTTAACTGGTGGTGTTTGGGGAAGTTTTCCAACGTCTGCCAATGGAGGTGGAAATGAACTTGACTTATGGGTAAGTTACGACTTTGGTCCACTTGCATTAACAATTACAAACTACACATTCCCAGGTGAAGGTGGAGCATATGCTGATGGTGAAGGACTCTTTAATGGAGATTACACTGAATTAGCTGCATCAACTTCTCTTGGTGGAATAGATTTATCTGCTGGGTATTTTACTGAAGTAGAAGCATTATATGTTGAGTTAGGAACTTCAATTGGAGCAGTCGACATAGCACTCGGATATGGAGATGATGGTGGTGATGCATTCTATGCTAACGGAGGATCAGGATTAGTTAATATGTCTTTTAGTGGATCTAAAGATATTTCTATAACTGAATCATATTCTTTACCAGTTTTTGGATCTTTTATTATAAATCCTGAAGCTGAAACAGCATTTTTAGTTTTTGGAATAAGTTTTTAAATTGAAAACATTATGAAAAAAATAGAAGCAATTATTAGAAAGTCAAAATTTGACGAAGTGGTAAAAGCCCTGCATGATGCAGAGGTTTACTTTTTCAGCTACTGGGATGTTACTGGGGTTGGAAATGAGAAAATTGGAAATGTATACAGAGGAATAACTTACAGCACAAAAGACATTCAAAGAAGATGTTTGTCAATCGTTGTATCAGATTCTTTTGTTGACACTACTGTAGATGCAATTATTAAATCTGGAGCTACAGGTGAAGTGGGTGATGGTAAAGTTTTTGTTTTACCATGTGATGAAGCCTACAGAATTAGAACTGGAGAAAAAGGAAACAAATCATTTAACTAGAAATTATGGAATTATTAACAACTAATAACGTTTGGATGATGCTGTGTGCAGCATTAGTATTTTTTATGCATCTTGGATTTTCTTTCTTGGAGATTGGTCTTACAAGACAGAAAAATACAATCAATATTTTATTTAAAAACTTTTTCATTATAACAATGGGAATAATTGTCTACTGTTTAGTAGGGTTTAATTTAATGTATCCTGGTGATTTTAATATTATAGGAGCATATGGTGGTATACTTGGATTTGCTGGGCCAGGTCTAGATGCAGTAGCTGCATCTGATTTATCCTATAATGAAGGTTACACATATTGGACTGATTTCTTATTTCAGGCGATGTTTGCAGCAACTGCTGGTACAATAATATCAGGTGCTGTAGCTGAGAGAATTAAAATTAATTCATTTATGTTAATTGTATTTCTCTATGTAGCTATAGTTTATCCTATAGTTGGATCATGGCAATGGGGAGCTGGATTCTTGTCTACTTTAACTGAAGAAGTTGGTTTTTATGACTTTGCAGGGTCTACTTTAGTTCACTCTGTTGGTGGCTGGGGAGCTCTTGTAATTATATATTTACTTGGTGCTAGAAAAGGGAAATTTGATAGTGATGGAAATGCAGTTGCAATTCCTGGATCTAATATTCCATTATCTGCAGCTGGAGTCCTTATTCTTTGGTTAGGTTGGTTTGGATTTAACGGTGGTTCTGTATTATCGGCTGATCCTGCTAACACATCATTAGTATTAGTAACAACATGTCTTGCTGCTGCTGCTGGTGGAATAGGTGCTGCTTTTTTCTCTAATTTATTATATAAAAATTTAGATATAACGATGTTTATGAATGGTGTTTTGGGTGGACTAGTAGGTATAACTGCTGGTGCTGATCAAATGGGACCTACATCTGCAATTATTATAGGAGCAGTTGGGGGTATTGTCGTTGTTTTAGGTGTAGCACTTTTAGACAAGTGTAAACTTGATGACCCTGTTGGAGCTATTCCTGTTCATTTATTTGCAGGTATTTGGGGAACTTTAGCAGTTGGTATTTTTGGAGCTTCTGCATCTTTCGATCAATTTATGGTTCAACTGGCCAGTGTTGGAATTGTCGGAGTATTTTGTGTAATTGGAGCTACTTTAATTACATTATTAGTTAAGTCTTTAGCAGGGCTAAGAGTATCTGAAAAAGAAGAGTCGACAGGTTTAGATATAGCTGAACATGGAACTAAAGCGTATTTTTCATCATAATGAGATAATAGCTTCTATTATTTTCAGTCTTAAAAGGAGATCATTTGGTCTCCTTTTTTGGTTATTATAAGTTTTAATTTTTTCATTTATAATATCTTAGTTTATCATTATGAAGAAAATTATAATAGTTGGTAGTGGAGTAAATGGTCTCGTTGCAGCAAATTATTTAGTCAAAGCTGGGTATAATGTAACAATTATTGAAAAAAAAGAGTTTACAGGGGGAGCATGCATAAAAGATTCAGAGGTCATTGAAGGGAAAAAGATTGATTTTGCGTATGGTGCTACTGTTCTGGGAATGATGCCAGAATTTATATTTAAAGAGACTGGTTTATCAAAAGAAATAGTGGGATTCTATCCAAAAACACCAAAATTAGTTTATTTCAAAGGTCAACAAGATTCAACTAAAATATTCCAAGATTCTATTGAATTAGAAAAGGAACTAAAAGAAAAGTGGGGGGAAAGAGGTAAGATAAACGACTTTAGAAATGATGAAAATAAAGTAATTAAATTTATTCAAAAGCTTTATAAGGAAGCTATCACTCCAACTGTTGAAATAGCATATGAAGAACTTGGAAAAGAGATTGCAGACCTTTGGGTTTTTGGAACTGCAAAAAACTTGCTTGATCACTATTTTACATCTGAGAAATCAAAATTATATATGGGAATGACGGTTATTGAAAGTGGGCCTGCTTCAATTTATGATCCAGGTACTGCATTTACAATTCCATTAATGGATTCTGGATCTGTCTTTGATGGATACTGGGGATTTGTAAAAACTGGTATTTGGAAAATAACAGAAGCTCTTTCTAATATTAACTTAGATTTAGGTGTAAAGATTTACTTAAATTCATCTGTAACTGAAGTTGATACCAAGTCTAAAATTATTTCATTTGTAAAAGATAATAAGGATGAAACACTTCATTACAACCATTTAATATTTGCTACCGATCCTATTACGCCATCTAAACTAATTAAAGGTTTTAAACAAGATATTGAGCTTGATGAAATTGGAACAAGTGGAAAGGTAACAGCCTTTTTTAGAAACCCTGTAAAGTGGAAGGACTCAAATGAATATTCTGATTCATTTAGATTTATATTCTCAAATAATAATCTCAACAACTTTGAAGAAGCAAGTCAAA
>CACJHI010000022.1 GCA_902593165.1 uncultured Bacteroidota bacterium | reverse complement strand
CCTCTAAATGATCTTGTCGGAGAAAATTCTCCAAGTTTATGACCAACCATATTTTCAGTAATGTAAACTGGAATAAATTGTTTACCATTATGAACAGCAATAGTTTGTCCAACAAAATCAGGTATAATCATTGATGATCTAGACCATGTCTTAATAACATCCTTCTTATTATCTTCAATATTTTTATTGACCTTCTTTAGAAGGCTTAAATGTACGTATGGTCCTTTTTTTAGTGATCTTGACATTACTTTTTATTTTTTTCTTCTTTCTATAATAAACTTAGAAGATGATTTCTTCTTAGATCTAGTTCTGAAACCTTTAGCAGGTATTCCTTTTTTAGATCTTGGGTGACCTCCTGATGCTTTTCCTTCTCCACCTCCCATTGGGTGATCAACAGGGTTCATAGCAACTGGTCTTGTTCTTGGTCTTCTACCAAGCCATCTTTTTCTTCCAGCTTTACCAGATGATATAAGCTGGTTATCTGAATTAGAAACTGCACCAATAGTTGCATAACAATTATTTAAAATCATCCTTGTTTCTCCTGAAGGAAGTTTAATTGTTACATATCTGCCTTCTTTTGCCATTAATTGTGCAAAAGAGCCTGCACTTCTTGATATACTTGCACCTTTACCTGGATTTAATTCAATGCAAGAGATGATAGTACCCAAAGGAATGTTATTCATAGGCATAGCATTTCCGATTTCAGGAGTAGCTGATTCACCGGATAAAACAGTTTGTCCAACTTTAAGTCCATTCTGAGCAATTATATATCTCTTTTCTCCATCTTTATACTCTAGTAGAGAAATAAATGCTGTTCTATTTGGATCATACTCAATTGATTTTACTTCAGCACTTACATCAAACTTATCTCTTTTAAAATCAATAATTCTATATCTCTTCTTATGACCACCTCCTCTATATTTACTGGTCATCTTACCATGGTTATTTCTACCACCAGTTCTTTTCTTTGTAACTAGTAAAGACTTTTCAGGTTTATCAGTTGTTATAGCGTCAAATCCATTAACAACTCTAAATCTTTGTGATGGCGTAACCGGTTTTAATTTTCTTACAGGCATAATTATAGATTTGCGAAGAAGTCAATTCTATCTCCTTCTGATACTTTAACAATTGCTTTTTTGTATGAACCTTTTTTACTGTTCTGAATACCACGCTTAGTGTATCTAGTCCTTGTTTCTGCTCCATAAATCATAGTTCTAACTTTCTGAACTGAAACCCCATAAGAAGCTTCAACCGCTTTTTTAATTTCAACCTTATTTGCAGACTTGGAAACAATGAATGTATATGAATTTCTCAATTCACTTTCGTTTGTCGCTTTCTCAGTTAATATTGGTTTTATAAGTATATCCATGATCTAATTTATTTCAGGGTTGTTTCAATTCCTTCAACCGCACTTTCTAATATTAAGATGTTATTAGCATCTGTAATTTCATAAGTGTTTAATTCTGAGTTAATTATAACTTTCGAATTTTTTAAATTTCGTGAAGACAAATATATATTACTATCAGTTTCACTCGTTACTAGTAAAGTCTTTTTAGATTCTAGACCAAAAGCCTTAATAATATTTAAGTAATCTGAAGTTTTTGGGCTTGAAAATTTAAAATCCTCTAATATCAGGACTTCTTTGTTTTTAAGTTTATATGCTAGAGCAGACTTTCTTGCTAATTTTTTTACTTTTTTATTTACTTTTTGATCGTAAGATCTTGGTCTTGGTCCAAAAACTCTACCACCTCCTCTAAATAGTGGGTTCTTAATACTTCCAGCTCTTGCAGTTCCAGTACCTTTCTGCTTCTTAATCTTTCTAGTACTACCTGCAATTTCAGCTCTTTCTTTTGCCTTGTGAAGACCTTTACGATTGTTAGCAAGGTACTGTTTAACATCAAGATAAATTGCATGATCATTTGGCTCAATTCCAAAAATTGACTTATTTAACTTGACTTTTTTGTCAGTTTCTTTACCTTTTATATTATGTACTTTAAGCTCCATTACTTTTGAACAATTATATATGAGTTATTGTGACCAGGAACACTTCCTCTCACAATTAAAATATTATCTTCAGACATAACCTTTACAACTTTTAGGTTAAGAACTTTTACCTTAGAATTACCAGTTTGACCAGCCATCCTCATACCCTTAAAAACTCTTGATGGACTAGACCCAGCACCAATTGAACCAGGGGCTCTTAATCTATTGTGCTGACCATGAGTTGAGTCACCAACACCTGCGAATCCATGTCTTTTAACCACACCCTGAAAACCTTTACCCTTAGAAAGACCTGATACGTCAACATATTCTCCCTCCATAAAGTGATCAACAGTAATTTTATCACCTAGTTTAAGGTCACCTTCAAATCCTTTAAATTCAACCAACTTATTCATAGGTTTAGATTTGCTTTTTTTAAATTGACCTTGATATGATTTAGTAGTATTCTTAGTCTTTTCATCAAATCCAAGCTGGAAAGATGAATAGCCATCTTTATCCTCTGTTTTTATTTGAGTAATAGTACAAGGACCTGCTTGAAGTATAGTACAAGGTATATTTTTTCCACTTTCATCGTAGATACTTGTCATTCCAACTTTTTTACCAATAATACCTGACATAATAATTATACTTTAATTTCAACTTCAACTCCACTAGGAAGTTCTAATTTCATTAGTGCATCAACAGTCTTTGAAGATGAACTATAAATATCTAATAATCTTTTATAGGAGCACAACTTAAATTGTTCTCTTGATTTCTTATTGACATGAGGTGATCTTAGAACAGTAAAAATCTTCTTGTGAGTTGGTAAAGGAATAGGTCCAGTAACAATTGCACCTGTAGTTTTAACAGTTTTAACAATCTTATCAGCTGACTTATCAACTAAGTTGTAATCATAAGATTTTAATTTTATTCTAATTTTTTGACTCATATCTATTCTTTTATTCTACTGTGTTTCCTTTCACTTCAGAAATAACAGTTTCTGATATATTAGTTGGAGTTTCTGCATAGTGAGAAAATTCCATCGTAGAAGTTGCTCTACCAGATGAAAGTGTTCTAAGAGAGGTAACATATCCAAACATCTCAGATAAAGGAACTTCACCTGCAACAACTTTTGCACCTGCTCTATCATCCATAGAATTAACCTGGCCTCTTCTTCTATTAAGATCACCTACTATGTCACCCATGTTCTCTTCAGGAGTTATAACTTCTAATTTCATTATTGGCTCCATAATTACTGCTTTTGCTGCTTTTGCTGCAGTTTTAAAAGCAAGTTTAGCTGCCAATTCAAAAGATAAAGAATCTGAATCTACAGGGTGGAATGAACCATCTTTTAGTGTTACTTTCATTGAGTCAACCTCAAACCCTGCCAAAGGACCATTTTTCATTGAATCCTTGAAACCCTTTTCAACAGATGGTATATATTCTCTTGGAATATTTCCACCTTTTATAAGATTTACAAACTCTAGTCCAGCTTTACCTTTTTCTCCTGGTTCAATTGTAAATACAATATCTGCAAATTTACCTCTACCACCAGTTTGTTTTTTATAAGTTTCTCTATGATCAGCAGACTGAGTTAGAGATTCTTTGTATTCAACTTGAGGCTGTCCTTGATTAACTTCGACTTTAAATTCTCTTCTTAGCCTATCAACAATAATATCAAGGTGAAGTTCTCCCATACCTGATATTACAGTTTGACCAGATGCTTCATCAGTCTTAACTTGAAAAGTAGGGTCTTCTTCAGCTAATTTTCCAAGAGCCATTCCTAGCTTATCAACATCTGCTTTTGTCTTTGGTTCAACTGCAACACCAATAACTGGATCAGGAAACACCATACTTTCTAGCACTATTGGATGCTTCTCAGAAGATAATGTATCTCCTGTCTTTATATCCTTAAATCCAACTGCTGCTCCAATATCTCCAGCTTCGATATAATCAATAGCGTTTTGCTTATTTGAATGCATCTGATAAATTCTAGAAATTCTTTCTCTATTGTCAGACCTGTTATTTAAAACATATGAACCAGCATCTAATCTACCTGAGTAAACTCTAAAAAAAGCAAGTCTTCCTACATAAGGGTCAGTAGCAATTTTAAAAGCAAGTGCTGAAAAAGGCTCAGATACTTTGGGAAGTCTTGAGATTTCATCTTCTGAATTTGGTTTTGTACCTATAATAGCATCTTTATCTTCAGGAGATGGTAAATATCTACATACAGCATCTAGTAAAAACTGAACACCCTTATTTTTAAATGCAGAACCACATATCATGGGAATTATACTAATATCCTGAGTGGCAGCTCTTAACGCATTGTGAACTTCATCCTCAGTTATAGAGTCTGGATCTTCAAAATACTTTTCTAGAAGGTTTTCATCATATTCTGCTACAGCTTCTATCAGCTCTCCACGAAGTCTTTCAGCCTCATCTTTTAAATCATCTGGAATATCAACAACATCAAAAGTTGATCCAAAGTTATCTTCATGCCATACAATAGCTTGATTCTTAACTAGATCAACAATACCTTTAAAATCCTCTTCGTCACCAATATTAAGAACAATTGGAACAGCCTTAGAACCAAGTTTTTCAATAACTTGATTACATACACCTAGAAAGTTAGAACCTTGTCTGTCCATCTTGTTTACAAAACCTATTCTAGGAACTTTATAGTTATCAGCTAGTCTCCAGTTAGTTTCAGATTGAGGTTCAACGCCATCTACAGCTGAAAATAAAAAAACAAGTCCATCAAGGACTCTTAGAGATCTGTTAACTTCCACTGTAAAGTCAACATGGCCAGGTGTATCAATAATATTGAAGTGATAAGCTTTAGTATCATCAACTGCTTTTCCTTGATTGGTTGGGAAGTTCCAATTACATGTAGTTGCAGCAGAAGTAATTGTTATTCCTCTCTCTTGCTCTTGTTCCATCCAATCCATTGTAGCAGCTCCATCATGAACCTCACCAATCTTGTGACTAACTCCAGTATAGAAAAGAATTCTTTCAGTAGTAGTTGTCTTACCAGCATCAATGTGGGCAGCAATACCAATATTTCTTGTAAATTTTAAATCTCTTGACATAATTGAATATTAAAATCTGAAATGTGAGAAGGCCTTGTTTGCTTCGGCCATTTTGTGAGTATCAACTCTTTTCTTTACTGCAGATCCTTCTTCTTTCGAGGCTGCAAGTATTTCTTGAGCTAATTTAACTGCCATAGACTTTTCATTTCTTTTTCGCGAAGCAGAAATCAGCCACTTCATGGCAATTGAAATTTTTCTATCAGGTCTAATTGGAGTTGGAATTTGAAAAGTAGCACCACCAACTCTTCTGCTTCTTACTTCAACATGTGGCATTACATTCGAGAGAGCATCTTTCCATAATTCTAGTGAAGTTTTTTCATCATCCTCTTTCTTACTTTCTACTATATCAATAGCATCATAAAACACTTTAAAAGCGGTTGATTTTTTACCCTGAAGCATGAGATTGTTAACAAATCTTGTAACAAGTTGATCATTAAATTTAGGATCAGGTAATAGAGCTCTTTTTTTGGATTGTTTCTTTCTCATTTAGGGATTTATTTTTTTGGTTTTTTTCCTCCATACTTGGATCTTCGTTGAAGTCTCCCTTCTACACCTGCTGTGTCAAGCGCTCCTCTTACAATATGGTATCTAACTCCTGGTAAATCTTTTACTCTTCCACCTCTGACTAAAACGATTGAGTGTTCTTGAAGATTGTGACCTTCACCTGGAATGTATGCATTAACCTCTTTTCCGTTTGTAAGCCTAACTCTAGCAACCTTTCTCATTGCTGAGTTTGGCTTCTTTGGAGTAGTAGTATAAACTCTGGTACAAACCCCTCTTTTTTGAGGTGATTTATTCAGTGCAACAGACTTGCTCTTCTTGGTTGAAGAAGTCCTACCTTTTCTTACTAATTGCGATATTGTTGGCATACAATAATTGTTAAATTCCGTATTAAAGCGTGCAAATTTAAAATTTTTTTTTGGTTATTGTATGTATAATTGCATGTTTTTTTAAAAAAAAACAATTATAAATCTTAACAGATTACTCCTGAGGCAATTAGTTGAGAATTATCATATATAGCAAGGAATTGACCTTTAGTTATGGCAGATTGAAAATCTTCAAATTCAACATATAAAAAATCAAGATACTTATAAACAGAAATTTTTTGAAGTTTTTGCCTGTATCTTATCCTAGCTTTAAGTTTTAAATCTACTAGATTTTCAAAATTAAAATCATCATTTACCCAATTTAATTCAGAGAATTTAACCCTTAAAGCCTTTTTATTTAAACCTGGATGATTCTTTCCCTCACCAACAAATATTTCATTAGTTTCGGTGTTGGTTGAGATAACAAAGAGTGGCTTTTTATATCCTCCTATGGCTAGACCCTTTCTTTGACCAATAGTATAATAATGGGCGCCATTATGATTTCCAATAATTTTTCCATCTGATAAAGAGTATTCTATTTCATCACTTAAGCTCTTTAGTCTTTCACTATCTTTTGTGAAATTTGATGTTTTATCATAAAGTTTAGAATCGGATGAAATCTCAATTACATTACCTGTCTTTTTTTTAAGTTTTTGTTGAAGAAAATCTGGCAAACTTACCTTTCCGACAAAGCATAATCCTTGAGAGTCTTTTTTTTCTGCAGTTACCAAATTATTTTTTTTTGCAATTTCTCTTACTTCAGTTTTCATTAAATTACCTATTGGAAATAGAATCTTATTTAGTTGTTCTTGATTTAATTGACATAAAAAGTATGATTGATCTTTGGTTTGGTCTCTTCCTGAGTGTAACTCGTATTTAGTTTTATTACCAATTATATTGTTTATTTTAATTCTAGAGTAGTGACCAGTTGCAACATAATCAGCACCTAAAGAAAGTGCAATATCCATGAAAACATCAAATTTTATTTCTCTGTTACATAAAATATCAGGATTTGGAGTGTTTCCTTTTGAATATTCTTCAAACATATAATCGATTATTTTTTCTTTATAGTCTTTACTTAAATCTACCACTTGAAATGGAATATTAAGTTTCTCTGCTACTAACATTGCATCATTACTGTCTTCTAACCATGGACATTCGTCGGATATAGTAACACTTTCATCATGCCAATTCTTCATAAATAGCGCAATTAAGTCATACCCCTGTTCCTTTAGTAAAAAAGCAGCAACACTTGAGTCAACACCTCCGGATAAGGCAACAACAACTTTAGTTTTTTTCATTAGAAATTATTGTTCTCTTCTTTTCTTTTGTTTCTCAGCTTCTTCTAGAGCCTTTTGAAGTCTAGCTCTGAAACCACCTACTTTTAGTGGCTTCTTTTTATTTTCCTCAATTTGAGTTAATATTTTATTATCATCTATAATGAAATTCTTAATGACTAACATTAATACAATCGTAAGTACATTAGAAATAAAGTAATATAAACTTAGTCCACTGGCATAATTGTTAAAGAAGAATAACATCATTATCGGCATCAAATACATTATAACTTTCATATTAACTCCACCAGTTTGAGATGCTGGCATCATTTGTTGTCCAGTGGTCATTTTTGTATAAAAGAAAATTGCAATAGATGCTAAAATTGGAAAAAGACTAATGTGATCACCATAAAGAGGAATGTAAAAACCTAAATCAAGTATTGAATCATATGAAGAAAGATCATCTGCCCATAAAAAACTTTTGCCCCTCAAGCTAAATGCTGCAGGAAAAAATACAAAAAGTGCAAAAAATATAGGCATTTGCAAAAATGCTGGTAAACATCCAGACATTGGGTTAGCTCCTGATTTAGTGTAGAGGTTCATAGTTTCTTGCTGCTTCTTCATTGGATCATCTTTAAATTTTTCATTAATTACCTCAAGTTCTGGTTTTAAAACTCTCATTTTAACTTGAGATTCATATGACTTATATGTTAAGG
>CACJHI010000021.1 GCA_902593165.1 uncultured Bacteroidota bacterium | reverse complement strand
CTTAGACTCAGACTATCATCTGAATTAAGATTAAGCGGAACATTAGCTAGAAACCTCTTTGTAAACTTATTGTCTAAAGTTTCATTACTTGCTAAATCTTCAGAGCTTATATCAACATCGTTTACTTGATCATTTAAAATAAGAATTGAACTAAAAAAATGTTCTCTAAAGGAAATCCAATTAACGTTGTTTATATTTTTATTAGTTGAACCTGCAATAGATAAATAAGAGTCTTTATTCTCTTCGAAACCATATGCAAGTGAAGTATATCTATTTTCATAATCAATACTCTTTGAATTTCTGAAAGAGTCTCTCCCCCAAATCAATTCAATATTATCATAGTTATTTGATCTATTTGAGTCATTTAATTTAATATCAAAGTCAACAATTCTAGAGTTATCCTGTAATTTAAAGGTTAGATCTAATGATCTTTGTTCATCAATAATACCTGTTAATACAACTTCTGAATCTGGTTTTATAATTCGGTATGTATAGTTTAAGTCTGCAGAGTTGATTACAGAATTTCTACCAATAGGAATGTTATAACTAAAAATCGATTTATTATCATTAACAAGAAAAAGTGGCTCATCATTATAATTTGAAAAGTTTTTAAGTAAAATTTTATTTATCTCAGCTCCACCAGTACTTATTTCAAATAAAATATTTTCATTTTCAAGACTAATAATCTCTTCCTCAAATCTTTGGTCAATTTTTAAATTATTTGAGCTTGAAATATCCTCTTGAATTGGATTTTCATAGGTTTCTTCTACTAAACTTTCAGCTTCACTCATTTGTTGGTTCTCAATCATACTTGATTGATTATCATAAAACCAAAACATTAAAATTGCTGATATTAGCAAAAACCCGATGAACTGTAAAGGATCAAATTTATTTTGTTCCATAATTATTTATTAAGGTAATTTTTTAAACTAGCTTTTACAAAGTTTACAAAAATTGGATGAGGATTATATACACTACTTTTATATTCTGGATGAAATTGAACTCCAACAAACCATGGATGATCAATATTTTCAACTATTTCAACAAGTTTAGTTTCAGGATTTGACCCTGCAATTATAAATTTATCATCAAATATTTTATCTGTATAATTATTGTTAAACTCATATCTATGTCTATGTCTCTCTGAAATTAATTTTTTCTTGTAAGATTTATAAGATTTTGTATTTTTTTCTATTTCACAATCCCAGGCTCCAAGTCTCATAGTACCTCCCATATTAATAATTTCTTTTTGAGATGTCATTAAATCAATAACTGGGTCTTTACATTTCTCGGATATCTCTGTTGAATTGGCGTATCTCATCTTTTTGACATTTCTGGCATATTCAATCACAGCCATCTGCATTCCTAGACATATGCCAAGGAAAGGAACCTTATTTACTCTAGCGTATTCAACTGCAAGAATTTTACCATCAAGACCTCTTTGACCAAAACCTGGTGCAACAATTATTCCATCTAATTGAAATAATTTTTTTGAAATATTTTCTTTATCTAAATATTCAGAATGAATTGATTTAACAACAACCTTTACCTCATTTTCTGTTCCAGCATGGATAAGAGACTCTAAAATTGACTTATATGAATCATCCAACTCTACATATTTACCAACTAGGCCAATGTTTATTTGATGAGTGGGATTCTTTAATTTATGAAGGAAATTTTTCCATTTATCAAGATTGGGCTCAGATTCTTTAATTTTAAATTTTTCTAATGTAACCTTATCTAGACCCTCATCCATCATTTTAATAGGAACATCATAAATAGTCTCAACATCGATTGATTGTATTACACAATCAAATCTAACATTACAGAATAATGCTAATTTATTTTTTATCTCGTCAGATAACTCCCTTTCTGATCTACAAACAAGAACATCCGCTTTTAAACCTAATTCCATTAGAGTTTTAACTGAATGTTGAGTTGGTTTGGTTTTTAATTCACCTGTAGCAGATAAATAGGGAATTAATGTTAGGTGAATGACCATAGAATTTTCAGGACCTTCTTCATAAATTACTTGCCTAACTGCCTCCAAAAATGGGAGTGACTCAATATCACCAACTGTTCCACCTATCTCAGTTATTATTATATCTAAATTATTTTTATGATTAAGATTTCTAATATTTTCCTTAATCTCATTTGTAATATGAGGGATTACCTGAACTGTTTTACCAAGAAACTCTCCTTTTCTTTCCTTATCTATCACATTTTGATAAATTTTTCCAGTTGTAATATTATTTTTTTGTGAAGTATTTATACTTAAAAACCTTTCATAATGACCTAGATCAAGATCTGTTTCAGCTCCATCATCAGTAACATAACATTCCCCATGTTCATATGGATTAAGTGTGCCAGGATCAACATTAATATATGGATCTAACTTTTGAATTGAAACTTTTAAACCTTGAGCCTGAAGAAGTCTTGCTAATGAGGCAGATATAATACCCTTACCAAGTGATGAGGTAACACCGCCAGTGACAAAAATATATTTAGGTTTATTCATCCGGATAGAATAATATTTCCGGACTCAAATTTACAAAATATTAAAGTATAATATAATTTATTGATCAATAATCTCTTCAATATCATATTCTCTATGCCTAAGAATGAACATTGAGGAGTTAAATAAACCACCAAGAGTATCTTTTTTATATAAAAATTTAGATTCTGTATATGATTGCTCGTCATATTTAGTAGTTCTATTTAAATTTTTATCAATCAAAACTCGAAGTAAAATATCTTTAGTAACATCATAACCTCTTATTACATCTTTATTTGGAAGACTCCCAAATAAATTTAAATATCTACTTTCAAATTTTGAAATTGAATCATTATTTATTTTTTTTGAAATTGAAGTGTAAGTAAAAGCTAGGTTTCCAAGATCTTTAATATTTATACTAGGGTCATCATACTGATTACCTCTGTAAGTAGTATATAATTTTACATCTCTTTCAGAAGTTATTTGAGAGTTAAGTTGTGATACTACACTAGATATCAATGTAAATATTTCAGATTCAACAATTACCTTGTTTGGTAGAGAATCAACCAGAAGTGAATCTAAAAGTTCTGGTAAAATGTATCCTTCAAATTCAGGTTTTATTTTAATTGAATTAGGGAATATCTCTGATAGCTTAGATTCGATTTCGTTATTTAAAGAATCAGCTATTATTACAATATTTTCCTCTCTGTCTAAATTTTTATCTAAATAATATATCATTCTCTCTCTTAAAAGATTTTTTGGTGTGACAGACTGAATTACACCTTTTATTATCTTAATTGGGATAGTTGATAAAGGGAATACCTTAGGAATTGATTCTAGTAATTTAATATTTGAGAATGTTTCAAAATTTCTTGGGATAAGAGGTCCAATGATCACGTCTGAATCTTTAACTGAATTATCTGATGATATTTCATTAATTTTATTTATAGAATTCTCAGTATCAAAAACGTTAAGATTTATTGAAACATTTAATTCTCTAAGATCTTCAATCGCATAAAGAATTCCAGAGTAAAAGTCTAAAGTAATAGTATATAGGTTTCTGTCTTCAAATAGAGACTCAACTTCCTCAATAGAATCATAATTGACAGTATTCGATCTAAATGGAAGGAGGACAGAGAGATTTAATTGATTATCTCTTTTTCTTTTCTTTACAAAAATTGAATCCAACCTTAATAAGTCATCTTCTAAGGGCAGAGAGTCTTTTTCAACTAATGTCTTCTCTTGAATTGATTCTATTACAGGAATTAAAATTTTTGATTTTCTTTTTAATCTTGAGCTCCTAAGTTGTGGATTAAGCTCAAGTATATCATTTATATTAATCTTATACTTCTGTGAAATTGAAAAAAGAGTTTCTTTTCTCTCTACTTCATGAACAATAGTATCAGTTACAATATTTTGAGAGAATATTGGTTGTAATGTGATTAATAAAAAAATAAATACTCTTTTCACCTATTTCTGTCTTTCAAGTTTCCATAATTCATAATGCTCATTGTTAACTATGTATGACCAATGTAATAAAGACTGTTGAATTCTTGGAGAAATATCCTTTGAATTTTCAATTCCTAATCCAGACTTATAAATTTTATTATAAATAGAATTTCTAAATCTTCCTTTAGGTCCACAAAATGCAAGCCATCTTTTTATCTGCCTTTCATCATCTTCATGCCTTCTACCTTCAAAGTATTTACAATACCACTCAAACCAGCCTCTTGGGTCATCTTTATGGATCCAACCTTTAGCTTCCCACTCTTCTTGAGACTGACCCGATTTTATATTAAAAAAATTCAACTTTCTATTGTAATCCATTGACAAATAATAACTTTTATCTATTTCTGAAAACCAATCTTTTGGGAATTTCCTATGATCAACTAGTTGATTAAAATATGTTCCACCAAAGATTCCCTTTTTAAGCATTTGCTTTGGAGTTAACATAGGCTTGAATGAATTATAAAGATCTCTAGTCATTTTATTCCCATTCAATTGTTGCAGGAGGCTTTGAACTTATATCATATACCACTCTATTAATTCCTGAAACTTTATTTATGATATTATTTGAAACTTCTTTTAAGAAGTCATTAGGGAATTCATACCAGTCTGCAGTCATGCCATCAGTTGAAACAACTGCTCTAAGTGCAACACATCTTTCATAAGTCCTCTCATCCCCCATTACTCCTACACTCTTTACTGGAAGCAAAATCGAACCTGCTTGCCAGATTTTATCATATAAATCCCATTTTTTCAAACCGTCAATATATATTTTGTCAGCTTCCTGTATTAACCTAATACTTTCATAATTAACCTCTCCAAGAATTCTAATACCTAGTCCAGGACCTGGAAATGGATGTCTGTTTAATATGTCCTTAGACATATTTAAAGAGTTTCCAATTTTTCTTACTTCGTCCTTGAATAACATTTTTAGAGGTTCTACAACCTTTAGGTTCATTTTTTCAGGCAATCCTCCTACATTATGGTGAGACTTTATAGTAGCAGATGGACCTTTTACTGATATAGATTCAATTACATCAGGATAAATCGTCCCTTGTGCTAACCATTTAGCATCTTCAATTTTTTTTGATTCCTGTTCAAAAACCTCAACAAAAATATTACCAATAATTTTTCTTTTTTTCTCTGGATCTGAAACTCCTTTTAAGGCATTTATGAATAAATCTGAGGAATCAACTCCTTTAACATTAAGACCCATCCCTTCATACTGTTTTAATACTTCGTCAAATTCACCTTTTCTTAAAAGCCCATTATTAACGAATACACAATAAAGATTATCACCAATGGCCTTATCTAATAAAACAGATGCAACACTTGAATCAACACCACCAGAAAGTCCTAGAATTACTTTATCATTCTTAAGCTTTGATTTCAAATAATCAACACTTCTATCAATAAATGATTCTGGATTCCATTCCTGAATAAAGCCTAATTCTTTTATAAAAAAGTTTTCAAAAATTTTCAATCCATTCTCAGTATGGAAAACCTCTGGGTGAAATTGTAATGCATATAAGTTGTATTCTTCAATAGAGTATGCTGCATTTGAGACAGAATTTGTACTAGCTATAACTTTTGCTCCTGATGGCAACTTTGATATTGTATCTCCGTGGCTCATCCAAACTTGATTATTTACATTGATACCTTCAAATAGAGAACAACCCTGATCAATAAAAGACAAGTTTGCACGTCCATATTCTCTTGAATTTGAATTTTCAACACTTCCGTTAAATTTTTTTGCAATTAGTTGAGCTCCATAACAGATTGCAATAACAGGCTTTGAACCCATTATCATTTTAAGATCTATATCAGGCGAATCAATTTGATTGACTGAAAAAGGTGATCCAGATAAAACAACTGCTTTGAATTGATCCATATCACTGGGCAGATTGTTAAAAGGTGATATTTCGCAGTAGATAAAAAGCTCTCTGATTCTTCTTGCTATGAGCTGGGTATACTGTGAACCAAAATCAATTATTAAGACTTTATTTTGCATGGACAAAAATACAACTATATATTAATCTTCAAGATTAATAACTAATATTTTATCATCTGGAATAAGCACTTTATCAACTAAATGATCAATTAGACCTTGTCCTTTTAGAGAATAGAAATTTGCAAAGTTTAGGTGTCTTTCTTGATCTATGTTATTGGGATGAAGTGATTCAAAAATTATTTTGATATTATTTATCTGTTCTTGATGATTTTTCTTCTCTGCTTTTATCAATTTCTTTTCAAGATCGTCAATACCTTTCATCTGTTTTTTTTCTTGAGCATTTAATGCTCCCTCAAAAGACTTGTTAGTTTTATTTGATACATCTCTAAGTTTATTAAATTGATAACTTAATGTTTCCTTAATTGAATCAAAGCTAACATTAACAGTTGAAAGTTTCTTTAACTTATAATTTACTAAATCGTTAATACTTTTGAAGAAATACTCTAATTCTACATCTGTTTTTTTAATTTTTAATGATGTCTTTTGATCAATTATAAATGCACTAGATCTAAGTTTTAGAATTGGATATTGTAGATTTGAATTATCAAAAAATAATTTAAGCTGCATCCAATATTTCAATTCATTTGGACCGCCTACATAACAAATATTTGGTAATATTTTCTCTTGGAATAAAGGCCTCATCAATACATTTGGAGAAAATCGTTCAGGGTTGGATTCGATCTGATTAATCAACTCCTCAGTTGAATATTCCTTTTCATCATCAACTGATATTACATTATTTTTTATTCTTATTCTCTTTCTACCATTTGGAGTAATTTTGAAGAAATTAATTTCAGATGGGTTTACCTGCGGTTTGTATGATTCAATGACTTTCTTATTTTTTTCTATTTGTTTTTCTGTATCAATTTTGCATCTAGAGTCAATTATCTCATTTTTAAAATTTTCAATAAATAGTTCTTTAAATGCTTTTTTATCAGGATCAATAATTATTAGTCCATGCCTTCCAAAAAGAGAATTAATAAATTTTAGAGTTGAGAATGATAGGCTATCTTCATTAATATAGCTTTGGTTTATTAACTCTTCAAGTTGGATTTTAAATTCAGCATCAATAATTTTTGATTTGTAGTCATCAGTTATTTTGTTAAAGTCATTAAGTATTATTTTTCCGACTCTATTATTATGTGAATCAATGTCCCACTTAATCTGTTCATTAGAAATATTTACATATGAAATTTCATCAAAATCATGATCCTCAGTTGCAAGCCAAAAAATAGGTACATAATTAAAATTTTTAATTTTTGAGTTAAGAAATCTCGACATACTTATTACTTGAGCAATTTTGTAAATAACCATTAAAGGTCCAGTGAAAAGATTTAATTGATGTCCAGTTGTAATTGTAAATGTATTCGAGTCAATAAGGGAGTTAATATTTGCAGAAGTTTCTTTGCTTAGCTTGACCTCAGAATATTGTTTTTTCAAATGATCAACAAGAACTTTTCTATTTTCATCTGGAAACACTTCTTTTTTATCTATGGTTTTTTTTAGAATATTTTTTTCTTCATAGAAATGATCAATAATTCCTTCAAGGATTTTATCCTTTTGTATAAATTTATTAATAAGGTTATCTCCAATAAGACTTAGATCTTTTTGGATATTTTGACTTCTCATACCTTAATTTTTGTAAATATATCTGAATTTTTGAAAATTGAATGTAACTTAGAGTAAACTAACTTAGATATCATGAAAAATTTAAAATTATTTTTTGTTTTTTTAATAATTGCACCATTGTCTTATGCTCAGGAAATTGAAGAAAAGCTCGAGGAAGTAAAATATAGAAATATTGGACCATTCAGAGGAGGTAGATCTGTTTCATCAGTCGGTGTTGTTAATGATCCTTTAACTTACTACATGGGAACAGCAGGTGGGGGCTTGTGGAAAACAACAAATGCTGGAAGCGAGTGGTTTAATATATCAGACGATTATTTCAAAACCTCTTCTGTAGGAGCTATAGCAGTTTCAGAAAGTGATAGTAGAATTATTTATGTTGGAATGGGTGAACATTCACCAAGAGGAGTTACAACATCATATGGAGATGGAATTTATAAGTCAACTGATGCAGGTGAAACATGGGAACATTTAGGTCTAGATAATACTCAACAAATTTCAAGAATTATAATTCATCCTGATGATAATAACATAGTTTATGTTGCTGCCCAGGGAGCAATAAATGGGCCTACAAAGGAAAGAGGGGTTTATAAGTCAATTGACGGTGGAAAAACTTGGAGAAATGTTTTGTTCGTTAATGAGTTAAGTGGAGCATCAGAATTATCAATTGATATTAATAATCCCAAAGTATTGTATGCAACTATGTGGGAACATCAAAGACTTCCATGGAAAGTCATCTCTGGAGGAGAAGGAAGTGGTGTCTATAAGTCAACTGATGGTGGTGAAAATTGGTTCAAAATAGAAAATGGTCTCCCTGATGAATTAGGTAAATTAGCAATCTCCGTATCAAGAGCTAATTCTAATAAAGTTTATTTATTAGCAGAGAGTGATACTAACAAGAGACTAGGCGGGCTATTTGTATCTAATAATGCAGGTGAAAGCTGGTCAAGAGTTAGCAAATTTGCAGAATTAACATCCAGGGCTTGGTATTACATTGAGGTGTTTGCAGATCCCAATGATGAGAATACCGTCTATGTATTAAGCGCAAGAGCTTTTAGATCAATTGATGGAGGTAAAACATGGGAAAGAATCTACAGTGGACATGGTGACTATCATGATCTCTGGATTAATCCAAATAATTCAAAAAATATGATTATGTCTGACGATGGTGGTGGCGAAATCACATTTGATAATGGTAGCTCGTGGTCAAGTATAGATATTATGCCTACAGCTCAATTCTACAGAGTTAATGTAGATAACCTATTTCCTTATAATTTGTATGGTGGTCAACAGGATAACTCAACAGTTAGAATAGCTAGTATCGGTTCTGGTGGTGGTATCTCAGAAAGAGATTGGTCATCTACAGCAGGTGGAGAAAGTGCCTTTTTAGCATTTGATCCTGATAATCCTCAATTAGTTATGGGAGGTAGTTACTTAGGAAGTGTAAATATATATGACACAAAAGCCAAAGCAAGAAAAAAAGTAATGATTGAGCCAATAAACTATATAGGGAAAGCATCTAGAGATATGAAATACAGATTTAATTGGAATGCACCTATTATTTGGTCTCAGCACGAACCAAATACGTTTTATCATGCTGCTCAGCATCTATTTAGAACAAAAGATTTGGGTAAATCATGGGAAATTGTATCACCTGATTTAACTAGAGATGAAGATGAAAAACAAGGAAACGGTGGAGGACCATATACAAATGAGGCAGTTGGAGCAGAAAATTATGGGACAATAAGTTATGTAATTGAATCTCAACATGAGCCTAATACTATTTATACTGGTTCAGATGATGGACTAGTTCATATTACGAAAGATGGAGGAAAAACATGGAACAATATCACGCCTAAAGGCTTGGAGGAAACCATTATTAATGCAATTGATATCTCACCTCATGAAAAGGGAACAGTCTATATAGCTACTACTAGGTATAAGTTTAATGATAAGTCTCCTGGATTATATAAATCAACCAATTATGGTAAATCATGGAAAGAAATTACTGGTAACATACCATATGGTGCATATACAAGAGTAGTAAGAGAAGATGAAAAAAGAAAGGGTTTATTAATCGCAGGTACTGAATTAGGTGTTTACATTTCTTTTAATGATGGAAAGAATTGGGAAAGATTCAACCTTAATATGCCAGTTCTAGCTATTACAGATCTTATGATAAGGCATGATGATCTAATTATTGCGACTCAGGGGAGATCATTTTGGATTTTAGATGATATGGGACTGATAAGGCAAATGGATAATTCCCAAGAAACCAAACTTTATCAACCTGAAAACTCAACTATTGGTAATTGGTATAGTCAATTAAACTCAAATTATTCAGATGGGACATCAACATTCACAGGTGTTAATCCTGCTAATGGGGTTGTTATTTATTATAATTTAAGCAAAGATGATATTGATAATAAGATAACAATAAAGATTTTTGACAAAGACAATAATCTTGTAAGAGAAATAGATAATCAATATGATAATGAGTTCATTACATATAACGGGGGTCCTTCGAGAGAACCTGTTTTATCAAGCAAAAGTGGTATAAATAGATTTGTCTGGAATGCTAGACATAAATCACTCAGCGGGGTTCCATATGCTTATATTGAAGGAAGATTTAGTGGTCACAAAGCAATACCTGGAATGTATAGTATGACTCTTGAGGTAGGAGAAAAAGTATTTACCTCAAATTTTGAAATTCTTAAAAATCCAAATTTTAACGTTTCTGATAAAGACTATGCTGAGTTTGACAAATATACCGCTCATATGGAAAAGAACTTTAATATAATGGCTAATTACATTAATAGTAACAAAAAATTAATTGATAAACTGAAAGATCTTCTTGGTGATATTGAAGATTCAACAATTAAAAATGATGGTCAAATATTACTAAACAAAATGGATAGCTGGGATAAAAAAATGATGCAAAGAAAGTCCTTAGCTTATGATGATGTTGAAAACTTTCCAAATAAATTTTTAGCAGATTATTTATTTATACTTGATGAAATTAAGGGTGATATTCCAAATGTTAGTGAGGGAATTTTAAAATCTTTAGAATCTCTTGATAAAAAATGGGAAGCGCTAAAGGAAGAAATTGACAGTATTAACGATAATGACATACCAAGTTTTAATAATGTACTTTGGGATTCAGGAATA
>CACJHI010000020.1 GCA_902593165.1 uncultured Bacteroidota bacterium | reverse complement strand
TGTAATTACAGGTTACGGTAAAGTTCTTCCAAATAAAGCTGTCTCAGTTGAAAATGATGGGAATACTGAAACTTTTGAAGCTGATAACATAATAATTGCTACTGGAGGTAGGTCTAGAGTTATTGAATCTATTCCCCAAGATGGTAAAAAGATAATTGGGTACAGGGAAGCAATGACATTACAAAAACAGCCTAAAAAGATGATTATTGTTGGATCAGGTGCTATAGGGATTGAATTTGCTTACTTCTATAACTCAATGGGAACTGAAGTAAAGGTTGTAGAATACATGGATAGGATATTACCTGTTGAAGACAGAGACATTTCTAATCAACTGAAAAAAACATTTAAAAAGTCTGGAATTGAGATTTTAACTAACTCAGAAGTAATTTCCTCTGACACAAAAGGTAAAGGCGTTAAGGTTCAAATTAAATCAGATGGTCAAATTTCTGAACATGAAGCTGATATAGTTCTCTCTGCGGTAGGTGTGAAAAGTAATATAGATAACATAGGGTTAGAAGAAGTTGGAATTGCTGTAGACAAAGACAAAATTATTGTTGATGAATTCTACAAGACAAATATCCCTGGATATTTTGCAATTGGAGATGTAACATCAGGTCAGGCACTTGCTCATGTAGCTTCTGCTGAAGGAATTCTATGTGTTGAAAAAATAGCTAATCATGATGTTGAGCCTATTGATTATGAAAATATACCAGGCTGTACATACTGTGCTCCCGAAGTAGCATCAGTAGGATTAACTGAAGAAATGGCTTTAGAAAAAGGTTATGCTATAAAAGTAGGTAAGTTTCCTTTTTCTGCTTCTGGAAAAGCACAAGCCTCTGGTCATTCTGACGGGTTTGTAAAAGTTATTTTTGATGAAAAATATGGTGAGTGGCTAGGGTGCCACATGATTGGTGCTGGAGTAACTGATATGATAGCTGAAGCAGTTCTAGGTAGAAAGCTTGAGACTACAGGTAAGGAGATACTTAATGCAGTTCACCCTCACCCAACTATGAGTGAAGCATTAATGGAAGCAGTTGCAGCGGCTTATGATGAAGTTATTCATCTTTAATAATACTATCAATAGCTAATCTATAACTATTCAGTCCAAAACCAATTATTATTCCATCTACAACTGGTGATAGATATGAATTGTGTCTGAATTCCTCTCTTGAGAAAGTATTTGAAATATGAACTTCAATGACTTTACAGTCAATTGATTTAACTGCATCTGCAATTCCAACTGATGTATGAGTATATGCAGCCGCATTTAATATAATGCCATTAGAGTCTTTAGACTTCTGAATAAAATTAATTATTTCACCTTCAACATTTGACTGAAAATAATCAATTTCCACCTCATTATATAAAGACTTAAGTGAGTCTAAATATGACTCAAAATTTTGACTGCCATATATGTCAGTTTCTCTTGTTCCCAGAAGATTGAGGTTTGGACCATTAATTATTGTTATTTTCATATATTATAAAGGTAATGCTTAAAGACTAATTAAAAAATAAAAATGGATTGGGACTCTAGCTTTGAGGATTTTAAAAACTATCTAAAATTAGAAAGAGGGCTAAGTATTAATTCAATTAAAAGTTATGAGTATGATCTAAATTTATTTAGAAACTACATTAAGTCTAATCATATTTCAGAAACACCTATTAATTGTAAATCTGATACTCTGAAAGATTATCTGTATAACAATTTATCAAATAAAAAATCTAGGAGTCAAGCAAGAAGTATTTCAGCTTTAAAAAGTTATTTTAATTATCTAATTTTTGAGGGGCATATTCAAAAATCTCCTATATCAGATATTGAATCGCCCAAACTTGATAAAAAGCTTCCAGAAGTATTAACTGAATCTGAAATTAAAAAATTAATCGAGTCATTTGATCTAAACGATAATTTTGGTCAAAGAAATAGAACAATAATTGAGGTGCTTTATGGAACAGGAATAAGGGTAAGTGAACTTGTTAACTTAAAATTATCAAATATTTTCATTAAGGAAAACTTGATGAAAATTACGGGAAAGGGGAATAAAGAAAGATTTGTTCCTTTAGGTAATATAGCATCAAATGAAATAAAAGAATACTTAAAAATTAGAAATAAAAATATCATAGATTCTAAATTCTCAGACATATTATTTTTAAATAGATATGGAAGAGGGTTAACCAGGTCAATGATATTTAAGATAATAAGTGATAGTTACAAAAGGATTGGTTTAGATAAAAAAATAAGCCCTCATACATTAAGGCATTCTTTTGCAACTCATTTGTTAAAAAATGGAGCTGATTTAAGAACCATTCAGCTTATACTTGGACATGAAAGTATAACTACAACTGAGATATATACACATTTAGACACATATCATTTAGAGGAGGTACTAAAAAAATATCATCCAAGGTCTAAATAATTTTACTCCTGCATAAGTCTAAATCCTTCACCATGAACATTAATGATTTTGAGGGATATATCTTTATCTAAATATTTTCTAAGCTTAGCAATATATACATCCATACTTCTAGAGGTAAAGTAGTTAGCATCTCTCCATATCTTGTTGAGTGCAATATCTCTTGGTAAAAGATCATCAAAATTTAAGACAAGCATTTTAAGTAATTGATTCTCTTTTGGAGATAACTTGTGAGATTCGCCCATTTTGTGAGTTAAAATTCTCAGCTTTGAATTAAAACTAAACTCCCCAAACTCAAATTCAAAAACATCTTTTTCTTCGACATTTACATTAGGCTTCCTGTTAAGTATTGACTTTATCTTCGCAAGGAGAATCTCAGAGTCAAATGGTTTAGTTAAATAATCATCTGCTCCAATCTTATAGCCTTTTAATACATCGTCTTTTAAGTTCTTTGCAGTTAAGAATATTAATGGTATAGTCTCATTTATCTCTCTTATTTCTCTAGCTAGAGTTAAACCATCTTTAAAAGGCATCATTATATCTAGTATGCAAAGATCAAATTCCGATTTATTAAATTTTTCAAAACCTTCAATACCATTTACTGCTAAAGTAACTTCATAATTATTTATTGTTAGATATTCCTTTAAAATTCTACCAAAATTTGGATCATCTTCAACCAATAGAATACTTTTATTAGATTTCATATTAAATATTTTTTAATGTTAAATAAAATTTGGTTCCAACACCTTTCTTACTTTCTAAAGATATTTTACCATTATGGAAATCAATTATTTTTTTGACATATGACAGACCTAAGCCATGACCTTTAGTGTCATGGATATTTCCATTTTGCTCTCTGTAAAATTTTTCAAAAATTAATTTTTGAATATTTTTATCCATACCTATTCCATTATCCTCAATACAGATAATAATATTTCCTTCTGAGTTTGATGATGAAACGATTATATGGGGATTATCTTGAGTATACTTTACAGCATTATCAAGTATATTAATAATTATGTTCTCTAAGTGATTACTGTTTCCACTTATCAGACTATTAGCTGCATCTAAGGAAATCTTGATAGATCCATTTCTACTATCAACTATTAATTTTACATGCTCAATTGCATCTTCTATAACCTCGTGAATATCAGTATCCTCCATTTCAAAAGGATTAGAGCTTTTTTCAAGTTGAGATATCGTTAGTATATTTTCAACTTGTGAAAGCATTCTTGAATTTTCTTCTCTTATCATGCCCAGGTAAGAATTAAATTTATCATTCAAATTATCTTTTGAGCTTGACATAGCATCTAATGCCAAATTTATAGTAGCAATAGGTGTTTTAAATTCATGAGATATGTTATTGATAAAATCACTTTTAATTTCAGACAACTTTTTTTGTTTAATTATTTGGTAAAGAGCACTTGTTGAAATTACAATAATGATTAGAGTAAGCATGAAGGAAAGAGTTGCAACACCAATTATACCAGATAAAACATATTCTTGTTTATCTGGGAAAGAAACTACTAAATCATATTTTACCGGACTTGAACTATCATAAAGAAATGGTATAGAGTATTTAGGTCCTGATTGTTCTTCCAAATAGTTATTTGATTTAACTTTTGTAGATAATTCATTACTATATATACCAAACTCATATGAAGTGATAATATTCCTATCATTAAATCCTTGGTCAAGTAAAGCTTGTATTTCTCTAGAGGTTGTTCTCTTATGAATAGGAAGAGACGAAGCATATTCTTGAAAAGCAGATTTATATTTTTCAAATTTAAATATATCTATATCTTCTACACTTTTAAGTTTAGAGATAGATGCATTTAGTCTATTCTCCCTTCTATCAAATATATTCTTGTTTACAATAGTTGTTTTTACTGCTTTGTAATCTTTAAGTTCTTCATCTCCATATCTATTGGATAAATTATTTGGGAGATTTATATTGTAGTCCTCCTCAAGGATCCCATATGCAAAGAATGTTGAAAGGTTTGATGATTGATCTTCATCCAAGAAAAGAAAAACATCTGTAAAATTAGACTCATCGGGAGTACCAATTGAGTCAATTAGCATTTGATATGTGTATACGTAATCATTAAGCTCTCTACTTTGAATTTCATCAACAACCTCTCGAAGGGTTCTATTTACGGCAAGTGAGAATTCTTCTTCTTTATTTTGCCAAGATGAATATATCCAATAACCCTGCATTAGAATAATCCCAATCAAAGAGAAGGACATTAATAAAACCAACGAAGTATAAAATCTTCTATTCATTTATATAAAATTCTCAATTTTAAAATTAAACTTTCTTAACGAAATGTTAATGTATTGCACTTATCTGATCAAATCTGTGTGAATTTCGGAGACTTTATCTTTTAAATCTGATAGATTATAATTGTCAATTATATAGTCACATTTATCAATTATTGAAGACTCATCTACCTGATTTTTAACCCTTTTAATTATATCATCTCTTGAGATATCATCTCTTAATAACACCCTTTTAATTCTTTCTTCTAGTGGTGCTCTGACTAAAATAATTTTATCATAATTATTTTCGGATTGTGTCTCAAAAATTATAGCAACCTCTTTAACTATATAGATTTCATTATTTGCTTTGATAAAAGAATCGAAATCTTTTGATACTGCAGGATGAATAATTGAATTAAGCACTTTTAATTTATCTGGATCCTGAAAAACAATTTTAGATAACTGCTTAGTATCTAATTTATTTTTTTTATAAATATTATTACCAAAAACTTTTTTTATTGAGTCTATTAAAGCTTTATCTGTTTCAATTAGTGTCTTTGCAGCATTATCTGCGCTGTATGTCTTTATTCCAAGATCTTTAAATTCATTGAGAACAGTAGATTTACCAGAACCAATACCTCCAGTTAATCCAACAATTTTCATTTTGAATTTAATTTATCTACAATCTCCTGGCTTACTCCAACACTTGAGAAACCTCCATCATTAAAAATGTTTTGAAGAGTAACTCTTTTGGTATAATCAGAAAATAAAGAAACAGTTAGATCAGCACAATCTTCCGCGGTTGCATTACCTAATGGTGATGTTAAATCAGCATATTTGATAAAGTCGTCAAGTCCTTTGACACCCTTACCGGCAGTAGTTAGAGTTGGTGATTGGGATATGGTATTAACCCGAACATTCTTTTCCTTACCGAAGAAATATCCAAAGCTTCTTGCAATAGATTCTAAATATGCCTTATTATCAGCCATATCATTATAATTTGGAAATGTTCTCTGTGCAGCAATGTATGTTAATGCAACAATACTTCCCCACTGATTCATTGCATCCAATTTAAAAAGAGATTGCATTAATTTATGAAAAGATACAGCAGAAACATCCCATCCCTTTTTTAACCATTCATAATTTAAATCTGTATAATGCTTACCTTTTCTTACATTGACAGACATACCTATTGAGTGTAAAACAAAGTCTAGTTTACCACCAAATTTGCTAGTAGCTGCGTTAATTAAGTTTTCAAGATCTTCTAAATTAGTAGCATCTGCTGGTATAACCTCGGAATTTGTTTTTTTTGCTAAATCACTTATGCTACCCATTCTTATAGAAACCGGCGCATTTGTTAAAATGAATTCGCCTCCTTCATCATAAACACGTTCTGCAGTTTTCCAAGCTATAGAACTGTTATCTAGAGCTCCGAAAATTATTCCTTTTTTACCCTTTAAAATATTATTTCCCATGATGTAAATATAGTTTAATTCAATAATTCATTTGCAAGCTCATTTGCTGACTTGTTAGATTTATCACCAGATAACATTTCGGCAATTTCATTAACTCTTTCTTTATCAGACAGCAATTTAATATCAGTGATAATTTTATCATTATGCTCTCTTTTAAATACTTTAAAATGGAAGTCACCCTTAGATGCCACTTGAGCAGTATGTGTTATAACCATTACTTGCATATTTTGTGACATGAATTTCATAAGTTCACCAACTTTAGAGGAAACTGAACCCGAAATTCCAGTATCTATTTCATCAAAAATTATTGAGGCCAACTTTGTGTATTTAGAAAGAATAGACTTTATAGATAACATTATCCTTGAGATCTCTCCACCTGAAGCAATATCCTTCAACTCACTGTAAATACTTCCTTTGTTAGATTTAAAAAGGAGCTTACCAATACTTATACCGTTTTTTTGAATTATTTCTGTTTCTGAAAGATCAATTTTTATCTCAGATTTTTCCATACCTAACTCAATTAAATTCTTATTCATTAATTTTTCAAAATCAGGTATTACAGATTTTCTTTTGTTATGAATTTTAACTGCATCTTCTCTAAGATTCAACGTTAGACTTCTAATTGATTCCTCAATTTTAATTATATCATTGTCTATATCATTTTGTGTCAAAATCTTTGACTCAATATCATTTTTAATTTTTAATAACTCTTCAATTGTATTAACCCTATGCTTATTTTGCAGTGAGTATATCTTATCCTGTATATTCCTTAAATCATCAATTTTTTCTTGATTATTATCAATGTCAGATAATATTGATTCTGTATCACTAGAAATTATGTTTAATTCCTCAATAATTGTTTGGACCCTTATGGAGAGAAGGCTGATTCTCTCTGAAGAGTTTGATAATCTGTTAAGGTTTCTTGAAATATCTTGAAGTTTATCCAAGACTCCAACATCTTCAGAGTCTAAGTGACCTATTGTAATAGATAGTACATCTTTAATTTGATCTAAGTCATCAGCTTCTTTGATTTTATCTTGAAGTTCCTCGAGATTAATATTATCGATTTCAAGATTATTAAATTCATCATGTAAGAATTTATTGTAGTCTAAATCAGAATTTAGTTTATCCCTTAATAATATCTTATCATTAAGTTCTTTCTCTAGTAATTTTAGAGATTTAAAATTATTTGAGTATTCTTTAATTATACCTTGATTTTTAGATAATGAGTCTAAGATCAAAAAAATAAAATTTGAGTCAAGGATACTTAGATTATTAAATTGAGAATGAACATCAATAAGCCTGTTTGTAAGGTCAGATAATTGATCAAGTTTTACTGGAGTATCATTAATAAAAGCTCTTGATTTTCCATTTTGATTAACTTCTCTTCTAATTATAGTTATTTCATCGTAGTCTAAATCATTATTTCTAAAATAATCCTTTAAGTATATATCAGTTAAATCAAATGTAGCTTCAACAAAGCATTTTTTTTCTTTATTTATAATTTTGGAATTATCAACTCTGGAGCCTAAAACCATTGAAAGTCCACCTAGTATAATAGATTTACCTGCACCTGTCTCTCCTGTAATTGAAGTCATTCCCTTATTAAAAGAAATTTCTAGAGAATCAATTAATGCGTAATTATTAATTTTTAGTTTTGTTAACATTCTCAATAATTTGATTTATAATATCGTTTGAAACATCAATCTTTAATTTTTTCTCAAAGGATGTTATCTCTAAATTCGAATTTATAAAATCAATTTGATTATAGTCACTTGAAATAGGGTTAAAATCTCCAATTTTATTAACTACTATTGCATCAAGGTTCTTAGACTTTAATTTACTTTTTGCATTTTCAATTACATTATCTGTCTCTAAAGCAAAACCAACTAAAAATTGTGATGTTTTAATTTTCCCTAGTTCTTTAAGAATATCATGTGTTGGCTGAAGGTCTATAGAGTCTAACCCAGACTCTTTCTTTATTTTACTACTGTTAATTTTTTTAGGCTTAAAATCTGATATAGCAGCAGAAAAAATTACAATATCGGATTCTTTAAAATATTTTATTGTCTGAGCATACATTTGATCAGAATCTTGAACTCTTATACATTCAATGTTGGAAAGATCCATTGAGAGATTAGTTGGACCTAATAAAAGTTTAACATTTGCTCCAAGCTCACTTGCAACTTTTGCCAATGAATATCCCATTTTACCCGACGAGCTATTTCCAATATACCTAACTGGGTCTATTTTTTCATGAGTAGGTCCTGCTGTTATTAAAAAATTTAAGGAATTTAATGGTAGAGACTTTTTGAATTTATTTTCAACATAATCAATTATCTCATTTGGTTCAAGCATCCTACCCTCCCCTTCTAGTCCACTAGCTAGAGAGCCTGAACCCACAGGTAAAACGTAAGTGTTATTCGATACTAATTTTTTAATATTTGTTTGATTAAGAGTGTTTTTATACATTTCCAGATCCATTGCAGGTGCAACAAATACAGGACATTTTGAAGATAAATAACATGCTAGCAGCAAATTGTCACATCGAGCACTAGCCATTGAAGATATTGTATTGGATGTTGCCGGCGCAATGATAAAAATATCAGCCCACTCAGCAAGTTCAACATGATTGTTCCAAGTTGGGTTATTGTTTTTTTCAGTTGTAAATTCAGAAAAAACATCATTTTTTGAAACTGTGGATAAAGTCAGAGGTGTAACAAACTCTTTGGATGATGGAGTCATAACAACTTTTACATCAGATTTAAGCTTAACAAGCTGTCTAATCAATAAGGGAATTTTGTATGCAGCTATTCCACCTGAAACTCCTATTAGAATATTTTTCTGAGCTAAAACACTCATATTTTAAATATTTATTGCTCAGCTTCGGTTTCAGTATCTCTAAAGTAAATTTTATTATCTAACCACTCTTGGACAGCAATTGCATATGGTTTAGGAAGCTTCTCATAAAATCTAGAGACCTCTATTTGCTCTTTATTTTCAAATATTTCCTCAAGACTATCATTATGTGTTGCAAATTCATCAAGTTTATCATGAAGTTCTTTCTTTATTTCAGAATTTATTTGGCTTGATCTCTTGGCAATTATAGAAATAGCCTCATAAATGTTATTTGTAGGTTCTTCAATTTCATGCTTGTTGTATGTCTTTGTTGTATTTGCTGCGTTAGTGTTTCTATATTTATTCATAGGTTTATTTATAAAAGTTGTTTTGCATTATTAATTTTTTCAGATAAATCATCAATAAAGATAGTATCTGGATAATATCTTAAAAAGTTTTCAAGTGATCTTTCAAGTTCTGTTACTCTTTCATTAATTCTTGATTCAATTGAATTTATGGCTATTTCATATTGTGATAACCACCTAAAGTAAAGCGCTTCCTCTCTAAAAATTGTTCCTGGGTTATCTGCAATAAAATTATCTAAGGACTTTATAGCAGAGCTGTAATCTCTAATAGTGTAATATTGCTTTGATACTTCAAATGCTTTTTTTTCAATCTTATTTTGTAATTGTTCCATTAACTCCAATGCTTCAACAACATATTCACTATTAGGGAATCGGTTTATAAAAACCTGGAGCTTATCAATACCAGTAAATGTATCTTCTTGGTCTAAAGTATATAAAGGTGAAAGCATAGAATATGATTTTGCCTCCATGAAATAAGCCTCTTGAATCCTTTGACTATTAGGATATGATTTTATAAAATTTTCAAATTGAATTGCTGCTGAGTAGTAAGATCTTGTTTCAAAAAATGAGTTAGCAAAGAAGAAAACCAGTCTCTCACCTTGTGGTTTCCCTCTATAGCTAGGAATAATTTGTTCAATAAGAGCATTAGCTCTTCTAAATTCTCCATTTTCATAGTATTCCTCTGCTGCAGTATATTTATCCACTTCATTTTCTGGACTATTCAATAATTTTTGATAATCATTACATGAAATAACCAAAAGTGAAACAAATATCAATAGACAAGATCTAAACATTTAGAATAAAGTATTTTGGCAAATTTAATATAAGTTTATGAAATTAGATCAATTAATGACACTTCATTAATAATAGGAACTCCAAGATTATTTGCTTTAGCATATTTAGCAGGACCTAAATTATTACCTGCTACTAGATAATTTGTCTTTGAACTTATAGATGAGCTTATTTTTCCACCATTAATTTCAATCAGGTTTTTAATTTCCTCTCTACTGTGCATTTCAAAAACACCAGAGATTACGAAAGTTAAATTTGACAGAGAAGAACTTATGTCAGTTTTACTATTGTCAATAAAAACAAGACCAGCTGATTTAAGTCTAGTTATAAGGTCCCTATTGTCCCCATCTTTAAAAAACTCTATAATGCTTACTGCAGTTTTTTCTCCTATTTCATCAATTTCATATAATGATTCAATACTCATATTCATTAGCTCATCAATTGATTTAATTTTTTTTAGTATTTTTTTTGAAGCAGATTCACCTACATACCGAATTCCAAGGCCATATAAAACCTTTTGAAATGGTTTTGATTTAGAATTTTCAATACCCATTTTCAGGTTTTCGACTGATTTATCAGCATGACCTTCAATTAAGGAAATTGAATCAAAATCAAGATTATAAATGTCTGATATATCTTTTAGATGACCTTTGTGATAAAGAAGCTTGATAGTTTCATCGCCTAAACCATCAATATTCATTGCTTTTCTTGAAACAAAGTGTTGAATTCTTCCTATAGCTTGTGGTGTGCACTCTTTAACATTTGGACAGAAAAAGTTGGCTTCAGAATCAAGTTTTACTAGTTCAGAATTACACTCAGGACAATTTGTTGGGAATTTAATCTCATCATATTCTGAACCTCTGTTTTCAATATCTATTCCTGTAATTTTAGGAATAATTTCACCTCCTTTTTCAACATATACACTATCATTAGCTCTAAGGCGAAGCTTCATCATTTGATCAAAACTATGTAAAGAAGCTCTTTTTACAGTTGATCCAGAAATTAAAACCGGCTCTAGATTTGCAACTGGAGTTATTGCACCTGTTCTTCCAACATTAAATGAAATTGAATTTAATTTTGTTGCCAAATTTTCAGCCTTATACTTATAAGAGATAGCCCACCTAGGGAACTTAGATGTAAAACCTAATTTTTTCTGAAAATCTATATTATTTATTTTAATAACAATTCCATCAATTTCAAATGGTAAGCTTGATCTGTTTTTATCCCAATAATCTATGTACTTTTTAACGCCATCCAATCCATCAACAATTTTTTCATATTTAGGTACATCAAATCCCATATCTCTTGCAATATTTAAAAGCTCCGAATGTCTTTTTATCTCAACTTCATCTGATACTATAGAATAAAGAAAACATTGTAAAGGTCTTCTGGCGACCTCATTTGAGTCAAGAAGTTTTATACTTCCTGATGCAGTATTCCTTGGGTTTTTGAATATTGGTTCTCCAAATTCTTCTCTTTTTCTGTTAAGTTGTTTGAAGGAGTCATTTAGTATTATTATTTCACCTCTGATCTCAAACTTTTTTAAAAATGAATTATCAACATTTAGTGGTACCGATCTAATAGTTTTTATATTATTTGTAATATTATCACCTTGAGTTCCATCACCCCTTGTTAGAGCTCGTAAAAGTTTACCGTTTTCATATAATAAATTGACAGATGCACCGTCATATTTTAATTCACAACAAAATTCAAAATCATTAGTATCCAGTATTTTAGAAGCTCTTGCATACCAGGACTCTAGTTCCTCATTTGAATAGGTGTTATCAAGAGAATACATTTGATAAATATGAGATTCAGAGTTGAACTTATCTGACAATCCACCACCAACTCTATTTGAGGGAGAATTTTCATCAAAATATTCTGGATATTTAGACTCAAGATTAATTAACTCATTTAGTAATTTATCATAGTCAAAATCACTAATTAAGTTTTTGTCAAGATTATAATAATTATGATTATGCTCATTAATTATTTCTCTTAACGCTAAAATTCTAGATTCTATTTCATTCATCTTAAAATGTGAGCTTTACTAATCTTTTTTTACATCTAAAGTCATCCTTAAAGTTAATATGATTTATACTATAATTAGTTAATAATTGATTAAATTCTAATATAAATTTTGGATTAATCTCAAGATAAATTACACCATTTTTTGAAAGATTTGTTGATGCAAATTCCAAAATTTTCTCATAAAAATGTAAAGGTTTGTCTTTGGGAGTAAATAGAGCAATTTCTGGTTCATATTTAACATTTTTGCCTATCTGATTTAATTCATCTAAAGATATATAAGGAGGGTTTGAAATAATTATATCATATTCTTTATCTGATCCAGTAATTAAATTGAGGTCAAGTTCAATTATTTTAACATTTGAGTTCAGGTTTTCTTTATTAATCTCACAGACTTTCAGAGCATTAGTTGATACATCCGACAGAGTAACATTCAAATATTTATTATTAATATCTAATGATATACCTATACAGCCTGATCCTGAACATAAATCAATTACATTTTTTTGATCATTTATATCTATATTATCATTAATTACCCAATCTACAAGCTCTTCTGTTTCAGGTCTGGGGATAAGGACACTTTCATCTACATAAAAGTCTTTACCATAAAAGTTTTTTTTATTAATTAGATAGTCAACAGGATAGTCATCAATGATCATATTCATGCTCTGAAGCAAAGTTTTTTCTGATTTTGAGGATAAATTAAAAGTAGGATCTAAAGCAATTTCAATTGGATCTATATTACATAGCTCTTTTAAAATAATTTTATAAATGAAATCACATTCATCAATTGAAAGGTCTAATTTGTCTCGATAAACACTTCTCATTTCAATAATATTCATACTAAAGTTTTTATCATCCATACAGGACATGCAGTGTGACCTGTATTGCCAAGCGGACCATCAATATATTCGAATCCTTTCTTTAAATATAATTTTTGTGCAGTAATCATATTTGGCATAGTCTCTATATAGCATTTTTTAAAATTCGATTTTATTGCAAAATCTAAACAAAGCTCAATCATCTTATCACCTATTCCCCTACCTCTTAAAGATTTATGAAAATACATTTTTTGAAGCTCACAGACATCAGGGTCACCATCCTTTAAAGGATTAATACCTGCACCTCCTAATACTTCATTATTCTCTTCAACTACAAAATATCTTGATCTAGTTGAATTATAGGAGTTATACATGTTATCAATCTCAGGATCTTCATATGCAGAACCAACTTTAGGTATATTCATCTCAATTAGAACTTCCCTTAATATAATTGCTAATTTTTTGTTATCAGATTCATTTATTGGTCTAATAAGCATAGTTGAGCTTTTTGACTTAAATTTACAATTCTAATTTTATTACATAGTTAAGTGGGTGATTTAAAATTCATGAAGAGATGTATAGACCTAGCATCAAAAGGTCTAGGTTACACTTATCCTAATCCATTAGTTGGTTCTGTAATAGTCCATGATAATAAAATTATCGGAGAAGGTTATCATGCTAAATATGGAGAAAGTCATGCAGAAGTAAATGCCATAAACAGTGTTGGTAATAAAGAATTGTTAAGAGAGTCAACTTTATATGTAAATCTTGAACCATGTAATCATCATGGTAAGACTCCACCATGCACAGAAGCTATCATAAATAACAATATTAAAAGAGTAGTTATTGGATCTAGAGACCCAAATAGATTAGTTGATGGGAGTGGAATAGATAAGCTTAGGTCAAGTGGATGTCATGTAGTTGTTGGAGTAATGGAATTAGAATGTTCTAATCTCAATAAAAGATTTTTTAAATATCACAAAAACAAAAGACCTTATATAATTTTAAAGTGGGCTGAGTCAAAGGATGGTTTTATTAGTCCATTAAAATCTAATACCTCACCAAGAAAAGTAAATTGGATTTCAGGGGAAAATTCAAAAAAATTAAATCATAAATGGAGAAGTGAAGAACATTCAATCTTGGTTGGAGTTCAGACTATAATTGATGATGACCCATTGCTAACTACAAGATTTTTTGATGGAAAGAATCCCATTAGGTTTGTGTTAGATCCAAATTCTAGGATTCCTATTGATTCCAAGGTTTTATCACAAACCTCTAAAACAATAATATTATCTAAGAAAGAAAATAATCTTATCCCCAATTATACAAAATCTTCAAATTTTGAGAATATTCAAAAAATTATAGAGTCTCTTTATGATATGAAAATTCAGTCAGTATTGATTGAAGGTGGTACAAAAACAATAAATCATTTTCTTAATAATGATTTATGGGATTCAATTAGAGTATTTAAATCAAGTAAAAATATTACAGATGGGATTAAAAGCCCAGATATAGACTTCTCAAAATTTTCAAAGAGTGAAATAGGAGATGACATATTATATGAAATTAATAGGTAGACAAATTAAAATAAGTCACTTATCATTTTTGGACATCTTACAGGTTTCATCGTGTCAGAATTTAAAAAAGCAAGTAATGTCCTCCCCTCTGTTGTTTTTTCTCCTCTACTATTAAAAATTTCATATGAAAATTCAATTGATGATTTAGGTTTTTTGGAACAATGAACTTCTACTATAAAAGAATCTCCAAAAACAAGTGGTTTTAGGAATTTTAATTCACAATTAACTACTGGAAGAATAATTTTATTTCTCTCAATTTCTTGATATGGCATTTTTAGTTTTTCAAGCCACTCAATTCTTGCAAATTCAAAAAACTTTAAATAATTACTGTGATGAACAATACCCATTTGATCAGTTTCATGATATCTAACTTTAATTTTATCCGTTGTGTAATTCATTTTGTTTGATTTATGAAGGAATTTATAATTTTTCCTACAAATTTATCTAGAGTGATTTTAAATAAAAAAAAATTAATAATCAATAGCAATCTTTATTTTTTTTTGATTTTTTTTAACTAATATTTGTAATCAACCTAAAACATTATTTCATAAATATATTCAATTAATACCTAGACAAGAAAAAATGAGTCAAACACCTTCTGTAGTATGGAACAATTGTCTATCCTTTGTTAAGGATAATATCCAGCCTCAGGCCTATAAAACGTGGTTTGAACCTATTATTCCTGTTAAGCTTACCGATGATGTATTAAGCATACAGGTACCAAGTAAATTTTTCTATGAGTGGTTAGAAGAACATTATGTAAAAATTTTACGTCTAGCTCTTACAAAAGAGTTAGGGTCTGAAGCAAGACTTGTTTACATTATCAAGATGGAGAATACTTTTGGAAATAAAATGCCATTTACTGAAAAAATCCCAAGTTCATCTAGCAGTAGTATAAAGTCTCAGTCTATTGAATCACCATTTAGCTCATTTGCTTCAGAACTTAAGAATCCTTTTGTAATACCAGGAATTAGAAATTTACAAATTGAATCACAACTTAATCCAAATTATACTTTTGAAAACTTTTTAGAAGGTGATTCTAACAGACTTGCTAGATCAGCAGGTATTGCTGTATCTAATAAACCAGGTGGGACATCATTTAATCCATTGTTAATTTATGGTGGTGTAGGTCTTGGTAAGACTCATCTTGCTCATGCAATTGGAGTAGATGTTAAACAAAAATATCCAGATAAAACCGTACTTTATATTTCTGCTGAAAAATTTACCCAACAATATGTTGATTCAGTTAAGAAAAACACCAGAAATGATTTTATTCATTTTTATCAAGTTATTGATGTTTTGATTGTTGACGATGTTCAATTTTTATCTGGAAAATCCGGAACACAGGATGTCTTCTTCCATATTTTTAATCATCTTCATCAAAATGGAAAGCAGGTTATTTTAACTTCTGATAAAGCTCCTATTGATATGCAAGATATTGAGCAAAGACTTTTATCTAGATTTAAGTGGGGACTTTCAGCAGAATTACAAAATCCAAACTATGAAACTAGAGTTTCTATTTTAAAAAACAAACTCTACAGAGATGGTGTTGAGATTCAAGATGATGTTATTGAATTTGTTGCAAAAAATATCAATTCTAATGTGAGAGAACTTGAAGGTGCTATTATCTCTTTGATTGCCCAATCTTCATTTAATAAAGCTGAAATTAATGTTGAATTGGCTAAAGAAGTAATAAATAAATTTGTTAAAAATAACAGAAGAGAAGTATCAATAGATTACATCCAAAAAGTTGTCTCTGATTACTTCCAAATGGATATTCAGACACTGCAATCTAAGACAAGAAAAAGGCATATTGTTCAAGCTAGGCAAATTGCAATGTATTTTGCTAAAAAGTTCACAAAAGCATCCCTAGCAAGTATAGGTTCACAAATTGGCAGGAGAGATCATGCTACAGTTCTTCATGCATGTAAGACAGTTGACAACCTAAGCTTTACTGATAAGCAGTTTAGAAAATACGTTGAAGATCTTAATCAGAAACTTTCTAATTAGTCTATCTGTAGATTCCTCTACTATTTAACCATCTAGTATATACTCTTTTATTTCTGTTGTGCTCTGATAAATTTCTTGCAAAAAGGTGATAACCTCTGTTGTAAGGATCTGCGACAAAAAATATATAATTATGTTTCTCATAATCAAGAACAGCGTCAATAGCTGAAATATCTGGCATTGCAATTGGACCTGGAGGAAGTCCATTAATTCTATAGGTATTATATCGAGACTTTAAACGTAAATCACGGTAAAGAACTCTCCTAATTATTGTATCAAAGTTTTTATAATAGTCTTTTATAGAATATATAACAGTTGGGTCAGCCTGAAGCCTCATCCTTTTTTTTAATCTATTAATGTAAACTCCTGCTATTGTTGGTCGTTCGTCAACCTTAATACTTTCTTTTTGAACAATAGATGCTAATGAAATAACTTCAAGTTTACTCAATCCAAGTTGTTCTGCCTTATTAGCCCTCTGCTGATTCCAGAATTTATTGTATTCGTTTAACATTTTATCTCTAAAATCTTCAGGCTTGACATTCCAATAAACTTCATATGAGTTTGGGATAAACATCGATAAAACATTATCATTATTAAAGTTATTTGTACTTAAAAAATTTTTGTCCTTGAATGCTTTAACCAATGAAGCACTATCCTCAAATATTTGTTTTGACACTCTTCCCGCCAGGTTCTCAATTCTTTCCTGATTATTAAATGTGACATTAACTGGTGTATTATTAAATTTCAATGAGTTGACAATATCATTATTCCCTATATCCTTCGATATTTTATACCTTCCTGTCTTTTGATTTTCTAGGTAATCTAACTTTTCAGCGGCCTTATAAAATGTTTTTTCTGATTTGATATATTTGGAGATTGAATCTCTAAAAGCTAAACTATCTCCTTCCATTACGTATAGAAAAATACTTTCATCTTCGAAAGAAGTATTTGGCTTGTAAAACTTATTGTAATAATCAATAATGAATACTAATGAAAGGATTGATAACGGTATTATTACTTTTAAATACTTCATTTTTTTATAATTTTTTGATATAAGAGTTCATCACAGAACATATTATTGTAATATATCCAATCTTTTTTTAAGCCAACTTTCTTGTATGATTTTTTTTCAAAAAGAGATATACTCTCGCTATTATTAGATGAAATATTTGCATAGAGTTGATGAATTGGAACGTGTTTAATTAAATAATCCTCAATTAACTCAAGAGATTTTGAAGCAATCCCTTTCATACGGTATCTTTCAAATA
>CACJHI010000019.1 GCA_902593165.1 uncultured Bacteroidota bacterium | reverse complement strand
GGTGAAATGCAAACAAGACATGATCTAATTGTTTCTTATATGGAATATTTGTCTAATGTTTCAGATAAAGCTCAAATATTGCATTATGGACAAACATATGAGAAAAGAAAGCTTGTAATACTTGCTATAAGCTCATCTGATAAAATTATTGATCTAGAAAAAATTCGTGAAAATCATATCTCATACCTAGATTCAAAGGAATCAAAACCTGAGAACTTACCAGTAATTATAAATTTAGCATATAGTGTACATGGGAATGAACCTTCAACCTCTGAGGCAGCACTACTTACAGCCTATACACTTATAAGCTCAAAGTCAGATGAGATAAGTAAATACTTATCTGATTCTATTATTTTAATTGACCCTACTTTAAATCCCGATGGTAGAGACAGACATACCCATTGGGTAAATACATATAAGGGATCACCTCTAGTTGATGATCCTCAAGATGCTGAACATAATGAATACTGGCCTGGTGGAAGAACTAACCATTATTGGTTTGATTTAAATAGAGATTGGTATCTTGGAATACATCCAGAGAGTAGAAGTAAGCTTAAATGGTACCATTCATGGAAACCAAATGTTACTGCTGACTTCCATGAAATGGGAACAAATAGCACTTATTTCTTTGTTCCATTTAAACCAAACGGCTCATTAAACCCAGTAATACCAAAGGAGAACTATGACTATTTTAATTTTCTCTTTGGCTCATATTTTGCTGATGCTCTTGATGAAATGGGAACACTTTACTTTACAAGAGAAATCTTTGATAGAACATATCCAGGTTATGGATCTGCATATCCAGATTATTTAGGAGGAATTGGACTCCTATTTGAACAAGCAAGTTCTAGAGGGTTTAAACAAAAAACTCAATTTGGTGAAATTACTTTTCCATTTACAATTAAAAACCAATATGTGTCTGGTATGACAACTGTTAAAGCTTCTGTAGCAAATAAAGAGAAGCTAAAGGACTATCAAAATAATTTTTACAAGTCAGCAATAACAGATTCATCCAGAAAAAAAGTCAGAGGCTACATATTTAATGAGGGGAATGATAAAAACAAGACAAAAGCTTTCATTGATAAATTAAAGCTACATGATATTAAGGTATTAAATAATAAAGAACAATTTTATGTTCCAACTGTACAAAAAAACTATAGATTGGTAAGATCATTTTTTGAGACACATCAGCAATATAGAGATAGTGTTTTTTATGATGCATCAGCATGGTCTATGGCAAACATCTATGATATAGATTACTCTGCATCAAACAAAGATTTTGTAGGAGAGGAAGTTGATAATATTGATGAGCTTTTTGAAGTTAACGAATTCTCTGAGTCAAACTATGCATATATCATAGATTCCCAAGATTATAATATTCCAGCAGTTACTTATGATCTCTTAAATAATGAGGTATTTACATCTGCATCATTTAAACCATTTACAATTCAGACTTCAACTGGAACTAAGAGCTTTAATTATGGATCTCTTATTATTCCTTTATCAGTTCAGAAAAAATTAAATTCAGATGAACTTTATGAGAAAATGAAAAGTATTCAAAAAAAATATGACGTTAATATTTACTCAGTCGAAAGTGGACTTAGTTCATCAGGGGTTGACCTAGGTAGTGGATATGTTATGCCTTTAAATAAACCAAGTGCAATGATGTTAATTGGAACCGGTGTAAGGTCTTATGAAGCTGGCGAGGTCTGGCATTTACTTGATCAAAGAGTAGGAATGCCGATAACAAAAGTTCCAATGAGAAACTTTGACAATATATCAATGGATAAATACAATGTATTGGTATTAGTCTCTGGTAATTATAAGTTCTCTGATAGTCAAATTGAAAAAATAAAGACTTGGGCAGAGAATGGTAATACAATAATAAGTATAGGAAGTGGGTCTAAATTATTAATTGATAAAAAAATTGTTGATGAGAATCTTCTTGAAAAGGAAGAATCCAATGCAATAAATTATCTAGCATATGGAGATGCTAGAGAAAATAGAGGTAAAGAGCAGATTGGTGGTGTTATATTAAACTCAATAATAGATCTTTCACATCCGTTAGCCTTTGGGTATGAAAATAATACTTTACCACTTTATAAGAATAACTCAATATGGTTAAAACCTTCAAAGAATAATTATTCGTCTGTAGTAAGGTACTCAGACAACTCCCTTATAGATGGATTTCTTTCTGAAAACAATAAGGAAAAAATAAAGGAGTCAGTTTCATTAGTCGTATCTAGAGTAGGCAGGGGAATTGCTGTAATGTTTGCAGATAATCCCAATTTTAGAGGTGCATGGTATGGGACTAACAGGCTTTTTCTTAATGCTATATTTCTTGGAGATAAGATATATATCCCATAATGAGATGGTTTAGAGATATAGGACCAGGTGTATTAATTGCTGCAGCTTTTATTGGACCTGGTACTGTGACTCTATGTACTATCGCAGGAGCCTCATTTGGTTATTCTTTAATATGGGCTATTATTTTATCAATATTTTCTACAATTGTTCTACAAGAGATGTCTCTTAGAATAGGATTGATTACTAAGATGAACTTAGCTCAAGTAATTAGAATAAATATTAAATCTAAATTTTTAAACAGACTCCTGTTAATTCTAATAATCAGTTCAATATTAATTGGAAATGCCGCATATGAAGCTGGAAATATTACAGGAGCTTCACTTGGTATCTCCGCAATTCTAAACTCACAATCTATCAATTACATACCAATTTTTATTGGGTTAATAGCATTTATTGTACTTTATCAAGGAGATTATAAAGTATTAGAAAGATCACTTGTTTTTCTAGTTTTAATTATGAGTATATCCTTTTTTATAACTGCAATTATAACTAGGCCTGATATTAACGAACTAATCAATGGAGTCATAACTCCAAAAATAGATTCAAATAATTTAACGATCATTTTAGGTTTAATTGGAACAACTGTAGTTCCATACAACCTTTTTCTTCACTCATCTTTAGTCTCTGAAAAGTGGAACTCGGTAAATAAATTAAAAGTTGCAAGATTTGAAAGTTTCTTTTCAATTCTTATTGGAGGTCTTGTATCTCTTTCTATAATAATTACCGCAGCTTCTGTAAACAATAAAAATGTAAATGGAGTAATTGATCTTGCTAAAGGGTTAGAGCCTTTATATGGAAATTTTGCGATATATTTTTTAGGTATAGGCCTTTTTGCATCAGGGATTACTTCATCTATTACAGCTCCTTTAGCAGCTGCTTATGTAGCTAAAAGTTGCTTTGGTTGGCAAGATTCACTTAAAAGTAGAAAATTTAGAGCTATTTGGATCATTATTTTAATTATTGGTGTACTAGTTTCTATGGTAAAAATAAATCCAATTGAAATAATAAAGTTTGCTCAGTTTTCTAATAGTCTTCTACTACCAATTATTGCAATAATTCTTTTATGGCTAATTAATAATAAAAATATAATCAGTAATAAGTATAGCTATAGATATCAAAATATTTTTGGTTTTCTCATAGTGATTATATCGATAATACTGGGAACTAAAGGCTTAATATCACTCATATAATGTTAAATATAAATTGTGATTTAGGAGAGGGACTTAATAATGAGCATATTATTATGCCCTTGATTGATTCATGTAATATTGCATGTGGTGGTCATGCAGGTGATAGCGGAAGTATGATTGAATGTGTTGAAATATCTATAAAAAATAATGTAAAAATAGGTGCTCACCCATCTTATCCAGACAAAATAAATTTTGGAAGAAAAAAAATAGATATTTCACCTTCTGAATTATCTTACAGCATAATATCGCAAATTGAATCTCTTGAGACTATTGCTGATTCATATGGTCTCGAGCTCAATCACATTAAAGCACATGGAGCTCTTTATAACCAAATGATAATTGATGCTGAACTTTCTAATTTTTACTTAGATACTATAAAAGATTTCAAAAATAAATGTTCATTATATATACCATATAAATCTGAAATTGAAAAAATAGCTTTAAAAAAAGGGTTTAGCATTATTTATGAAGTATTTGGAGATAGAAATTATAATGATGATTTAAGCCTAGTTTCTCGCAATAATGAAAATGCCTTAATAACTAATCCAGAAAGTGTTGTAAATCATATAAAGACAATAAAAGAGACTGAAACTGTAAAGACCATTAATGGAAATTATAAAAAGATAAAGTTCGATACAATCTGTATTCATTCTGATACAAATAACTCAATTGAGATATTAAAAAAAATAAATCAAGAATTTGATGAAAGCTAGCTTAAAAAGGTATTTCATTTTCAATGAAAACTCTATTCTAATATCATATGATCATCCAATTGATTCTGAATTAGTATATACTATTTCTAATTATAAAATCAATATTGAAAAACATATTAAAGGCTGTATCATTGAAATTGTTCAGTCTATTAATTCTTTACTAATTATTTTCAATAAAGATAGAGTCTCACCAAATCAGCTTATATCAGAGTTAAAAAAAATTGAAAATAAAGAGAGTGATTATTTGAAATCAAATAAAATATGGCAAATACCAGTTTGTTATGATACTGAATATGCTCTTGATCTTGAAAGCTTAGCAAATGACAAGCAATTGTCTCCATCAGAAATAATTGATGCTCACAAATCAAAAGTATATGATGTTTTGTCAATGGGTTTTCTGCCTGGTTTTATGTATTTAGGTTTTACAAATGAACATCTTCATTGTGAAAGAAAACAGACTCCCTCTTTGGACATAAAGAAGGGGTCTATTGGAATTGCATTAAATCAAACATGTATATATCCACAAGATAGTCCTGGTGGTTGGCATATTATAGGTAATTCTCCTATTGATTTTTTTGATTTAGGATCTAAAACACCATGCTTCGCAAAGCCTGGTGATAAAATTAAGTTTATTGAAATATCCAGTAAACAATACCAGAAAATGAAAAAAGAAAATTCATTAAAACCAATATCTAAATAAATGATTAAAGTAATTCAACCAGGTCTTTTCACTACAATACAGGATGGAGGAAGACATGGGTACAGAAATATAGGTATACCTACCTCTGGTTTTATGGATCAAGAAAGTGCATGGGCTGCTAATAAAATTGTTGACAATGATAGGGAAGAATCGCTTATTGAGATTACATTAAAAGGGCCAACACTACTTTTCAATAATAACTGCACTATATCAATTACAGGTGGAGATTTTAGTCCTTTAATTAATGATATGCCAATTAAAATGTATAAGTCAATTAATGTAAAATTAGGAGATACATTAAAAATCAATAATACAAAAAATGGTGCTAGATGCTATTTAGCAATATCTGGCGGAATAAATGTTAAATCTATATTTGGAAGTAAATCGTTTCTGAGTAATATATCAGAATCATATTATTTAAGAAAAGGAGACGAGATCAAAATTTCTGATAATTCTAATAATAAAATTTTAAAGAAAAATAATTTAAAATTTAAATTAAACAGATCTATGGAAGTATTTAAAGGTCCTGAATTTGATTTATTGAGTATTAAAGTAAAAAACATGTTATTTAAAAATGAATTCACTATTAGAACTAATAGCAGAATGGCATATAACCTTGAGGAGAAGGTTCAGATTGGAATAAAATCAATTATTTCATCACCCGTATTGCCTGGTTCAGTTCAATTAACTCCATCTGGAAAAATGATTATACTTCACAGAGACTGTCAAACTACAGGTGGATATCCAAGAATTCTTCAACTTAATAAAAGTTCATTAAACCACTTGTCACAAATAAAATCTAATGAAAAAATTAAATTTAGTCTGATTAATTCGTAATAATGTTTATCTCAATTAATTTGGTCTCATTTAGTCTCTTCTCCTGCCTATTTTTTATTCTGTATAATCTATTTAATTCTCTTTCTCTCTTTTTACTAGTCTTATCTGGAATAACAATAGTATCTACCTTAACCTCTGCTTTAATATCTTCCATAAGCTTTTTAATTTCTTTATCGATAGATATAATCTCTCTTTTTAAAGCTATTCTTTCCAAAATACCATTTAGATTACTGTCAATTCTTACATTTTCAACTTGATTTAATAGCTTAAGTACCTGATTATCTCCAGCTGCTTGATAAACTGCGCTATTATTATATCTATTTTCATTTTTTAATGTTTTTCCATCAATGATAATATCAACTGGCCCTTTATGTCTGAAACTAAAAACTCTTTTTGAAATAAATTCTTGAAGATTAATTATAATTCTTAAATCTTGTCTGTAAAATTGAGACTTTAAAAGACCTCTTAATAACTCATCCCTTTCTCTAGCAGTATATTCTTCTCCAAATAAAAAAATTGTTGGGAGTCTTTCTGTTCCCACATTTACATTTTTAAGATCTATTTTAGAACCTTCTTGAGAATAAAGAGTACCAAAAGAAAGCACAATTACTAAGAAAGTGATAAAATAAGGTCTCATATTTAAAATTAAGAAAAACTATTAATATTATTCTGGCACTATAAAAACTAAGGGATCAAAATCCCATAAATACGGAAGTAGAAAGAAAACAAATAATGTTAAGAGGACAATTGAAAGTAAATTCATCCATATCCCAACTCTTACCATATCAGGAATACGAAGATAGCCTGATCCAAAGACTATGGCATTTGGAGGTGTAGCTACAGGAAGCATAAATGCACATGAAGCTGCTACTGTTGCAGATACCATTAATATGAATGGATGGACGTCAATTGTCATGGACATAGGATAAAGAATAGGAAGCAGCATAGCAGTTGTTGCTAGATTAGATGTAATTTCAGTTAAAAAATTAACAGATGCAATCAGTATGAAGACTAATAATATCAATGAAACACCATCTAATAAAGTCATTTGATTCCCTATCCATAATGCTAGGCCACTTTCTTTAAATCCTGCTGCTAATGCCATACCTCCTCCAAATAGTAATAAGATTCCCCATGGTAATTTAACAGCTTCTTCCCATTTTAAAATTTTTCTTTTCCTGTTCTTTGTAGGTAATAAAAATATTATAATAGCTCCTATCATAGCTATAATCGTATCATCAATCCCGGGGATAATGGATTCAAGTAAATAAGAACGGCTTATCCAAGCAAATGCAGTTAATGCAAAAACTCCAGCAACTAATTTTTCTTCATAGCTTATTTTTCCTAGTGCATTTAATTGTTTAGAAATTTCTTCTCTTCCACCAGGAAAAGTTTTCTGTTTAAACTTAAATGCAATACTTGTTAAGTATTTCCAGCATATAAATAAAAGAATAATTGATATTGGAAAACCAAATTGAAACCATTTAGCAAAGGTTATCTCATATCCAAAAGTCTCTTCTACAACACCAGCTAGCACAAGGTTAGGTGGTGTTCCAATTAAAGTTGCAACACCACCAATTGATGCACTGTATGCAATGGCTAGCATAAGTGCTTTTCCGAAATTTAAATTTTCATCCTCAATAGTATTTGGATTATCTCTTAATTGAGCAACAATAGCAATTGCAATTGGTAACATCATAACTGCAGTCGCTGTATTTGATATCCACATTGACATAAATGCAGTAGCTATCATAAAACCAAGGATAATCTTTACAATGTTAGTTCCAATCAGATTAATAATATTTAATGCTATTCGCTTATGCAAATTCCATTTCTCAATTGCGATTGCAATTATAAAACCACCTATGTAAAGAAAAACATACTTATGCCCAAATGAAGCAGTTGTCTCTGTTAATCCTAATCCACCGGTAAGTGGAAACAGTATAATTGGTAATAATGCAGTTACAGCTATTGGAATAGCTTCTGTAATCCACCAGATTGCTATCCAGATTGTTGAAGCAAGTATAGCATTTGCTCTAGGGTTTAGTCCTTCAGGGTTAAAGAAAAATAATACAGCTAAAAAAGCTAAAGGCCCTGATATTAAGCCTATATTTTTTGAATTAATATTCATATTGTGATTTTAAAAATAATCTATTTTTGTTTACAATAGATAGAAAAAACATTTTGCAATGAAAATTTTAATTGCTCCTGATAAATTTAAAGGTTCCTTGAGTGCTTCTCAAGTATGTGACGCAATTAAAAAAGGGATAAACACTAATAAATCTCAACATGAAATAGAATTATGTCCAATGGCTGATGGAGGAGAAGGGTCGATTGATATAATAAATAATTATTTAAGCCTTAAACCTGTTGAATTGATTGTTAATGATCCTTTGTTTCGTCCAATAAAATCTACTTATTATTTCTCAGACCTGACAGCTTATATTGAAATGTCATCAGCCTCAGGATTAACCTTACTTAAAAAAGAAGAGCAAAACTGCATGAACACATCTTCTTTTGGGACTGGTGAATTGATTAAAGATGCAATTTCAAAAGGTTTTAAGACTATTAACCTGTATGTTGGAGGAAGTGCAACAAATGATGGTGGAATAGGCATAGCTTCAGCATTAGGATTCCAATTTTACGATAATTCAAAAAGACTATTATCTCCAATAGGTAAAAATCTTGTATCAATTGATTCAATTAATATGAGTGAGGTTAGCTTTAATTTCAATAACATTGATATAAATGTAATATGTGATGTTAATAATCTATTACATGGTAAAAATGGTGCTGCCTTTGTTTATGCTAAACAAAAAGGATCAGACTTAATTGAAATTGAAGAGTTAGATAAGGGCTTAGTTAACCTTCAGTCAAAATTAATTAAACATAGCTTTCCAAATATTGAAAATATTCCTGGATCTGGAGCTGCAGGAGGAGTAGGAGGTGGAATGATTGCTTTCTTTGGAGCAAAATTAATTTCTGGAATTCAAAATTTAATTGAGGTTACTCAATTAGAAAACATTGTCAAGGACTGTGATTTAATAATTACTGGAGAAGGAAAAATAGATAATCAAACCGAAAAAGGTAAAGTAATAAGTGGTGTTTGTAATCTGGCAAGAAAATATAAAAAACCGATTATTGCGGTTTGTGGGCATGAAGATAAAAATACCTCTAAAGAATTGGGATTAAAAAAAGTATATACAATTTTAGAAAGATCAAATTCAATCAAGGATGCTATTGTTAATGCAGAAAAGTATCTTATTGAAATTGGTTCTGAAATAATAGTTGACATTTAAAAAAAAACCCTGATAAATCAGGGTTTTGCGGAGAAAGAGGGATTCGAACCCCCGGAGGTATGACCCTCAACAGTTTTCAAGACTGCCGCATTCGACCACTCTGCCATTTCTCCAAATGCAGTTGCAAATATACATGATTTTACATATAAAAAAATAATTTAATACTAAGCTAAATCAAAAAATAATTGTGTTACTTTTAAGCTCATGCTACTTGATGTAAATTCAATTTTAATTCTCTTTGCTCTTGGTTTATTTGCTGGTGTAGTTAACACTCTTGCAGGTGGTGGATCTCTTGTAACCTTACCTGTCTTGATACTTTTCCTTGGATTAGATGAGGCTACCGCAAACGGTACAAATAGACTAATGGTTATCTCAGCTGCATTAGTTGCAAGCTATGGATACAGAAGCAAGGGTATAGCAACGCATCCATGGGGACTATATTTTGGAATAGCAGCAACTTTTGGAGCAATAATCGGTGCAAGAATAGCAATAGATATAGACGGAGATACATTTAAACGGTTTTTAGCTATAATAATGATAACAGTTGGAATGATAATAGTCTTTAGATCTAAGTCAATTGCATCTTTAGACTTACCGGAGAGATTATCTGGTAAATATTTGATTGGGGGTCTTATCGGTTTCTTCTTTATTGGGGTATATGGTGGGTTTCTTCAAGCGGGAGTTGGTATAATTATAATGTTACTATTAACACAACTAAACAGAATGAATCTACTTAGAACTAATTCTGTTAAAGCATTTTCCGTATTTATTTATTCTATTGCTGCAGTATTAATTTTTGCATTGGATGGAAAGATATTATGGGTGGTGGGATTCTGGATGGTCCTTGGCTCTATAATAGGTGCATGGTTGTCTAGCAGATGGTCTGTGAAAAAAGGAGACAAAGTAATTAGAATAACTCTTTTAGTAATGGTCTCATATATGGCTGTAAAATTATGGATGGATACCTTTAGTAGCTAGTATGTTCTTTAATACTTAGTCCATATCCTGATAGTCCTACACGATTTATCTGCTTAGAGTTGCTAAGCAAATTTATATTTGAAATACCTAAATCGTGAAGTATTTGTGCGCCTATTCCAAAATCCTTAAAATCAATTTTTGGTTTATCTTCCTTATTATTAAAAGACTTTAATTTTTTTATAATATCATCAGGTGATTGATTTTGATTAATAAATATAACTGCTCCTTTACCTTCTTTATTGATCTTTTCAAATATCTTATCATACCTTTTCTCATTTGTTCCAGATAAAATTTTAGTAACATCATTATCAATAACGGAGGAATTGATTCTTGTTAAAACCGAATCATTCTTGCTAAAATCACCTAAAGTTAATGCCATATGGATCTGATCATTATTTGTTTGTCTATATCCTCTAAGTCGATAACTTCCATACTGAGTATCAATATCTTCATCAAAAATTTTGCTAATTAAACTATCATTTTTCATTCTATAGGCAACTAAGTCCTCAATTGAAACAATTTTAAGATTAAACTTATTAGCAACTTGCATCAATTCTGGAAGTCTTGACATAGTACCGTCATCATTCATGATCTCAACAATAACTCCAGCAGATTTAAATCCAGCTAGTCTTGCAAAATCAATTGCAGCTTCTGTATGCCCGGTTCTTCTTAGCACTCCCCCATCTTTAGCAATTAGAGGAAAAACATGACCTGGTTTTTGAAGATCGTCTGGTTTTGTATTCTTGTCAACTAAAGCCTGGACAGTTTTTGCTCTATCAGATGCTGAGATACCTGATGTTACACCATTACCTTTTAAATCGACTGATACTGTGAATGCAGTCTCCAATGGATCTGTATTATTTGGAACCATTTTTTCTAGATTTAGATCTGAGCAAAGTCTTTCTGACATAGGTACACAAATTAGACCTCTACCATTTTTTGCCATAAAATTTATTTTTGAAGAGTCAATTGTTTCAGCGGCTGTAATAAAGTCACCTTCATTCTCTCTATCTTCATCATCAACGACTATTATTATTTCACCTTTTTTAATTGATTCAATAGCATCCTCAATTTTATCTAATTTTATTTCAGTCATTTTTTGTTTTGATTTTATTAAAAAGTTCAATTGCCTTATCAAATAGAGAGAACCTAATTACTCTGTCTGTTGACACTAACATTGTCAAATAAATCGCAAAAGGAGCAATTGTAAATGTAGAAATCCAACTGCCAATAAATGGGCTGATAGAACTATCTTCAGCAGCATTCTTCCCAAATACTCCAATGTAATGATATGTTAAGAAGATGACTATTGATAAGACTAAGGGAAGACCTAACCCTCCTTTTCGAATTATTGCACCTAAAGACGCACCTATAAGAAATAAAAAAATACAGGCAAATATCAAGCTATACCTTTCATTTATAGTAAGTTTATGGAGGTTGATTAATTTTTGCTGTAAGAAAAAAGTCTTTTTCTTATTTGATAATTGTCTTAAATATATATCAACCTCTTCATCAGCCATTGCTAGTACACCATTAACTTCATATGACTCAGGATTGTCTAAAAGTTGTAGAAAAGATTCTTGAACATAATCTTGTTCTAATTCAATCTGATCTGGATTTAAATTAGGGAGTTTTTTGATAGTGTGACCACTAACAAAACTTTTAGCAAATATTATTTTATCTTCCTCAAATTTTGAAAATAATGTATCTGAGCTCTTTTTAAGCTGATTAATTTTCTGCATTTTATAAGTAGACTTATAAGTTTCTTCCTCTAGATCTACATTGTTAAAGTCCGATATATCAATATTTAATATATACTCTTCGAAGGAAGCTCTAGTATGAGGGTGTTTCTGTTTATCAGCTGCAGTTGAAGCAATAATATCCTCATATCTATTTCCATTTTTTAAAATTAGTTGAAGGTAATTATCGTTTTCATTCCTAACCTCTCCACTTTCAGCTTTAATAACAAGACGATTAATCTCATCATCTGAAATATTATGAAGTATAATATCTTCAAGATACTGCTCATTGTCTCCATACTTTCTAGATACTTTAATATTCATATTACCAATATCATTAAAGATGCCCTCGCGAATACTAAGTGTAGGTTTAAGCTTTGCAAGATTCTTCCTTAAATTATATGATTTTAGTTCACCATATGTTACAACATGATTTGAAAAATAAAATGAACCAATCCCAAGAAAAACATGAAATATTAGTAATGCAACCATGCTTCTAATTATTGATATACCATTAGATTTCATTGCTATAAACTCATAATTCTCTGAGAGAGTTCCATAAGTAGTTAATGAGGCAAGAAGAATTGATAATGGCAAAACAAGAGGTACCAGTTTAGGTGAAAAATAAATAAAGAATTTACCTATTGTAAAGATATCTAAACCCTTTCCAGCAAGTTCGTCAATATAAAGCCAAAAAGTTTGAATTATAAATATTAGGAAACAGATTGCAAAAACAGATATAAATCTACTCAAGTAAAATTTTAATATGTATTTATCTAAAATTTTCAATTTTATTGAACTAATATGTAGTTATCATAATTATTAATATCAAATTTAAATAAAGACAATGGAACAGTTAAATTATTATCATAAGTTAATGTTAAAAAAGTGTTGATTATTTCATCACTAATCGAATCTTTCATCTCTATTTTTTCAATTGAATAGTTTGAGGAGTTAATTGTAATTGAATATATCATGTTATCCTCATTTTTATTTTTAGCCTCTATGATATGTCTTTTTGTTTCACTCTTTACATTAAGCAAATAATCATCTAGAAAGAAATTAAAAATTCGATTTGGAGTAAAAGTGATTAATGAGATTTCTGAATTGCCAACAATAATTTCTTGATTTTCATGAACTATTGTAAAAATATTTTTACCATCATAAATTTGATCGATGTCTTTTGTGTCTATAAAGTACTTCTGCCCTTTAGTATACAATTCACCTGTCATCGGTAAAAGGGGACTTTCAACGTCAGATTCAATTATAAATTTATAATATGAATTATTTAAAGCTAATGATCTCTCTAAAGCTATTTCAAGGATCTCCTCAGCAGACTGACTGAAGACAGGTCTAATCATTAAGATTAAAATAACTAAAAGTTTAAATATGTTAGATTTATTTCTCACTCAAAAGAGATTCTAATGAATTTAGATCAGAAATTAAAACCTGTCTTGGTTTACTTCCCTCAAAAGGTCCAACTATCCCAGCATCTTCCATTTGATCAATTAATCTGCCAGCTCTATTATATCCAAGCTTAAGTTTTCTTTGTAGTAATGATGCAGAACCCTGTTGATTAGATACTATTACTCTTGCCGCCTCATTAAACATCGAGTCTCTATCATCCAATGATATTTCAGAGGATGAGTTTACTTCCTCTTTTGAATATTCTGGAAGAACATAAGCAGATGCATATCCAGTCTGAGAGCCAATAAAATCTGATAATTTGTCTACTTCAGCAGTATCTATAAAACCACATTGTATCCTAGTTAAATCATTTGATTGAGAATATAATAAATCCCCTCTTCCAATTAATTGTTCTGCGCCTCCTGTATCAAGTATTGTCCTTGAGTCAATTTTTGAAGTAACTCTAAATGCAATCCTAGCTGGAAAATTAGCCTTTATCAAACCTGTAATAACATTTACAGATGGTCTTTGAGTAGCTATTATCAAATGAATACCTACTGCTCTTGAAAGCTGAGCTAGTCTAGCTAGGGGTGTCTCCACTTCTTTACCTGCTGTCATTATTAAATCAGCAAACTCATCGATAACAAGAACTATGTAAGGAAGAAATGTATGACCATTTTCTGGATTTAACTTTCTTGATATAAATTTTGCATTATACTCTTTTATATTCCTTGACAAAGCATCTTTTAAAAGCTCATATCTTTTATCCATCTCTCTACATAATGAATTTAATGTATTAATTACTTTATCGTTTTCTATAATTATGGCATCTTCTGACTCAGGTAGTTTAGCTAGATAGTGTCTTTCAATTTTATTATATATTGAGAGTTCAATTTTTTTAGGGTCAACGAGTACAAATTTTACCTCAGCAGGATGTTTCTTGTAAAGCATTGAAGTTAAAATAGCATTAATACCTACCGACTTACCTTGTCCAGTTGCACCTGCCATAAGAAGATGAGGCATTTTAGTAAGATCAACAATAAATGTCTCATTACTAATTGTCTTCCCAATAGCTATGGGGAGTTCCATATCAGATTCAATATATTTTTTTGATGATAATAAAGACTTCATTGAAACTATTGACTTCTTTTTGTTTGGGACTTCAATACCAATTGTTCCTTTCCCAGGAATAGGTGCAATTATTCTTATTCCCAAGGCTGATAGAGATAATGCAATATCGTCTTCTAAATTTTTGATTTTTGAAATTCTAACACCAGCATCAGGAACAATTTCATATAAAGTAACGGTTGGGCCGATTGTCGCTTTAATTTGTTTAATTCCAATATTATAATTTTTTAGGGTCTCAACAATCTTGTTTTTATTGGTTTCTAGTTCATCTTGATCAATTTTTATTGTATCATCACCATAATCTTTGAGTAAATCTATCCCTGGATTTTTAAAATTACTTAGGTCAAGTGTTGGATCAAACTTTTTTAAATTTACTTTATCAAAACTAATTTTCTCAGTGCTTTTCTCTTCAAAATTTATTTCTTCAACTTCCATAGATATCTCATCTGAACCGGTTGAAGATTCACTTGAATCAGTTTTAACTTCATCTTCTTCATTAATTGTATCAGGGAGTTCCATCTCAGACTCAACATTCAAATTATCATTTAATTCATAAACCAGATCGGGTTTATCATTTTTTGGAATTTTTATTTTACTTACCAGAGAAAAAAAAGAATTTGGAGTTATGCTCCAAATTAAAGCTATAGATGTAAGTAAAATAAAAGATAAAATAATAATGATTCCAGTATTACCAATGTATGTCTGTAGAAATGAATTAAGTTCAAAACCAACAATTCCAATTTGTATTGGATAAAATTCACTAACATACCCTGAGAATATTATAGTCCAAATCATAAGTACCAGAAGCCAGTTAATATTCTTAATTAATGAGAGTATTTTCTTATTGAAGAGAAGATAATAAGATGAAATAAAGATAATTATGGGTATAACAAAACTTCCAATTCCAAATAATTTAAAAATAAAAAAATGACTTACAGAAGCACCTATCTTTCCTAAAATGTTTTCAACTTCTACATCCCTATCATATAAGCTGCTAATATTACTCTGATCAGCTCTCCAATTAAACATATATGAAATAAAAGAAACAAGAAGAACAATAGAAATGAATAGAAACGTATAGCCAAGTACAACTTTAAATTTGTTTATACCAGCTTTTTTCTTGCTACTCATAAATTAATAGAATTATACAAAAATACGAATATGAGTTTATTTTATTGATTTTTGATTCCTAAAGTCCTTATTTTTATTCTAAGAGCAGCATATAATAAGGTCATAAAAGGACTAATCCAATTAAATATTGCATATATAAAATATTCGCCAACACTTACACCCAATACTGATGAATGATATGCTCCACAAGAGTTCCAAGGAATCAACGCAGAGGTCACTGTAGCAGAATCTTCAAGAGTTCTACTAAGATTTTCAGGCGCTAAACCTTTGTCTTCAAAAGCTTTCTCAAACATTTTACCAGAAACAACAATTGATAAATATTGGTCTGAGGCGCTAACATTAAGAGCTAAACATGAGGCAACTGTACTTGCAAATAATTTAAAAGTATTATCTGCCCATTTTAATAATGCTTTACTAATAGTTTTCAAAGCACCAATTGCATCCATCACTCCTCCAAATACCATAGTCCCAATTACTAAGAAAATTGTGTTCATCATACCAAGCATTCCTCCAGTAGAAAATAAATCATTTAAGATCTCATTATTTGTTTCAATATTAATCTCTCCAGTAATGGTATTCATAATCACTATGTATGAGTCAACTATACTGGAGTTTGTTCCATTAGATAATTCATTAATTATTTGTGGTTGAAAAATTAATGAAAATAAGGCTCCGGCAAGAGTCCCAATAACAAGAGCAATTAATGGAGGGGTTTTTTTAACAATCATTATAAGTACTAGTAGAGGAACAATAAAAAGGACTAACGATATATTAAATTTTTCTGATATGGCATTTAATAAATATGTATTATCAGTTGTCCCATTTGAGACTTGAAGAAACCCAAGAATAACAAAGACAATTAACGTAATTGAAATACTAGGTATAGTGGTATATGTTAAATACTTTATATGCTTGAAAAGATCAACTTTAGTGACAGCTGCAGCAAGATTAGTTGTATCACTTAATGGAGAAAGCTTATCACCAAAATAAGCACCTGCTATTACAGCCCCTCCAACCATTCCCGATGGTATTCCAAGGGCTTTACCAATTCCAACAAGTGCAATTCCAACAGTTGCAGAAGTAGTCCAACTACTTCCTGTTGCAACAGAGATTATTGAACAGATTACGATACAAGCTGGAAGAAATATATTTGGATCCAATATTTTTAAACCATAATAGACCATTGCTGGAATTATACCGCTTATCATCCATGTACCAGCAAGAGCACCCACAAATAATAAGATTAATAATGCTCCAGTTACGGATTTTACGCTATTTGAAATACTGGTTAGTATTTTCTTATATGAAACCTTATAGATAAATCCAATTGATGCTCCGAATAAACCTGATAAAATTAAAATAAATTGATTTGTGCCATTTAAAGAGTCATCACCGTATATAAATACGTTTATACTTAAGAGTAATACCAGAAAAATTATTGGAAGAAGTGCTACACCAATCGATAAACCTGCACTATTAGAGTTTTTCAAAACAGTAAATTATATTTTACAAGTTTAGAAAAAAAATTATAACCATTAATATAATACAGCACTTATTTGGACAAAGTTTATTTATTTTTACTAAGTGAAACATAAAATTGAAAAAGTTTTTAAAGAAAAGCTACAACCATTAAAGGATTCTAACTTTGTAATTGCTGTTAGTGGAGGTGTTGACAGTATGGTGCTAGCTAGTTTATTTAAAAAAAATAATTTTAAATTTTCTGTCGCACATTGTAATTTTAAATTAAGATCAGATGAAAGTGATGCAGATGAGCTATTTGTGTCTAATTGGTGTGAAGAAAACAACCAAAAGTATTTCAATACTAGCTTTAATACAGTTGAGTTTTGTAAAAATAATAAAGTAGGTACACAAGAGGGGGCAAGAAATCTTAGATATAAATGGTTTAATGATTTAAAAGAAATTTATGGTTTTGATTTTATTGTAACAGCACATAATCTAAATGATCAAATTGAAACATATTTAATAAATTCAATTAGAGGAACAGGTTTGAGTGGATTAGTGGGTATTCCTGAGAAAACAGATAAGTTATATAGGCCATTGCTAGATATTTCTAAAAATGAAATAAGCGAATATGCAGTTAACAACAATATCGAGTTTAGGGAAGACTCATCAAATTCAAGCAATGATTATCTTAGAAACACAATACGAAACTCGATAATTCCAAAGTTTGAAGAATTTGATGATAATGTTATGTTAAAGTTTAAGACTACTATTAATAACTTAAACTCTACCAAGATATTTGCAGATATTATAATTAGTGATATTAAAAACAAAGTTTTTTTAAAAGAAGGAGTAAACCAAAAGATAAAAATCTCTGATTTAAGTAAATTAAATCCATTAGACTTTTATATTCACAGCCTGTTCTCAGAATATGGCTTTGACTATAAAGAAGTAATTAAGCTTTTTACTTCTGATTCTGGAAAATATATTGAATCAGCTAAATATAAGTTGACAAAAAATAAAAATGATCTAATAATTTCAAAAAATGATTAAATATCTATTTTTTGCATTAATAACAATTTTCTCACTTAATTCCCAAGAGATAGAGCCTGTAACCTGGTCATATGAAGTTGAGAAACTAAGTAGTCTTAAATATAAGATTACTTTTGATGCACAAATAATTGATGGTTGGAAACTATACTCTCAATTCTCACCTGAAGAAGGTTCAGTATCAACTAGTTTCAATTACATAAATAATAGACTAGATTACGAAGCTGATAATATTTTTAATGAAAACCCCTATATAATAGGCTATGACAATGTATTCAAAATGGACCTGTTCTATTTTGAAAATGAGGCCTCATTTAATCAAACTATTAGTCTACTCAATAAGGATATTAATCAAATTAAAATTGAGATTGATTACTCTTCGTGTGATGATGAGTTGTGTATTTTTAGAAATGAAACATTCAATGTTGTTCTAGATTCAACAAAAAATGTTCAAGAAGATGAAAGTGTTTCACTGGATGATATTCAAAAGTATAATATGCTTGAGTTAGATCTTGATAAATCAAGTTATAGTAGTATTGATATTGTTCAATCCTCCAATTATTTTGAAATCTTCATTTTTGGCTTACTAGCAGGTTTTCTTGCTCTACTTACTCCGTGTATTTTTCCAATGATTCCATTGACAGTTTCTTACTTTATTGATCAAACAAAACTTAAATATAGTAGTGCAACCTCTGCTTCTTTATATGGAGTGTTTATAGTATTAATATATCTGCTGCTTAGTATACCGTTTCACTTATTTGATAGCTTAAACCCAAATATCTTAAATACTATTTCAACAAATGTTTATGTAAATATTACTTTCTTCATAATATTTATCTTATTTGCTATTTCTTTTTTTGGCTACTTCGACATAGTCATACCTAGTAGTTTAATATCTAGTTCAGAGAAAAAATCAGAAAAAGGGGGAGTTGTTGGAATATTTTTTATGTCATTAACACTTGCTCTTGTATCATTTTCATGTACAGGCCCTATATTAGGCTCATTGCTTGCTGGTTCTCTTTCATCAGCAGAATCTGGTGCCACTCAGCTCACATATGGAATGTTAGGTTTTGGATTTGCTTTGGCTTTACCTTTTACTTTCCTGGCTTTTTATCCTAAATATTTATCTATGATTCCTAGATCAGGAATATGGCTAAAAAAATTAAAAGTTTCACTTGGTTTTATAGAGCTTGCTTTAGCATTTAAATTTTTATCTAATGCTGATCTTGTTGAAGGCTGGGGAATATTAAAAAGAGAAATATTTATAATAATATGGGTTGTTATTTTTCTTATAATGTCATTCTACTTATTTGGATCATATTTTGATAAGTTAAAATTTAATTATAAAAGTTATTCAGGTTGGTTCTTTCTTCTCTTTTCAATATATCTAATAAGTGGATTATTTGAGAGTAAGAATGTCAGATTGCTAAGTGGAATTCTTCCCCCAGAATTTTATTCGGTTTACGATAATAAAAATGATTGTCCTTTGGGGCTCAATTGTTTTAAAGATTTTCAAAGTGGTAAAGATTATGCTATTGAAAAAGATAAAATTATACTTCTTGATTTTACAGGTTGGGCATGTGCAAATTGTAGAAGAATGGAGGAGAATGTTTGGTCAAAGCCTGCAATATTTAAAATGCTAGATACAGAATTTGTAATTATATCGTTATATGTTGATGATCGATCTAAATTATCAGAACAGGAAAAGTTTAAATATTTAAACAAATCTGGTAATATTCAATATATAAATAACGTGGGTAGAAGATGGTCTCTTTTCCAGCAAATTAACTTTAGTAATGCCTCACAGCCATACTATGTTGCTATGATGCCCTCTGGCAAGATTTTGACTGAGCCTATACAGTATGTATCAGAAAAGAACTTTGAAAACTGGTTAAGAACCTCTGTTGAAGAATCAACTAAGTAGTTTATCTTTTAAAATATACCTGATCAAATGGTATCCTAAATCTATCTCCATAGACACCTTCTTTTAGTCTAATCCCACATCCAATTACCATATTTATCTCTGTTTTTTTATCTAATTCAAGTACTCTTTTTAGTTTTAATGAGTCGAAACCCTCCATGGGGCAGGTGTCATAGCCAAATGCTGCCATACTAATCATAAAATTTTGAGAAGCTAAAGCTGCACTTTTATGAGCAACAATTCTAGTATCAGAATTTCTAAGTTGTCTATAAGTTACTCTAAAAAATCCCAGAAAATTTGCTAAAAGATACTTAAGATAACTTAATATCCCTAAGAAGTCTTTATATA
>CACJHI010000018.1 GCA_902593165.1 uncultured Bacteroidota bacterium | reverse complement strand
GGGAATATCAGAAATTTTAAATACTTTTAAAAACCAAAAATAAATACAATGAAGAATTACTTTAATAGTCTATCATTTAGAGAAAAATTAATGCAATTAGGTAAATGTAGGTTTATGGACTCGTCTGAGTTTCAAAATGGAGTTGATTTTCTGAAAGATAAAAAAATTGCTATAGTAGGATGTGGTGCCCAAGGTTTACATCAAGGATTGAACATGAGAGATTCTGGTCTAGACATTTCCTATGCTTTAAGACAATCATCAATAGACTCTAAGAGACAATCATTTTTAAATGCATCCTCAAATAATTTCAATGTTGGGAATTTTGATGAAATTATACCAAATTCTGATTTAGTTATAAACCTAACTCCAGATAAGAATCATACTCCTGTAGTTGAACAACTTATGCCAATAATGAAAAAAAACTCAATATTATCATACTCTCATGGATTCAATATTGTAGAAGAAGGAATTAAAGTTAGAGAAGATATAACCGTAATAATGGTTGCGCCAAAATCTCCTGGATCTGAAGTAAGAGAGGAATACCTAAGAGGTTTTGGAGTCCCAACTTTAATAGCTGTACATCCAGAGAATGATAAAAATAATATCGGATTCGATGCTGCAAAAGCTTATGCAGTTTCACTAGGATCCCATAAAGCTGGTGTTCTTGATTCTTCATTTGTTGCAGAGGTAAAATCAGATCTAATGGGTGAGCAGACTATTTTATGTGGAATGCTCCAGACAGGCTCAATTCTTTCATTTGATAGAATGGTAGAGCTTGGAACTAATCCTCAGTATGCAGCAAAGTTGATCCAACATGGTTGGGAAACAATTACTGAAGCATTAAAACATGGTGGAATCACAAATATGATGGATAGGCTTTCTAATCCAGCAAAAATTAAGGCATATGAATTGTCAGAAGAATTAAAAATTATATTATCACCATTATTTATTAAACATATGGATAATATATTATCTGGGAATTTTTCTGAAACAATGATGAAAGATTGGGAAAACGATGATAAAGAGCTTTTAAATTGGAGAGAAGAGACAAATCAAACATCCTTTGAAAAAACTAATCCAACTACAGATGAGATATCAGAACAGGAATATTTTAATAATGGAATATTAATGGTTGCATTTGTAAAAGCTGGAGTTGAACTTGCTTATGAAACCATGGTGGAGGCAGGTATTAAGGAAGAATCTGCTTATTATGAATCTCTTCATGAACTACCTTTAATTGCAAATTTAGTATCCAGAAAAAAACTATACGAAATGAATCATATCATTTCAGATACTGCAGAATATGGTTGTTATTTATTTAACAACGATGCAATTCCATTGCTATCTAAGTTTTTCAAAAAACTTGACAGCGATGTAATTGGTTCAGATCAAATGTCTAATGCTTCAGATTCAATTGATAATGAAAAGTTAATTGAAATCAATGACTCTATTAGATTCCACTCTATTGAAATCATTGGTGATGAATTAAGGCAGCATATGACTTCAATGAAAAAAGCATTATAAAATGCATATGCCTGATTTAAAAGGAGTTAGAAAAGCATCTGAAAATCTTAGAGATGTTTCTATTGTTACCCCACTTAATCTTAACGAGAGATTATCAGAAAAATTAAATTCTAGAATTTTTTTTAAAAGAGAAGATCTTCAAAAAGTCAGATCATTTAAGATCAGGGGTGCTTTTAACAAGATTAAATCATTAAATCTTGAAAATACTCAAGATGGAAAAAAAATTATATGTGCAAGCGCAGGTAACCATGCTCAAGGTGTTGCCTTTTCATGCAATAGATTAAAAATCTTTGGTACAATATATATGCCTGAAACAACTCCTAAACAAAAAGTGGAAAGAGTAAAAATGTTTGGGGGTGATTTTATTGAAATTATTTTAGTTGGAGATACATTTGATGATGCTCAAAAAGAAGCACAAAAGCAATTGAATAATGATTCTGTATTTATTCATCCTTTTGATGATAAGGAGGTTATAGAGGGACAGGGTACTGTTGCTCTCGAAATTTTAGATCAAATTGATAAACATTTTGATTATTTGGTTATTCCTATTGGCGGGGGAGGTTTAATAGCGGGAATTATATCAGTATTTAAAGAGTTATCTCCTAAAACAAAAATTATTGGAGTTGAAGCTGAGGGAGCTCCTGCTATGTCTGAATCTATAAAACAAAACAAGATTATTGAACTAAAAAAAATTGACAATTTTGTAGATGGTGTATCAATAAAAAAGATTGGTGAAATACCTTTTAAGATTTGTAAAGAACATTTAGATGACTTAATAATTGTCCCTGAGGGTAAGATATGCGAAACAATACTTGAATTATACAATAAGGATGGGATAGTTGTTGAGCCAGCTGGTGCAATAGGTATTTCTGCTCTTGAAATTTATGATAAAGATATTTCAGATAAAAATATTGGTATTCTTATATGTGGAGGTAACAATGATATAACTAGAATGGCTGAAATAAAAGAGCGAGCTTTACTTTATTCTAGGCTAAAACATTACTTTATTGTTAAATTTCCTCAAAGAAAAGGGGCGCTACGAGAATTTGTTAATAACGTATTAGGTCAAGATGATGATATTACTTTTTTTGAATATGTAAAAAAGAATAATAGAGAGTACACAACAGCGATTGTAGGAATAGAGTTAAAATTTTCTAAAGATTTGTCTGACTTGATGAAAAGAATGAAAGAAAATAGTTTCTTTGGAGAATATTTAAATGAAAAACCTGATACACTTCGGCTTTTAATATAAAAACTATATCCATGGAAAAATATAAAATTGATGAAATCCACTGTAGAGAATATCTAGTTGATGGTCAACTAAAAAAATGGGAGGGTGATACTTCTGAAGTATTTTCCACTATAGATATAAAAGAAGGGGGTGAATATTCTCCAACCCTCTTAGGTTCAATTCCTGATATGGATTCTGATTCAGCAATAGAAGCTCTAGAATCTGCAAAAAAAGCATTTAATAGAGGTCAAGGTAAATGGCCAACAATGAAAGTAAGAGATAGACTGAAGTGTATGAAGAGATTTGCAGATAAAATGCAAGAGCACCGTGATGTAGTAGTGAAACTTTTGATGTGGGAAATAGGAAAAAATCAAACTGATTCTGAAAAGGAGTTTGACAGAACCGTTAAATATATTTATGATACCATTGATGAATACAAAAACATTGATAGGTCTTCTTCAAGATTTGAAAAAGACTCAGGAATTCATGCTCACATCAGACGAGGTCCTCTTGGTGTTGTTCTTTGTCTTGGACCCTACAATTATCCCCTAAACGAGACTTTTTGTCTTCTTATCCCTGCTATCCTAATGGGTAATACTACGATATTTAAACCTGCTAAACATGGAGTTTTATTAATTTCACCATTACTCAAAGCTTTTAAGGAGTGTTTTCCTCCAGGAGTTGTAAACATTTTATTTGGTAGAGGTAGAAAAATCTGTCCACCTATCATGAAAACAGGGTATGTTGATGTGTTGGCATTAATAGGTCATAGTTCATCAGCTGTTGCTTTACAAGATCAACACCCAAATAAAAACAGACTTAGATTAGTTCTTGGCTTGGAAGCTAAAAACCCTGCTATTATTCTTCCAGATGCTGATTTAGATCTAACAATTCAAGAATGTATTTCAGGTTCTCTGTCTTATAACGGTCAAAGATGCACAGCTTTGAAAGTATTGTATGTACATGAATCTATAGCAGATGAATTTAATATTAAGTTTGCAAAAGCTGTTGATAATCTTAAATTTGGAATGCCTTGGGACAAAGATGCTTTTCTTACTCCATTGCCAGAGCCATCAAAGCCTAATTATATTAAAGATTTGATTGATGATGCTGTATCCAAAGGTGCCACTGTAATTAATGAAAAGGGAGGCGAGGTAACAGACAACTATTGTTATCCTGCAGTATTATATCCTGTAAATAGTTCGATGAAAGTATTTGAGGAGGAACAATTTGGTCCTGTAGTACCAATTATACCATTTAAAAAAATAGATGAGCCACTTGACGATATGGCTAAATCTGAATATGGTCAACAAGTGAGCCTTTTTGGAAGTGATACAAAAAAAATCGGACCTTTAATCGATACTCTTGCTAATTTAGTTTGTAGAGTTAACCTAAATAGTTCATGTCAAAGAGGTCCTGATATATATCCTTTTACAGGAAGAAAAAATTCAGCTGTTAGTACTCTTAGTGTCCATGATGCATTAAGAGCATTTTCTATAAGGACATTTGTAGCCTCTAAGGATAATGTTCACAACAATAGAATACTAAAGAAATTATTAGATTCTAACGACTCTAACTTTATTTCAACTGATTATATCCTTTAATTTTGTTTGATAAAATCCACGATGTAATCTCCTACTTCACTTGTGGAATATGCTTTATTATCACTATTTAGATCTGGAGTTGTATATCTCTTTGTAAGAGACTCTTCAACAGCTCTATTTATTGCTTCAGACTCATCTTTTAAATTAAATGTATACTCAAGCATCATAGATAATGATAAAATTGATGCAATTGGATTTGCAATTTGCTTTCCAGTTGCCTCTGGGTATGATCCATGTATTGGCTCATATAAGGCATTATCTAATCCAATTGATGCTGATGGCATCAAACCCATTGAACCAGATATGACTGAAGCCTCATCAGTAAGAATATCGCCAAATAGATTAGATGTAATTAAAACGTCATATGAACTGGGCCATTGTATTAGTCTCATAGCAACAGCATCAACAAATTCATATGATACCTTTATCTCCGGATAATCTTTTTCCATACTTTGCACAGTTTCTCTCCAAAGTCTTGAGGTCTCTAGAACATTTGCCTTATCAACACAACATAGTCTTTTTGATCTTTTTTGTGCATATTCAAATCCTTTTTTCGCTATTCTTATAATTTCTTCTCTTGAATACTGGCAAGTATCATAAGCATAATTGTCATTGTCTTTTCTCCCTCTTTCTCCAAAATATATTCCACCGGTTAGTTCTCTAACAAAGAGAATATCTGTTCCAGAAATTCTCTCTTCTTTTATGGGTGACATGTCTAATAGAGATTCAAATATAATTGTAGGTCTAAGATTTGCGTACAGTCCTAACTTTTTTCTCATTTTCAGTAATCCTTGCTCAGGTCTTATTTTTGCCTTAGGATCATTATCATATTTAGGATCACCAATTGCTCCAAATAAAATTGCATCAGAATCCTCACATAGCTTATGGGTTAGGTCTGGATACGGATCATTATATTCATCAATGGCAATTGCTCCAACCGCTCCCTCACTTAGTTCAATCTTATGATTATACTTATCTGCAATGCATTTTAAAACCTTAATTGATTCATTTGTCACTTCTGGTCCAATTCCATCACCTGGAAGTACAGCTATTTTTAAATTCATAATTATTCTGTATTTAACATTTTTTCAGTTGCTTTGATAGCAGATACCGTTTGATCAGTATCAAGCCCTCTTGTTTTAAATTTTTTTGAACCACTGTCCCATGTAATTGTTGTTTCGCAGAATGCGTCTGAGTCACTACCGGGTGGAATCCTTACAGCATAATCAATTAGTTTTGGAAGTGCTCTTTTTTGTTTAGCATATATTTTTTTTAATGCATTCATAAAAGCATCAAATTGACCATCTCCTGAACAACTTTCTTGAAATAGAACATCATCTATTATTAATGAAATTGATACTGATGGCCTCAAAGTCTTTGCGTGTGTAAGAACATATGATTCAATCTTAATATTATTCTTTTTAGTTGGATAATCTAATACATCATTAATGATATATGGAAGATCTTCAATTGTTACCTTCTCTTTCTTATCTCCTAATTCTATAACTTTCGATGTTATAATTCCCAATTCTTGATCATTTAACTTTATGCCTAATTCATCTAAGTTTTTTTTTATGTTTGCTTTTCCAGATGTCTTACCTAAAGCATATTTTCTTTTTCTGCCAAATCTATTAGGATTCAAATTGTTATAATATAAGTTCTTCTTATTGTCACCATCTGCATGCACACCAGCAGTTTGGGTGAATACATTTTCGCCAACAATTGGTTTGTTAGATGATACAGTCTGTCCTGAAAATGTAGATATTAATTTGCTAGCCTTAAACAAGTTTTTCTCGTCTACATTAATCTTAATATTTGGCATGAAGTCTTTTATTGCTGCTACAGCACTAGATAAAGGGGTATTCCCAGCTCTTTCACCCATTCCATTAATTGTCAAATGTAATCCATCACAACCAGCTCTTATTGCTTCCAGTGAGTTCCCAACACTCAAATCATAATCATTATGTCCATGAAAATCAATATGAAAATCTGGATATTTCATTTTTATCTCAGATATATATTCGTATGTTTCATGGTGAGTAAGTATCCCCAATGTATCAGGTAACAATAACCTTTTTATACTTTTATCATTCAAGAAATCAAGGAAATCCATAACATACTGCTTGCTGCTCCTCATTCCATTACTCCAATCTTCAAGATAAATATTTGTTTGAATTCCATTTTCTTCAGCTCTCGTAATTGTGTCTAGGATATCTTTAAAATGATTGGAAGGGCTTTTTTTAAGCTGGTGTTTTAGATGATTAATGGAACCCTTAGTGAGAAGATTCTGAACTGAACATCCTGAATCTAAGAGCCATTTAATAGATTTTCCATCATCTAAAAAAGTTAGTACTTCTATACTTTTAATTTTTTTATTCTTTTTTGCCCAACTAGTGATTTGTTTTACTGAATTTAATTCACCTTCTGATACTCTGGCCGAGGCTACCTCAATTCTATCAATTTTAAGTTCATCCAAAAGAAGCTTTGCAATTGTTAATTTTTCTTTAGGTGAATATGAAACTCCAGATGTTTGTTCACCATCTCTTAGAGTAGTATCCATTATTTCAAGACTACGTTTCATTAGTATCTTAATTTATTTGCAAAAGCTGAGATTTGATCCTTTTTGTTAATTAGATAATCTATATCATCAAAACCATTTGACATATTACTCTTCTTGTAGGTGCTAATTTCAAATTTTTTCTTTTTACCAGAGCTAACAATTTTAAAATTCTGATTTTCTAGATTTATTTCAAAATTACTTTTTGAATTTTTATCAATTTCTGAGAAGATTTCTGCCAAGAATGATTCACTAACCTGGATCGGTAATACCCCGATATTTAAACAGTTATTTTTAAAAATGTCTGCAAAGAAGCTAGATACAACTGCTCGGAACCCATAATCATAAATTGCCCAAACAGCATGTTCTCTTGATGAGCCACAACCAAAATTTTTACCGGCAATTAAAATTTTTCCTCGATATTTTTTGTTGTTTAAAGGAAAGGTATCTACCAGCGAATCATCTGAATTATATCTCCAATCTCTAAAAAGATTATCACCAAATCCTTTTCTTTCTGTTGCTTTTAGAAATCTTGCGGGAATTATTTGATCTGTATCAACATTATCAATGTTGAGAGGAACAGCAGTGCTATTTAATATATTGAATTTATCGTAAGCCATATTATATTATATCTCTAGGATCAGTTATTTCTCCTGTTATAGCAGTTGCTGCAGCTACTAAAGGACTTGCTAGAAGTGTTCTTGCTCCTGGTCCTTGTCTTCCTTCAAAATTTCTATTAGTAGTGCTCACAGCATATTTACCTTTTGGAATTTTATCATCATTCATAGCTAGACAAGCAGAACAACCTGGCTCTCTTAGTTTAAAACCCGACTCAGTAAGAATATCAAGTATCCCTTCATCTCTGATGCTTTTTAGAACTTTATGAGAACCTGGAACTAACCAAGCATTTATGTTATCAGACTTTTTCTTTCCCTTGATTAAACTGGCAAAAGTTCTAAAATCTTCGATTCTACCATTGGTACAACTTCCAAGAAACACATAATCAATTTTTTTTCCAATCATTTTATCACCTTCGTTAAACTCCATGTATTTGAGTGCTTTCTTATAAGATGATTTTGATTCAGACTTATTTGCCTCTGGAATTGATTTTGATATTGGAATAGCCATACCTGGATTAGTTCCATAAGTAATCATAGGTTCAATATCTTCTGCTTTAAAATTATATTCCTTATCAAAGGTTGCATCTTTATCAGTTTTCAAAGTCTCCCAAAAACTAACCGCTCTATCCCATTTAGCTTCTTTTGGAGCATATTCTCTACCTTTTATATACTCAAAGGTTTTTTCATCTGGGGCAATCATTCCTCCGCGAGCCCCCATTTCTATACTTAAATTACAAACTGTCATCCTTCCTTCCATAGACATTTCTTTAAACACACTTCCAGCATATTCTACAAAATATCCAGTAGCACCTGATGAAGATAATTTTGAAATTATATAAATAGCAACATCTTTTGGTGTAACATTAGATGAAAGTCTTCCATCTATATTAATCTTCATTTTCATTGGTTTTTGTTGCATGATTGTTTGACAAGCTAAAACCATTTCAACCTCAGAAGTTCCAATTCCAAAAGCAATTGCTCCAAAAGCACCATGAGTTGAAGTGTGAGAGTCTCCGCAAACAATTGTTAACCCAGGTTGAGTAATTCCATTTTCAGGTCCTATAACGTGAACAATACCATTTTTTTTATGACCAAGTCCCCAGAAATCAATTCCATGTTCATTACAATTTTTTTCCAAAGCCTTTACCTGCATGGCTGAAAGTCTATCTTTAATTGGAAGATGTTGATTAACTGTAGGAGTATTATGGTCAGCTGTTGCAAAAGTTCTTTCAGGATACATAACTTTTAAGTTTCGGTTTTTTAGTCCTACAAATGCGACTGGACTTGTAACCTCATGTATAAAGTGTTTGTCTATAAAAAGAACATCTGGCCCATCCTCAATTCTCTCAATTACATGAGAGTCCCAAACTTTATCAAAAAGAGTCTTACCCATAGTTAATGTTTTTTTTCTGAAGTATTGAAGGGAAATCAGAGTCAGTTACTTCTTTCTTTTGATCAGCTACAATTAAAAACTCACCATAAACATCATCTAACTCTTTCTTGGTAAGATTGACTCCAAATTCTCTCATTCTGAAGGCAAGAGCTGCTCTTCCACTTCTTGCAGTTAAAACAATTGAGGATTTATCGACTCCAACATCAATTGGATCGATTATTTCATAAGTTTCTCTTTTCTTAATAACCCCATCTTGATGAATCCCTGAACTATGAGCAAAAGCATTAGAGCCAACTATTGCTTTGTTCGGTTGAACAGGCATTCCCATAAGTTCTGAAACCTTCTGACTCGTCTCATTTAAGAGTTTAGAATTAATATTTGTATCTAGGTTTAAGTGTGAATGCTGTCTTAAGATCATTACAACCTCTTCAAGAGATGTGTTACCTGCTCTTTCTCCAATCCCGTTTATCGTACATTCAATTTGTCTGGCACCATTCAAAACACCATAAATTGAATTAGCAGTAGCTAATCCTAAATCATTATGACAGTGACATGAGATTGTAACATTATCAATTCCCTTAACATTTTCAACTAGATATTTTATTTTTTCACCATATTCACTTGGAAGGCAATAGCCAGTTGTATCAGGAATATTGAGAACAGTTGCACCCGATTTTATTACTTCCTCACAAACTTTAGCAAGAAAACTATTTTCTGTCCTACCAGCATCTTCTGCATAAAATTCAACATCCTCGACGTATTTTTTTGCATGAGAAACTGCACGTTTTGCAATATCAATTATTGAGTCTCTATTTGAATTAAATTTATGTTTTATATGTATTTCAGATGTCCCTATTCCAGTGTGAATTCTGGGTCTTATAGCATGTTTAAGTGATTCAGCTGCAACATCAATATCTTTTTCATTTGCTCGACTTAATGCACATACAGAAGCATTCTTGATAATCTTTGAGATTTCAACAACGGATTTAAAGTCTCCAGGACTAGAAATTGGAAATCCAGCTTCAATAATATCTACACCAAGCATATCAATTTTTTCTGCTAAAATTAATTTACTTTTAGTATCAAGCTTACACCCCGGAACCTGTTCACCGTCTCTTAAGGTAGTATCAAATATTTTGACCTGGTTTTTCATTCTTTACTAAATTATTACTTATAATGGTGATACTTAAAAAAAAGTATATTAATTTTACAATGCCCTATATAAAATAATTTTATTTAAATAATTGAAAAACAGTTTTTTAGAAAAAAAATATATACAATGACTAATCAGTTAAAAGATAATTTATTTGTACTAATTAAATCTTTAACAAAGTCTGAGAAGAGACAATTCAAACTATATGTTGGTAGAATGGATTCAAATGAAGACTCTAAGTTTTTAAGGTTATTTAACCTTTTAGACAAAATGGATTTTTACAGTGAAGATTTAATCTTAAAAAATAAAATTGTGTCAAAGCTTCAGCTTTCAAATTTGAAAGCACATTTGTATAAACAGATTTTAATTAGTTTAAGACTAAATCCACAACATAAAAATGTTAAGCTTCATATTAGAGGTCAAATAGATTTTGCTACTATTCTATACCAAAAAGGATTATATAAACAAAGTCTGAAAATTCTTGATAAGGCCAAATCTTTTGCCTTAAAGTATGATGAAAATGCATCTGCATATGAAATTGTTGAATTTGAAAAATTAATAGAGTCTCTATATGTTACAAGAAGTCTAAGTAATAGAACAAATGAGCTAGTCTCACAGACTAATCATCTTCGTGAACAAAATAAAATTTATAGTAATTTATCAAATATCTCATTACAGCTTTATGAAAAACTCATAAAAGCTGGTTATGCTAAGAGTGATGAAGAGTCTAAAGAAATAAAAAAGTTTTTCAAACAAAAAATTAAAACCTTTAACATATTTGAATTAGGCTTTAGAGAGACTTTAATATACTATCAAATCTGGGTTTGGTATAGCCTTCTTATTCAAGACTTTTTATCTAGCTATAAATATGCATCAAAATGGATAGATACATTTAACAAATCACCTGAGATGATAGCTATACATCCTGTTTTTTATTTAAAAGGTTACAACTTTTTACTGGAGGCATTAGCATTAATTAAATACCCTTCAAAATTTAAAAATAGATTGAATGACCTAATAAATGTTGTGGAAGATAAATCATTCCCGAGAAATCAGAATTTAAATGCTTTAATATTCATTTATAAGTATAATAACCTTTTCAATCTTCATGTCTTGGAGGGTGATTTTAAAGAATCCATTAAACTAATACCAAAAGTTCTTGAGGGGATTAATGAAAATAAAAACTTTATTGATCACCATCATATAATGCTTCTATATTTTAAAATTGCCTGTATGTATTTTACTGTTAATGATTATGATAATTGTATAAAATATGTAAATATGATTATGATAAATAAAAATATAAAGATGAGGGAAGATCTCCAATGCTTTACAAGAATTCTAAACCTAATTGCTCACTGGGAAGCAGGACATGACTATAATCTCGATAAGATTATAAGGGAAACATACAACTATCTTGACAAAATGAATGATCTTCATGAAGTTCAAAGAACAATACTCAAGTATTTAAATGGATTAGAAAACATTTACCCAGGAGAAATTAAAGGATTTTTAAGAAACCTTCATTCAGAGTTAAAAAAGTTTGAGGATGACCCCTATGAAAAAAGAGCTTTTTTATACTTAGATATAATATCTTGGCTCGAAAGTAAAATAAGTAATAAACCTGTTGCAGTTATAATTAAAGAAAAGGCTTTGCTTATAAATCGAAAGGAGAAGCAGTCCATAGCCCAAATTTAGGTGGCTTAGCTTTAATATTGATTTCTTTTTTAGACACAGGGTGAGTAAAGTAAATCTCTCTTGAGTGAAGGTAAATTCCACCATCTTTATTTGACCTAGGTGAACCATATTTTAAGTCCCCTAAAATTGGAAAACCAATTTCAGAGAAATTACACCTTATTTGATGATGTCTGCCTGTAATTAAATCTACCTCAATTTTGGAATATTTTTTTAGTGTTTCAATTTTTCTATAATTTAACAATCCGTGCTTTGAGTTGTTTATCTCTTTACTAGAGTAAAAAGATTTATTTATTTTTTTATTTTTTTTAAACCATCCTTCAAGCTTTCCCTCATTTGATTTAAACTTATTAGATATAAATAGCCAATAAAGCTTTCTAATATCCCTGTTTTTTAGCTTCTCATTCATTCTAGATAATGCTTTACTTGTCTTTGCGAATATTACAATACCAGATGTTGGTCTATCAATCCTATTAACAAGACCTAGGAATACATTTCCTTTTTTGTCGTATTTATTTTTTAAATATTTTTTTACGATTTCAAGAAGTGAGATATCTCCAGTTTTATCACCTTGAACAAGGACTCCACATTGCTTATTTATAATAATCAAGTGGTTGTCTTCAAAAAGAATATCTAAATTTTGAAATGTCAAATTAATACTGTTCCTCTTTATTTGGAAAGTTACCGTCTTTTATATCTCTTGAATATTTCTTAACTGCATTACTAACTAATGAATCAAGATCAAGATATCTCCTTAGGAATCTTGGGCTAAAATCTTTATTCATACCCAACATGTCATGAGATACAAGAACCTGTCCATCAACATGTGAGCCTGCACCAATACCAATTATTGGTAATTTAAGGCTAGAAGTTACTTTCTTTGCCAGTTTATTAGGGATTTTCTCAAGTACTATAGAAAAACAGCCAACTCTTTCAAGCATTTTTGAATCTGAAATTAAAGTTTTAGCTTCTTCATCCTCTTTAGCTCTAACAGTATAAGTTCCAAACTTATAAATTGATTGTGGTGTAAGTCCTAGGTGACCCATAACTGGAATCCCAGCCTGAATTATTCTTTCAATAGATTCTTTTGCTAGATGCCCTCCTTCAAGTTTAACTGCGTGAGCTCCAGATTCTTTCATTATTCTAATTGCTGATTTTAATGCTTCTTGAGAATCTGACTGATAAGTACCAAAAGGAAGATCAACAACAACTAAAGCTCGCTTTACAGCTCTTATAACAGAACTTGCATGATAAATCATCTGATCTAAAGTTATTGGAAGTGTCGTCTCATGACCTGCCATTACATTTGATGCAGAGTCTCCAACTAAAATAATGTCTACACCAGCCTCATCAATAATTTTTGCAAAACTGTAATCATAGGCAGTAAGCATTGAAATCTTCTCACCTTTACTTTTCATTTGCTCAAGTACCTTAATAGTTACTCTGCTTGAATTAATCTCCTTTGCCATTAATTAGTTTTTAGCAAAAATAGTGTAAATAAAGTTATCAGTAATCTGACATAATGTCACTTAATTTAAATTGGCATAATGGTTGTCATTAATAAGTAAAATTAAAATTATGAGTAAAATAATAGGAATAGATTTAGGAACAACAAATTCGTGTGTCTCTGTAATGGAAGGTAGCGAACCTGTAGTAATTCCTAACGCAGAGGGAAAAAGAACAACACCATCTGTAATTGCTTTTGTAGAAGACGGTGAAATTAAGGTAGGAGATCCTGCTAAAAGACAAGCTGTAACAAACCCAGAAAAAACTATTGCTTCTGTGAAAAGATTTATGGGTAATAAATTCAGTGAATCTTCTAATGATGTCAAAACGGTTGCCTATAAAGTAGTCAAAGGAGATAATGATACACCAAGAGTAGATATCGATGGAAGATTATATACTCCTCAAGAATTATCAGCAATGGTTCTTCAAAAAATGAAAAAAACTGCTGAGGATTATCTTGGTCAAACTGTAACAGAAGCTGTTGTGACTGTACCAGCATATTTCAATGATTCTCAAAGACAAGCTACAAAAGAGGCAGGTGAAATCTCTGGTCTTAAGGTTCAAAGAATAATCAATGAACCTACAGCTGCAGCATTAGCTTATGGAATGGATAAAGGGGGTAAGGATAAAAAAATTGCTGTTTATGATTTAGGAGGTGGAACATTTGATATTTCAATCCTAGAGCTTGGTGATGGAGTATTTGAAGTACTATCTACTAACGGTGACACCCATCTTGGTGGTGATGACTTTGATCAAGTAATAATTGATTTTTTAGCTGAAGAATTCAAAAAGAACGAACAAATCGATTTAAGACAGGACTCAATGGCTTTACAAAGACTTAAAGAAGCTGCTGAGAAAGCTAAAATTGAGCTATCATCATCAGCTCAGACTGAAATAAATCTTCCTTATGTTACTGCTACGTCATCTGGACCAAAGCACCTAGTAACCACTCTAACAAGAGCTAAATTTGAGCAATTATCTGACGATTTAGTAAAAAGATCGATGGAACCTGTTAAGAAAGCTCTTAAGGATGCGGGATTAACTAAAAAAGATATAGACGAGGTAATTTTGGTTGGAGGTTCAACTAGAATACCAGTTATCCAAAAAGAAGTTGAAGCTCTATTTGGGAAGAAACCATCAAAGGGTGTAAATCCTGATGAAGTTGTGGCTGTAGGAGCTGCTATACAAGGAGGTGTTCTTACTGGAGATGTTGAAGATGTATTACTTTTAGATGTTACTCCTCTGTCACTTGGAATTGAAACAATGGGTAACGTTATGACAAAATTAATTGAGTCAAACACTACAATTCCAACTAAGAAATCTCAAGTTTTTTCAACAGCAGCTGATAATCAACCTTCAGTTGAAATTCATGTTTTACAAGGTGAAAGGCCTATGGCGAAAGATAATAAGACAATTGGGCGTTTCCATTTAGATGGTATTCCACCATCTCCAAGAGGGATTCCTCAAATTGAAGTGACTTTTGACATTGATGCAAATGGAATTATCAATGTAAGTGCTCTTGATAAAGCGACTAATAAGTCACAAGATATAAGGATTGAAGCTTCTTCAGGACTAACAGAGGAAGAAATTGAAAAAATGAAGAAGGACGCGGAAGCTAATGCAGATGCTGATAAAAAAGTAAAAGAAGAAGTTGATAAACTAAATAGTGCTGACCAAATGATTTTTCAAACAGAGAAACAACTTAAAGAGTTTGGAGATAAGTTATCTGATGATAAAAAGAAACCTATTGAGTCTTCATTAGAGGATCTCAAGAAGGCACATGAATCAAAGGATCTTGATAAAATTGATGAGGCTTTAAACACCATTAATGAAGCATGGAAGAATGCGTCAGAAGAAATGTACAAAGCTCAAGCTGATGGGTCTGCACAACCAGGTGCTGAGAATCCAACTGCAGATTCTAAAAAAGATTCAAAAGATGATGTTCAAGATGTAGATTTTGAAGAAGTAAAAGAAGATTAATCTTGTTCGATAAAAATTTTATTCTTAATGAAGCAAATAAACGATGTGAAGGAACGCTAGTTTCTACTCTTGGTATTGTTTTTACAGATGTTGGTGAACATTTTTTAGAAGCTAAAATGGAAGTAACACCAGCTCATCATCAACCTGCTGGTGTCCTCCACGGGGGAGCAACCGCTGCCTTAGCAGAAACTGTTGGAAGCTCCGCTGCTGCTATTTTTTCAAAAAAAGAAAGCCAAATACTTCGTGGAGTTGAGTTATCTATAAATCATGTTAGAGGTATTAGCGAAGGTTTTGTATTTGCTAAAGCTATTCCAATACATATGGGTAGGACAATGCAACTTTGGAAGATTTCTATTATCGATGAAAATAACAGAGATATTTCTTTTGCAAAACTAACTACACTTACTATTGACAAATAATTCATAAAAAAATTTTTATTTAAGAGGCTCAGGATGTAAATTTGAGCATTCAAAAAAAAAATTATGAAAAGTGTTATTATTTGTGATATGGAAGGTTTGATTACAAACATGAATGAAGGTGCTGAGAAAGTCTTTGGTTATCCCTCAGATGAGTTGGTTGGTATTAAAAGAGTATCAATTTTTTCTCCAGGAGAGATAGTTCTTCAAAATGTTCTTGGATGGTTAAGAGATGCTAACGAAACAGGAGAGCATACAACAAAAACTAATTTTATTAGAAAAGATGGTTCAAAATTTGCTGCTAAGATTAAGATTACTCCAAATTTTGCAGACGGAAAGGACAAACCTCAAACTGGATATTGTGGAATTACTGAGGTAATTGATGAAGAGGTTAACATAAAAATTAATTGGGTTACTAAAATTATTAAGGGTGTAGCAATAACTAGAGTAGGTTTTGCTTCAGCTTCATTATTCCCAGTTTTTTCAATTGGATGCTACTATGCTGGAATTGGAGATAATTTGTTTAGTCCAATTTCCTTAGCTCTAACCACATTTGGAATTTTATTTTTCCATTTATTTTCTAACCTCTATAATGACTATTTTGATGTAACACACGGAACAGATGAGGCTAATACTGAATACTTTAATGCTGGAATGGATTCAACAATTCTTCAGGGGGCACAATTATCTGGGGGGAGTAGAGCTGTAGAATTAGGTTTAATTACTCTAAAGGGTACGAAGAGTCTTGCTAATATTATGTTTATTCTAGGTCTTGCAACTGCAGCAGGAATTTTATATATGAGTTTTTTAAACACTGGGTCTACAAGCAATGCATATTATTCAGCTATAATTGCTTTAATAGGTGTTTTAGTTGGGTATTTCTATACTGCTAAACCGATAAGGTTATCTTCAAGATATGGTCTAGGAGAACTTTCAATTTTTCTATCATTTGGCCCATTATTGACTTTAGGTACAGGTTTTGCTATTGCAAATGAAACAATTCTGTTATATTCAAATGAATTTTATAATTTGCTTCTTCTTGGTGTTCCAATAGGACTTTTAACTACAAATATTCTATTCATCAATCAATATCCTGATCACGCTTCAGATAAAAAAGTTGGTAAGAATCATTTAGTAGTTCTTTTGGGGAAAAAAGCATCAAGGTGGATATATGCACTTAATCTAATATTAGCATTAGGTTCTTTATATTTTATTGCAGAGAATATCTTGACTGGTACTAAGCAAGTGTTATTCCTTTATATGCTAATTCCAATTACAATGTTCTATTCATATTTCTTGCTATCAGGATTGTTTAAATACTATAATAGTAGAAAACTTATAAAATATAACATTCATACAATCTATTTCCACATGTTTTTTTCATTCATCTACATGGTAATCTTAGCTAATTTTCAGTAAATGTTTTTGTGGGATAAATCATACAATTTAAAGGGCTTTTGGTATTATATACTAGGTTCGTTTATTTTAATTTTTTTCAGTGTTATAGGTCAACTACCTATGATACCTTTTTTGCCTACGGAGCTTCCAAGCCCAGATGCAGATCCTATGGACCTATTCAAGGGAATAGAATCTAACTTGAGATTATTTTTATTACTACTCACATTTGTTGCTGTAGTCCCAGGCATATGGCTTGTTGTCAAGAAACTTCATGATCTTCCTTTAATGTCTATTTTATCAAGTAGAAAAAAGATTGATTATGAAAGAGTTATATACTCATTTACGTTATGGGGATCGACTGTTGTAGCATTTGTGTTATTAGAATATTTTTTGAGTCCTGAAAGCTACGAACTAAACTTTAAGGTAAAAGAATTTTTAATTCTAGCAGTTATAGCAATATTATTTGTCCCAATTCAAACAACTGTAGAGGAAGTAGTCTTTAGAGGTTATTTGATGCAAGGTTTTGGTCATTGGCTTAATAGTAGATTTATGGCTTTATTCCTTACTTCACTAGTCTTCGGTTCACTTCATTTAGCTAATCCTGAAATAACTGCTCTAGGATATGAATTTGTATTTTTATACATAACAGTAGGGTTTGTCTTGGGTATCATGACATTAATGGATGATGGACTAGAACTTGCTATTGGATTTCATGCTGCAAATAATTTAGTTGCTGCTCTTCTAGTAACAGCTGACTGGACAGTTTTTCAGACTGAATCAATCTTAATAGATATTTCAGAACCAAGTTTAGGATTATCTGATTGGTTAGCTCCTTTTGTTGTCTATCCAATTCTAATTACAATATTAGCTAGAAAGTATTCATGGACTAATTGGAAAGAGAAGTTGTTCTCAAGAGTTAGATAATATATACTCCATTTTGATATCGCTTCTTTCATATGGAGCATCAGGATTATCTATTTTTTTAAAACCAAATTTATTATAAAGATGTATGGAGTTTTCTAGTACGGTATTTGAATATAGTATAACAGATCTATATTCATTATTTTTTGCAAAGTCAATAGTATATTGAATTAGTTGATGTCCAATACCATTACCTCTGAGCTCTTTTTTAACAGCCATTTTATTTAATTCGTAAACCCCTTCTTCTCTAGGGATTAAAGCCATTGTACCAACAACTTCTGATTTAAAAATTGCAAAAAATATATAGCCACCTTTATCAATGATTTCTTCCTTACAATTTTTTAATACCTTCTCATCATATTCTTCAACATAAAAATATTCATTAAGCCAATCAAAATTAAGATCATAGAAGTAATGAGAGTATTTATCTTGAAATGGAACTATTTCAACCTTCATTGTTTGTCATTCTATTTGGATTGACATATTCATCAAATTCTTTTTCTGATAAATAATTTAAAGCTAACGCTGCTTCTTTTAATGTAATGTCTTCTTTGTATGCTTTATTTGCAATATCTGCAGCTTTGTAATAGCCTATCTTTGAATTAAGAGCTGTTACCAGCATCAATGAATCATCAAGAAATTTCTTAATTCTTTTATTGTTAGGCTTTAGACCATTAATACAGTTAACGGCAAAACTCAACGATGCATCTCCAAGTATCTTTGAAGATTCAATTATATTATATGCAAAAAGTGGTTTAAATACATTTAACTCAAAATGTCCATTAGCTCCAGCAAAACTTACTGCTACATCATTTCCAAATATTTGAGTACATACCATTGAGATTGCTTCACACTGAGTTGGGTTAACTTTACCTGGCATAATTGAACTCCCTGGTTCATTAGCTGGAAGGATGAGTTCACCAATTCCTGATCTAGGACCAGATCCCATAAGTCTTATATCGTTTGAGATCTTATAAATTGATGCAGCTAAAGTTTTTAAAGCACCATGAACTTCTACTATACAATCATGAGAAGCAATTCCCTCAAATTTATTTGGACACTCTTTAAACGAAAGGCCTGAATTTTTTGAAATATGTTCAATGACTTTTTTCGCATATCCTTTTGGAGTATTTAGTCCAGTTCCAACTGCAGTTCCACCAAGTGGAAGCTCACTTAGATGATCAAGAGAGTTTTGCAATGATTTAATACCATGATCAATTTGAGATACATACCCAGAAAATTCCTGACCTAGTGTTATTGGAGTTGCATCCATTAAATGAGTTCTACCAATCTTTACTATATCTTTAAATTCTTTTGATTTTTTATCTAGGCTATCTCTAAGTTTTTTAATATTCGGAATGGTATTTTCAGTAATAACTTTCATAGCAGCAATATTAATTGCTGTAGGGAAAGTATCATTTGAAGACTGAGAAAGATTCACATCATCATTTGGAGATAATGTTTTATCAGATTTGCCAAGTTCTTTGCCTTCAATTATGTGTGCTCGATTTGAAATAACTTCATTAACATTCATATTAGTTTGAGTACCAGAGCCAGTCTGCCATATTACTAAAGGGAACTGATCATTATGCTTGCTGTCTAATATTTCATCACAAACACTGTCAATGAGCTTACATTTTTCTTTTGATAAAACACCAAGATTATAATTTGTTTGAGCTGCAGACTTCTTTAAAATTGCATATGCATGAATAATTTCAATTGGCATTGAAGATGGATTACCAATTTTAAAATTATTTCTAGACCTTTCTGTTTGAGCTCCCCAGAGAGATTTTTGAGGAACTTTAACTTCTCCTAATGTATCTTTTTCAATTCTATAGTCCTTCATCTTTGTAATTTACTTAAAAAAATTTACTTTTGTTAAGCATTTACAAATATATGGAGTTTCAACAATACCTCGGATTTTTAGCCTTTTTAGCAATATTTACATTGGGTTTTTGGCTCATGATTTTTTTAGCACTTGTAGCACCATATTGGGCTTCATCTTATGTGTTTCAAAGAATAAAAGAATTTATAGCAAAAAAACTTAAATCTTAATCATTAAATATTGGTTCATCGCCACCTCCTTGATCAGAGTCTCCACGATCTCTCCTAATATTTTTTCTCCTTTGCTTATATTTATTATCATTGAACCTGTAACTAAAGGTTAGTACATAAGTGGGCTCTCTCCATCTTCCTTCACCTTTTCTGTAGAATGAATCCCTAAATGACTCATATCTCCATTGACTTGTATTAAATAAATCACTGAATTTAAGTGATATGGTCCCTTTCTTATCTAATATAGATTTTTGGATAGCCCCTGTTACAAATCCAAAAGCTTTTCTTTTAGAAAAAGCACTTTCACTTGGTCCACGAACAAATCCAAAGAATTGAAGGCTATAATCTTTAGGTAATCTAATGAAACCATTAAATCTAGTACTCCAATTAGTGTCATCTGAATCAAAATTTTGATCTTCATATTGACCTCTAATTGAGCTAGAATTAATTGTGAAACTTGCATTCAATCTCACACTTCTTGAGGGTGTATAAGTTAAACTCAATTCTGATCCTATACGTTTGTTTGTAGATAAATTTATTGGATATGACTCTAAAACAGGAACTTGAAGAAGAGGAGCACTAGGATCGCTTCCAATAATAAGATCAACAATCTCACCGGTTTCTTCAGTTATATTTTCAATATTTCCATCAGATTGTCTATAGAAGATTGAGGTGTTAAGAGTGAATTTTTTAAACCTCTTTAAGTAGTCAACCTCTAGGGCTGTTGTAAAAGTTGGATCTAAGAATGGGTTACCTCTTCTAAAACTTGTGACAGAATTTCTTCTTGGGAATGGATTAATATTCCATCCTCTAGGTCTTCTTACTCTCTTGCTGTATCCAAATGTTAATGACTCTTGGCTTGAAAATTCATAAGCAAGATTTAAAGTTGGAAAAAGATCAGAATATTTTTTAATTTCAAATTGATTCGTTGTCCTTTGATCTATTTCCTGACGTGAGTTCTCATATCTTAATCCAAATAGTGCTGATAATTTATTGAATTTTTTACCAAATTGAGTATATACTGAATTTACAGATTCTTTATAATTAAAAATATTTGATAGACCAGGATCTGAGACGAAATCACCTCCACTTAAAAAAGAGACATCATAATCAGTTTCTCTTTCTAGAAAATTACCTCTATATCCAAATTCAAATTCAGTGTCTTTATCTATTGGATATATGAAGTCAACTTGACCTAATAACCTTTTTTGAAAATCTATATTTGATACTTTCTCAAAAATTGATTCTGATATTAAGGGAAAGGTTGCAAAATCTTCAATATCTTCTAATCCGTCATCTTCACTCTCTTCGTAAGAAATTCTGGCACTAAGTGTTTGTCCTTCTCTATCATAATCTTTGTAGAAGTCTAATGCGTATTCAAAAGACTCATCCATTTCAGTTTCATCTCTTAGTCTATTATTTGTTGAGGATATTGACCCTCTAGATATATCGTTTACTATATTAGTAAGAAAGCTCGAATCATCGCCTTTCTTGTAAAAACCACTTATTGTTAAGGAAGTATTATCATCAAAGTAATATTCACTTCCTAAATTGAAAAAAATGTTTTTATTATTATAATCTGAATCATTTGTTTCTTCAATTGTTAAATCCTGTCTTGTATAATTAGTTTCTGAAAAGAAAGTACCTGAATTTTCAGAATTACTAAGGTTTACGGTTCCAAATAAATTTACTTTCTCATTTCTTACATTTAAAGTACCGTTTATACCTTCATTTTTTGGTATACCAAGATTAACATTAAAGTTTCCATTAAAGCCTAAAAGATTTTGTTTTTTTAGAATTATGTTTAGAATACCAGCAGTTCCTTCAGCTGAGTATCTCGCAGAAGGTGATGTTACAACTTCAACTTTTTCAATTGATTCAGAAGGTAATGATCTCAAGCCTTGAGGTCCAGATAATCCAACTAAGCCAGATGGCTTTCCATTAATCAAAATTCTTACATTACTATTTCCTCTAAGAGAGATATTTCCATCAAAATCTACATCAATTGAAGGTATATTAGCAAGAACATCAGAAACATTACCACCCTTGACAGTTATATCTTGTCCAACGTTATATATTTTTTTATCAAGTCTAATTTCAACCTGAGTTCTTTCAGCTCTCACTTCAACTTCGTCAAGTACTGAGACATCAAGATCTAGAGAAATATTTCCAATATCAGTATTTCCTCTTACCATAAGATTCGGGTTAGAGAATGAAATAAAGGAAATATAATCTATTGTAAGGTTATACATTCCTGGATTAACATCGACTGAGAACTTTCCGTTTTCGTCAGTTATACCTCCAAATACTTTATCTGGATTATTTTTTGCTTTTAATGATATAGTAGCATATTCAAGTGGCTCTGAAGTCTCTGAATCAATGACTAATCCTGAAACTTTAAAATTCATGTTAGCATATCCTTGAAAATTCCCACCACTGTTTTGTTGAGAGAATAAAGAAAATGATGTAAATAAAAGGAATAAGTAGATTTTGTTCATTTTATGTTGTTTGGCTGCGCAAATATATTTTTTATTATTTAGAGTAAAACACAAGGATTTGTTAAAAGAGATTAATCATTTCTTTTAGATCTCTTTCTTTTTTTTCTAACTAAGGATTTTTGATTCTCTGATAATGATTCATAGAATTTCTGTCTTATGGTGTCTATTCTTTCTTCAAATTTTCTAACCATAATTTTTTGTTCATCGGTGAAAGACTTCATAAGATTTTTGTGTCTCTCTCTTATATTCATTGAGCTATCACCTATTATACTTTCCTGTACTTCTGTTAAAGTTTTTTTAATGAGTTCATGATGACGTTTCCAAAGTTTTTGTTCTTTTTTGAGTAAATCTTTTTGAAATTCAGTAAAGCTAGATATGAGTTCTTTTGAAAAGTCCTTCTTATATCTTCTGCTCTCTTGACTAATAGCTGTATTAACCGAAAGCAAGGTTAGTAATACAATTAATAGAAATTTATTTGATTTAAACATTCTGTATTTAGAACTTAAATTTATCATAAAGTTTATTTTGGCATATAAATTACATCAGATACAACCTCATCTGTAAGAAAGTCAATTATGTACTCTTCTGTTATTTCTTCATTCAATAAAATAGTTGATATAATTGGTGATTCAGTTTCAAAATTAATTGATTCCCTCTCTAAAAATGGATAATTAAAATATATAAGAGTAAAAATAAAAATAGCAGCAAATGATAGCTGATAGAACCTAAACGAATAATCTTTATCTGTACTATTTAGATTTTTAGTTAGAATATTCTCTCTGGATTCCTTGAAATAATTCTCAGGAATTTTTAAACCTAATTCTTTTTTATGTCTATTCATTTATTTCTTTTTTAATTTTTTTTTCAACAAGATAGTAAGTGGATTTTATTGTATTTATGTTTATACCAGTAACGTCAGAAATTTCTTTAAATTTTAATTCATCAAAGTATTTCATATTAAAGATATTTCTCTGATTTACAGTCAATTCAGATAAAATAGTATGAAACTTAGTCGATAATTCATTGGGATCAAAATATGAATCAGCATATAGTTTTTTTGAGTAGTCACTATCACTTATATCTAATTCAACTCTTAGCAGTTTTGATTCTTTTGATAAAAAACGAAGACATTCATTATATGCTATTCTATACATCCATGTTGAAATAGCACTATTTCCTTTAAAGTTGTCAATCCCCTTAAATATTCTAATGTATGTTTCTTGAAGAACATCATTAGCTGTGTCATGTGATAAAACCATCTTCCTGATCATCCAGTATAATTTTTCTTGATATAAATCTACTAGAAGTTTAAAGCCCTCACTTTTTGAACTAGGATTCTTTAATAATTTAAGTAAAGCACCTTCTTTCAACTTATATTTTTCTTATTAGACCTAAAAAAAATAGAATAGTTGAAGTAGGATAGGGGGGTTATTTTAAAGCCTTAACTATAGCTTCAAATGCATTAGGGTTATTCATTGCTAAGTCGGCTAACACTTTTCTATTAAGAGAAATATTATTAGACTTAAGTTTATGAATAAACTCATTATATGAAAGGCCATGTTGATGTGCAGCAGCATTAATTCTCATTACCCACAAAGATCTAAAGTTTCGTTTCTTTGTCTTTCTATCTCTGTAAGCATATACAAGAGCTTTTTCAACAGCATTTTTAGCTACTGTCCAAACATTCTTCCTTCTTCCGAAGTATCCTTTCGCTTGTTTTAAAATTTTCTTTCTTCTTGCTCTAGAGGCAACTGAGTTTACTGATCTTGGCATTACTGTAAATTTATTTTAATCTTAATTGTCTTTTAATACTATTCTCATCACTTTCATGAACAAGCCCAAAGTGAGTTAACCTTAGTTTTCTTTTTTTTGACTTTTTAGTCAAAATATGATTTTTAAAGGCATGTTTTCTTTTGATTTTACCTGAACCAGTAACTTTAAACCTTTTTTTAGCACTGGATTTTGTTTTCATTTTTGGCATAGTTCCCTAATTTAATTCTTTTTTGGTATTATGAACATTATCATCCTTTTTCCTTCTAATTGCGGCATTTGTTCAACCTTTCCAATATCTTCTAGGTCTTGCGCTAATCTTAATAGCAGTATTTGACCTTGTTCTTTAAATATTATCGATCTTCCTTTAAAAAAAACGAAAGCTTTTAATTTTGCACCTTCATTTAAAAATTTCTCTGCATGTTTTTTCTTGAATTGATAATCATGTTCATCTGTTTGAGGTCCAAATCTTATTTCTTTGACAACAATTTTAGTTGCTTTCGATTTTAGAGCTTTGTCTCTCTTTTTCTGCTCATACAAGAATTTTTTATATTCTAATATTTTACATACAGGTGGAGATGCTTTTGGAGAAATTTCAACTAAATCTAATTCCAGGTTTCTAGCTATTCTTAAAGCCTCATTTGTAGAATATACTCCAACATCTACATTATCACCAACTAGCCTAACCTCATGAGCAGTTATCTTAGTATTGATTTTATGAGGATCTTCTTTTATTTCTCTTCTGAATCTCCTATTCGATCTTCTTCTTCTTATTGCTATAACAACTATTTTTAATTAATATTAAACTTTGGGATAGATTCAGAAACTTCTTTCTTAACAATATCCACGAACTCTTCAATTTTCATTTCACCCAGATCATCACCATGATGTCTTCTGATTGAAATTGAATTATTTTTAACTTCATTTTCACCTACAACAATCATAAATGGAATCTTTTTCATCTCAGATTCTCTAATTTTCTTTCCAACAGTCTCATTTCTATCATCCAAGTGCGCGCGAATTTCGTGATTTTCTAAGATATTTAAAACTTTTTGACCATAATTTTTAAAGTTCTCTCCAACAATCAGAATTTCTACCTGAATAGTTGTTAGCCATAAAGGGAAATTACCAGCTGTATGCTCGATTAATATTGCAACGAATCTTTCCATACTTCCAAATGGAGCTCTATGAATCATTACAGGTCTTAAATCTTCATTATTACTTCCTTTATAAGTTAAATCAAATCTTTCTGGAAGGTTGTAGTCTACTTGAATTGTTCCAAGTTGCCAGCTTCTACCAAGTGCATCTTTGACCATAAAGTCAAGTTTTGGACCATAAAATGCAGCTTCTCCATATTCAACATTATAGTCAAGACCTTTTTCTTTAGCAGAATTAAGAATTGCCTGTTCAGATATTTCCCAATTTTTATCGGAACCTATATATTTTTCAGGTGTATCAGGGTCTCTTAATGAGACTTGTGCAGAAAAGTCGTTGAACCCGAGCGAATTAAATACATAAAGAACTAAGTCAATGGTGTTATTAAACTCAGAGTCAACCTGTTCTGGAGTACAAAATATATGGGCATCATCAACTGTAAATCCTCTAACCCTACTTAGACCATGTAATTCTCCACTTTGTTCATACCTGTAAACTGTTCCAAACTCCGCAAGTCTTAATGGTAAATCTTTATAACTCTGTGGTTTTGCATTATATATTTCACAATGGTGAGGACAATTCATTGGTCTTAGAATAAAAGTTTCAGAATCATTTGGAGTAGAAATTGGTTGGAAACTATCTGCACCATATTTTTCATAATGCCCAGATGTTTCGTACAATTCTTTAGCCCCAATATGAGATGACATTACTTTTTTATATCCAGCTCTTTTTTGAGCGTCTTCAAGAAAGTCTTGTAGTCTATCTCTTAGTTCTGTTCCATTTGGAAGCCAAAGGGGAAGACCATGTCCAACTCTACTTGAAAATGTAAATAATTCAAGCTCCTTACCAATTTTTCTGTGATCTCTTTCCTTAGCTTTTTCAACTAGCTCAAGATACTCAGTTAATAATTTTTGTTTTGGAAATGAAATACCATAAATTCTTGTTAATTGATTATTCTTTTCATCACCTCTCCAATAAGCACCTGCAATATTTAATAGTTTAACAGCTTTAACAATTCCGGTTGATGGGATATGTCCTCCTTTACATAAATCACTAAAGTCTGAATGATCACAGAAAGTAATAGTTCCGTCATCTAGAGCTTCAATTAGCTCAACCTTATATTCGTTTTTTTCTTTTTTATAAAATTCCAAAGCTTCATCTTTCGACACATTCCTCATGCTAAACTTGAAGTCATTTCTAGAAAACTCAAGAAATTTAGATTCAATTTTTTGAAAATCTTTTTCTGAGATACTTTCTTCACCAAAATCAACATCATAATAAAACCCATTTTCAATTGATGGTCCAATTGTTAATTTAGATTCTGGATAGAAAAATTTAATAGTTTGAGCTAATATGTGAGCTGAAGAATGCCAAAATGCCTGTTTTCCTTCATTATCATCCCAAGTATATAGTTTAATACTTCCATCTTTAGTTAATTCCGAGTCAAGTTCGAGAGCCTCATCATTAAAGGATGCTGAAATAACTTTTCTTGCTAAGCCTTCACTGATACTTTTAGCTACATCAATAACTTTAACACCTTTGTCAAACTCTTTAACGGACTTATCTGGAAAAATTATACTAATCATAATTAAAAATCTAATTCAAAAATAAATTAATTTAATTTATTCTTAGGTCCAAGTGTACCATTTAATATGTTATTAATTCCTCTATATCCGTAAAAAATAGCTAATATTAGAAGCACTGCACCTATAATTAATACAACTAAAAAGAATGGGTGATCTTGATTATTAAATGCTTGTGAAACAATTACAGGTGCGATAAAGCATAAAGATATTCCAACAAAAACTTGAATAAAGCCCTTTCTTAAGTATTTATTCATTTGAGTAATTATCTATGGCAGACCGGATACTTTTATATTCTGTAATAAGTTCATCAGCTTTTTTCTCATCAACACCTAACTCTTCCATAAGTATTCTTCTAGCACGTTTATTAAGCTTAGCATTAGTCATCTGCATATCAATCATTTTATTACCTCTTACATGACCATCAAGGATCATTGAAATTGTAGAAATCATATTTAAGATAAGCTTCTGAGCAGTTCCAGCTTTAAGTCTTGAGCTTCCAGTTAAAAATTCAGGCCCAACTATTACTTCAATTTTATAATCTGCATATTTTGATAATGGAGAATTTTCATTACACACAATACATCCTGTTGAAATATTTTTTTCTTGACAAGCTTTTAGACCACCTACAACATAAGGAGTAGTTCCTGATGCTGCAATTCCAATAACAAAGTCATTTTTATTGACATTATACTCTGAAAGATCTTTCCATGCTTGATTTAAATCATCTTCAGCAATCTCTATTGAACTATACAGCGCAGGTATACCTCCTGCTACAAGCCCAACGACTTTTTCAGGAGGTGTTCCAAAGGTTGGGGGACACTCTGATGCATCCAAAACACCTAATCTTCCGCTAGTGCCAGCTCCTATATAGAATAATCTACCACCCTTTTTTATTTTAGGAGCTAAATTCTCAATTAAATTTGTGATATTAGGAAGAACTTTATTTATGGCTCTAAGAGCATTATTATCCTCCTGATGCATTGCATTTACAAGCTCACTAACAGACTTTTTTTCTAAATCTTTATGATTTGATTCTTGTTCTGTTACCTTATAAAAACTCATTATTCTTTTGAATTTAATTTTAAGTCTAAATTCTTCTTAAGTTCATCTAAAAACTGTTGTGTAGTAAGAAAATTTGAATCCACAAGGTCATCCCTAAATACAAGCAGAGCTAGGTCCTTTGTCATTTTTCCATCCTCTACAGTCTCTATACAAACTTCTTCTAAAGTTTTGCAAAACTTAATTAACTCTTTATTATCATCAAGTTTTCCTCTATGCATTAGTCCTCTAGTCCAAGCAAAAATTGATGCAATTGGATTGGTAGAAGTCTCTTCACCTTTTTGATATCTTCTAAAATGCCTAGTTACAGTTCCATGAGCTGCTTCAGCCTCCAAGGTTTTTCCATCTGGAGTAACTAAAGTAGATGTCATTAGTCCAAGAGAACCAAACCCTTGTGCTACAACATCAGATTGAACATCTCCATCATAGTTCTTACATGCCCAGACAAATCCACCTTTCCACTTAATTGCAGCCGCAACCATATCATCAATAAGCCTATGTTCGTATGTTATATTTTCTTTTTCAAATTTATCTTTAAACTCATTTTCAAAAACTTCCTGAAAAATGTCTTTAAACCTTCCATCGTATGCTTTTAATATTGTATTCTTTGTGGAAAGATAAAGAGGCCATCTTTTTGTTAAAGCCATATTCATACAAGATCTTGCAAAACCATATATAGAAGAATCAATATTATACATTGACATTGCAATACCATCTTCTTCGAAATTATATACTTCCCATATCTTTGACTCTGAGCCATCGGAAGGTGTAAACTTCATCTCAAGCTTCCCAGGTCCATGAGTAGTTACATCTGTAGCTCTGTACTGATCACCAAATGCATGTCTTCCGATACATATTGGTCTAGACCAACCCTGAACATACCTTGGTATTGACCTACATATTATAGGTTCTCTAAAAACAGTTCCTCCAACTATGTTTCTAATAGTACCATTAGGAGATTTATACATCCTGCCAAGAGAGAACTCTTCTACTCTTTGTTCATCTGGAGTAATCGTTGCACACTTAATACCTACATTATATTTTTTTATAGCATTAGCAGCATCAACAGTGATTTGATCATCTGTCTTGTCTCTAGACTCTATCCCAAGATCATAATATACAACATCAAGGTCTATGTAGTCTAGGATTAACTTCTCTTTAATAAATTTCCAGATAATTCTAGCCATTTCATCACCATCTATTTCGACTATGGGATTGGCTACTTTAATTTTTGACATAAGATTTATACTTCTTTAATCCTTGCTTTCTTTCCTCTAAGTTCTCTAAAGTAGTAAATTCTTGATTGTTTAACTTTACCTTTCTTATTGACTTCAATTTTATTTAAAGCAGGCATATTTAATGGAAAAATTCTTTCAACTCCAACTGTACCAGACATTTTTCTGATTGTAAATGTTTTAGATTCTCCTCTTCCTTTAATTTGAATGACTACACCTTTAAAGGATTGAGTTCTAACTTTATCACCTTCTCTAATTTCATAATATACTGTTATAGTATCACCAGATGAAAAAGTTGGAAATTCATTTTTACTGATAAGTTTCTCTTGAACTAAATTTACTACAGATTCCATTGAAGTTTATTTTATAAAGTTTGATTAATTTCAAACACGCGCAAAAATAAACCTTTTTTAATCATTATCAAAAAGATTTGGCCTAAGTAATTTTGTTCTTTCGATTGATTTTTCATCATTCCATTTTTGAATCTCTTTTTCATTACCTGATAGAAGAACCTTTGGCACTTGCATACCTTTATATACTTCTGGCCTTGTATATATTGGTGGAGATAATACATTATCTTGAAAAGTGTCAGACAAAGCAGATGATTCATCACCAATGATTCCAGGAAGAAGTCTAACTATAGAATCACATAAAACAGCTGCAGGGAGTTCTCCTCCGGATACAACAAAATCACCAATTGATATTTCTTTAGTAACAAGGTGTTCCCTAACTCTGTGATCAATTCCTTTGTAATGACCGCAGATTATTATAATATTTTTTAATGTTGATAAGTAGTTTGATGTTTTTTGATTTAGAAGTTCTCCGTCAGGAGTTAGATAAATTATCTCATCATAATTATTCTTCTTTTTTAGATATTCAATGCAATTATCAATTGGTTCAATTTTTATTACCATTCCAGGAAACCCCCCATACGGATAATCATCTACTTTTCTTGAATTTTCGGCAAACTCTCTTAGATTATGTGATTTAATTTTAACCTTCTTCGAGTCAATTGCTTTTTTTATAATCGAGAATGAATTAAGGTTGTCAAAGATATCTGGAAATAGAGTTAGAACATCAATTCTCATTAATTTGAGCTTTTTTTCAAAGTTACAATGGCTGTTTTTAATTTTCCTTCTCTTACAAAATTAACTTCGACCTTATCGCCAGGTCTTTTTGATGATAGGTATCCTGATAGATCGGAAAATCTGTTGATTTTAAAACCATCAATTGATTTGATTATATCACCTCTAGTTAGACCAGCTGTGCCAGCTCCAAAACCTTCTTCGATTTCATCAATATAGAAGCCCTCAGTTTCATCTATATTTAGTTGTCTGGAATATGAAGATTTTAAGGCTACACCTCTAACTCCTAGAAGTCCTTTTTTGAACATCTCCATATTCTATGATATCTTCAAAAATTTTTCTCACAGTATTACTGGGAACAGCAAAAGAATACCCAACATATCCTCCAGTCATTGATTGAATAAGTGTATTTATTCCAATTAACTCTCCTCGAATATTAACTAGAGCCCCACCACTATTTCCAAAGTTGACCGCTGCATCAGTTTGAATAAATGACTGATTCTTTTGATCATACTCATTTAGGTCTCTAGATTTAGAACTTACTATACCTGCTGTAACTGTTGAATTTAAATTATAAGGATTTCCAACTGCAAGAACCCATTCTCCGATTAATGTAGAGTCTGAGTCACCAAAGAAGATATAATCGAGGTTAATATTAGGTTTAATTTTAAGTACTGCTATATCTGTAACTTCATCGTATCCAATTATTTCTGCCTCATATTCTTTGTTGTCGTTTGTTGTCACGATTACTTCAGATGAATTTTCGATTACGTGATAATTAGTAATTATGTGACCATCAGGTGATATGATTACCCCTGACCCTGTACCTACCTTTTTTTTAGAATCATCACCATAAAAAAATTGTAAAGCCCAGCTATCACTCTCTTCAACTATGCTTGTGTTTTTTACGTGAACTACTGCATCAATTGTTTTACTTGCAGCAAAAGTTAAATCTGGTAGTGTTGATTTGCCAAAGTTTCTTTGTACTGTATTATTGATTGAGAAATCTGAGATAGAATCACTTATTAATTTAGTTTCATAATCAATTTTGTCCTCATTATTAATCCTGTTAAATAATAATAAAGTAAAAACAGAACATATAATGGAAATACCAAGGATTTTGAGATATAACTTCATTTTTTTTTATAAAAATAAGATATTAAATATTTAATATTTATATTTTAACT
>CACJHI010000017.1 GCA_902593165.1 uncultured Bacteroidota bacterium | reverse complement strand
GATCCAGCACCTGCAACTACTTTTGCCCATCTTGATGCAACAACAGTACTATCAAGAAAAATTGCTGAGCTTGGAATTTATCCTGCTGTTGATCCACTTGATTCTACGTCTAGAATTTTGACACCTGAAATTTTAGGTGATGATCATTATAACTGTGCACAAAGAGTGAAAGAGTTGCTACAGAGATATAAAGAGCTCCAAGACATTATTGCTATTTTAGGTATGGAAGAACTTTCAGAGGAGGATAAATTAGCAGTTGCCAGAGCAAGAAGAGTTCAAAGATTCTTGTCACAACCATTCCATGTAGCGGAACAATTTACAGGAATACCAGGAGCGCTAGTTGACATTAAGGATACGATAAAAGGATTTAATATGATCATGGATGGTGAACTTGATCATATTCCTGAGGCAGCTTTCAACTTGAAAGGGACAATTGAAGAAGCTATTGAGGCTGGGGAGAAAATGTTAGCTGAAACAAAATAAGAATGTACCTAGAAATAATATCACCAGAGAAAACTTTATTCAAAGGAGAAGTAGAATCAATTCTTTTTCCTGGAACCTACGGAGACTTTCAGGTGCTTAATAACCATGCTCCTATTGTATCAACTCTTACAAAAGGTAAGGTTAAAATTATAGGTAAAATTTCTATTGAGGAGGGGGTTAAAGATAAATTTGAATATACTGATAAGGAAACAATACTTGACATTGATTCTGGTACTGTTGAAATGAATAATAATCAAGTTACTTTATTGGTCGATTGAGACATTTAATTATTAATTCAGTTTCCCAACCTTTTTGAGCTAGGCGCCTAATTATCTTATTTTTTGCTTCAGACGAAGTCCCGCTAATTTGTTGAATTTGCTTCTCACAAATTTTATCTAGTTTTTTTTCATATTCCAAATCGTCTATTTGAAGTAAAGCATTGTTAATATTCCATTCAGAAATATTTCTCAACTTAAGTTCTCTAATAATTTTAACACGACCCCAGTTGTTATTATTAAACTTGCCTCTAACATATGCCTCTGAATATCTTGTTTCTGATAAAAAATTTTCATCAATTAAGTAGCAGATGTATTCATCTACTTGATCACCAAAAACTCCAAGTTTGTTAAGTTTATTAATAACATCGGAGTGACATCTTTCTTGATATGCACAAAAATATTCGATTTTCTTTTTTACAGAACTCTCCATAGTATAATATAAAAAAAACCGTTTAGAATTTCTAAACGGTTTTTTGGTAATTTTTATTTTAAAATTTTTGATCTATTATTTGTTAAATTATATTCAAGATATAAGTAAGAGTCTCTAGGAATAACTTTAATTATTCTTTTATACTGTAAGCTCCACTTATTTTTGAATGAGAATAGACCTTTATTTATATACGCTGCTACAAATGGGTGAACATGAATGTATATTGCTCCTTTCTTGTAACGCGAATTCTTAACAATTCTGCTAAGTTCTGTGTTAATTTTGTCAACCAGTAAAATAGGTGCTTCCACTTCTAATCCTTTATTTGGATTTGCTTCTTTTGTCTTAATATTCATTTCAGGCCTTACCCTCTGCCTTGTAATCTGTATTAATCCAAATTTACTTGGTGGAAGAATCTTATGCTTTGTTCTATCTTTTGCCATTTCTGCGCAAAAGTGATCAAACAACTTTTTTCTGTTTTCTCGTTTAGTTAAATCTATAAAATCTACAACTATAATTCCTCCCATATCTCTAAGTCTTAATTGTCTTGCTATTTCAGCAGACGCAATTAAGTTAACTTCCATGGCAGTCTCCTCTTGTGTTTTTGATTTATTTGATCTGTTTCCGCTATTAACATCAATAACATGAAGAGCTTCTGTATGTTCTATTATTAGATATGCTCCTTTTTGCATGGAGACGGTTCTTCCAAATGAAGATTTAATTTGTCTCTCAATTCCATATTTTTCAAAAATAGGAGTTACTCCTTTATAGAGTTTAACAATTGATGATTTTCCTGGAGCAATCAGCTTAATATACTCTTTAATTTCGCTGTGTAAATTTGGGTCATCTAGATATATATTGGAGAATGAATCATCAAATACATCTCTTAGTTTTGATGTCGTCCTATTTATTTCTCCTAAGATTTTTGTTGGATATGAATCAGACTTACTAAAATTTATACATAGCCTTTTCCATCTCAAAATTAAATCTTTAAGATCTCCCTCGAGCTCACTTACGGATTTATTTTTTGCTACTGTTCGAATTATTACACCAAAACCTTTTGGTTTAATATTCTTTACTAAGGTCTTTAGCCTTTTCTTTTCATCTTGACTTTTAATTTTTTGTGAAATTGAGATTCTCTCTGAAAAGGGAATCAAAACCATATACCTACCTGCTAATGAAATTTCAGAGCTTAATCTTGGCCCCTTGGTTGATATAGGTTCTTTAATAATTTGTACTAAAGTTGTCTGCTTTGCTTTTAGACAATCTTTAATAAGACCATTCTTTGGAATATCCTTTGCAAAATCAAACTTACTAAATGAAAAAGATTTTACTTTTTTAGAGTCAATTTGATCTACAAACTTGGATAATGATAATAATTTAGGTCCTAAGTCATGATAATGTAAAAACCCATCCTTTTCATGCCCCACATTTACAAATGCAGCATTAAGTCCAGGAATAGTTTTTCGTATTTTTGCAACAAAAATATCACCTACAGAAAATTTGTTTTTACCTACTTCTTTGTCTAACTCAATAAGTCTACCCTCATTAAGCATTGCAAAATCAACAGCATTTGAATTTGACCTTATAATCAATTCTTTTTTCACTGTTATAAGTATTATTTCTACTCTAAAGTAGAAAGGTTAAACATTTTTCAATAATTATATAACTTTCGTTATATGTTATTTCAAAGAACTTGGGTTTTTTAAAGTGTAATCCCGAACACTATTTCTTTTTATGACGGTTTGCTCTTGCTCTTTTTTTCCTTTTATGAGTAGCAACCTTATGTCTTTTTCTTTTTTTACCGCTAGGCATATCTATCTAATTTATAATTAGCTAACTGGAACGTTTTGTTTCACAGATTTGACAAAAGTTTTCGAAGGTTTAAATGCTGGAATATTATGAGCTGGGATAATTACAGCAGTATTTTGTGAAATGTTTCTACCTGTTTTCTCTGCTCTTGTCTTGATTATAAAACTTCCAAAACCTCTTAGATAAACATTATTATTATTTTGGAGAGAATTTTTGATTTCATCCATAAATTTTTCAGCGATCATCTGTACATCAGTTTTATCCATTCCTGTTTGATCCGATATATTTTTTACAATATCTGCCTTTGTCATTTTTCTGTTATATTGGTTATACAATTAGCTTTTAAGGCTAGCAAATATATAAATTTATATTTTAAATTAGTGATTTAGTAACATATAATTAGCCACTAATAAATTGCTAGATGTCTTTGGAAAATCAATTACTTAAATGGTATTTAATTAACAAAAGAGATTTGCCGTGGAGACAGAATAAGGACCCATATAGTGTTTGGATTTCAGAAATAATTCTTCAACAAACTAGAGTCTCTCAAGGAACTCAGTATTATAATAGCTTTATGAAGAGATTTCCAAATATTGAGGAACTCTCTATCTCTAAAGAGAGTGAAGTTCTTAAGGCCTGGCAAGGCTTGGGGTATTATAATAGGGCAATCAATCTTCATAAAACTTCAAAAGAAATTTTTAAAAACCTGAATGGAATCTTCCCCTCTAAATATGAAGACTTAATAAAGTTAAAGGGAATAGGTGATTATACTGCAAGTGCAATATCCTCTATCTGTTTCGATGAGTATAACCCAGTTGTTGATGGAAATGTTCTAAGATTTCTAACAAGATATTATGGTATAAAAGATCCAATTGATTCTAAAACAACTCAAAACAAAGTTAAAGAGATTGGAAAAAAATTAATTGATAAAACTGATAGTCCTGGAGATTTTAATCAAGCTATGATGGAATTTGGTGCATTGATATGTACTCCTTTCCCTGATTGTAATTCATGTGTTTTAAGTTCAAAATGTATCTCACTTAATAACAACGAAGTTGAAAAGATTCCTGTCAAATTAAAAAAGAAAAAAACAAAAGAAAGGTTTCTAAACTATATAGTTTTAATAGACAAAAAAAATAATACTATTGTTGAAAAAAGAGTTGAAAAAGATATATGGTTTAAACTTAATCAGTTCCCGTTAATTGAAACTAATTTTAAGGTTGAGGATATTATGAGAATATCTAGTTTTAAAAAATTTATCAATTCACAAAAGACCCCTATTAAAATTGAGAAATATTCAAGGTATAATGTTAAACACGTTTTATCTCACCAAATTTTGCAAATAACATTTCATAAATTTAAGATTGAAAAAGAGATTTCATCAGGTGTAAATTTATCCCAATTAAGCAACTATAACTTCCCTGTACCCATTAATAATTTTATTAATAAGAAATTATTCTAGGTACTCTATTTTTGTATATTAGCTATATAAATACATATATGAGTGGAACTCTAAATAAGGTTATGTTAATAGGTCATTTAGGTGATGATGTTAAGATCAAGCACTTTGATAACGGTGGATGTATTGCTAGATTTCCCATGGCAACTAATGAAACATACACTAATAAGTCAACAAATGAAAAAGTAACAAACACAGATTGGCATAATATTGTCTTAAGAAATAAAGCAGCCGAAATCTGCGAGAAATATCTATCTAAAGGAGATAAGGTTTATGTTGAAGGAAAACTTAGAACAAGAAAATGGCAGGGAGATGATGGTGCTGACAGGTATACTACTGAGGTTAACGTGGATGAGTTTACTTTTTTATCTACAAAAAAAGAGTCTTCCCCTAATGTTGAGTCTAATCAAACAACACCTTCAAATAATCAGACAAGTGATCAGGCGGAAGACGATTTACCATTCTAGAATACACATAAATTAAATACTAGAATTCTGTGATAGTTAAATATCTTTTAATCTTTTTATTTCTAATTTTATCAGCTCTAACGTCTGGCTCTGAGGTGGCCTTTTTTTCATTGGATAAGTCAAATATACCTGACGAAAAAGGCAATAAATTAATAGCTAAAATACTTTCGCTTTTAGATAAGCCTAAAAGACTACTCGCTACTATATTAATATCAAATAACTTCATCAATATTGCTATAGTTATATTGTTTGCTTCTATTGATAACCCATATTTAAGTTCACTCAATAGCCCTATACTCGAAACTATAATTGAAGTGGGTTTAATTGGAATGTTAATTTTATTTATTGGAGACATCCTCCCTAAAATTTATGCTAATAGAAACCCATTAGTTTTTTCTAAAATCATGGTGAATCCAATCTACTTTTTAGATAGATATGTACTTTTCCTATTCAATAGGCCAATGAGTAAATCCATGAGCTATTTAGAATCCAACTTAGCAAAGGACTCAAAAAAACTTTCTGTAGATAAACTTTCTAAGGCATTTGAACTTACTGACTCAAAAGAAACTAGTAAAGAGGAGAAAAAGATTCTTAAAGGTATTGTGAATTTTGGAAATGTTGAAACAAGGCAGATAATGTGTCCTAGAGTCGATGTTTTTGCACTGGATGTAAATAAAAAATTTGTTGAAATAGTTGACAATCTAATTGATAAAGGATTTTCTAGAGTCCCAGTTTATAACGATAATCTTGATAAGATAGAAGGTGTACTATATGTTAAAGACTTATTACCACATTTAGAAAAAAATGATTTTAATTGGAAAGACTTACTTAGAAAACCACTATTTATACCTGAAAATAAGAAGCTTGATGATTTATTGACAGAGTTTAAAACTAAAAAAATACATATTGGAATTGTAGTTGATGAGTATGGAGGAACCTCTGGAATAATTACATTAGAAGATGTTATTGAAGAAATCTTTGGAGAAATAAGTGGAGAGTTTGATGAAGAAGATAATTTATTTTCTAAACTGGATGATTTTACATATATATTTGACTCAAAAATTAATCTTCAAGACTTTTATAGAGCAATAAATTTAAAAGACTCAACCTCATTTGATGATATTTCAACAGAGATTGAAACTCTTGGTGGATTTTTAATTGAAAAAGTTAAAAAAATTCCAAGAGTTGGTCAGGTTATAAATCATGAATCTCTAAAGTTTGTTATAGAAATAGTTGATAAAAAAAGAATTAAGCAAGTCAAGTTAATAATGCCAAAAAATAAATAATCGGTGAACTTAAATCTTAGAAAATGGGGAACTCTGATTATTCTATCTGTTATATGGGGAAGCTCGTATATACTAATTAAAAAAGGCTTAACAGGTCTTACACCAGTTCAACTAGGATCACTTAGAGTAATTATAACAACTATATTAATAGCTCCCATTGGATATAATAAAATCAAACACATTCCAAAAAATAAAATGAAATGGGTAGCTGTTTCAGCATTTGTTGGCTCATTCTTTCCTGCATATTTATTTGCATTTGCTGAAACTGAAATTTCAAGCTCTGTTACTGCCGTAATGGTTTCACTAACACCTCTCTTTACTTTATTAATTAGTGTAATAATTTTTGGAGAAGAGTTATTAAAAAAACAAGTAATTGGAGTAATTATAGGGTTTCTAGGAATTGTAGTATTAATTAATAATGAACTTCTATCCTCATCTTTTAATTTACTGTATGTTATGTTTATTGTATTGGCTGCTTTTTGTTATGCAGTTAATGCAAATCTTTTAAAATATAAACTTCCAAATATACCAGCACTAGGTATAGTATTCATGAGTTTTTTATTCATGTTTATTCCAGCTTTTATTGTACTATTTTTCTCAGACTTCCCATTTTCTGATTTTACATCAGATCCATTAATATTAGAGTCTATAATCTACATAGTAATACTCGCACTATTTGGAACAGCAATTGCAAAGGTGATGTATATAAAATTGCTAGCTATATCTTCGCCAGTGTTTTCTGTATCAACAACATATTTAATGCCAGTTGTTGCAATTTTTTGGGGACTTTTAGATGGTGAAGAATTTAAATTAACTCAGTTTATAGGAACAAGTATTATTTTGATAGGAGTTTATTTAGTCACAAAAAAAAAGGCACCCATTAAAGGTGCCTCTAATTAAGTTTCGTCTGTATTAATTAAAATCAGAGTCTGAAGTTTTTACATCAAGCTTTATCTTACTAAACTTTATAGTAATTCCACCAGGTATTGGTAGAGCAGGAGTTACTTGATTTATTTCACTTGGGATTAAGACTCCATCAACTTCTTCATACTCATTTACAGTTGTTTCAACAACAATCTGATTTCCTTCTACCTCTGTTGTTTCGATCTCTTTTACTTTAAGGCCGGACTCAATCGAATAGTACTCAGTTTTATTATCAGTGATTTTAATTTCATAAACTTTTTCGTCGTTTACAACTGAAGTCCCAATAAGTTCAATCGTTGAAAAATCATAATTTAATTCAGAGAATAAGGCAGAGTCAATTATTGCACTTTCAAGTTCTGAATCTGTTAGAGGCATTCTTTGACCATTAACCTCATTATATCCTTGATACTTATTGAAAACACTTTTTTGAACCATCATACCTCCTGCAGTCACTGTTGCTAGAGATTGATTTTGATTGTTTTTCAGAGAATAGAACTCTAAAACAAAGCTTTGGCCTTGCATGTTTAGATTAGCATTTCCTGAAATTTCAATAGATTCAACTTTCTCTAGTCTATCTCTACCGCCTATAGAATTTATGTAATTAGTTACTATTCCCTCTGCACTTACATCTGTTGATACAGAATAGTCTGGCCTTTGGATTTCGTTACCAAACTTATCAAAGTATCGAATTGAAATTTCTTTTCCATTGTATTCAATGTTGTCAACCTTCTCTAAAATTTCACTTCCTTTTCCAGTAATAAAAATTCTTGTTTTGTTTGGGGTAAAGTAATTTTGAGAAGCTTTTTGAATATCTTCTTTAGTAACATTATTTATGTTTTCAAGAAAACTATTGTAATAATCTTCTGGAAGATCCTCTGTAATTATATTAAGTGCAATTCCAGCAATTGTTGAAGGATCTTCAAGTGACATAACAAAGTTCCCTGTATATTTTGCCTTAGCTGAGTTGATTTCCTCATCTGTTACAAGAGTATTTCTCATTTTATCAAGCTCCGTTAAAAGCTCTACAGCAGCACTGTCTACAACTTCATTTCTTACCTGTGCCTGAGCTATAACTCTCCCCTTAGTCTTTATGCTTTCAGATATTCCAGAATATGAACCATATGTCCATCCTTTATCCTCTCTAAGGTTATTGAATAGCCTACCAGCTCCTCCACCTCCTAATATTCTGTTTGCAACCAAAGCTGAAAAATAGTCTGACTCTTTTTTATTAAAGTCAACAGTATTCATAACTGAAACAACAGACTGAACACCATTTGGCATATCAACAAAAATTATTTCAGTCTCATTTGGACTCTCTGGCTGTGGAAATGACTCACTAGTTACCTGTTTAGACTCCCATGGACTGAAAAGTTCAGTTACTTTTGATTTAACTTCCTCAAACTCTATATCTCCTATAATAACTAAATAAGCATTATTTGGACTAGAATAATTGTTGTAAAAATCAACAGCGTCTTTTAAAGTTGCTCTGTCAAGAGATTCTTGTGAGATGAATTCACCGTTTGGATGTTTCGGACCATAAGTAATTAAATCTTGAACTCTAGAAGCTGCAGTTGAAACATCTTTATCTGAAGTTTTTAGACTCTCCTTAATAAGGTTTTTTTGATTATCAAATTCTTCTTGAGTAAGTAATGGTTCTAAAACTGCAGAGGCCATTAATTCAAGTACTCTAGGAAAATATCTTTTTAAAGACCCTGCAAATGCACCAGATCCTGTAACACTTACTGAAGCTCCCATGTAGTCGACTTCTTCAATGAAATCTTCTTTAGAGATAGACTGTGTCCCATTTCCAATCATTTCAGCAAGGATTGAGCTTACACCTGCAACTTCCCCTTCATAGATTAATGGATTGTCAAATGAAAGTGAAGCAGAAGCTCTTGGGAGTTTATTATTCTCAACCACTAATACAGTAAGACCATTTTCCAATTTAAAAGTTTGTGGTTTTCCAAAAGATATCTCTGGTGAAGGTCCGGACTCAGGAACTATTGATCTATCAAGTTGCGAGTGCAAACTTCCTGTAAATACTATTGCAAGAATTAAGATTATATTCTTTACAATTTTTATTTTAAATATGTTGTTTAATTTTTTTTCCATTACTCTATTATTGTTTTATTAGTTTCATCACCTGGTAAATAATCAACAATTACCCTTTGATTTGAATTAAGATATTTTTTTGCAACATCTCTAATCTCTTCTTTTGTAATACTTCTATAAATATCAAGTTCACTGTTTATCAATCCTGTATCTCCATAAAAAGTATAATAGTCAGATAAAGAATTTGCTATTCCTTCAATTGATGCGTTTCTATTAACAAATTGTGTTTCCAGTGAATTTTGCAGTTTTTCGAGGTCTCTGTCAGTAATTAATTCATTCTTAATTTTTTCAATCTCTTCATCAATCTCAGATAGTAGTTTCTCTAAAGTAATCTCTCCTAGAGGTAGAGCTAGCATTAAATAAGTACCATAGTCTTCTTGTGCTAAGTTAACAGTTTGAACTGCTAGCGCAGTCTTGTTGTCATCTACCATTCTTTTATAAAGCACTGAACTTTTACCATCACTTAAATATGTTGAGAGAAGACTTAAGACTCTAGCTTCCCTAGTGTTCATTTTAGGTGTTATATAACCAACTAGTAGAGCAGGAACTTGAATATTTGGATCATACCAAGTAGAACGAATCGTTTCTTCAATTGGATCTTCTTTAGGAAGATTTCGAACAACATCATCAGAACTTGGAATATCAGCAAAATACTTTTCTACCATCTCTTTTGTTTGATCAATATCAATATCTCCAGCAACAACTAGAGTGGCATTATTTGGTTTATGATATCTAGCATTAAACTTTTTAAAGTCATCAATATTTGCAGCCGTTAAATCCTTATCCAGACCAATTGTTAATCTCCCGTAAGGATGTTTTTTGTATAGATTACTTCTTACAGCATATAGTAGAGCACCATATGGAGCATTCCTAAGTCTAAAGTTTTTTTCCTCTTTTACGACCCCTTCCTGCAGAGTAATTCTATCCTCTTGTCTTATTATTGGGTGTAACATTCTTTCAGATTCCATCCATAGACTTAATTCTAACTTATTTGAAGGAAAGACTTCATAATAATAAGTCTGATCATCTGATGTATATGCGTTGTTTGATCCACCATTGGCCTCAACAATTTTGAACCATTGACCTCCTTCAATATTTTTTGTTCCTTCAAAAAGAAGATGTTCAAAAAAATGAGCAAACCCAGTTCGACCCTCTTCTTCATCTTTGGATCCAACGTGATAAGAGACAGCAGTTGTAATTACTGGAGCTGTATTATCTTGATGAAGAATAACGTGTAAACCATTATCTAAATCATATTCAACAAAATTGATTTCCTGTGCATTTAAAGCGCAAAATGTTAGAGCTAGAAATGCTGTAGCTAATATTTTTTTCATTAAAATTTGTATTAAATTGAGGTCAAAGATAATAAATTGTAGTTAACTTTATCCTATGAAATCCCAATATTATTGGGTTTACAAAAGTTTTTTTTGAAATCATATGGATATAGAGGAATTAATTTCAATAGTTACGCTTAAAAAAATTGGCGATAATAAATTTGAGGGTCAAAATTATAAAACAGTCTGGGGAAGAATATTCGGAGGACAAGTTTTAAGTCAATCACTTCATGCAGCATATCAAACTGTACCTGAGGATAGAATCGCTCATTCTATGCATGGGTACTTTATTTTACCTGGAGACTTAAATGAAACAGTTACTTACGAGGTTGATAATATTAGAAATGGTGGAAGCTTTACTACAAGAAGGGTTGTAGCATTCCAGAAAGGAAGAGCAATTTTTAATATGGCTGCTTCTTTTCAAAAGGATGAAGAAGGGTATGATCATCAAATTCAAAAACCGAATGTTTTGAGCCCGGACTTATTACTTACAGATTTTGAGCAAGCAGAAAAGTTTAAGGATGAACTAGCAGAAAGGTATCAAATATTTTTAGCTGCTCATCCAAAGGTTTTTGACTTTAAACCAGTTGGAACCAATATTTTTTTAAGAAAAGAAAATGCACTTCCGATTAATCATTGTTGGTTTAGGTTAAAGGATAAAATAGACATGCCCCTTCAATTTCATCATCAACTATTAGCATTTGTTAGCGACTATCAACTTTTAGCGACAGCATCTCTTCCTCACAGAAAAGAAATTGCTAAGACTCGAGCGTATTATGCTAGTCTTGATCACGCTCTTTGGTTTCATCGTGATTTTTCCATTAATGATTGGCTGCTTTATGACATGGAGAGTCCAAGTGCATCAAATTCTAGAGGATTTGCAAGAGGGAGTATTTTTAAAGAAGATGGGACTATGATTGCTTCAGTTGCCCAAGAAGGATTAATGAGAAAATTAAAGAAATAATAATGCATAAGTATTTATTGTTTTTTTTGATCATAATTTGCTCATGTCAGAAAGAAGAAAATAAATCAACTGATAAAGTTACAATTGAGGAACCTCAATTTCCTCAACTAGAAATATCTCAAGAATTAGATAGGGATAAAATAGATTCAATTTTAGTTACAACAAATATTTTTCAGATTTCATACAATGAAATTTTTGAACAACCAAACTGGGTTAAATACACCGTTAGAGACATTGTCAAAAATGCAGATAGAGATGGAATGAGCTTCTATACTGTTGATTCTATCTATACATCAGATGATAATGATTATTACTCAAATAGATGGGATAGAGGTCATATGGCTCCAGCAGGTTCATTTAATGATTCATACGAAAATCTATATTCAACATTCACATATTTAAATGTTGCTCTTCAATATGACGATCTTAATAGGGGAGTATGGGTAGATCTGGAAGAACAAGTGAGGTCATGGGCAGATGACTTAGGAGATATAGAGATTGAAATATATCTAGAATTTGATGCTAATCATATTATTTTGAATACCGGTGCTCATGTGCCAACAGCTTTTTATAAATATGTTTCTTTCCCTGATGGCACAAAGAGATGTTATTATTTTCCAAATACTACTCCTGATAAAGTATGGCAAGACTACGAGATTAATTGTAGTTAATACTTTTATAAATATTAAATCAATAATTATTTATACATTAATAAAATGAAAATCAAATATTTACTTTGTTTAGTCTCACTTAGTATATTCAGTCAAAATACATCCAAATTCTTTAAAGCACCTGAGGGTTATTTATTATTAGGTTCTGACTTACATACTCATACTGTTTTTTCTGATGGTATGGTATGGCCTTCGGTTAGAGCTCAAGAAGCATTGAGGGAAAGCATTGAAATAATTGCAATTACAGATCATCTAGAATATCAACCTCACAAAGAAGATATTCCAAACCCAGACCTAAACAGATCTTACTTTATTGCAAGACAATCTGTAAACGAAAAAGATTTAATAATTCTAAGGGGATCTGAAATAACAAGAAGCATGCCTCCTGGACATTTTAATGCAATTTTCATAAAGGATGCGAATAAATTATTAGTCAAGGGAGATTCACTTGCAGGAATTATTGAAGCAAATAAACAGGATGCATTTGTTTTTTGGAATCATCCTCATTGGACAAGTAAAAAAGATGGAAGAATGGATGGGATTGCTAAATTAGATCCAGTTCATAAAGAACTGTTTTCAAAAAATCTTGTACACGGAATTGAAGTTGCAAATGAAGACACTTACTCTGAGGAAGCACTTGAGATTGCATTAAAAAATAATCTTACAATTCTAGGAACCTCCGATATACATGGTCTTGTGGATTGGGATTTTAATATTCCTGATGGAGGACACCGCCCACTTACATTTATTTTAACAAAAGATAATTCTCAAAGCTCAATTAGAGAAGCATTATTTCAAGGAAACACTTTTGTTTGGTTTAAAGACTTACTGATAGGAAAGGAGGAAAACATAGAACCAATAATAAATTCAAATTTAAAATTAAAAAGTAATGGATATGTTGGAGAAACTACACTACTTGAGGTTAAAATTTCTAATTTAAGTAGCGCCTCTATTAACATCGAATATCTTGGAGAATACACGTTTTATAAAAACTCTAAATTTTTAAGTATCCCTCCAAATAGTTCGATAAATATCCAGTTAAAAACTATTTCCAAGCTAAAAAAAATTAATCTTCCTTTTAAGATTTTAAATGTTGTAACTGGTCTAAGAAAATCTTTAAAACTTGATTATGATTTAGAAATTTATTAAAATTGATAATATGAAAGAGAAAAAAGAATGGAGGCCATTGCCAGAATCTATTACTATCAAGGATAGTAAAATTGAAGGCCTCGGCGTATTTGCTGTCCAAGATATTCCTGCAAATACTGACCTTGGAATATCTCATGTATATGATAAAAGATTTCCAGATAATTACATAAGACTTCCATTAGGTGCATTTATTAACCATCACGAAATGCCAAACTGTAAGGCAGTAGTATCTGATTCACATGAATCAATTGGAAACATAAAACACATAAGAATAATTTCTGAAAAAAATATTTTATCAGGCGAAGAGCTTACCTTAAATTATATAATCAATAAACTTGACAATCCTCTTTGGGAATTTGAGTATGAAGTTTCTCAGTGATTAATTAATCCTCTGTAATTTTTATTAATTATCTAGAAATTGTTCCCTCGAGTTCAAATTGATCTGCTAGATATCCAGAGACTTTATCTCCATCAACATAAATTTCAAATGCAACATTAACTCCATAGCTCTCAACATAAATATCTACATAGAGGATATCCTCTTCAATTTCCGTTTCAAGAATATTAAATCCTGTTTCATTACCATCATCAATAAATTCTGCTTTAAGCTTATCACCGTCTCTAGATATGTTCATGCTGATTGGAAGTTCACCTACACTGGGGACACCAAAAACAGTGAAATCATATGTTCCAATAAATTTTTTTGTTGAATCAACTTCAGCCACCTCTTTAACATAGGTAGTCTGTTTTGAAGAAGTATCAGCAACAATAAATATACCACATGATGAAAATGTAAGTAAGAGTCCAACTATAATTATTTTATTTCTCATTTTTATATTCCTATTAGATATTGAAATTTAAGAAAAAATTGAGACCTATTTACTCTAAAAGGGTCAAAATCCTCTGGTTCTAATTCAAAATTATTTATTGAATTTTGAATCCCACCTATATAAAAAATTGTTGATGGGTTTGGATTCCATTTCAACAGAGGTTGAAAAAGAAAAGTATCATTGAATTTATTATACTCGGAGACTAACCTTAAGCTTAAGTCATTATTAAACTGATAACTAAAAGACAACCTTGATATGTATCCATCATAAATTGCTTCATTGTTTTCCAAATTTTCTAATCTTGAATAATTAATTGATGAACTTAAGTTAATATTATTGCCAAGCTTATAAGCAAGGCTAAAAAATATAGATTTCTCTTTACCAATTTTTGGGATCTCTTCATTAAATGCAATTTCTTTACCAATTTTTCCTTCAAAACCAAATGTCAAATTTTCAGTTGGAAACCCTCGAATTCCTATACCAGACTTTCCGTAATTTCTAAAATCAATATTTAAATACTTCCTAAATAAATTATACTCATAAACATACCCAATCTCTGTTTTTCCAAATGTTTTAATGCTTATGTTAAAATCAAAATTTTTGGTTTTCAACTTATTATCATAATTATAGTTTATATCCCCTTTTAGGCTTGTATTAAATTCTTTTAGATATTTTTTATCAAAAAAACTTGTATACCCGTGGTAGATAGTTCCATACCTTCTATTTATTCGAGGAACAAAGCCAACATCTGCTCTAAAACCTGGAGAAATTCCTTTGTAAAATATAGAGGTGTTCCAATGCTCTGTGTCTCTTGATAGTCTGACATAACTGGCATTCCCTTTGAATTGTTCCCCATCTAGTTTTACTGTTTTATCTAAAAATGTTTCGTCACTTTCAATCCAATTTGCAACAGGCTCTTTATTAAAACTTTTAGAAAATTCAAATTGAAATCTCCATATTGTGTTAAATGTGAATAGCCCATCAATTCCAATTAGATTTCCATAACCACCTTCTCTGAAGTATCTGTTTGTAGTGAACACTCCATACTTTGATCCTTCATTAATTAATCTCTGATGGCGAAATGCATTTACATAACTAACACCTCCATTTCCACTATAAGATTTATCTTCACCTCCGATCAAATAGGGAGATACTTCATCTACAGCATTTAAAAGAATTGTCCCTGAATTTCTTCCAAGATTAACAAATTTTGATGCAAAACTAGGAGAGTTAATTGTCCTAGAATAAAATCCTCTATCCATAAACTTTAGTAGGTCCATTCCTTTATTGAAAAAAGGTCTTAACTCAGGATAATCTAATGCAAAAGAAGAGTTGATATCTATTTGTGTTTCATCAGCTTCAATCTGGGAAAAGTCTGGGTTTATTGTTGCCTCAATTGAGGAAGATGGGGAAAAGTCATAGTTGAGACCAATGCCAACGTCGCCTTTAATTTTTCCATATTCAATTGGATCGTTATATCCTGTTTGTCTTTGGCCTGATATGTTTGATGAAATGTAAGGAAGGAGTTCAGTCTTGCCTCTGTAGACAATATCATTCATAATCAATTTATCTGTTACTTGACATACCCAGCAAGGGTCTGATCTGTCATATGGTTGAGTTTGACTTCTGTAAAAAGTTCCATCAAGTGTAAAAACTCTTGAAATATTAAAGTTCCAGATTTGATTTTTCCCAGGAGGGTATGGAAGTGAATTAATAGGAACTTTAAATTCTAAAATATATCCATCATCAACTATTGAGCTTTTAGTTTCGAAGACAGCATTATAACCTTCATCAAAAGTGTCTTCCTCACTCGTAGCATTTTTAACTCTAAGGTCAACTTGACTTCCAAATGCATTTGATCCTAAAATATAATTTGATCTTGAGTCACCAAAAGGATCAATTCTTAAGAATATCATATCTTCATTTTCATAATCTGCTTGATCTCTTGGTTTTATTTGTCCTCTAATATTCTCTGGATTACCATAAGCTTTTACTCCGAAATAGATGAAGGTATCAGTATATGTAATAAATACTTCTGATTGAAGTTTCGTTGGAATATTATCACCCGGTTCTTGTTCAAAGTCAATTGTTGCAATTTTTGAATTTCTTTTTTCATCCTCAGAAATAATACCATCTAATATTATATCATTATCTGACGATTTAGTTAGATTAAATTCTTTTTGGGCAAAACAAAAGTTTGATAGAAGAAGGATTAATATGAAGAATGATATTTCTCTCATTTAAAGCAGCAAATTTAGATAAAAACGGGGGATCCGAAATTTTTATTTTACTTTAATTAATAATATCCCTTCATTAATATTTGACTTTGAATCATATGGAATCAATTTGTCATTATCAAATTTCCAATATGCAGTATCGCCAAGTCGAACTTCAGATTGTTCGGATATTTCATCTAATACTAAGTAGCCATTTTCATTTATTTCCCAACTAAAAACGACTCTGCTTTGTGTCCTCTCACTAGTAATTACAGTTATTGCAGCTGTATTGTCTTTCTTGAAATCGAATAATATTTTTGTCTTATCTAGTGCTTTTTCAATAACCCCAGAAAAAGTTCTTGCTGCTAATTTTTCAAATCCAGTTAACTCATCTGAGTTTTTGATTACATCTTTTATGTCTAGTTTGAATTCCCACTCACCAATTAAACTACTTTCTAGATTGTCTTGAGAATAACTATTATAAATTGTCAGAAAAGATAAAATCAAAAAAAATACTCTCATTCTTTTAATCATCGTTAAGACTCATCTTTTTGTTTAGTGAAAAAACTTCATCTGCATTATAATCATCCCCATGAAGTAATTTTAGCTGCTTATTTAGTAAGTCTCTTTTTTTGGAGAGTTTACTATTAAATTCTGTAATATCTATAAACTCTGAATTCTGAGGTAATAAATTAATTACATCATCCATGTAATTTAATACAGCAGTAATTTGATTTGGAATCCAAGAAATTATTGGAGTACCTCCAGTTGCTTTAGCATATTTTGTATTGGCCATTATATATTTTTGAACAAATTGCCAGTGACCATTTCTGAAATAATATATTTCATCAAGAATTTGAATTAACAGACACAGCCCCTCCTCATTATTTGACTCTTTTAGACTGTTAAATAATCTGCTATTTCCCATTTCATTTTTAATATCTTCTAAAAAATTTTGTATACACTTTGGTCTATATGATCTTAAATCAAGCAGATATTTTGTGAGATCATTTAATGGATAATAATCAATAACTCCTGTAAAGATATCAGCAGTTGGAATAATATTATCTTGAGCTCCTGTCTGTCCTCTGTATTGAACGGGTTTATCGGATACCCCTTCATATATCACTCCATCACCAAATATTTCATCATTACCTTTAATTCCCATAATAAATACTCTAAAGTCATTATAATGTTTCCATCTAGAGGCTTGCCACATTATTTGTCTTCTTTCATTTATTTTTTTCATCGATGAAAGACACTTTTTAAGAGAATTATTTACTCCAGTTGAATCATTAGATTCAAGATAATCAAATATGCTACCAATTAATTCGGGTGAATGTTGATTTATATCAACATGAAGCATTATGAAGCCTCTCTCGTCATCCATGCCAGAGAACTTTGCTGCCATAGCAAGATTCTCCCATTCAAAACCCTTAGCATCATCTATCTTTACGTAATTACCCAAAGAATATGCATAGTGGTAATCTATAAATGGATAAACATCAAGTTTCTTACTAACTATTACAAAAGGCTCAGCAATTTGTGCAGGTAAAGTACTGTGTGCTTTTCCATATTTTTTTGTTTCAATATAATTGAAGTGGGCAGGTGCTAAGAGGTAAGCGCTTGTAAGAAATGCATATGCTCTAAACAAAGCCTGAACGATAAAGACATCATCTTCTCCAGTTACTAAATCTTTTAAATTTGATAGACTATGAACTCCCTCTTCAATAGCCCCTTTCCTTGAAAGCAATCCATCACTTCCATCTTCCTTTTTAATTGGCATTTCATCAATTAGTTTTTGAAGCTCGTTATATCTTTCAGGAAGTTTGGATAATGGGCCTTTCTTTGGAAGAAATCCATTGACTGAGTTTACTTCAAAGAAATTATCAGTATAATTTTCTAATTTCAATGTATTGGGTTTTGATATAAATGTATGGAAAAATTAATCATTACATGCGCCAATACTCCAAGTATTTACTCCTTCAGATTGAGCTACGCATTTATTGGAATAAGTAGTATTATCACAACCACACACTGGCATGTATTCTTTAGTACATGCAATTTGTATTTTTTCAGACTTACAAGATTGATTCTCAGATTTTGAACATCCAACTAACAATGTGAAAATCAATAGATAAAAACCTATATGCTTGAACATTTTTATTAAATTGAAGTAAAATTACTAATTAAATGGATAAAAGAAGATTCATAAAATCAATGGGTGCCTTATCATTTTCTCCTTTAATTTCTGCCAGTGAATTAAGTGATTTTAAGCCTATATCAAAAAACCTTCCTGTCATAAATAATGAAGATGAATTATGGAAAACTGTTAGATCTCATTATACCCTCAAAGATGAATATATTAATCTTGAAAGTGGGTACTATAATATAATCCCAAATCCTATATTAGATCATTTTATAAATCATGTTAAGCATGTAAATATTGAAGGCTCATATTACATGAGAAAAGATTTAAATAAAAATAAAGATAGAGTTACAAGTGAACTTGCAAATTTAGTTGGGTCTACGCCCGATCAAATTGCCATTACAAGAAATGCAACTGAGTCTCTGGATCTTGTGATCTCGGGTTTTCCTTGGAAAAAAGGTGACGAGGCAGTCTATGCAAAACAAGATTATGGGACTATGAAAGAAATGTTTGAACAAATTTCAGATAGATATGGTGTAGTAAACAAAATAATATCGGTTCCTAATCATCCGAAAAATGATGAAGAAATAGTATCATTATATGAAAGTCAAATTACAAGCAAAACAAAGCTTCTTATGGTCTGTCATATGATAAATATTACAGGTCAAATATTACCTATTAAAAAAATATGTGAGATGGCACATAGCTATGGAGTTGAAGTTATGGTAGATGGAGCTCATTGTGTTGGACACTTTGACTTTTCAATTGATGATTTTAATTGTGACTATTATGGATCAAGTTTGCACAAATGGTTAGCTACTCCTCTTGGAGCGGGCCTGCTTTATGTAAATAAAAATAAAACTCATAGAATCTGGCCTTTATTAGCCAATGGCAATACTGATAAGACAGATATTAAAAGATTAAATCATATAGGGACCCATCCTGTTCATACTGATCTTGCTATTTCAAACTCAATTGATTATATAAAGTGGATTGGAATGGAAAGAAAGGAAAATAGAATGAGATTTTTACAAAGATATTGGTCTGATCAATTGAGAAATCTAAAAAATGTTGTTGTAAATACTCCAATTGATATTAAAAGAAGTTGTGGGATTGGGAATGTCGGACTTACAAATATTAGTCCATCTAAAATGGAAAGTATATTATTTGATAAGTACAATATTTTCACAGTTGCTATAGATTATGCAAATGTAAAAGGCTGCAGAATAAGCCCGAATATTTTCACTACAACAGAAGAGCTTGACACTTTTGTCGAGGCAGTGAAAGAAATGTCGATGGTATAGATTTATTATTCTGTCTGTCACCAAACTATTTTGATTAAAATTTAGATTACCATATATTTAATTACCTATCCCAAAAACATATAAAATATGACATCTTTGCTTCTTGTTGAGTTTGATTGGAATACAGCTCTAATTAGATTTTCTGTAAATACATTTTTTATCGCCTCTATGATTCTAATAATCTCAAAACAAATGGTTTTAAGGCGCTTTTCTTTTTCTTTTTTGATGATTAGTTTGATAGTATTTTTTTTATGTTTTACTCTAAAGAATTTTGACCTTAACCTTGGGATGGCTCTTGGTTTATTTGCAATTTTTGGGATAATAAGATATAGGACTCAACCTCTTCAAACAGAAGAAATGACGTATTTATTTATTACTATTGGAATGGCAGTTATAAATGCTTTATCGGAAGAGTTTTTATCAGTAAGTGAACTAATTATTATAAACTTAACGGTTATACTATTTATAATTTTTGGAGAATTTATTCTAATGAAATTTTCATATAATAAAGTTCACCCATTAGCAGAAGATATAAATAGACGAATCGTTTTGCAGCTTAAATATGTTGATGGAGATATTAGTAAAATAATAGCTGATGAAATTAAAAAGCAAGAAAAAAATCTTAACATTAATGTGAAGACATTTAAGGTTTTCAAAATTGATAAAAATCTAAACATCATTACTATTCATGTTTATTACTAAACGAGCAACTAATTTTTTTGCTGTAATATTTTTTCTACTGCTAAGCAATTTTAGTTTGGCGCAATCAAATGAATTAAAAGGATGGTCGTCTGTTGAATATGGTTTTGAAATCAATGATTTGTTGAAAGTAGATTTAAGTCAACACTTTAGATTGAAAGAAGACCTTAATGTTGTTGATACATATATAACTGAGTCAGAGATATCATATGAACCGATAAATAAATTGACCTTATTAGGCCAATTAAGATATTACAGTAGAAATGATAATAGTGGTGGCATTCAAGGTTTTGAAAATATGATGCGATATAGATTTGGAATTGAAAAAAAATTCAACTCAAATAAATTTAATTTTGAATTAAGAGTTGCATATCAAAATCGTTTCTCACTGGATAGAAAGAATAGAGCTAAGAAGAGGTTTCGTTTAAGGCCTTTAATTGAATTAAAAATGAAAGATTGGTCAAATAATCCAAAAATTTATTTTGAATATTTTGATGAAATAGAGGGTAATGATCAAAAAGCTTACAGATATGGAATAAGTAAGAAAATAAACACAACTAAATCTCAAAGTATAACATTACGTTATTTTTATCAGAAATATAAAGAAAAGTATAGTCCAAATTCCTCTGCAAATATTATTTCACTTAAGTATAGTTTTAATTAAAAGCTAAATGAAAAAACTTAGTTATTCGAAATTAAAAGAAAAAGTGAAAAATGCTAATAAAAAAGAGTTCTATGCTCTTGTTATTGCATTATGGTGGATACCATTAGGATCTTTTTGGAGCATGGCTGCAATATGGATAAGATATTCTTCCAACATCAAAGAGTTTTTTAGATTTAAAAAGTAAACTTTATCAATATTAAAGATTATTATTTTTCCTAAAATCTGATTTAACTCACTTTTAACGCTAAACTTAACTAAATACTTAAAACTTTTTAAGTTCTTTGAGGTCTAAAAACCAGAATGAAAAAAGCCTTTCTATTTTTATGCTTAGTCATAAGCTTAACTTGTTTTTCACAACAAACAGTTTTAAACCTAGTTAAAACACAAAAGTCTGAATTTATTCTTGATGGTATTTTGTCTGACTCAGAACTAAAAAACGCATTTCCTATTGAAATTATATATGAGCATACACCTGGTTATAATACTATACCATCATATAAAACTACAGGATACGTAAACTATTCTGAAGAGTTTGTATATATAGCATTTAAGGCCTACAGGGATGAAGTTATTGCATCAATACATTCAAGAGATAATTTTTCATTGTTCTCAGAGGATTATGTCAATATACATATTGACACATATGGAGATGCAAGAAATAATCTAGGATTTAGTGCTAATATCTATGGAAGTCAAAATGACGGAGTAAGAGTTGAGTCTTCAGGCTTCGGAAGACAAGATAGTGGGTGGAGTCTTGACCCAAATTTTGAATGGGACTCATTAGGCAGACTAACAGAATTTGGATATGAAGTAGAAGTAATGATTCCTTTTTCAGCGATACCATTTCCTAATGGAAAAGACCAACAATGGAAATTAAAAGTTAGTACTGGTTATAGGGATCAAAAAAAACAAGGATCTACTGCTAGGGCATACAGTAGCAAGCTTGATAATGATAGCTCTTGTAAGTTATGCCAAATAGATCATACTATTGTAATGAAGGATATAAGTTATAAGAAAAATCTTGACTTTCTTCCTTATGTTAGCTCTAATATTTCAGGAGAAAGACAAAAGCTATATGATAGAATTAATTATGTTTCTCCAAAAATAAATTATGGAATTGGTGTTAATCTTGAGATTAATAAAAACCTATCATTGGAGGCTACACTAAATCCTGATTTCTCTCAGGTTGAGGCTGATGTGACGAAAATTGATATTAATTCACCTACAGCAATTAATTATCCAGAAAGAAGGCCATTCTTTAATAGAGGTATTGATGTATTAGATTATACAATGGATGTTATTTACTCTCGATCAATTAATAATCCATCTTTTGCTTCTAAAATTCTCAACCAAGGAAAAAAATCAAGAATTTACATGTTAACAGCTGTTGATCAAGATTCACCATATATTGTGCCTACCCAATTTGAATCCTTTTCAGGTGTAGGAGGTAAAAGTTTCAATAATATCTTGAGATATCAAAATATAATAAATCCAAATATTCAAGTTGGTGCTCTTGCAACTAATAGACTTTATGAAGGTGATGCTTATGGAAACCTTGTTGGGCTTGATGGTCTATTAAAGTTCAGTGGAGGATGGAAATTTGAACTGGAATATTTTAATAGTTCAAATAAAGAGCCAATTTCAGATTGGATTGACTCTGACAAGAAGTTTGGGGATTACACTGTAGCCCTTGATGGTGAGAATTTTACTGGAAATGCAATCTACAGTGAATTAAGAAGAGACACTAATACATGGAGGTCATTTATGAGGTATACAGGGATCTCTCCAACCTTTAGAGCAGATAATGGTTTTATTGTTGAGAATGACATAAAAAGATATGAGATATGGCATGGGTTTTATAAATACCCTGATAAAAAGCTTTTAAGAAACTACAGAGTTAGTGCAAGATATGACAGAGAATATAGTTATTCTAATAAGTTAAAGAGATCAGCATTTGAAGCATATTTTACTATTCTTACAATTCTTAACACCGATATATTTTATAACTACGAACATGCCTTTTATGATTCACATTTAAAGTCAGAATTCGAAAACTTCACATCTCATTATGTTAGATTTTCTACAAAACCATATGACTTTTTAAATATTAGCGGAGGTTTTGGCACAGGTAATGAAATTGCATACCGTGAAGAGATACCAGAGTTAGGTGATAGGTTTTCATTTAACACTTCTATTGAAGTAACATTAAATAATAATCTAAGAATTAAACCATCTATAAACCTGTCTAGATTAAAAAAATTAGACTCTGAAGAATATTTTTTTGATGGATATATAGCTAGATTTGATGTTAGGTACCAATTTACTAGCTCCCTAAATTTGCGGGTTATATCTGAGTACAACGAATTCTCCGATCAATTTTTTGTCCAACCGTTAATTTCTTGGAGACCAAATGCTGATACAATATTTTATGTTGGTGGAAATCAAAATTACATTGATGAGTTTGTTGATTATAATTCACCTAATTACAGAGTTAATAAATCTCAATTGTTTTTAAAATTTCAGTACCTTATAAAATCTTAAATTTTACATATTTAAACTTTTTTATTTTTTTGATCTAATAAATAATCATGAAAAAATTTCTATTAATTATTTTTAGTTTTTATTTTTCAAACTCCATATCCCAAGAGACCACTTTAGTTTTAAATAAAATTGATCAAAATAAATTTAATATTGATGGGGTTATTTCAGAGGACGAAATTAATAAAGCAAAGATTCTTGAAATAATTTATGAAGCTGAGCCTGGTCTAAATACAACCCCATCCCAAGAGACTACAGGATATATAACATATTCTGATAAATATCTCTATGTAGCTTTAAAAGCAAAGAGAGAAAGAGTAATAGCTCCGTTAACCACAAGAGACAATAGTGCGCTTTTTAGAGGAGATTTTGCTGGAATTACAATTGATAGTTATGGAGATGCAAGGAACAACATACTTCTTATATCAAATCCATCTGGAAGCCAAACTGATGGAATAAGACTTCCAGGCACCAGCTTTGGTGGAGGTTTAAATATTAATTTAAATATTAATTTCGATTTCCAGTCTTCAGGCAGTATAACAGATGAAGGTTATGAGATTGAATTTTTAATCCCTTTATCTGAGCTTCCTTTTCCAAACGGTAAAAATCAGTCATGGAAGTTTGAGCTTTTTACAGGGTATATAGATGATGAAAATCAAGGTGTTGAAGTACGAGCTGCTTCAAGCAAGTCAAGTAGAGATGCTAGTTGTCAGCTATGTTTAATTGACCATACTATTGTCATGAATGATATCGTAATAGATAAAAAATTAGATTTTTTGCCTTATATAAGTTCCAATATTTCAGGTTCAAGAGATAAATATTATGATAGGATTAATTATGAAACCCCAGAATTAAATTATGGAATAGGAGTAAATATGGAGTTGAATAAAAATCTTTCAATTGAAGCAACTTTAAATCCTGATTTTTCACAAGTTGAATCTGATGCTACAAAAATTGATATAAATTCACCAACAGCAATAAATTATCCTGAAAGAAGACCTTTTTTTAATAGAGGAATTGATGCATTGGATTACCAGCTTGATGTTTTTTATTCAAGATCAATCAACAATCCATCATTTGCATCAAAAATTATTAATCAAGGGAGAAATTCAAGATTATATGTTTTAAGTGCTTTTGATGAAGAAACACCTTATCTAGTACCAACACAATTTGAATCTTTTTCTGGAGTTGGAGGTAAAAGTTTCAGTAACGTAATTAGATATCAAAATTTTCTTGACTCTAAAACTAGAATTGGTCTTTTAGCATCTAATAGATATTATGAAGGAGATGCATATGGAAATTTATACGGACTTGATGCACTTGTAAACTTTTCTGATGTTTGGAAATTTGAATTCGAATTGTTTCTAAACAACAATAAGGAACCAGTTGCTAATTGGATTGATTCTGACAAAAAATATGGGGAAAGATCAGTTCAATTGGATGGAGAGACAATCAATGGGAACGCAGTTTATGCAACTATAAGAAGAGATACAGAAATATGGAGATCATTTATTGAATACACTCAACTTTCAGATGGATTTAGGTCAGATCTTGGATTTATAACAACTAATAACCAAAAAAAATATACTCTGTGGCATAGTTTTAATCAATATCCAAACAAAGATTTTATTAAAAGATATAGAGTTAGTTTAAGACAAGACTTCGAATATAGTTACTCTCATGATATCTCTAGATCTAATTTTCAAGGTTATCTAGGCTTTTTGACAGTCCTGAACACTGATGTTTTATATAACTATGAGTATAACTTTGTTAAGTCACATCTAGAATTTCAATTCAGAGATTTTATTAATCATTGGCTTAGGGTTGAGACTCAGCCTGCAGATTTTATAAACTTTAATATTTTTTATAAGTGGGGTAAAGATATTGCTTACAGACTTGAGACTCCCATGTTAGGAATGGTGAATGATATAAGGTTCTCATCTGAAATTTCAATCAATGATAATTTTAGAATTAGACCAAATATTAATTATTCTTCGATAAAAAAGCTTGACTCAAATGAGTATTATTTTAAAGGTTATATTGCTAGGCTTGATATTCGTTATCAATTTACTAACTCCCTAGATCTTAGACTGATTTCTGAGTATAATGATTTTTCTGAGCAGTTCTTCTTTCAACCACTTATTTCTTGGAGACCTAATCCAGATACAATATTTTACTTAGGAGGGAATCAAAATTATATTGATCAATTTACAGATTATAATTCTCCTCACTACAGGGTTAATAAAACTCAATTATTTTTGAAGTTTCAGTACCTATTTAAGTAATCTGATGTTATTTTATTTTTAAATGCTATATAAGGAACTTAAATTTTCAATCAAATAGTATTATAATTAAGAATTTTTCTTATTTTAGTTTTAACTATAAACCAATGCAACTTAATTCTAAAAGTATCTTTTTAAGAAGAGTTCGTGAAGCACAACTGCTAAAAAAAATTAGTAAACGAACAGCTAATCACTTTATTTCAGTTTATAAGAAATTTGATTCTAATAAAAGATCAGAGGCAGATGAAAAAGCTGATGAATTACTTGCAGAGTTAATTACTGAGTCTACTTCAAAACAAAGGCGTTAATTATTTAGTTGCCCAACATTCAATTTCTATCTTGGCTCCAAGAGCTAGTCCTGAACCAGCAAAAGTGCTTCTTGATGGTAGATTGTTTCTGCCATTAAAAAAAGTTGTGTAAGCATTATTCATCTCAGCATAATCATTTATATCTTCAAGCATACACAAGCATTTAAATATTTTATCAGAATTTGACCCTAGATCATTTAGAACCATATTTATATTATTTAATGTTTGTGTTGTTTCAGCGCTAATTCCACCCTCAATTATTTCTCTTGTTCCAGGCTTTGTTCCCACTTGACCAGAAACATAAATTATATTATCCACTATTGAAGCATCAGAAAATGGAAAATTTAGCTCTTCAGATGTTTCACTTACAAAATATTTAGCATCATTGTAAGCCTGGGTTGAGCAACCACTAAATAAAATTAAAATTATTAAAATCTTAATTTTTAATGTATGTATCATAAATCGTATTATTAATACAATTAATATAATAATATTTAATAATAAAATAAGATAATATCTCTATATATATTGATAAAAGTTTATAAAACTTATATATTATAAATAAATATTTCAAATAATTACATAAAAAAAGTACATGTACAAAATGATACATATTTGTTAAAAATATTAGTTATATATTTGTTAATTAATCAATTACAATGAAAAATTCAATTTTTACAATACTTTTCACAGCTGCTATTTTTTTAGTAGGATGTGAATCTAACATGACAGAAAGATCCATTGGTTTCGTTACCGGTGATAATTCTGATACAAAATGGCATCTTGGGACTCAGGACGCTATTGACATAGTCTCAACTGTCGACGAGTTATGGGCAAATGAAGACTATGAAGGTATGAGACCATATTTTGCAGACTCAGTTGAGGTTATTAGACCAAACGGATCATATACTAATACATTTGATTCCTTCATTGAGTCAATCAGCACCGGTGATTCAGTTACTTGGTCTTATAATTATGCATTTTCTGTAGACCTTGATCCTTCAATAGGTGGCGAACATGTGCAAGCAGGATTCTCTGTTGACTATCCAGCTACAGAAGATAGGGAAGAATATACAACCCTACACCATGAGAGCTATTATGTAGTTGATGGCAAGATTATAACATTAAGACAATATGCTATAGGAGCTGGGTCTGATGAGTAATTGTTAAGAAACTGTAAATAACTATTATCTAGATTATTAACTACGGACATATATATTCATTACATTGAAACATGTCTAAATAATTGGTTAATAGTCTTAGACTTGTCATTCTGACAAAATAAAAAAGCCCTCAAGTTAAGTCTTGAGGGCTTTTAATTAACCATAAACCAATTTATGTTCGTCTAAACGAACAAGTAAATCTATTAAGATTTTAATGTTTTGGCTATGTTCAATTAGATTAATTATTAACAATTATTCAAAAGAATTTCTAACATCGTCAAAAGATGCATATTCAGTAGCTGTATGAACTTTCCCATCCTCATTAAATGTTAATACTGCATAATGCTTAGTTTTAGCTGTTTTACCAGTTGCAGTATTTTTCATGCTCCAAGTTCCATACATTCTGACATTGTTAGGCCCAGACATTGCTTGTGAAGCAGGGTATGTGTTTCCTCCCCAAAAACCTACATCAGTTCCAGGTAAGCCATCTCCTTCAGAGTATGTCATTTCGTCAAATGTTTCCATCCAGTATTGAATACTTTGCTTTAGCGATTCAATTCCTACAGTATCTCCACTAGGACCTGTCCATTGTATTGAATCCGCCATAAAAGAAATAGCTTTCTCAAAGTTTTCCTCTTCAAAACCTTGAATCCAGGTATCTTTTATAGTTTGTACATTTTTTTCAAATGTTTTAGAGTCTGCTTCACTTACTCCTGATGTTGGAGCCTCACATGAAGCAAATAAAATAATTAATAATATAGCTAGTTTTCTCATAATTTAATTTTTTGTTCTAATCAAAAATAAAAAAACCCCTGTTAATCAGGGGTTTAATTAAAATAAAATATTGATTAATTATTTTATTGGATCTTCATCATATGCCTCTATAAACTTTGTCCTGTCATAAAAAGCACCAGTCCACTGGATTTTTTTGTCTTCTCCTACAAAAAATGTAGCACTGTGATAAGGAACAGTTATTGATGTATCATCATTTGAAAATGTTTGGGGTCCCCAACTTAAAAGAATATGGAAATCAAATTCTTCTCCATCTTCATTTATATCTTTTCCTTTCATTGCGATATAATTGGTATCCTCACCTGATGAAATGTTCCATATACCTGTTGTAGTTTCAAGCATTGATTTTATTTGATCTTTGCCTTCCATATTTACTCCGTTAGGAAATGACCACATAGCAGTATCAGAGTACAGATCCATAACAGATTCAATATCTCCAGAATTCATAGACTCATATTGACTATTTTGTAGAGCGACTAATTCAGTCTCATCAATAACTACAGGATAATCTGAGTTAGCCTGAGTAGGAGTTTCACAACTAAAAATTGCAAAACTTAGTAGTAGTATTATATATATATTTTTCATTTTTTTAAAATTAATCAGTTGTTCCAGTAACATACTCAAGAATAATTCTATTTAACCATCCATCTGGATTTGCCTTATCAAATTTTTTGAATAAGGATTGGTCTAGACCTTCAAGAGCAGCACCACCAGCCATGTGTTTCATGACATTTGTTAAATTATCGTATACATCCCAAAACATAATTGTTCCGTTTGTTGAGTTCTGAGGAGCAATTCTAGTTGCGTATCCCCATCCTGTCATTCCAGATTTTACAAGGTTCTTTTTAAAATGCTTTTCAACTTCTTGATTTATTTCAATTACAGCATTTAAATCTTTAGGTCTTGCAAAATTTAAAATTAAGTATTGAGCCTTTATATCAGACTCTATTGCACTTTCTGTTTGCCAGTAATAAAAACCACCCGTGGTTCCACCAAAACCTGAATAAAGTATGCTTGGGTCAATTCCATATTTTTCAGTAGAGTTATTCCACCACTGATTTCCAGCAGTCATATCCTCATAGCTGTCAAATACATGAATCCATAAATAGTTTGTACCATCAGGATTATTTTCACCAATGTTAGGCACATTTTTCATTAAATACCATGCTTTAATATCACCTTTAGCTATTTCATCCTGAGCTAACCCTGTTACATAATTAGTCATTACGTTTTCAAAATGTTCTTGATTTTCCTCAGGAATATTAACAGTATGAATATAGAAGACTTCCTGTGAGAATAGTCCAAGAGAAATAAACAATAAGGATATTGTTAGAATTTTTTTCATTATTAATTGATTTAGTAGTTAATTAATAAATATAATATTTATTTACTAAATTGGTAAAATGAGAAATATTCTTACGCTTATTTTACTTACTACTGTAGCAAATTTTACTTACGCTCAAAGTAAAGTATTTGATAATCTTACAATGAATAGTGAGATTCTAAATATGGATAGAAACTATGCTATATATCTACCGCCTGACTATGAAACCTCATCTAGAACTTATCCTGTACTTTATCTTTTGCATGGACTAGGTGATGATCAGACTGGATGGATCCAATTTGGAGAGGTGAAAAAAATTGCAGATAATGCTATTATTAACGGAGAAGCAACTCCAATGGTTATTGTAATGCCTGATGCAAATACAGGTGAAGTAGGATATTTTAACATTCCATCAAAGAATTGGATGTATGAAGATTTCTTTTTTAATGAATTAATGCCCCATGTTGAGTCAAAATATAGAATAAAATCAGACAAGAGATTCCGTGCAATTTCAGGGTTATCAATGGGAGGTGGGGGGACTCTGACATATGCGCTACACAGACCTGATTTATTCTCAGCAGCAGCTCCTCTTAGCTCTGCAACAGGATCTACTGATGTTGAGGAGTCCTTAAAAAGAATTAGAAGATATGGTTTTGAATTTACAAGAGATGAAATGCAGTCTTTATTAAAAGCTAATCATCCACTTGAATTAATTAAAGATATACCTCTTAATAAATTAAATTCTGTTAGGTGGTATATTGACTGTGGAGATGACGATTATTTATTCGAAGATAATAGCTTACTTCATATTGCATTCTCTAAAAGAGGAATTAATCATGAGTATAGAGTAAGAGATGGAGCACACACTTGGACATATTGGAGAGAATCTCTTCCAACAGTATTAGAATTTGTCTCTCAAGGATTTCATCAGTTTTAATTTATTTGAAATATAAATCAAATTCCAAATTGATTTCATCATCAATTTTTCTTGTAAGTAATGACGGTCGTTTGACTAAAAATTCTGTCAGGGAAACACTAAATTTTCCGAATAACTTTGTCATTCCATCAAGTTGAGTAACCTCAGCTAATATGTTAAAGTCTTTTTCAATTCCATGAAAATTCATTACTCCTTCAAATATTATTTTTCCGTTTTCCTGTTTAACATCAGTAGACTTAAAAATAACATTTGGAAATTGAAGTGCATCAAGTACTCTTAATGAATTACTGTCTAAACTAGAATTACCACTTTTAAAGTCACTAACTTTTACTACAATACCAATATTTGAAATAGACTCATCCTCTATCTGAATTAGTCCTGATACATTTTTGTTTTCAGCTGACCATTTATGTAAAAAATGTTTACCAGAATAAGTAATAGAAGATCTTTCTGAATCAGCTCTTTTAATTTCTTGAGATATTAAATTACTAGAAGCCAGAAGCAATATGAAGGCAATTAGTCTCATTATTAGAAGTCAAGTATTATAGAAATCATAGCAAAAGAATAACTTGCAAATGCAGTGTAAGCAGAGACTTTATGGATCTCTCTATATTTATCATCCTCATATTGTTTGTCAGCGTATACATTCGTGATTATCATAGCTGGTACATGAATGTTTGCAAATATTTTATGAAGCTTTATATTGTTTAGACCTTCTCTCTCTCTACTAACAAGTGGAGGAGGCGTAAATAAAGACAAACCAGCTCCCGTAAAATAAGAAGCAGTTACAATTTTCCCAAGTGTTTTGTGAGTATCATATACACTATAATCACCATTATACATTTTTCCTCCTAATATCCCTTGGTATATCATTCCAGCAAAAGTTACATATCCAATAATTTGATGTGCCTTTAGCATCTTTTCTCTAACAATTAGTTCCTTTTCTCTATTTTCAACACTTAGCTTGGCAATACCAGTCTTTCTAAATAAGCCTTTTTCTCCCCATAGAATTCTTTGAGTGATTAGCATTTTTTCAGGGAGAAGACTTGGTTTCTCTGTGTTGATGAGGTTTTCAAATTCTTCAGTGAAATCTTGAGCAAAACAACTAATAGTTAGGGCTAAAGCCAATAAGCTTAATAAAATATTTTTCTTAATCTGAAGCATTCTAGCTTGTAGTTATGGTTAAGCTATCTCCAGCAAGAGAGGTTGAATAAGTTTTCAAATCTCCTGATGTAGCAGCTGAACCACAATTTACAATATTATTTCCATCGATTCCAAACTTGTTGCCATGTGATCCACATGTAAACTCTTGGTTTGAATATGACCAATCATTTTTGGTTCCACTATGAGGACAACAGTTGTCAAAGGCTCTAAATTCTGTGTTAGATATTTTTAAGAGTAAGACACCAACTGATGTAAGATTTATGAAATCACCCGGACTAGAAAGACTGCTAAAGTTAGAATTTGTTAGGTCAATTGTAATATTATTACCGCTTGATACAATTCCACTGCTAGTTTGAGTACCACTACCACTTGTACTACTGCTAGTAGTATTATCAGGAACAATGTTTGAATTATTGGAGCTATATGAAGATGACTCATCATCAGACTTTGAGCAAGCTTGTATATATGATAGCCCAAAAAATGCAAATGTAATTGTTGGACATGTATTTTTTAAAAACTTTCTTCTTTCCATAATTTACAGATCGCAAATCTAATGTGTATATTTAGTATTAGAACATTATTTTATATTTTTAATATTCTTTTAACTAATTTAAATTAAAGTCTTTATGACAAAGATTTATGTTAATCCAGACATAGAAAAAGCAGAAACTCTCCCTGCTATTTTTTACAGAAGCAACTCATATTTTGAAGAACTTAAAGAAAAAGTATTTTTAAAATCATGGCAATTTGTAGGTCATAAATCTATTTTACCCATTAACATAAATACTTATCCATTTGAATTTATCAAAAACTATGTTGAGGAGCCATTATTACTTGTTAAAGATGAAGATGAAAAAATAAGTTGTCTCTCAAATGTTTGTACTCACAGAGCTAATATTATTATTAATAATAAGGGTAATGTCAGAGACTTGAGATGCATGTACCATGGGAGAAAATTTGATCTTGATGGAAAATTTAAGTCTATGCCAGAGTTTAGTTTAGCAAAAGAATTTCCCAGGGATTGTGATGATCTCAAAGAGTTTCCAATTGCTAATCTTGGACCTTTCATTTTTGTAGGTCTAGAACCATCTTTTGACTTTGAGCCTGTTTGTTCTAAAATTAATCAAAGAATATCATTCTTGCCAATGGATCATATTGAATATCGTCCAGATTTAAGTAAAGATTATATGGTAAATTCTCACTGGGCTTTATATTGTGATAACTATCTTGAAGGATTTCATATCCCATTTGTTCATAACGATTTAAATGATGTCTTGGATTACGAAAAGTATGATACTGAAATTGATGAGTATTTTAATCTACAGATTGGATATTCAAAAGATGGAGATGATGCTGTGTTTGATTTTCCTAAAGATCACCAAGATTACAACAAGAATATTTCAGCATACTATTATTGGATCTTCCCAAACATCATGGTTAATGTTTATCCGTGGGGAATTTCTATTAATATAATCAAGCCCATAAATATGAATAAAACTAAAGTCTCTTTCTTAAGTTATGTATATGATGAGTCTAAGTTAGAATTAGGAGCAGGAGCAAATCTTGATAAGGTTGAAAGGGAAGATGAATTTGTTGTAGAAGGAGTAAATAAAGGTTTAAAATCAAAATATTATTCAACTGGTAGATTCTCGCCTACCATGGAAAAGGGTGTTCACCATTTCCATAGTTTATTGTCCAAATCAATTAATTCTTAAATTTACATTATGAAAAAACTATTATTTATTTTTGCGTTAAGCTCCTCAATTGTTTATTCTCAGGATTATAAAGTTGAAAAAGATAGAATCATTGATCTTTTTGAGAACTTGAAAAAATTTGGAGTAAATGAGAATCAAGGAAATGATAGAGTGGCATACAGTGACTTTGAAATTCAGGCAAGAGATTATATTTCCAATAAACTTAAAAAAACTGGTGCTAAAGTTTATACTGATTTTGCAGGTAATCTTATTGCACACTATAATCCAAATAATAGTAAATTAAAACCAATTTTATTTGGTTCTCACGTTGATGCTGTTCCTAATGGAGGGCATTATGACGGAACAGCTGGTGTAATACATGCAATTGAAGTTTTACAGACTGTTTATTCAAAAAATATCTCATTAAATCATCCACTTGAAGTTATAGTTTTTGCTAATGAAGAGGGTGGGCTTTTTGGAAGCAAAGCTCTAGCAGGTAAAATCAATCAGCAGACATTGGATGTTGTAACTGTTTCAGGATATACTAATGCAGAAGGTGTCGAAAGGCTTGGTGGAAATGTTGATAGGATTTATGAGGTTAAAAGAAATATGGGAGATATCCATGCTTTTTTAGAAATGCACATTGAACAAGGAAGTAATCTGTATAGTAGTAATATTGATATAGGGATTGTTGAGGGAATTGTAGGTCTTAAATGGTGGGACGTAACTGTTAAAG
>CACJHI010000016.1 GCA_902593165.1 uncultured Bacteroidota bacterium | reverse complement strand
ACCCTCTGAAAAAAAGAAAATTAAAGGATCAGAACTTGTAAACAAAGATCACCCTCAAGTTGTGGAGATTTGGAATTTAGTTTTTATCCAATTTAATAGAAAGAAAGACGGATCTCTTCAAAAACTTGACAAACAATATGTTGATACTGGTATGGGGCTTGAGAGATTGTGTATGGCACTTCAAAACAAGAACTCTACATACGAAACTGACCTATTTTCTGATATTATTAAGGAAATAGAAAATTTTTCTAACAAGAAGTATTTAGCAGGAGATGAAAAAGTTGATATAGGTATGAGAGTGATATCTGATCATCTTAGAGCTATTGTATTCACGGTATTAGATGGACAAATTCCAAGTAATACAGGTCCTGGTTATGTTATACGAAGAATTCTTAGAAGAGCAATTAGATATGGCTATACAAACCTTGACATTCAAAAACCATTCATACATGAATTAGTAGATATTATTGAGGATAAATATTCTAGTCTTTATCCAAATATTATTACTCAGAAAAATTTTATCAAATCGATCATAAAAGATGAGGAAGAAGGTTTTCTCAAGACATTAAATCAAGGCCTTAATTTAATCAATGAGCTAATAGAATCTAAACCTAATGATAAGCTTATAAATGGTGATGATGCATTTAAGTTATATGACACTTTTGGATTCCCAATAGATTTAACATCTTTAATAGCTGGTGAGAAATCTTTCAAAGTTGATATTGATGGATTCAATGAGAATATGAAAATTCAAAAAAATAGATCAAAGTCAAAAAAGAATGATGATTTATCAGATTGGGTTATAATCGATAATAATATCAATAGTAGTGTTTTTATGGGTTATGATCTTCTTGAAATTGAAGGTAATATCTGCAAATACAGAGAAGCTAAGTCAGATGATGGTAAAATAAATTATCATATTGTAACTGATATGACATCATTCTATCCTGAGGGTGGAGGCCAAATTGGTGACACTGGTGAAATTATATCTTCAGGTGATGAAATCAAGGTTATTGATACATTTAAAGATACTGGTGACATAATACATTTAACTACCAGCTTACCTTCGGATTTAAAATCTAAAGTAAAACTGAAAGTTAATAATAATAGAAGATCATTGATTGAATCAAATCACACCAGCACACATTTACTGCATCAAGCGCTTAGAAAAATACTAGGAAGTCATGTGGAACAAAGAGGTTCAATGATATCAGAAGATATGTTTAGATTTGATTTCTCACATCCATCTAAACTTTCTGATAATGATATAGATTCTATAAATGGTTTTGTAAATGACAGGATAAAGGATTCAATTCCTCTTATCGAGAATAGAGAAGAGGATTATGACACAGCAATAAAAAATGGTGCAATTGGTTTATTTACAGAAAAATATGAGGATAAGATAAGGACGGTAAAATTTAATGAATCGTATGAATTATGCGGAGGAACTCATGTCGAAAACACAAGTAAATTAAAAACATTTAGTATTATCTCAGAGGGTTCACAAGCTTTTGGAATTAGAAGAATTACAGCAACATGTAATGAAAAAATTATTATGGCAGAGATGCAAAAGAAGAAAGATTCTAGAGAAAAAGCTGCAAATGAAAAAGCAAATAAAGAATTAAAAAAGGAAATAGAGATCAAAAATAAAGCTAAGGTTCAAGAAGCTAAAAAAGAAATATCAGAAAAAATTAAAAATCTTGGTGATATAAACTTTTTTGCAGATGAGGTAGATTTAGACCCAAGATCTATAAAAGAGTTATGCTTTATACTGGCAGATCAAATAGAGAATCTCTTCATAGTTCTTTTATCTAATAATAATGGAAAGGTTTTTATCTCCTGCTTTATTTCTAAAAATTTAGTTGATACTAAAGGAATTAGTGCATCTGATATTATAAAAGACTTATCACCATTAATAAGTGGTAGTGGAGGTGGACAGGCTTTTTATGCAACTGGAGGAGGTAGTAATTTAAAAGGTATAAGTTCTGTAATATCTAAGTCTGAAGAGATAGTTAATCAGATATAGGTGGATACTTTTCAAGTATTTTTATTACAAAGTCATTAATCATTTTATCCCTGTTATCCGAAAATTCATTTAAGACACCAACACCTTTACCCTGCCATACAAGCTGCTGATTTTTACTATCAATTAGGCTGACATAAAGAGTACCTTGAACTCTTGAATAACCAGAAGAATATGGATAATGATATGCAAATGGGTACCATCCATATGGAAGATAATTGTTTACATAGACCCTTTCTTTAGATTTAGTTTCAAATGTTACAAGTAAATCAGGAGAGTTTGATCTTTCAAGACCCTTAGATTTTAATCCAAGGTCTAATGATTTTAAAATTCTTTTCTTATCAAGATCTGAAATTTCTAATTCATCTATATCAGGTTGATAGAAGGAGTAAGAACTATAATTATCAAAATTTACATCAGAGTCATAATCATATTGAACATAAATTCCACATGATTGAATAAAAAATATAAATGTGAATAATATTATTTTTAATGAGATATTTTTTTTCATAATTTTCGTTCATCTTAAAGTTATGAAAAAATTCTTTCTCTTATTTGTTTTAATCTCATTTTCATCATGTTCCACATTAAAAACAGCATCAGTGGTTGAAAAATCAGTTGAAGATAAAATCAAACTTTATATTAAGAAATTTGCTCCCGCTGCTGTTAAGAATATGAGATTTTATAAAATTCCAGCCAGTATAACTTTAGCACAAGGAGTCCTTGAGTCTGGTTATGGAGAAAGCACATTAGCAAAAAAAGCAAATAATCATTTTGGAATTAAATGTCATAAGGGATGGAAAGGTAAATCAATTACACATGATGACGATGAAGAAGATGAGTGTTTTAGATCATATAAAAACCCCTTAAAATCATACCGTGATCATTCTTTATTTTTAGTTGATAGGGATAGATATAAAAGTTTATTTGAATTAAAAAGAAAAGACTATGAGGGTTGGGCAAAAGGCTTAAAAGCTGCAGGTTATGCAACTGATCCAAAATATGCAGAAAAATTAATAAGCTTAATTGAGAGATTCGAATTAACTAGGTTTGATGAGTAATTCATCGCCTTTTTTATAAATATTAATTAAATCTTTACCTCTTAACTCTTTTGTTAGTTTATCCCATTTTTTATTAGAAAAATCAAATTCACTCCTAAAGATATTTAAATTACATTCACCTTTTTCTATGAGTTTATTGAGAATAACTTTGGCCTCATCAGTAATTGAGGGTTCTTCTTTTAGTGGTTTCATTTGAGGAAAAAATAGAACCTCTTGGATTGACGTCTGGTTAGTCATTAACATTACTAACCTATCTACTCCAATTCCAATACCTGATGTTGGTGGCATTCCATATTCTAATGATTTTATAAAGTCCATATCAATAAACATTGCCTCATCATCACCTTTTTTGCTTAATTCAAACTGATTTTCAAATCTTTTTAATTGATCTATTGGGTCATTAAGCTCAGAATAAGCATTGGCAATTTCCATACCATTAATTATAAGCTCAAACCTCTCTGTTAGGTTTGGGTCTGATCTGTGTTCTTTTGTCAAAGGGCTCATAGACTTTGGATAATCAACAATAAAAGTAGGATTTATGAAGTTCTTTTCACACTTGCTTCCAAAAATTGCATCAATTAGTTTCCCTTCACCCATACTGTCATCTATATCTATTGACATATCATTACAAATTGATCTTAACTCATTTTCATCCATACTAGAAATATCATATCCAGTATATTTCTTAATGGCGTCAAACATTGATATTCTATCGTAAGGAGCTTTAAAGTCAATTTGTTTTGAATCATATTGAATCTTTGTTTTACTATTTATCTCTAAACATACTTTTTCAATTAATGACTCAGTTAATTCCATCATCCAAAAATAATCCTTGTAAGCAACATAAAGTTCAAGAATAGTAAACTCAGGATTATGATTTTTATCCATCCCCTCATTTCTAAAATCTCTTGAAAATTCATAGACAGCCTCAAATCCACCAACAATTAATTTTTTTAAAAATAATTCATCTGAAATTCTAAGGTATAATGGGATGTCTAAGGCATTATGATGAGTTATAAAAGGTCTAGCTGTTGCACCTCCTGGAATAGGTTGTAAAATAGGAGTTTCAACTTCGAGATATGATTTTTCATTAAGAAAATTTCTAATTGTATTTATAATCTTTGTTCTTTTTATAAAAGTATCCTTGACTTGTGAGTTTACAATAAGGTCAACATATCTCTGCCTGTACCTTTGTTCTAGATCAGTAAAACTATCATATTCTTTTCCGTCAGAATCTACTTTAGGGAGTGGAAGAGGTCTAAGAGACTTGTTCAACACTGTAAAGTCTTTTACTAGAACAGTAACCTCACCAACTTTCGTTTTAAACATTGTTCCTTTAATACCAATAATATCTCCTATATCCAATAACTTTTTATAAATGGTATTATACTTAGTCTTATCATCTCCAATACATATCTCATCTCTGTTAAAGTAAACTTGAATTCTACCTTTACTATCCTGAATTTCAGCAAAAGAGGCATTTCCCTGAATCCTTCTTGACATAATTCTTCCAGCAATAATCACATTGCTATTTTCCTTATATTCTTTAATTAGGTCAATAGATATGCTGTCAACTGGAAATAATTCTGCAGGGTAGGGATTAATTCCATGTTTTTTTAACTCTTCAAGTTTTTCTCTACGAATTTTTTCTTGTTCTGTCATTGGAATTATTTAAACAAAGATAAGTTTTCTAAAGCAATCATTGAACTACAAATTTCTATATTTGAATGAAAATGAAAAATAAAAAAATTCTAGTAAGAGACATTGGAAAAATGTCCTTTTCAGATGCTTGGGAATATCAAGAAAAAATTTTTAAAAAAACTATTGATCAAAAGGTTCAAAACAGATCATTAAATGAAAAGATTGAAACAAAGAATCTTTTGATTTTAACTGAACATAATCATGTATATACAATTGGAAAGAGTGGTGATATGTCTAACTTACTAATTGATAAAGAAGAATTAATGAAAAGGGAAATAGAATTTTTTAAAATCAATAGGGGTGGAGACATTACATATCATGGTCCTGGACAAATTATGGGTTATCCAATCTTTGATTTAGATAATTTTTTTACTGACATAAACCTTTACTTAAGAAAATTAGAGGAGGTAATCATCAATACTTTAAAGTCATACAATTTAACAGGATACACAATAAATGATGAGACTGGTGTATGGGTAAAAGATAATAATGGCTTATCAAAAAAAATATGCGCATTTGGAATTAGAGCTAGTAGATGGGTAACAATGCATGGACTTTGCTTTAATGTTAACCCAGATCTAACTTATTTTAATCACATTATACCATGTGGAATTAAAAATAAAGGAATAACATCCTTACAAGAGTTAAAAAAAGAGGATATTGATATTAATGAAGTTAAATTAAGATTGGTGGAAAACTTTAAGCTAGTTTTTAATGCATAAATTAATTTTGAGATAAATTAATTTCATATGATACAATAGAAAAGTTATCAAGCCTTGATATTATCTCAATTTTACCATCATTATCAGAATCTTTGATATCAATTACAGAGTTACCTTTAATCGGGAATCCTTTAACAAGCTCACCATTATCTTTATACAAATAGATTTTCTCCTCGTTTATATCTGTTATACCAACTAACATAGTTTTTGAATTAATAAATATTTTTGGTTTTGAAAATTTACTGAAAGGTAAATCAACAGTAATTCCTTTAATTGTTAAACTATTTTCATTTAGATAGACTAGGTTATCATCAACTACATCAATTAAATTTTCAGTTGATAAGTTGAGATTCTCTTCTATTAAATTTCCATTTGTATCGATATTGATAAGATTACCTAGTTTATCAGTTGTGGTAAAGTTTTCTAAATAACTAAAAATGGGATTACCACTAAATTTAATTTTATTATCAACAATTATTCTATCTCTTCCTCTCCTATCTAAAATTTTTAAATTACCATTTTCTAATTGCACAACAATATAATCTTTGCTACCAATTCTTATGTGAACTGGACTATTAATAATATTAGAATCAAAAATCGGAGGTTTAAAACCATTAACTATTCTTCCATTGGAATCATACATTTTAATTCGATTATCCTCAGTAATTAAAATTCTATAGTTTCTATTTTTCTCATAATCAAAAATTGATATGGGAATATTTAACAAGCTTGAATTAATTGGAAAACTAAGTTGTTTAACCTCATTTCCATTTCTATCAAGTAAATAAAGGTTTTTGGCAGTTCGAAAAACCATTTGTTGTCTTCCGTTTTTATATATATCAACTTGCTTTATATCACCTATGATCTTTCCAGGTAACTTTTTTTTCCAATTAAGAGCTCCTTTATTTGATAAATAGTTTAGATAGTTTTCACTATCCTGAAACGCAATGTCAAAATCATTATTTAAATGATTCTTTAACCATATAGGATCTGAAATAATTTCTTTATCGAATGTTACAAAAAATTCTGTATAAACATCTTGATTGCTATCTGTTGTATTAGCCTTTGAATAGTTAAACTCTAGTAGTGCAACATCTCCATTTACTCTTCCACTGAATGATCTAAATGGATAGACGTCATTATCTATAAGATTTGAGTTTATTGATTTATTGTTTCCAACCCATAAAAAAGAGTGACTATCTGACTTTTGCTCTTTAAAATTTATATACTCATTGTTTGAGCCAAGATTATCATTAATATTCAGCGAATTAATTATCTTTTTTAATTGTGAAACCGATTTTGATATAATTAATTGATCTCCTATTAAAACAGCATATTCCCCAAAAATTTCATTATCTATATTTTTAAAAAGAATTTTTAAATCTTCGTCTATAACGATCTTACTAATATTGTAGGTATCATCAAATTTTTCCAAACTGAAATAACTATCAATTTGTTCCTTGTTAATTAGATTAAGAATTAAAAATTTTTCTTGATCTTCAACAAAGCTAATTTCATCTATAATATTTAAAGAATTAAAATTTAAATTTTGAGTGGATAAATCATTGTACTTTAAATAATCTTTTAAATTAAATATGAACTTTTCCGAATCATTAATTGAGAAAGTTAGAAAACTCAAAAATGAATTTGGAATAATTTTATCAGTTTTTATTTTAGAGGATCGAATGTTCTTTAAAATACTGATTCTTCCATTTATTGAGTCAGTTATTCTTGTTATACCTGATAAGTATAGATCCTCTAAAGAATAATTAAAATCATATCCAATCCATGAAGTATTAGATTTTGGAAAAAAAAGAAACATTATTTAGTTCATTATCAAGTATGCCTATATTATTAGATTTAGTATAAATATTAAAAGGTTCATCAGAATCAGTAGTCTTTATAATTTTATTAAATTCAGAATCGACTTTATTCTTAGCTAAATAAAAATCCCTAATTATATTTTCTAGAACTATGTCTTTGTTGGAGCTAACTATATATTGATCTATAATAACCTTATGGATTTCTTCTCCATTGACTTCCTCTAGAAAAATTTCACTTTTTTCATATTTATTTTTCAATGTATCAACCTCTGAAATTGTATCAAACGAATTCGACTTTCTAATGTATGTGAATGAAATTTCATTTTTACCATAAGTAGATAATGAAAAAAGCCCTTTTCTATCTGAATAATTATTGGAGAGTAAATCTAATTGATTAGAAATTTCTTTTGACGTTGATAATACCGTTGGCAATAACTTATTCTTATTCAGAATTTCTTTTGTATTACCTAAATCATTTATACTAATAATTACTTTAGAATCAGTTGGTAAAAAGTTAAAGAGTGAAATAGCTTCTTTATCAGAGTTAGTACAAGAATAAATTAATAGTACTGTCAAAAAAAATAATTTAAATCTCATAATTATAATTCTAGTTTTATCTGCGATTTTTTTATAGTGAAACTTTTTCTGTGAAGCCTTGTAAGCCCATGCTTAAAAATACTATTTATATGAAATTCTGTTCCGTAGCCTTTATTTTTGTCCCATCCAAAATATGGAAAACGATGGTGTTGCTCTATCATGTATAAATCTCTATATGTTTTAGCTAGAATAGATGCAGCAGCAATGTTTTGATATTTACTATCACCTTTTATAATACACTTATGATTAATATTTTTAAATTTTTTAAATTTATTGCCATCAACAATTATAAAATCTGGAATAATTTTCAAACTATTTAAAGCACCATGCATAGCTTTAAAAGTGGAATTAAGAATATTGATTTTATCAATTGTAGATGGGGCAATTGAGCAAACTGCAAAGTCAATTGAGTCATTTTCTATTATTTGTTTTAGCTCAATTCTTTTTTTTTCAGAAAGTCTTTTTGAATCATTTAAGTAATCATTTTTATAATCTTTAGGAAAAATTACAGCAGCAGCGGTAACAGGTCCTGCCAGACTTCCTCTTCCTGCTTCATCAATACCAGCTTCAAAACTTGCATTAGAAAAATTGCTCATTAACATTTTAGAAAATCAAAATTTATAAAGAAACACTAACTTAGTATGAAATTACAAAATACATGCAGAAGTTTTTTCTGGTTTTATCTTTTTTTTTGATACATGCAAACATATTTTCTCAATCAATTGATTTAGAGGGGAAGATAAAAGCTCAAGAAGAGGCACTAAAGGAGAAAAGTAAAGGTGAAGAAAAGGATACATTAAATACTGATTATTATAAAATATTTTATTTGGATGGAAGAGTTGATAATGTTGATACTACTCTAAATATATCCAAGGATTATAAATTTAATTTTTTAAGAGAGGACTCATTTGATTTAATTTCATTTGCTAATTCAGCCCATACATATAATAAACTAGCATATAACTTTAGGGATTTTTCAAAGCCAGATATTGGTGCAAGGGGAAAGCATTTTCATTACTTTGAAAAAGAGGATATAGGATATTATAATGTCCCTACTCCTTTCACAGAAATTTTTGCTAAGTCAACATTTGAGCAAGGACAGCTTTTAGATGTTCTAGTATCAATAAATTTGAATCCCCAATATAATTTTACTATTGCTCATAAGGGCTATAAATCTCTTGGAAATTATTTAAACACAAGATCAAGAGGTAACCAGTTTAGGTTTAGCTCAAACTTCAAATCAAAAAATCAACTTTCAAGCTGGAGATTTCATTTTGTTTCACAAAATATTTTTAATCAAGAAAATGGAGGTCTTGACCCTGACAGTTTATATTTTTTTGAACAAGCAACAAATTATTTTGTGCTTAATGCAGATGGTACTCAAATTGAGAATGAAGATGGGTCATTCAAAATGATTGAATACGATGGCTATCTAGATAGGTCAAGATTAGGTCCACAGCTTTTCTCCAGAGGATCTCTATACTCTAAAAGATTTTTTTCAGATTTTGAAAGAATAGTTATACAAAATAAAAAAGATAGAACAAACACACTTGCTGTAAACTACCAATTTACTCATGAATATAAAAAAGTTGATTTTATTGATGAAATGAATAATAAAACATTTGGTGATGTTTTAGATTTTATTACTGATGATCAGACAGTTTCGGATTTAAATAGATTTATTGAACAAGAAAACAGACTAATATTATCATCTGATTCAAAAATAGGGAGAGTCAAACTATCATATTCTTTAACAAATTGGAATAATAGTTTTAAGATCTATGATAATCAAGAAATTAATAATTCAATTTTTGAACTTAATGAAGACCAATCAAATATATCTTTTGATTGGAAAAAAGTATTTAAAAAATATACTTTTGAATTAAATCTAAATAAATCTTCAAAAAATAGTTTTAAATCAGATTTTATTTCTCTTGATATTAAAGGTAATCCAATTAAAAATATAAACTTTCAAATTAGCTCTTCAATTATAGAAAAGTCTCCAAACTTTAACTTTAAATTTTACAGGAGTGCTTATGAAAGTTATAATTGGTTTAATGATAATTTATATGATGAAAAGATTTCAAACATAAATCTGAAATTATCTTACAGAGAGTTATTAGTTCTTACTGCTGATTATAATAAAATTGATAATTACACTTTTTTTCGAGAGAATACTAATGCATTAACTGGTGAAACCGATACAAAAAGACTTGCGGTTGTTAATCAAGCAGATAATAAGATTAATTATTATAGTTTAAAATTGTTCAGCAAGGTTGACTTTGGAAAATTTAGTTTTATTAATACCGCTAGATATCAAAAAAATGAACAAGAAGTTACCCTAGGAAATCTTTCAACACTCAATGTCCCCGAATGGGTAACTAGAAACACAATAATGTATTCAGCAGATGTTTTTAATAAATCTTTGTTTATTCAAACTGGAATTACTTTTAATTACTTTACTAAATACTTTGCAGATTATTATAACCCTTTAATTTCAGAATTTGTTACTCAAAATTACAAAGAGATAGGGGAGTTCCCTAGATTTGATTTTTTCTTTAATGCTAAGATCCAACAAACAAGAGTCTTTATAAAAGTTGAGCATTTAAACAGTTCATTTACGGGTTATGATTATTATTCTGACCCATTTAGCCCATATAGAGATATGTCAGTAAGACTAGGTCTAGTCTGGAACTTTTTTAGTTAGAATGAAACAATTTAATATTATAGGTATAATGTCTGGTACATCCTTAGATGGAATAGATTTAGTTTATGTCAATTTTAAATTTGAACAATATTGGAAATATGAAATAATTCACTCAAATACTTATAAGTATGAAAAAAAATGGATAACTCTATTACAGAATATAAGCCAAGAAAAAATTGATTCAATAAAAAAAATTGATTCTGATTATACTAAGCTTTTATCTAAATATATCATTGACTTTATTAATGAATTTTCAATAAAAGATATTGATTTTATTAGTTCACATGGTCATACAGCTTTACATCAACCATCAAAATCAATAACTTATCAAATTGGAAATCTGCCAGTTCTCGCAAAATATATTAATCAAAAGGTTGTCTGTGACTTTAGAGTTCAAGATGTAGAGTTGGGTGGCCAAGGTGCACCCTTAGTTCCTGTTGGAGAAGAGTATCTTTTTCCTGAATATACTACATTAATTAATCTTGGAGGATTTGCTAATATTACTAAGAGAATTAAAAATAATATAATTGCCTATGATATTTGTCCAATAAATATTGTGTTTAATTATTTATCGAGAATAATGGAACTAAAATATGATGATGGAGGATATATAGCATCTACTGGAAGTATCAATAAAGATTTATATGATCAACTACAAAAATTGAATTATTTTAAAAAAGACCCTCCAAAATCGTTGGGTATTGAATGGGTTAATGATCAAATTCATCCAATTTTAAACAAGTTCAAGAATATACCACTTGAAGATTTAATGAATACATTCTCAAATCACTTTGCATTTCAAATTGTAAAAAATATAGAGGATCAAGATAAAGTATTAATAACAGGAGGGGGAGCTTATAATGACTATCTTATTGAAAGAATAAAAAAATTAACTAATTCAAAAATAACTATTCCAGATCCAAAAATAATTGAATATAAAGAAGCTTTAATTTTTTCCTTTTTAGGTTTATTAAGGGTTCTCAAAATTAATAATTGCTACTCTTCAGTTACTGGAGCTAAAAAAGATCATTGTTCTGGAAAGATATATATTCCTTAGTATTAATTTTTTTAATAAATTAGTTGTTTACCTTAAGTCAAACTAATGAAAAAAGCTTTTATAATTTTATCTACTTTTTTTACACTTTCTTTAAGTTCTCAAAATATTACTTGGCAAAATGTAAATTTAAATGTGCCATTTGAGAATACACAAGCAGTATTTAATCTAATTGATGGATTTTATTCTAATATTGAAATCCCTGAAGGAATTAGAGTCTCACTATGGAGTATTGAGTATAAAGGATCAAGTGAAGAAGCAACTCACATTCTTAATTTTGCAGGTACAAAAGAAAGTCTTGTAGAGTTTGAGTCCAGAAAACTTAATTCCGATTGGGATGCTTATGTTTCTAGATTAAATTCTTTAACAAGACGAGACGGTTATGCAGTCACAGCTGGAGTTACCCTTGTAAGATATAATGTTGATAAATGGCAAGAGACAATTGCTCAATCTCATCAGTGGAAGGTTAAGAATCCTATAAAGTTTATAGGTGCATTTGCTAATTTAATGTCTGTGTTTGGTGACTCATCTGGTTATGTATCAATAGGTCAAACCACTCATGGTGTCGAGAATGGAGAGACGCACTATATATATGCAACATTTCCAGACTTAGTTTCTGCACTTGATTTTGGTAATGCAGCAACAAAAGAAGAATCAGATGCAATTGTGAATTGGTTAGACGCAACAAAAGATGAAGAATACACAAGGAGCATAACAAGAGTTATGCTCAAATCTTGGGAATAAATTTTATTTAAATGGAAACAATACTATTAGGAATATTTATTACTGGTTATTTATTAATAACTCTTGAGCATAGTTTAAGGATTGACAAGTTAATCCCTGCACTTGGAATGATGGCTTTTTTATGGGCAATTATAGCAATTTTTAATATACCCGTTTTTGAGGTTGACACCGAACTTCGGGAATTAATACCTACAAAAGTCAAGAAAATAATGGCATATCACCTCTCTCATACATCTGAAATATTAATATTTCTTTTGGGAGCAATGACAATAGTTGAGATTATTGATTACTATAATGGTTTTGAAAAGATTAAATCCTTTATAAGGACTAAATCCAAGAAAAGTCTTCTTTGGATATTTGCAATACTTGCTTTTATATTATCTGCTATAATTGATAACCTAACTGCTACAATAGTACTTATAACAATTCTACAAAAGATTATTAGAGACAAGAACTTAAGATTATGGTTTGCTGGTTTAATTGTTATTGCCGCTAACGCTGGTGGTGCTTGGTCTCCAATAGGTGATGTAACAACAACTATGCTCTGGATTGCAGACAAAGTTACAGTACCTATGTTGTTATACTATGTTTTCATTCCATCTGTTGTATGTATGGTTGTCCCTATTTATGTGGCTTCATTTCTAAAACCGTTTAAAGGCAATGTTGGTAAAGTAGATAATGATGAAACTAATATTACAAGAATAGGTACTACAATGTTATGGTTAGGATTAGGTGGGATAATATTTGTTCCTGTATTTAAGGTTATAACTGGGTTGCCTCCATATGTTGGTATGATGTTATCTTTAGCCATTGTTGCAACTTTTGCTGAAATATTTAGTGGTACAAAGTTTAATATTACCACGCCTAATGATGATAGCATAATGCACAGTAAAAGTCCTGTTCATAGTGCTCTAACTAAAATTGAATTACCAAGTATTCTTTTCTTTTTGGGAATACTTATGGCTGTAGCTGCTCTAGAATCTATTGGGTATTTATTTGAGTTTGCACAATATCTAGAAACTGTGATACCAGATATTAGAATAGTTGCAGGGCTTTTAGGTTTAGGATCAGCAGTTATTGATAATGTCCCATTAGTTGCTGCATCAATAGGTATGTTCTCGCAGCCAATTGATGATTCTTTATGGCATCTTATCGCTTATGCTGCTGGTACAGGTGGTAGTGTGTTAGTTATAGGATCAGCTGCAGGAGTAGTTGCTATGGGGATGGAGAAAATTGAATTTTTCTGGTATCTAAAAAAGATTGGCTGGTTAGCCTTCATAGGTTTTATTTCTGGGTTTATAACTTTTGTTCTTCTTGAAGCATATGTCTTAGTATAATACATTGGACTATAGTAAAACAGAAGATTGGATTTTAACTAGACTGCCCTCATATCAAGCTATAGGTAAAAAAGCATATAATCCTGGCCTTAATAATGTCGTAAAATTTATTTCTGCCCTAGAATTATCTTTAGACTCACTAAAATTAATACATGTTGGTGGAACAAATGGAAAGGGGAGTACATCAGCATATATTTCATCTATTTTACAAGAATCTAAATATAAAGTTGGAATTTTTACTTCTCCACATTTTTTTGATTTTAGGGAAAGAATAAAAATTAATAATAAGATGATAGATAAGTCTTTTATTGTCAATTTTATTAATGATAATAAGAATCTAATAGAAAAATTAGAATTAAGTTTTTTTGAGCTTTCATTCTGTATTTCATTAGCTTATTTTATAAAATCTAAAGTTGATTATTCAATAATTGAAGTAGGTTTAGGAGGAAGACTAGATGCTACTAATATTATAAATCCATTAATCTCAGTTATAACTAATATTTCATATGACCATACTGATGTTCTTGGTGATACATTAGAGAAGATTGCTAATGAAAAGGCTGGTATTATTAAGAAGAACTCTCAAATTATTATTGGAGAAAGAAATAAAATTGTTGATGAAATTTTTGTTAAAAAAGCTAAAGAAGTATCTTCCTCAATAACTTTTGTTCCTGATCTAAATGATCAGAAGAACTACTCAAGCGTGAGTTATTTGAACACCAATATAAAAACTGCTATTTATACATGTAAGGCGCTTAATCTTGATAATATAAATAATGATTCAATATTAGCTGGTATATCCAATGTCACTAAGAATAGTTCATTAATTGGTAGATGGACAACCATAAGTAATAATCCCAAAATTATATTTGATGCAGCTCATAATTTGGCTGGATTTGAAAGTCTTTCATCTCAATTAAAAAAAACCAAATACAATCAATTACATATTATTCTTGCATTTGTAAAAGGAAAAAACATAAATGAGCTTATAGTTACATTACCTTCAAATTCAAATATATATTACACATCTATTAATATGGAAAGAGGAATGACTCAAAGTGAAATTATTCAAAATGTAGGTAGAAGTATTATCTTTGATAAGAATCCTAAAAGATTACTTGATAGTGTGAAAGGTAATTGTTCAGATCAAGACATAATACTAATAACAGGGAGTAACTTTATTGCAAAAACTATTTTATGAGTAATAAATTTTTAATATTTCTTTTTTTAATATTTCAATCTTCGACAATTTACTCGCAATTAACAACTGATAGGCCAAGTCAAACGGATTCTCCATTAGTAATTGAAACAGGTTATGTTCAAATTGAGACAGGAGTTTCAGTTGAGGAAACACAGTCAAAGATTAACTCATTGTTTAGAATTGGAATTCTTAATGGTGTTGAATTAAGGATTAATAGCAATTATATAATAAATGATGAAATATCCTATCAAAAAAAGTCTTCTTTTGGTGATTTTGAATTAGGCTCTAAGTTTAAAATATTAGATAATGATCAAATTAATACTAATATTGGATTTTTAACATATCTATCAATTCCAACTGCTCCAGAAGTTTTTTCGAATAATGAATATGGATTTTTAAATAAATTGTTAGTTACACACAATTTAAACCCTGACTCTCAAATTGGATATAATATTGGGTATAATAAATTTATTAATTACGATGTAAAATATACTTATTCAATATTTTACGGAAAGTCTCTAGGCCCGTTTTCAGTTTTTTTTGAATTTTTTGGTGATTCAAGTTCAGAAACTTCTAATTCTACTTTTGACTCAGGCTTAACTTATCTCTTGGACAATGATAAACAATTAGACTTGTCCATAGGTAAAGGTCTGAATAATGATTTATTTTTTGTCACATTAGGCTTTAGTATTCGAATCAATTAGACCTATAACTCTATACTTATATAATTATTTATTTTTAAGTATAGTATTATATGAACCAAAATAATCTCGGAGTTTTTCTCTTATATTCTTTATATTCACTTAGACTTCCCCACTTCTTTTGTCCGCTTTTTTCTAATAAATTTATTCCACTTACGTATACAAGAAGTAAATATGTGAATACTGGCGATACAAGAGTGAATAGTTGACTTATCTCAAGGGATGAGTAGCTAATTATTGCTACTCCAATCCATAGAATAATTTCACCTAAATAGTTGGGGTGTCTCGAATATTTCCATAATCCTGTTGTAATGAATTTGTCCTTGTTCTCATTATTTTTTCTAAAATTAGTCTTTTGAGTATCAGCTATTATTTCTAATGTAAATCCAATTATAAATAATATAATACCTATGTATGTTATATTGTTTAACTCTATTCCATTTGATATTCCAGTTAATGCACAAAGTGCACAAATTGATACCCACATCCCTGAAACAGTAAATGCCATAAAAAACCAACTAAATGATTTTTTTATTTCCCTAAACCTTTTATCCTCGCCTGCTTTTTTTATTCTTAAAAATAAAAATGTTCCTAATCGTAAGGTCCAAATTATTATTAAAGATGAAAGAATGATATTTCCAAAGTTGCTAGTTCCATCATTAGATGAAATGAGTACATACAATATTACAGTTATGTATGATAAACTTCCGGTCAGGTCATAAAATTTCTCTGTTTTAAAGATAAAAGCAGGAATGAATAATAACCAGTGAAAAATAAAAGACAATATAATTCCATTTCTTACCTCATCTATTCCTGTAAGTATTCCTAATGAAATTGAAATCAAAACAGCAACAAAAGATACTATGTAATTATATATCCTATTTTTCATAATTATCTATTTCTTCTCTCATTTTTTTAATTTCATCATAACCAACTCTGCAACATCCTCCTATTATATCTGGTGATAAACTTAACCATTTTTTGATCATCTTGTCTTCATATAACTTATTTCCATTCCAATTTTTTTCTTTTGGATTATAAATTTCCCCGGAGTTAGGATAGAGTATAATTTTCTTTTCAGTATTATTTTTTATGATTTCATATGCCTCCTCTACATATAGTGGAGAAAAACAGTTAAGACCAATAGTAGTTATATTATCAAATTTGGATAAGATACTGCAGGCTTCTCCTATTGATGAACCATCTCTAAAATTGATATCATCACCACATGTCATAGATACCCATATTTCTTTATTTAGCTTTTCAAAAATCATAGATAGTATTTTAATTTCTCTCAAGCAAGGTATGGTTTCGTATAAAATGATTTCATAGTCGATATCTTTAACAACATTAAGATTATTGAGATGAAAATTTAATATTTCATCATCAGTAGAATCATAGATACCTACATATTCTGACGCACTTTTCTTATATGATGCAAATGGGCCTAAACTAGCTACAATTTTTATATTCTTATTTGTTTTAGACTCTTTAACGGCATCCTTGGCAATATCCAATGATTTTTGAAAAATCTCTTTAATATCCTGCGAATCAATCCCTTTTTCTTTTAAAATATCATAACTAATTTGATATGTAGAAGTCAATAAATAATCTGCACCTGAATTGATATAACCTTTATGAATTTTTTTAATGAGTTCAGGATTATTGACTAATGCATCTCCAGTCCAAAGTCTATTGTTAAGATTATAACCATCTAACTCTAATGGATAGGCCATACTTCCATCTAAAAGTTTGATATTATTTTTCATGTAACTAAATTAAGAAAGTATATGATAGAAAATTTAAAATAAACTATATTTGCATCCTGTTAATAGGGCGCTTAGCTCAGTTGGTTTAGAGCACCTCGTTTACACCGAGGGGGTCGGGGGTTCGAATCCCTCAGCGCCCACATTTTCTTCAACTCCCATTAATCAATTAATTCATACCCTTGGTTTATTCCCTTCTCGATTGCAGGTACACCTCTATCCATCCAAACTGGTTTGCCTTCACCTTTAAGATAGTGATCAAAAAACTGTTGCATTCTAATATTAAAATCTTTTCTATTCTGCATCTTGAGAGGCCAATGTCTTGCACCATTATAATTTAACAACCAAGATGGTTTTCCAAGACGTCTTAAGCTCATGAAAAACTCAATGCCTTGGTACCAGGGAACATGTCCATCAGCATCATTATGCATTATTAATAATGGTGTGTTAATCTTATCAATATTATAAATAGGTGAGTTCTCAAAGTATCTCTGCGGATATTCCCATGGTGTTCCTCCAATTCTACTTTGGGTATGTTCATACTGAAACTGTCTACTCAATCCAGTATCCCATCTTATCCCTCCAAAAGCACTAATCATATTTACAACTGGAGCACCAGATTCTGCTGCTTTGAAGATATCAGTTTTAGTAACTAGATAAGCAATCTGGTAGCCTCCCCAACTGTGTCCTTGAACACCTATATTAGATTCGTCTACAAATCCTCTTTCTATAAGCGATGTCACTCCAGGTATAACACTATTAAATGCGCTTTCACCTGGATAGCCAACTCTATAATAAACATCTGGATTAAATATAAGATATCCTCTGCTAGTGTAAAAACTATAATTAATTGATGATCTTCCAGGAGATGGTGCTCTATGATAATGAAGGCCATTTGAACTTTTCTCATAAAAATTTACGATCATAGGATACTTTTTATCTGGATCAAAATTTTCTGGCTTTATCAGCATTCCTGTTAACGGTAAACCATCTAGTGAAGTCCAATTAACTATCTCAGCAGTTCCCCAATTGTAATCTTTTTGTTGTGGGTTTACATCACTTATTATTTTTTCAGATTTAAAACTTAAATCAGAAATTCTAATGTTAGGATACTCTTCAAATGATTGTCTATTGAAAATAACATTATCAGTTAATCTAGCTTTTCTAGGTGTTGAATATCTAAAAGGACCGTCCTTTAATTGTTTGCCTGTGTTGTTCCTATAATTATATTCTAAATATCCTGAGTTTTTTGTTATCTCGTTAAATGTTGTCATGAGCATTTTTCTTGATTCTTCAATATGCCTCTTTTCAGGATCTAGTTTTACATATCGGAAAGAAGTTTTAGTTTCTCGTCCTTTGGTTAGTCTTCTACTTGTAGCATTATCAGGATTAAACTCCCAAATATCATATCGATCATAAATAAGAATTTTTTTATCATTTTTGGTCCATCCAGCTAAACCATATGATCTTGGATAGTCTGGAGAATCATTAAGCTCGTCATAAAAAACTTTTCCTTTTGTTAATTCTGTATACTTTGAGGTCTTGACATTATAAGTATACCAGGTGCTATCAACTTGATTATATCCAAAGGCATATTCTCCTTCTGGGCTAAATCTTGCAGTACTTGGATTAGATTTAATTATTATTTTAGAATCTCCATTATTAATATTTTTAATAGCTAAATCATTCATAGAAAAAAGTGCAGTCCATTGTGAACTTAATTGATATGGCTCAGGGTTGCTTATCAAAGCATAATCACCATTCCCTTCATTCGATAATAAGGCGTTTGGAAATTCTTTAGTTGCTATTTGAATTAATTTGGAATCTTTTAGATGAAAAACTGTTTGAAATGATTTTCTCCTGTCATTTTTAACTTGTTTTTCTTGAATAGTATATAATCTGGGTTCATCATAGGTCCATACTTCAACATTTACAATTTCTTCATCCAATAATAGTGTATCCTGAATTATTTCAGGAAGAGCTAAACCAAAATATAATTTACTCTCATCTTTAGAAAATTTAATTTCACCATCAGAAGATACTCTATACCCTTTTGGAGAACTATCTTTATCTAAAACTAACTTTGCATTATTTAAAGAAGAGTTCCAAGTGTAAAGTTCATATGGTCTATGATATGTTTTAGTGGAATCAGCATCTATTACAAAAGCTAAATTATCTCCAGAATGGCTTAAATTAAGTTTAAAATATTTTGTCTTATTGTGAGATTCGAAGACTTGTTTAGTATTATTTGATTTTAAATTTTTTACATAAACACCAGATTTTATAGAATCTTTTATCCCTGTTGTGATGTAGGATAGTATCATTTTCTCTTTTGCAAAAGTGTAGTTTGTAACAAAAGGTATAGTGTCTTCTTTTTTATTTTCTAGATTTCTAATTACTAGAGGGTATCCATTTTTAGAACTACTTTTTTTTAGCTTTTTATCTTTTTTATTTTGAGTTGAATCTTTTGATTTTTTATTTTCTTTCAATGTATCATTATCATAAGTGTAGGCAATGAAACCTGACCATTTCTCAGGTAGTTTATAAGAATTAATATTTGCAATTTTATGTAAAGACTTATCTTTTAAATTAAAAATGCCAATTGTGTCCTTTGGCATTTTATCTTTTTTTACCTTTCTCCTTTTCATCTCTACAATGCTATCCTTCCATGCTTTGATAGTAAAAATGGCAAACTCTGAATCATATGTAAACTGTCCACCTTCAGAACGTTCATAATCAAATATCAGATTACTTTGAGTATCTTTTATTTTAATATGTTGATCCTTTTCCCCCTTCTCTACTGAATACATAATGAAGTTTCCTTCAGCACTAATTTTTGGACTCACAACTCTGTTCCATAGATCAAAGTCTGAATGATCTAGAATTTTTTTTTGTGAAAATGTACTAAAGCTTATAAGCATAAAAGCAAAACATAAAATATTTCTCATAACTTTTTATTTAAATTAATTTTTACTCAATCTATTACCTTTCCCTTTCCTCCCTTTTAAATTATCACCTAATTCAAGTCTTGCTTTTTCAGCAAGTTCTTCCATTTTTTTTGCAATCTCAGGAAATTTATCATAGACATCAATTCTCTCCTGAGGATCATCCTTTAAATTATATAATTCATTTTTATCTATATTATTCATTTCATACTTTACAGGAATTCCATCTTTTCCTCCTTTTTTTCCATTGAGTGACCTGTAAGTCCTTGAGAATTGAATTTTCCAATCATTCATTCTAATTGAATGGAGCTCATTAACCCTGTAGTAGAAGTATAACTTTTCATGAGGAGATTGATTTACTTCACCTGACAATAATGGCCAAATATCTTTTCCATCAATTTTATTTTGTGATAATTTTGACCTAGTAATATTTGCAAATGTTGGCATCCAATCAATAGCCATTATCGGCTCATCAATTTCACTAGGTTTCAATCCATTTGGAAATTTAATTATGCTAGGAACTCTAACTCCACCTTCCCAAGTTGTCCCTTTCCCCTCTCTGTAAATCCCAGATGAACCGGAATGATTTCCATAAGAAAGCCAGGGTCCATTATCAGATGTAAAAACAACAATTGTATTTTCAGTTAGACCAACCTCTTCTATTTTTTCTAAAACCCTACCCACTGAATAATCTATTTCTGTGATAACATCTGCATAGAGTCCATTTCCAGTTAAATCTTCAAAATCTTTAGATACAAAAAGTGGAACGTGAGGCTGAGGATGAGCAATGTAGAGAAAGAAAGGATTATCCTTATTTTTTTCGATAAAGTTTATGCTCTCAGTTGTTATTTCTTTTGTTAAGTTAGACTGATCTATTATCTCTTTTAAGGCATTTTCATTTCTGTATAAAAGTAAATCTTGTGGATACCCCTCAGGATACTCTGGATGCCATCTCCACATATCATTTGAATACAATATTCCATAGAATTCATCAAATCCATGATTTGTAGGAAAGAATTCTTTCTTGCTTCCAAGGTGCCATTTACCAAAAATGCCTGTTTTGTAACCATTATCTTTTAACATCTCAGCTAGGGTATATTCACTATGACTTATACCTGAGTCTGATGTAGGTCCAAAGGCATTATAAATCCCTATTCTATTTGGGTATACACCTGTAAGTATAGCAGCTCTTGAGGCAGAACATACTGGTTGAGCTGCATAATATGATGTTAGTTTAACTCCATTTTCAGCAAGTTTATCAATATTGATTGTCTCTATTGTTTCGGATCCATAAGAAGATAAATCACCATAGCCAAGATCATCAGCTAAAATGAAGACAATATTTGGACTATTATTATTTTTTTCACAGGAAAAAATAACAAATAATATTATTAAGTATATAATTCTTTTTAACATTCTAATTTTAATAACTTTAAAATCAAAAATTACTAATTAACTTAATTTATGAAAAAAATTTTATTAATATCTATTGTATCGGTTAGTGCATTTTCTCAAACCTCAAATATTTTTGAACCTATTGATGTATTTGACTTAGAATATGTCTCTAATACTCAAATATCTTCCAATGGAGATAAAGTACTATATCAAAGAAACTTTAATGATATAATGACAGATGAAAGCTTTTCAAACATTTGGTTAATTAATTATGATGGAACAAATAATAGGCCAATAACAACAGGAAATTTTAAAGATAATTCTCCAAAGTGGTCCAATCAAGGAGATAAGTTTATATTCAAATCAAATAGAGAAGGAAAATCTCAAATTTTTCTGTATGATTTGAATAATAATTCAATTCAAAAATTAACAAACTATCAATATTCAATTGAATCAATTCAATGGTCACCAGATGATAACTACATTTTATTCTCATCATTTATAGATAGTGAAAGAGATACTTTAATAGAGATGCCAGACAAGCCCAAGGGTGCAAAGTGGAACGATCCTCCTGTTGAAATATCAGATTTAAACTACAGGTATGATAGTTCGGGATTTAGAAAGCCTGGCGAGGTTCAATTTTTCACTATTCCAATTAATGGAGGAACACCTAGACAAATTAGTAATATAAAACCTGAAAAAAGAGCTGGACAAGGAGTATGGCTTGGAAATGATAAAATTATATTTTCTGCAAACCTTAATGAGGACTCTGATTACAACACCAATAATTCTGAAATATATGTGCTTAATTTAGATTCAGGTGAGCACAAAGCACTTACTTCACGAAATGGTCCTGATTATAGTCCAAAGGTTTCTCATGATAATTCTATGATTGCATATTTAGGTTATGACGATGAGTATTTAGGGTATCAACAAAATTCAATATATATAATGAATTCAGATGGATCAGATAAATATAAAATTCAACTAGATATTGATAGAAATATTTCAAATATTTACTGGTCTGGTGATAATAAGAAAATTTTTTTTCAGTTTGATGATAAGGGGGTAACTAGAATTGCTTCAACTACACTAGATGGTAAATTTAAAAAGGAAGTTGATGAAGTAGGAGGCTTGTCATTTTCAAGGCCTTACAGTGGAGGATTTTTTAGTTTATCAAAGAATAATAGATACTCATTTACTTATGGGACAGCCTATAACCCTGCTGATCTTGCTGTTGGCTATAGAGGATCAAAAAAGCGATTGACAAATTTAAATAAGGATTTATTTGATTATAAAAATCTAGGAAATGTTGAGGAGATATGGTACGAATCTTCTTATGATGGCAAGATGATCCATGGATGGATTGTAAAACCTCCAAACTTTGATAGTTCAAAAAAGTATCCTTTAATTTTAGAGATTCATGGTGGCCCACATACAAATTATGGATTTCATTTTTCATCAGAGGTTCAACTCTTTGCATCTAAAGGCTACGTGGTTTTATATACTAATCCTAGGGGGAGTACAAGCTATGGTAAAGAATTTGGAAATCTGATTCATCATAATTATCCAAGTCAAGATTATGACGATTTAATATCAGGAGTAGACTTTGTTATTGAAAAAGGATATATAGATGAATCAAATCTTTTTGTGACTGGTGGAAGTGGAGGAGGAGTATTAACATCCTGGATAGTAGGAAAAACTGATAGGTTTGCTGCTGCTGTTGTTGCAAAGCCAGTAATCAATTGGTATAGCTTTGTATTATACGCAGATAATATTGGATACTTTTATAAATACTGGTTTAAAGATTTTCCATGGGATGATCCTGAGAGTTATCTGAAAAGGTCACCTATAAGCTATGTTGGCAACGTAAAAACCCCGACTATGGTTCTTACTGGGGAAAAAGACTATCGAACTCCAATGGCTGAGAGCGAACAATTTTATGCTGGTTTAAAGTTAAATAAGGTTGAAACAATGCTTGTAAGAATTCCAAATGCTAATCATGGAATAGCTGCTAAGCCAAGTAATTTAATTGCAAAGGTTAATGCAATTCTAGCTTGGTTTGAAAAATATAAAAAATGAAAGTACTATTAACAGGGTCATCAAAAGGTATTGGATATAAAATAGCTCAGGATCTTTTGACTGAGGGACATGAGCTTGCACTTCATTATAATAAAAACGAATCTCCTCTAAAGGATTTGATGAAAGAAGATAAGACGGGTTCATTCTCTATTCAAGCTGACCTTTCTAAGCAAGAAGAGATAAAAAAAATGGTAGTAAACACTATTGATAAATTATCTTTTCCTGATTGCATAATTAATAATGCAGGTATTGCTGAATCAGCAGATATTTCCTTAGATATTAATAGTTGGAGCAAGATGTTTGACAAAACAATTGATGTAAATCTTAAAGCACCTTCATTGATTTTTAAGGAATTTCTAAAATATAAAAGAGAGAAAAAAATTAACTCTAGATTGAGAATCATAAATATTGCATCCAGAGCTGCATTCAGAGGAGAGCAGCAAGATTATATCTCCTATGCATGCTCCAAGGGAGGAATTATCTCATTAACAAAAACTATGTCAAGATCATTTGGACAGACAGATAATATTGTAGCAATAAGTATAGCCCCAGGATTTGTTAGAACTGAGATGGCTCAGAGTTTTATTGATAAACATGGTGAGGATGTTGTTAAGCAAGGGATTACTCTAGATAGACTAACAGAGACAAAAGATATATCGCCATTAGTCTCACTTATTGTCTCTGGTAAAATGGATCATTCAACTGGGTCAACAATTGATGTAAATGGTGGAAGCTTTTTAAGATAGTTAGATTATAAATTCTAATTTAATAATCTAATGATTATATTTAGAATTAATCATAAATTAATTAAAATGAAAAAATTCAATTTACTATTATTAGCTATATTAAGTTTTACTTTCTCAACTGCACAGAATAATGTTACTTGGGAAGAGGTTGCACTTAATGTAGATTCAGGAAATGCTCCATATGTATTAAACTTAATGGATGATTTTTATTCAAGTATTGAAATGCCAGAAGGTACATCGGTATCTCTTGAAGCAATTTATCATAGTCCAAAGGGAAGTCCAACACATATTATTAATTTTATTGGACCGGTTGAAGGACTTGTTGAGTTAAGAGCTCTAAGATCTGGAGATGCTTACGATGCTTATAATTCAGGTGTAGAAAAATTTGCTACAATCCAATCTATTAAAGGTGGACAAACCTTAGCAAGATTTCCTGGATCAGATGAGGAAGTTTTTGGAGCTCAGGAGTGGTCTTTCAATGTAAAAGATCAAGGTAAATTTGGTGCTGCATTCCTTGAGTTAATGGAAGTATTTAAGCCGACAGGTTATGTCTCACTTGGTGCTTATACTCATGGAGAAAAAGGAGAGACTCACTATATATATATGATGTATAAAGATCAAGCTGCAATGCTAGGTTTCGGTCCTAAAAATGAGGCAGAGGCTCAAGCCTTTGAAAAGTTTTTCTCTAAGACTATGTCAATATCTGATTACAATGGTTCAAGAACTACTGTCCCAGTTAAAACTTGGAACTAATTCTTAACTATTAGTATATAGAAATAATAAAAACCCTCCAGTGTGGAGGGTTTTTTATTAAATTGCAATAAAGAATTTATGGATAAATATATTTTAGCTATTGATGCAGGAACTACAAGCTCTAGAACAATTTTATTTGATAAAAATGCAAAACCTATTGAGATAGCACAATATGAGTTTAATCAATTTTTTCCAAAGGAAGGATGGGTTGAACACGATCCACTTGAAATATGGAATACCCAGTTAAAAGCAATTACAGATGTAATCAAAAAATCTAAAATTGATCCAAAAAATATTGATTCAATAGGAATAACAAATCAAAGAGAAACAACAGTTATCTGGAATAAAGATACTGGTCAACCGGTTTATAATGCAATTGTATGGCAAGATAGAAGGACCGCAAGCTTCTGTGATAAGCTAAAAGAAGAGAATAAGAGTGAACTTATTCAAAATAAAACAGGATTAGTTATTGATGCATACTTCTCTGGAACGAAAATAAAATGGATCCTTGATAGTAACAGTGAAATTCGTCAACAAGCTGATAAAGGCCAACTTATTTTTGGTACAATCGATACATGGTTGATATGGAATTTAAGTAAAGGAAAATATCATTTAACAGATCCTTCAAATGCAAGTAGAACTCTTCTTTATAATATAAAGGATGACATGTGGGATGATGAATTATTAGAAATTTTTGATGTTCCAAGAAATATTTTACCAAAAGTTGTTGACTCATCTGCAATATCAGCATATATAGATGAGGAAATTCTAGGTATTAAAATTCCAATTGCTGGAATAGCGGGTGATCAACAAGCTGCATTATTTGGACAGTTATGTATTAATCCTGGTGATATAAAAAACACATACGGTACGGGATGTTTTTGTATGATGAATACAGGAAAATCAGCAGTAAAATCAAAAAATAAAATGCTTTCAACAATTGCCTGGAGAATAAATGGAGAACTCACATATGCTCTCGAGGGTAGTGTGTTTGTTGCAGGTGCTCTTATTCAATGGCTTAGAGATAAATTATCTATTATTAAGGATGCACCTGAAGTTGAAAATCTTGCAAATACAGTTAAAGACAATGGTGGTGTAACTTTTATCCCTGCATTATCTGGTTTAGCTGCTCCATACTGGGACCCCTATGCTCAGGGAACAATTTTTGGTATCACTAGAGGCACTGAAAATGGTCATATAGCTAGAGCAGCACTCGAATCAATTGCTCTTAGAACTAGAGATATAATTATTGAAATGCAAAAGGATGCAAATATAAACTTTACAAATTTGAAAGTAGATGGTGGTGCCAGTAACAATAATCTGTTAATGCAGATTCAATCTGATTTATTACAAACCAATGTTACAAGACCCAAAACTACCGAGACTACAGCACTTGGTGCGGCTTTCCTAGCTGGACTCGCTTCTGGGTTCTGGAAGAATATTTCAGACTTGAATGATTTATGGATAGAAGATAGATCGTTTAACCCAAATTTAAAAAATGATTCAACACAGATAATTAATCTTTGGGAAACTAGAATTAATAAACTTCTTAAGGTTAATGAATAGAAACGACTCCATCGTTAAATTAAACAAGGTTCTTGAATGGGATATTGTAATTATAGGGGGAGGCGCCTCAGGTCTTGGAATTGCAGTTGATGCTTCAAAAAGAGGATACAAAACATTACTTCTAGAAAAACATGACTTTGGTAAAGGTACTTCATCAAGAAGTACAAAGCTTATTCATGGTGGGGTAAGGTATCTCCAAAACGGAGATATTACCTTAGTAATTGAGTCTTTAAAAGAGAGAGGAATTCTTAAAAGAAATGCACCTCATTTAGTTCAAGATCTAAGCTTTGTTATACCTACATATGATTGGTGGGCTAGCCCCTTTTATGGAATAGGGATGAAAATTTATGATATGATGGCAGGAAAGCTTGGACTAGGTAAATCAGTAATAATCTCAAAAGCAGAAACTGAAAAACTAATACCTAATGTCAACAAGAAAGGGCTTAGAGGTGGAGTTATCTATCACGATGGTCAATTTGATGATTCTAGAATGGCTATTACGTTAGCACTTTCTGCAAATTCTAAGAAAACAGCTTTATTAAATTATTGTAATGTAGATGGCCTAATAAAAAATAACAATGAAATTATTGGATTAAGTTTCACAGATTCAATTAACTCAAAAAAATATCAAGTTAAAAGTAAAGTTGTAATTAATGCAACGGGTGTTTTTGCTGAGGAAATAATTAGAATGGATCAACCACAAATTGAAAAAATGATACAACCAAGTCAAGGAGTACACATTGTTTTGGAGAAAAAATTTTTAAAAAGTAAACATGCAATTTTAATTCCACAGACTTCAGATGGAAGAGTCCTTTTTGCTGTTCCATGGAAAAATTATGTAGTGGTTGGAACGACTGACACTCATATTAAAAATGCTAGTGAAGAGCCAAAACCTTTAAAAGAAGAAATTGACTTTATTTTAAAGAATGCAAGTAAATATATGACGATTAAGCCAAATAAAGGTGATATAAAAAGTGTATTTGCTGGATTACGACCACTTGCTGCAACTTCTGACAAGAAGTCAACTAAAGAAGTCTCTAGAAGCCATAAAATTGATATTTCTCCCTCTGGGTTAATAAGTGTACTTGGTGGTAAATGGACTACTTATAGAAAAATTTCAGAAGATGCAATTAATACTGCAATTTCAATCAAAAAACTCAAAAAGAAAAAATGTAAAACTGAAAAAACAAAACTTTTTGGTTATAAGAAAAAGGTTGATTTCTCAGATCCAATGCATGTATATGGTTCTCATAAGAAAAAAGTTGAATCTTTAGGAGGTAAAGATGATAACAATTCATTATCAACTAAATTTTATATAACAAATAATATTATAGAATGGTCAATAATTCATGAAATGGCTCTTACATTAGAAGACATTTTAGCAAGAAGAACTAGATGTATTTTTTTAGATTCAAATGAGTCTAAATTGATAGCACCGAATGTTGCAAAAAAAATGGCTGAAGTTTTAGAAAAAGATCAAGAATGGATTGATACCGAGTTAAAAAATTTTAATAAATTAATCAAAAATTATACTGTATGATAAGTCCTTATATTGCCGAATTTATTGGTACAGCGATACTATTACTTCTTGGTTCTGGTATTGTTGCTAATGTTAGCCTATCCAAAACCAAAGGTTTTGATCAAACTCCATTAATTACAATTACAACTGCCTGGGGTTTTGCTGTATTTGTTGCAGCCTATATTACAGGCCAATTTAGTGGTGCTCACTTAAATCCAGCAGTTACAATTGGATTAGTTGTTGCCGGAAAATTCTCAAGTGAACTAATGATAGGTTATATTATTGCTCAAGTACTTGGAGCTATGCTAGGTAGCTGGTTAACATACCTGTTTTATATAGATCATTACAGGTCAACAACTGATGAAAACAAAGTTATGGGTTCATTCTGTACATCACCTGCAATTAGGAATTTTAAAAATAATTTTTTTAGTGAGTTTCTAGCAACATTTATTCTAATATTTGGAATTTTATATATTGTTGAACCTAATATTATTGTTGAAGGTCTTGATGCTAATTTTGGAATAGGATCACTTGGCGCACTTCCAGTCGGTATTTTAGTTTGGGTTATAGGATTAAGCTTAGGTGGAACAACTGGATATGCAATTAATCCTGCAAGGGATTTAGGTCCAAGGATTATATATCAACTTATACCTAGAAAAAATAAAATTTCAGATTGGGCTTATAGTTGGATTCCTATTTTTGGTCCATCTCTTGGTGCTTTGGCAGCAGGTCTTCTTTACTTATATTTCAATTAAATGAACAAAAATAAAATTGCATTAATAACAGGAGCAACTTCAGGTATTGGAGAATCTACTTCCCATGAATTGTCAGATCAATTTTCATTAATATTATGTGGAAGAAATAAAAAGAAACTTGATGAACTATCTAATTCTCTCTCAAAAAAAACAGATATAATAACTTTAGAATTTGATGTTAGAGACAAAAAAGATGTTAGAGAAAAAATATCAAGTTTAAGTGATGATTGGAAAAATATTGATGTTCTAATAAATAATGCAGGAAATGCTCATGGACTTGACTTTATTTATGAAGGGGAAATTGAGGATTGGGATATGATGATTGATACAAATGTAAAGGGACTCCTTTATGTTAGTAAATATGTCTTAGATTTTATGATAAAAAAAAATAGTGGACATATTATTAATATAGGTTCAATTGCTGGTAAAGAGGTTTATCCAAAAGGAAATATTTATTGTGCATCAAAGTTTGCTGTAGATGCAATCTCTAATGGTATGAGAATAGATTTAAATAAACACAATATAAAAGTCTCACAAATTAATCCAGGTCTAGTTGAAACTAACTTTTCAATGGTCAGATTTAAAAATGATCAAAAAAGATCTAATTCTGTCTATTCAGGATTAAACCCTTTAGTTGGAGACGATATTGCTAAAGTAATTTCTTATGTTGTTAATTGCCCTGAAAATGTAAACATCAGTGATATTACAGTACTTGCAAAATCTCAGGCATCCTCTACTGTTTTAAATAGAAAATAGTGTCTAAAAATATTTTATTACTATTACTTGTCTTATCTATAGTTTCCTGTGCCTCCAATAAGGATATAATAGTTGTTGGTCATAGAGGTGCAATGGGTCACGCTCTCGAGAATACAATTGAGTCTGTCAAAAAAGCAATTCAATTAAATGTTGATGGAATTGAAATTGATGTATTTAAATCAAAAACTGGAGAATTAGTTGTTTACCATGACCCATTTTTAAGTAGGTTATCAAATTCCAATGCATTTATAGAACAAATTTCATTAGACTCAATTAAAAAAGTAGAATTAAAAGGAGGATTATCTATTCCAACTCTTAATGAAGTAATAGATATAATTCCAGAAAAAATTTTTTTAAATATTGAACTTAAAGGTATTAACACAGCCTCTGAGACTAATAAAGTCATAACAGAATATTTGAGAGAGTTTAATCTTCCACCTTCAAAATTTATAATATCAAGTTTCAGATGGGATGAGTTAATAAAGTTTAGAGATTTAAACAAGGATATTCCAATCGCAATTCTAGTAGATTCATTATATAAAATTGATAGTGCAATTAAATTAGCAAATGAAATTAATGCTATTGCCCTAAACCCAAATAATAAGTTTATTACAAAGAAAATAGTTAATAAAATACAATCTAATAATATTAAAGTTTTTCCATATACAATAAACAGCCCAAAGAATATAAAGAGAATGAAATTAATGGGAGTAGACGCAATTATTACTGATTATCCAGAGAGAATCAATAAATAAAAAAGGGATTCTAAACTCTGCTCTCTGCTACTATAAAATGCTCAAGTTTAAAAATATGATTTTCAGGGATTGTTCTGCCTACTGGAGTAAAATATTTAGAATTAAGATCAGCTAATGTTTTATCTTCTGTTAAGGTAAAATTATTTTGAAATAGTAAATCCTTGATTTCTCTAGCAGAGTAAAATGATATCCAGGGTTCTCCAACATTAGCTGCTCCATCTGTTATAAATTTTATTGCCTTTTCAGGTTTTGAATAACCCATACCAAAACAGGCTTTTGGGTCTTCCTTGAAAAGTCTATTTACATAAGAAATAAAAATTTTTGAATTTGAATTAGGGTTTAATTTAGCCAGTTCTTTTAAAGTCGATTTAAGTGCCTCCTTCTCAATATACTGAGATACCCCTTCAAGGGTATATATAGATGCTTTATTTCGATCAAATCCTGCATCTAAAAGTTGTTCTGAAAGAGATTGGTGATTAAAATCAACACTAACGTAAGTCACATTTTCCATATTAGGTGTCTTATCAGAAATTATTGAAAGTTTTCTTTCTTGAACTTCAAGCTGATCAACCTCAAATATTTTTAATTTGGACGGAAGTTTGAGACGATGAGCTCTTGAATCATAACCGGCTCCTAGTATAACATATTGTTCTATGTCATTAAGGGTGCTTTCCTCAATTAGATCATCTATAAATCGTGTTCTAGAAATTAGATGTTCATGCATTCCAGGTACAATTTTATCTCCTAACCAAACACTAAACTTATGTCCCATAAGTTTTATTATACTTGCTCCAATTACAAATTTATCGGCATATGGGTCATATATAATACGTTTGTTAGGTTTAGCTAGAGATTCAATCAAACGTTGTTTTGCAACACCTTGAGCTGTTCCATCTTTTCTAAATATTGAATTACTCATTATTAGTATTTAATGATTTTTTAGTTAATCTAACTTAAATTATTCTTATTAAATTAGAGAATAATTTTTAGAATAAAATCTAAATCTTACTGAACTCAATATAGATTATCATGAAAAAAATATATCTTATTTTATGTATACTAGGTACGATATTCCCCTATTATAATTTGTACATGTTTTTAAAATTGAATGATTGGGCTATGGATGGCTTCTGGAGTCTTCTGTATGAGAATTATGCTGTTTCAATGATATCATATGATCTTAGTTTTGCAGCACTTACATTTCTAATATATATAGTTTACACATATTGGTCTAATCCAAAAAAAATATTTAGGTATATTTTACCTTTTTTTATTGGCTTTTCTTTAGCTCTTCCATTTTATTTATATGATACCCATCAATCTAAGTAGATAATTCTCTTGTTTTTATCATAATACATGCGCCAGCATTTATTAAGATTAGTGATACAGTTCCTATTAGAAAAAAATCTAAGTTTTGAGATTTTCTTATAATTGCTTCACCTAATATGCAGAGCCCAGAGCTGAAAATTAAAATACCTAAAGTTCCTATAATTGTATACTTATTAATCATCTTTTATTACATTTAAAACTAAAATAACTAAATTCATTTTATGGCAACTCAATTGTGGTTTTTTATAATTGTATCATTAGTAGTTTTCAACTATTTATTTACAAATATTCTAGATTATGTAAATCACAGAAATTGGAAAGATGAAATACCGAATGAATTAAAAGACTTTTATAATAAGGAAAAATATAAAAAAGCAAAAGACTATGCTTTAAGTAAAAATAAAATTGGATTATTTTCAAGTTCAATAAGTTTTTTATTCATTATGAGTCTTTTACTATTTAATGGATATGGGTTTATTGATCAACTAGTCTCTTCAGATATTTTTAAATCTTTTTTGCCTTTTGATATTAGTTCAAGTTTTGCTCAATCTGGATTATTTTTTTTAATCTTATTTATATTAAATTCTATTATATCTATTCCTTTCTCATATTATAATACTTTTATAATTGAAGAAAAATTTGGTTTCAATAAGACAACAAAATCTACATTTTTTCTTGATATATTAAAGTCATCTTTGCTCTCAATATTCATTGGTGGCGCCCTTCTTTTTTTAGCATTATACTTATATGATAATTTAAATGATGGCTTCTGGCTATGGTTATGGATTGGACTCTCATTTTTAATGATTTTTATAAATATGTTCTATGCAGATTTAATTGTCCCAATTTTTAATAAACTTAAACCATTAGATGATGGTGAATTAAGACAAAAAATTGAAAAGTATTCAAAAGAAGTAGGATACCTTTTAAAAAACATATACGTAATTGATGGATCAAAAAGATCTACAAAAGCAAATGCCTTTTTTAGTGGATTGGGGCCAAGAAAGACCATTGCATTATATGATACTTTAATTGAAAGACATACAGAGGATGAACTGGTTGCCGTTCTTGCTCATGAGGTTGGCCATTTTAAGAAGAAACATATATTCTCTGGATTAGTTATGTCAATTATGCAGATTGGTGTTATGACCTTCTTCTTTGAACTATGTCTTAAACTTCCAGAGATTTCTCTTGCGCTTGGAGGCTCAGAAGCTAGCTTTCATCTTGGACTTATTGGTTTTAGTATTATTTTCTCACCAATATCAATGTTATCTGGTATTTTAATGAATTATATAAGTCGAAAAAATGAGTTTGAAGCTGATGCATATGCAAAAGAAACATTTAATGGAGAGGACTTATCTTTAGCATTAAAAAAACTATCAGTTGATAGCCTCTCTAATATATATCCTCATCCACTTTATGTATTCTTCCATTATTCTCATCCTCCTCTTATTCAAAGATTAAGAGCTTTAAATTAAAATATGAAAAGACGAAATTTTATTTTTGATATATTTAGCATTAGTTTAATGTCTTCGTTATCGACAAGACTCAAGGCTAATTTTAATTTTACTCCTATGGTTAGATCTATTTCAACATGGAAAACAACAGAAGCTAATCTTAAAGCAGGTTTATTACTAGATAAGGGAATAGATGGACTAACTGCAGCTGTTGAAGGTGTTGCTGTTGAGGAAGAAAACCCTAAAAACACAACTGTAGGATTTGGTGGAGCTCCAGATAGAACAGGAAAAGTAACACTCGATGCATGTGTGATGAACCATCTTGGAGATTGTGGTGCAGTTGTTGCTGTGGAAAATATTGTCAATGTTGCTAGTCTAGCTAAAGATGTTATGGAAAAAACACCCCATGTAATGCTCGCTGGAAAAGGCGCACAGGATTTTGCTATTTCTGAAGGGTATAAGCAAACAGATCTATTAACAGAAAAGTCAAAAGAAGATTGGAAAAAATGGCTTGAAAGTGAGGAATATAAACCGATTATTAATATTGAAAATCATGATACTATTGGAATGTTATGCCTAGATAAGAATAATAATATTTCTGGAGCATGTACAACTAGTGGATTAGCATATAAGATGAGAGGAAGGGTTGGAGATTCTCCAATAATAGGATCTGGTCTATTTATAGATAATAAAATAGGTGGAGCTGTAGCTACAGGTCTTGGAGAAGAGGTAGTGAAAACAGTAGGATCTTTTTTAGTTGTTGAGTTAATGAGGCAAGGTAAGTCTCCTCAAGAAGCATGTGAAGCTGCAGTAAAAAGGATTGTTTCTTCAAATTCTCAAGAAAATAAATTTCAAGTTGCATATATAGCAATGAACAAAAATGGTGATGTTGGTTCTTATAGTATTGAACCAGGATTTACATACATGGATTATTTCAAAGGAGAGAACAAAGAAAAAATTACTGAATCTGCCTTCTAGTTTGAAAATATAGACTTCATCTTGTCCATTTCTTCCTCAGCTAACTTGGGATCTACTAAAATTCTCCCACTATATTCATCAGTAATAATTTTCTGTCTTGAAGCAATTTCCATTTGAACTTGAGGAGGGATAGTAAAGTATGAGCCTCCTGATGCATTTCTTTCAATAGGTACTATCGCAAGACCATTTCTTACATTGGATCTAATTCTTTTGTAGGCAGCAATAAGATTATCCTCAATTTTTTTCTC
>CACJHI010000015.1 GCA_902593165.1 uncultured Bacteroidota bacterium | reverse complement strand
CAAAAGGTTCTAAAAGCTTCTGACCTGCAAAAGTTTATTTCAGGCTTTCAAATTTTAAATCCAGACTTAGTAATCTGTAGTTTAGAAAAAGATGTAAAGCTTTCTATTGAACTCAATATTGAAAAAGGAAGGGGTTATGTTCCAGCTGAAGAGAACAAAAAACAGAGTGAATCTATAGGTGTAATTGCAATTGATTCAATCTATACACCTATTAAAAATGTAAAGTATGAAATAGAGAATTATAGAGTTGAGCAGAAGACAGATTATGAAAAACTTATTTTTGAAATTGTAACTGACGGATCAATTCATCCAAAGGATGCTTTAACAGAAGCAGCTAAAATATTAATTCATCATTTCATGTTATTCTCTGACGAGCTGATAACATTAGAAGCTGATGAAATTGCTCAATCTGAAACATATGACGAAGAATCTCTTCATATGAGGCAGCTTCTTAAAACTAAATTAATTGATATGGATTTGTCAGTTAGAGCCTTAAATTGTCTTAAAGCTGCCGAGGTTGATACACTTGGTGATCTTGTTTCATTTAACAAGAATGATTTAATGAAATTTAGAAATTTTGGGAGAAAATCACTTACAGAATTAGAAGAGCTAGTTATCCTTAAAGGTCTTTCATTTGGTATGGATCTTTCAAAATATAAATTAGATAAAGATTAAATTTTAAGTAATGAGACACGGTAAGAAAATTATAAAATTAGGTAGAAAATCTGCTCACAGAAAGGCTATGTTAGCTAACATGGCTGTCTCTCTATTCGAGCATAAAAGAATTACTACTACATCAACTAAGGCAAAAGCTTTAAAAATATTTGTTGAGCCATTAATTACCAAGTCTAAGAATGACAGTGTTCATAACAGACGATTATGTTTTAGCAAACTTAGAAATAAACTTGGTGTAAAAATTCTGTTTGATGAGATATCTAAAAAAGTTGCTGATAGACCTGGTGGATATACAAGGATTATTAAATTAGGTAATAGAATGGGTGATAACGCATCAATGGCAATGATTGAACTAGTAGACTTTAATACTATCTATAATAGTGTTTCTTCAAAAGAAACTGAAGCTCCCGTTCCAGAATCAACATCTGAATAATTCCTTATAAAAAGTAATTAACAAAAGGATATATGTTTTTTCATATATCCTTTTTTTGTTTAATTTTATACCCCGAAATGTCCAACCAAAAAAGAAAAAAAGCTCTCGTACTATTAGCTGATGGTACGATTTTTTATGGTCGTTCTGCTGGTATTGACGGTACTTCTTATGGTGAAATTTGTTTTAATACGGGAGTAACAGGTTACCAAGAAATATTTACTGACCCTTCCTATTTTGGTCAGATTATGGTCACAACAACCTCACATATTGGTAACTATGGAATAAAAATGTCTGAGTCTCAGTCAAAGGAAATATTTATTAGTGGTCTAATCTGCAAATCATTTAGCTCAGTTAATTCAAGAACAAATTCTAAATCATTAAAAGAATGGTTTAAATCTAAGAATTTAGTTACACTATGTGATGTTGACACAAGAGCATTAGTTAGATATATCAGGGATAATGGAGCTATGAACGCTGCAATCACAACTGAAACTGATAAAGTTGAAACTATCAAAAAAAATCTTGATAAATTTCCAACTATGAATGGTCTAGAACTTGCGTCAAAGGTTTCTACAAAGAAACCGTATGAATATGGTGATAGTAATTCCAAAGTTCGATTAGCAGTTATAGATCTTGGAATTAAAAAAAATATTCTTGAAAATTTTTCAAGAAGAGGACTATTTATAAAAGTATTCCCTTACAATACTGACATTAAGGACATGTTAAAGTTTAAGCCTAATGGATTCTTTCTATCAAATGGTCCTGGTGATCCAGAACCACTTAAAGAGGTAATAAATACTACAAAGAAAATACTTGAAAAAAACTATCCCCTTTTTGGTATATGTCTTGGTCACCAAGTAATTGCTCTCGCCAATGGAATCAAAACATATAAAATGTTTAATGGGCATAGGGGTATTAACCACCCTGTCCTAAATTTAAATACAGGTAAAGGTGAGATTACATCCCAAAATCATGGTTTTGCAGTTGACTATGATACAGCCGTTTCAAATAAATCTGTGAAAATATCACATAAACATCTCAATGATCAAACAGTAGCAGGTCTTGAAATTAAAGGAAAGAATTGCTTTTCTGTTCAGTATCATCCGGAAGCAGGACCAGGTCCTAATGATGGAAACTACCTATTTGATCAATTTCTTTCAAAACTCAATTAATAATGACAAAGATAAAGACTATTGTAGCAAGACAAATATTTGATTCCAGAGGAAATCCTACAGTTGAGGCTGATGTAATTACTTCTAATGGAGTCCTAGGAAGAGCAGCTGTCCCTTCTGGGGCATCAACAGGCGAGCATGAGGCTGTAGAGTTAAGAGATAAAACAAAAGATTTTATGGGTAAATCAGTTTATGAGGCAGTTAATAATGTGAATGAATTAATTTTAAGAAAATTAGAAAATTTATCAGTTTTCGACCAAGAATTAATTGATTCGAAGATGATAGAGCTAGATAATACTCCTAATAAATCAAAATTAGGAGCTAATGCAATTCTCTCTGTTTCATTGGCAGTTGCAAAAGCAGCGGCATTAGAAAAAAAAATACCTCTTTTTAAGTATCTAGGAGATAATAACTCAAATATACTACCTGTTCCATTAATGAATATTATTAATGGAGGTAGTCACTCTGATTCACCTATATCTTTTCAAGAATTTATGATTGTTCCAATAGGAGCAACTAGTTTTAGTCATGCCTTGCAAATTGGTAATGAAGTTTTTCATAACCTAAAAACAATTCTAAAGTCAAGAGGTCTTTCAACTGCTGTTGGTGATGAAGGAGGTTTTGCGCCTAATTTAGAGGGTACAGAAGATGCTATTAATACAATTATTCAAGCTGTTGAAAAAGCTGGATATAAAATGACTGATGATGTAATGTTAGCTCTTGATTGTGCTTCTTCAGAGTTCTTCAAGGATGGATATTATGATTACTCAATATTTGAAAGTGGTAATAGCTCAAAATTAACATCTGAGGAACAGGTCAACCTATTAGTAGATCTTTGTGAAAAATATCCTATAATATCTATAGAGGATGGAATGGATGAAAATGATTGGGACGGATGGAAGTTATTAACAGAAAAAATTGGAGACAAGGTTCAACTAGTAGGAGATGATTTGTTTGTTACAGACAACTCAAGATTATTAAAGGGGATTAGTCAAAAAATTGGAAATTCAATTTTAATTAAATTTAATCAAGTTGGATCTTTGACAGAGACAATTTCATGTATTAATTTAGCTTCTGAAAATAATTTTACTTCAGTAATATCTCACAGATCTGGAGAAACAGAAGACTCTACAATTGCAGATCTTTGTGTGGCTTTTAATACAGGGCAAATTAAGACAGGTTCTATGTCAAGAAGTGATAGAATGTCTAAATACAATCAATTGATAAGGATCGAAGAAGAATTAGGTAACTCTGCCAAATTTCTTGGAAAAAAAGCCTTTAATTTAAACTTCTAACAATTTAAATTTTATTTAATTTTTTTCTTAACTGTAGGTAAATTAAATTTGTAAAAACACCTATAGATGGATAAATCTGCAAAAATTGAATTTAAAGGCAAAACATATACATTTCCTGTAATTACTGGTTCAGAGAATGAAGAAGCCATTGATATTAAAAATCTTAGGTCTGAAGCAGGACTAATCACTTATGATCCAGGATATAAAAACACAGGTCATTGTATAAGTGATATTACGTATTTGGATGGAGAAAATGGTGTTTTGAGATATAGAGGCTATTCAGTTGAAGAATTATGTCAAAAAAAATCATTTCTAGAAGTAGCATACTTACTAATCTTTGGTGATCTACCATCTAAATCTCAACTTGATGATTTTCAAAATGATATTAGAGAAGAAGCTTTAGTTGATGAGGATTTAAAACAGATTTTTAAAAGTTTTCCCAAGTCTGCTCACCCTATGGGTGTTCTTTCATCTTTAACATCTGCTCTGATTGCTTTTAATCCCCAGAATGAGACAAAAATATCAATGAAAGATAAAGAGGGAATTACTGCTGATGATAAAATGTATATGTCCACTACTCGTCTTTTAGCTAAATTTCCTATAATGTCATCTTGGACTTTAAGAAAGATAAAAGGACTTCCTCTTAATTATAGTAATAATAATCTCTCATATACAGAGAATATTGCATACATGATGTTTGCAAAACCAAATCAAGAATATGTTAAAAATGATATAGTTGTAAACGCTTTAAATACACTTCTAATTCTTCATGCAGATCACGAGCAAAATTGCTCTACTTCAACAGTCAGAATAGTTGGCTCATCTTATGCTGGGATGTACGCTTCTATTTCGGCTGGAATATCTGCACTATGGGGAAGGCTTCACGGTGGAGCAAATCAAGCAGTAATTGAGATGTTAGAACTTATTAAAAATGATAATTCAGATATTGATAAATATCTAAATAAAGCAAAAGACAAATCCGATCCTTTCAGATTGATGGGTTTTGGACACAGGGTATACAAGAATTTTGATCCACGTGCAAAAATTATAAAGAAAGCTGCAGATCAGGTTTTAAATGATCTAGGTATAGATGATCCTATTCTTGAAATAGCTAAGACTATTGAAGATAAAGCTTTAAATGACGAATATTTTATTCAAAAGAAACTATATCCAAATGTTGATTTCTACTCAGGTATTATATATAGAGCACTTGGAATACCTACTGATATGTTTACTGTAATGTTTGCTTTAGGTAGAATACCTGGTTGGATTGCTCAATGGAAAGAAATGAGAGATTCAAATAATCCAATTGGTAGACCAAGACAAATCTATAATGGGCCTACTCATAGAACAATTTCATAAAATAATAAATGGAAATCAAATCTGAGATTTCAAGTCTAGCATCTAATTTTTTAAGTAAAAATTTTAGTATAAAAGTAGATTATATTGAAATCCAAAATACTAGAAAAGACTTTGAGGGTGACATTACTATTGTTTTATTTCCTTTTTTAAAAGATATTAATAAAGATAAAAGTGAATTTGGAAAAGAACTTGGAGACTTTATTACAAAAAACTCTCTTAATATATCCAATTTTAATATTGCAGGTGGTTTTTTAAACCTTACTATTTCTGATAAATATTACCTTAATTTTATTAACTCAATAAGAGATAATCTCTCTTTTGGCAAAGCTGAGCCTTCAGATGAAACCTATATAGTTGAATTTTCATCTCCAAATACAAATAAGCCTCTTCATTTAGGCCATATTAGAAATAATTTATTAGGGTATTCAATTTCTAAAATTTTAGAGGCAAATGGAAAAAAAGTGCAAAAAGTTCAAATCATAAATGATCGTGGAATTCATATATGTAAATCAATGGTTGCATGGAAACAATTTGCCAATGGATCAACTCCAGATTCAGAGAATATTAAGGGTGATAAATTTGTAGGTGATTATTATATAATGTTTGATAAAGTTCATAAAGAGCAAATGAAAGAGTTAATCGATTCAGGTATTGATAAAGATCTAGCATCTGAAAATACAGATATAATGAAGTCTGCTAAAGAAGAATTAACAAAGTGGGAAAATGATGATTTAGAAACAAGAAAAATTTGGAAGATGATGAATGATTGGGTCTATAAGGGCTTTGATATTACTTACAAACTACTTGGAGTTTCTTTTGATAAGAATTATTATGAAAGTGAGACTTATCTTCTGGGTAAGAATATTATGCTAGATGGTCTAAATAAAAATGTGTTATACAAAAGAGAGGATTCATCCGTTTGGATAAATCTTGATGATGAAGGTCTAGATGAAAAACTTTTACTAAGATCAGATGGAACATCTGTATACATGACTCAAGATCTTGGTACTGCAGTTCAAAGGATTGCTGATAATTCGAATGTCAAGGGTATGATTTATACTGTTGGAAACGAACAAGATTATCATTTTAAAGTATTATTTAAAATTTTAAAGAAACTTGGTTATGATTGGGCTGATAATTTATACCATTTAAGTTATGGAATGGTGGACTTACCCTCAGGTAAAATGAAGAGTAGGGAAGGAACGGTTGTTGATGCAGACGATTTAATTTATGATTTAATAAATACTGTTAAACAGACTACTGAGAGTTTAGAAAAGTACCAGTCATCAAATGAGGTATTAAATCATGATGAATACAGAAAGATTGCACTAGGTGCCCTTAAATATTATATACTAAAAGTTGATCCAAAAAAAAATATTTTATTTAATCCTGAAGAGTCAATTGATTTAACTGGTAATACTGGTCCTTTCATACAATATGCATATGTAAGAATCCAATCAATTCTTAAAAAAGTTAATAAGGATGTTGATGTTAATATGGATTATACGCTAAATGAAAAAGAGAAAGAGGTAATTAAAACTATATATGAGTATCCCTCAATAATTGAAAATTCATATAAAGAGCTTTCGCCAGCTTTATTGGCAAATTATCTATATGATTTAGTTAAGAGCTATAACTCTCTTTATCAAAATCATCATATTCTAAACTCGGAGAGTTCAGATTCAACATCGATCAGATTAATTATATCGATCAAGACCAGTCATATAATTGAATCTTGTTGTGATCTACTAGGAATTGAATTGCCAAATAAAATGTAAAAAAAAAGTCACCCGAAGGTGACTTTTTAAATTATCTGAGTGTAAATTACTTAGATACTGCAAGGTTATACACAACAAGACCGAAACCGATTTTGTTAATTGCATCACCAACGTTATAGATAAGATCCATTTGACCAGCAAGGCCACTAAAGATACCACTATACCAACCGTCAGTTCCTGCCATATATCCTATTGGATAAATAGCCCAACCTATAAGTACGAATTTACATAGCATTTTATGTGCACTCTCAACGTTACCTCCTGCTGATTTAGCAAGCTTAGAAGCTCCACCAAACCAAATTTCAGCAACTATAGCAAAATACGCTATACCAGACACTAGACCCCATAATTGAGCGTCTAATGGTCCTACACCTGCTTCACCGAAGTATCCAGTAACAAGCATTAGTGTTGAAAGACCGATTAACTTCCACAACAGGCCTTTAGTAGCACCTGATGGCTTTAAAATAAGATAAAACTCTACACACATAAGTGGTACAGTTAAGATCCAATCTACATACCTATAAGCAGTAGTTATATCACCTTCCATAGCAGCATTTCTCATATAGTAATAGTGAAGAGCTGCAATACCAGTAATTAAAGCTGATACAAGCATAGAAGTCTTCCACTTATCTGCAACTAAATTCATAGCTGAGAAAAAGAACATTGTAGATGCTAACATAGCAGCAAATCCAATCCAAAAAGTGAAATCAACTAAGCTTAAATCAGTAGCTAAAACTGGTAAAATACTTAATAAATTTTCCATAATTAAATTAATTATTGTTTATAGAAAAGTAAATTAAATAAAATAATGGAGTAAAAAAAGATTATTTAAAAAAAAATCATATCTTTTTTTGCGAATATTTTAATGAAATATGATTAAAATTATCAAATCAAGAATAGTAGTTTTCGTTATTTTTATTTCACTAAGTTATTTATTACCAGTTATTTATCAAGATATATTGGGTTTTATGCTAATTCTTTCAATAGGTGTGATTCATGGAGCAAATGACCTGTTAATAATTAAAAAATATACCAGAAAAAATAGCCTAAAAAGCCAAATTTCTTACTTTTTTTACTATTTGGGATTAGTTTTTCTTGGTTTTGTATTCTTTTACCTTTTTCCTTCAATTGCTTTACTATCGTTTGTACTAGTCTCAATTTATCATTTTGGAGAGCAACATTGGGAGGTAAGCGCATCAAACGCTGAATTTGTTAATGTAAAAAGGATATATCCAATTATTTTACATGGTTTAATATTTTTTGTAATAGTATTTATGAATAACATAAATATTGTAAACGATGTGTTGTTAAGTTTTAATACTATCTCTCTAAATTATACTTCCTTAAGAATTTTACTTTTTGTATTATTTTTAATCTATATGTCCTTATTGCTATCATCTAAGTCAATGAGAGTCTATTTTGCAGATGAATTTGTTTTTTTCATTTTGTTGTTTGTCCTAACATTAAATTCTAGCTTAATCTTTGGTTTTTCTATTTACTTTATCTTTTTTCATAGTATTTTATCTATTAAAGATCAAGTCAAATATATCTATGGTGATGATAATTCAGAATACATAAAAAAGTATTTAATTAGTGCATTACCATACTTTATTTTGGCTATTTTGTTTTTAATTGGATCCTATTTGTTTATTGACTTTGAATCTTTAGACATTCTTCCAATTATGTTTACTTTTCTTGCAGCCATTACTTTCCCCCATGTTATTGTGATTGAAAAAATGTATAGTAGTATGAAATAGTTTTCACCATTCAATATGTATATTTGAAAAAAAATATTTTATGAAGTTAATTGATGGAAAGGATATCTCGGGAAAAGTCTTAGATGAAATTAAATTATCTATAGATGAAAGATTAAAAAATAATTTGAAGGTTCCTCACCTAGCAGCAATTTTGGTTGGAGATGATGGTGCTAGTAAAACATACGTTAATAGTAAGATAAAAGCATGTGAAAGAGTTGGTTTTAAATCGTCACTTTTTAAGTTTGATGATTCAATTAGTGAGAATGAGCTTATATCTCAGATTCAAGATATTAATGAGGATAATGATATTGATGGGTTTATTGTTCAATTACCATTACCTAAACATATAAATCAAGAAAAGATTTTAAATAAGGTAAGCCCAGATAAAGATGTTGATGGTTTTCACCCGAACAATTATGGTAAAATGACGCTGGGTATAGATACTTTTTTACCTGCTACACCAGCTGGTATTATTGAGCTAATTGAAAGATCTGAAATACAAACTGAGGGTAAAAAATGTCTAGTTATTGGAAGGAGTCAAATTGTAGGTAGACCCATTAGTATTCTTCTTAGTCAAAATAATAGTTTTGGAAATTCAACTGTCACTGTAGCACATAGTAGATCAAAAGATCTTAAAAAGTTATGTCTTGAATCTGATATAATAATTTCTGCTATTGGTATACCTGAATTTATAAAAGGTGATATGATAAAAGAGGGCTCATCAATTATAGATGTTGGAATAACTAGAGTAAAAGATATTTCATCACCGAAAGGATATAGAATCACTGGTGATGTAGATTTTAAGAGTGTATCCTCAAAGGTTGGTTATATTACTCCTGTTCCTGGAGGTGTTGGGCCAATGACTATTTCAATGCTACTAAAAAACACATTAAAGGCTTGTGAATTATCTGATTAGTTATTCAATCTTATTCATTAGACTATAAATTTTTAAAATCAATAGGCCAAAAAGCACACTAGATGCTATTAATAATAAATTTGTTAGGCCAGTTGATGAGAAAGATAACCTAATAAGTATTGTACATATAATAAAGCCAGTATTTCTCATAATTTGACTATATCTTTCTGTATATAAGAAAGATAATAGTAGTATGAATACATCTGCAATAATTAAGATTGAAAAGAAAGTAGTGTAGAATACCTCATTCACATAATAAAATGAACTTGCAAAATTTGAACTAATACCAAGGCTATACCAGGTATATATTCCAATTAAAAAAAGAACTATCATGACTGGAATGAGTAATACGCTTATTATTTTCTTTGAGTCTATAAAATTGTCAATATTTTTAACCGCTTTTTTATTTTCGATATTTGATTTTACATAATTGAAAAGGTAAATCAAGAAAAATAGGATTAGTATACAAATTAAATCATAGGTAATTTGAAGATTGTCAGCATTATTAAACCAATCGTTTGATTCTAAATCTAACTTAGGTATATCATAAAAAATTCTTCTGATAATAATAAGTGAAATAATCTCGAATTGTTTTAAAATAGAGGTAGTAAAAGACCTAGGCAAGAAAAAGATTAATAAGAAAATCTCGTAATATAAAATTATTGAAAATGGAGTATAAATTGCAGAAATAGGGTTAGTAAGCAATAAACTTTCATTGCCAATTTCAATGATTGAATAATTATTTAGTAGTACAAGTGATAAATGAAAAATAAATCCAATAGTAGCTGACCAAATTGTAAAAGTTTCAATCTTTTTTCTATTTACCTCAGAAAAGATGCCATCAAAAATTTTAGATCCGATTTTAAGCATACTTATATTTTGGTTGAGAATAACATATCCATATCCTTAAATGATTTGAATTCAAGAGCATTTCCTGAATTATCATAAAAAAACATTGTCTTTTGTTCACCTGGTAGACCCTGAAACCTAATATATGGTTCTATTATAAAATGGATATTATTTGAATTTAACATATTTGCAAATTTATCAAAGTCATCCCAAGGAATAACAACTCCAAAATGAGGAATTGGAACAGATTTTCCATCAACCTCATTATGATGAGCTTTTCCTTTATGATTTGGATCAACATGAATAACTAGTTGATGTCCAAAAAAATCATAATCAGCCCACTCATCAGATTCTCTACCTCGTTTACACCCTATTACATTTTCATAAAAATCTTTGGATTCAGATAAATCTTTTACTGGAATAGCAAGATGAAATGGGGATAATTTTGTCATAATTATTTCAATATAATAAATATTTCTCTCTAATTTTTTTAAACTTTTGAAGACCATCTTTCCAAGACTCTCTAATCTCAGATTCACTCAGGCCTTTGATAATTTGATTTTTTAAATTAGAGGTTCCGGATAATTTATTAAAATCACTTCTAAAAAAATTATTTTTATCACTAATCTGATCATAAGATTTAATTAACCATTGAAGTTCAACTATTTTATTGGTTTCATATTGCCTTAGATCTTCACCAAAAGATAATTTTCCATTTAATTTTGGATATTGACTTCCAAAGTTTGGCATAGGAGTAAAGCTGAAATCACTTTTAAAGTCAGGATGTCCATAAATTTGAAATTGAATTTTAGTTCCTCTCCCAACACTTACCTCAGTCTTTTCAAGAAAAGCTAAACTTGGATAAAGGTATATTGACTGAAGGTTAGGTAGGTTTGGAGAGGGTCTAACAGGAGGTTCATATTTCATATTGTGATTATAGTTTTCTATTTTAATTACCTCTAAGTCAGCTTTAATTTTTTCACCTAACCATCCTTCTCCATTTATCATTTTTCCATATTCACCTATTGTCATTCCGTAAACTATAGGTACTGGATGTAATCCAATAAAACTAGAGTTTTCCATTTCTAAAACAGGGCCATCAATATAGAATGAATTTGGGTTTGGTCTATCTAAAATTATTATTTTTTTGTTTGTTCTAGAAGCAGCTTCCATTGCATAGTGAAGAGTTGATAGATAAGTGTAAAATCTTACCCCAACATCTTGAATATCAAAAATTACTATATCGATTCCTTTCAGGTCATCATCACTAATTTTTCTTTTCCTTCCATATAAAGAAACTACCTCAATAGATCTATATAAGCCATCCTCAATCTTTTCTCCATCATCTTTGTCTCCTAAAAAACCATGTTCTGGACTAAATATTTTTTCTATTTTAATATTTCTTTTTAAAAGGGTGTCAACTAGATGGACTGACATTTCTCCACTTCCGACTATGCTTGTATTATTCGCAATTACAGCTACTTTTTTATTAATTAGTTTGTTTATATACATATTTAGTCTCTCAGAACCAGGAATAATTTCTTGAGACTGTAATGGAGAAATAATTAGAGAAATCAGAATAAATAAAAGTGTATTTTTGATTAAAATATTTAGTTTGAACTTGTCTTTTTTCATATATAAAAAGTTAAACTCTAATAATGATAAAAGTAATATATCATCACGGATTATAAAAATTGCGATAATTTCTGTTTTCCTTGGAGTACTTATTTCTTTATGCTCAATATCAATTGGAAAAGGTCTTCAAATTTCAATAAAAGATAAGCTGTTTAGTTTAAATTCTGACCTTGTTGTATCTACATATGAGAATAATCTTAGAGGTGTTGCATCGGAAAAAATAAATAATCTTGATAAAGTTGATCTTCAAATAAGGGAACTCTTTCCAGATTTAAGCATTGAATACATAATTGAAAAACCTACATTAATTTCAAATAATAATTCCTTTGAATCAATGATATTTAAAGGTGTAAGTGAAGAATACGATTTTCAAAAATTAAATAAATTTATTAATAACTCAATGATATTAGATAAATTATCTAGTAATGAAATAATGATTTCAAAACTTACAGCAGATAAATTTGGTATCAAGGAAGGAGATGACTTAACTCTTTATTTTCAGATTAACAATTCTCAAAGAATTCCCAATATAAGATCATATTCTGTAAAATATATTTTTGATACTGACTTTCCGGACTTTGATAATAACTATATTATTGGAAATGCCAAGTCTCTTCAAGGAATTTTCAAATGGGGATTCAATGATTATTCAACAATTGAAATATCCACTATAAATAATTCTAAAATCTCGGAGATTGAGAGTTCAATCTCAGAATTAGAGATAATAGATCGAAATAACCTCTCAGTTATATCAATAGAATCTAAATACGAGAATATATTTAGTTGGATTTCAATTTTTGATTTTAATATTTTAGTAATAACCTTTCTAATGATAATTGTTGCTATTATAAGTGTAATTATCTCAATTTTTACATTGATATTTGAGAGAGTTAAAATGATTGGAATAATGACTTCACTTGGAGCTAATGAGGCTTCTTTAAGTAAAATTTTTATTTATCAAGGAGTAAATATTATTTTAAAAGGAATGATACCAGCTAATATAACCTTCTTAATAACAGCGATAATTCAAAATAAACTTACGATAATTAAGCTAAATCCTGACGATTATTATATCGATTCAATTCCTTTTATTATCGATCCTACATATATAGTTTCATTAAATCTTATATTTATTTTAATAACTATAGTAGTTTTGTCATTTACCTTTGTTTCAGTTACAAAATTTTCGCCAATACTAAATATAAATTCTCAATGAAATATTTCAACAATATCCTAGAGACTATAGGTAATACTCCACTAATTAAATTAAACTCAATTACTGAGTCCGTTAAATCAGATGTTTTTGTTAAAGTTGAAAGTTTTAACCCTGGAAATTCAGTAAAAGATAGAATGGCAATAAAAATGATCGAAGATGCTGAAAAAGAAGGAAAATTAAAACCAGGAGGTACTATTGTTGAAGGAACTTCAGGGAATACAGGTATGGGGCTTGCCCTTGCGGCAATTGTTAAAGGTTACAAATTAATATGTGTTTCAAATGATAAACAATCAAAAGAAAAATTTGATGTCCTTAGAGCTATGGGTGCTGAAGTTGTAGTTTGTCCAACAGATGTAGAGGCTAGTGATCCAAGATCATATTACTCAGTTTCTAGGAGGATTTCTAAGGAGACCAAAAATTCATGGTACGTTAATCAATATGATAATCCTTCAAATACAATAGCACATTATGAATCAACTGGTCCTGAGATCTGGGAGCAAACAAATGGTAGAATTGATCATTTTGTTGTTGGTGTTGGAACTGGAGGAACCATATCTGGTGTTGGAAAATTTTTAAAAGAAAAAAAATCTAGTGTAAAAATTTGGGGAATTGATACTTATGGATCGGTTTTCAAAAAATATCATGAAACAGGAGTGTTTGATGAAAACGAAATTTATCCCTACTCAACTGAGGGTATAGGGGAAGATATTCTTCCTGAAAATGTTGACTTTAGCGTAATTGACCATTTTGAGAAAGTAACTGATAAGGATGCAGCTATTTATACAAGAAAATTAGCCAAAGAGGAAGGAATTTTTGCTGGCAATTCTTGTGGTGCTGCAATAGCTGGTTTATTACAATTAAAAGAAAATTTTAGAAAAAATGAAGTTGTTGTTGCTCTTCTGCATGACTCTGGTAGTAGATACATAGGAAAAATCTATAATGATGATTGGATGAAAGACAAAGGATTTATTTAAATTGTATTAAAGATTTATTATGAAAAAATTATTTTTCGCTTTAATTATATTTTCTTCATTTAATTTATATAGCCAAGATAGGATTACAGGTGAAATGTTCTCGACAAGATCAGAAGTTATTTCACAGAATGGTATGGTTGCTACAAGCCATCCTCTTGCAAGTCAAATTGGAGTAGATATTTTGCAAAATGGAGGAAATGCTATTGATGCTGCTATTGCAGCAAATGCTGCATTAGGTCTAATGGAGCCTACAGGAAACGGTATTGGAGGTGATCTATTTGCAATCGTTTGGATAGAGAAAGAGAAAAAGCTTTATGGTTTAAATGCAAGTGGAAGATCGCCTGAAGATCTTACTATTGAATATTTTAAAGAAAATAATTTTAAAAGTATACCAGCATATGGTCCGCTTCCAGTAAGTGTCCCTGGGTGTGTTGATGGATGGTTTGAGCTCCATAACAAATTTGGAAAAATTGCAATGACAGACATTTTAAGCCCAACTATTAAATACGCAGAGGATGGTTTTCCTGTTTCTGAGTTAGTTTCATATTATATGAAATTGGCTTCAAATAATTTCCAAGAATATCCAAATTTTAAAGAGACTTATTATTTAAATGATTCAACTCCAAAAAAAGGTCAAATTTTTAAAAATCCTGACCTTGCTAATACACTTAGAGTAATTGCAAAAAATGGAAAAAAAGGTTTTTATGAAGGTGAAATTGCAAATACAATAGCAAATTTTATTCAAGATCAAGGAGGATTCCTTTCCTACGATGATCTTAAAAATCATAAATCTGAATGGATTGATCCAGTATCAACTAATTATCGTGGATATGATATCTGGGAGTTGCCTCCAAACGGACAAGGTATTGCAGCTCTTCAAATATTAAACATATTAGAGGCTTATGATATAAGATCTATGGGTTTTGGTTCTGCTGATTATATACATCACTTTGTTGAAGCAAAAAAAATTGCCTTTGCTGATAGAGCAAAATATTATGCAGATATGGAATTTAACAAGGTTCCAGTTAAATACCTTATCTCTAAAGAGTATGCTGATATAAGAAGAAAAGAGATAAGTCCTGATAAAGCATCAAAAAGGGTTCTTCCTGGAAATCTTGAGAATGGAGATACTATATATCTAACCACAGCTGATAGTGAAGGAAATATGGTCTCCTTAATTCAAAGTAATTATAGAGGGATGGGCTCAGGTATGGTTCCCACAGGTCTTGGGTTCATGCTCCAAGATAGGGGAGAGCTTTTCTCACTTGATCAAAATCATTTCAATGTTTATGCTCCTAAAAAGAGACCTTTTCATACAATTATACCTGCATTTATTACTAAAGATGGAAATCCATTTATAAGTTTTGGTTTGATGGGAGGAGCTATGCAACCTCAAGGTCATGCACAAATAGTAATAAATATTGTAGATTTTGATATGAATCTACAAGAAGCTGGTGATGCTCCTAGAATAAGGCATCAATCTGACCAACAACCAACAGGTGGAGACATGATTAATGGAGGTGAATTAGCTTTAGAGACTGGGTTTGATTATAAACAAGTCCGTGAATTAATGAAAAAAGGTCATAAAATTATATATGATCTAGGTTCATTTGGAGGTTATCAAGCTATTATGATTGATTATATAAACAAGGTCTACTATGGAGCGTCAGAGTCACGTAAAGATGGAAATGCAATTGGATATTAGAATTTCTAAAAACAGTATTTATTTTCTGAGATAATTTTATCAGCAATCTTAGTTTTTAACTCAAATACATTCGGATTCTTCCTATACTTAAGTTTATTAGTAATAGAGTTATATATCTTATCCTGACTTTCTAGATCAACTATACTATTAATAACATCATTAGACTTCTTCAAAACAATTTGGCAAGCCTCATATATGTATAATTTGGTCATGATTATTTGATAATGTTGATCTTCCAGTGAAGTCCTATTAATGTTTTTTATTGTTCTTTTTAAAGTTGATTCCGATAGATAGGCTTCAATAGCAAGATCAGATAGACTTAATAATACTTGTTGTTTTTTATCAATCTCCGGACCATATTTTTCAAAAGCTTTTCCGAGAAGTAAAAGAAATATTCTCTTAATATTTTCAACTAGAGTAATCTCATCCTCAAAGTTGTCACATTTTTCATCAATTGATAAAGGCTCATTTTTTAAAATATTTTGATAAGGAGTCATAATATCGAGATTCCCCTTCATGGCCTTCTTTAAAAGCATACCTATAATTAGCATTCTATTTATTTCATTGGTTCCTTCGTATATTCTACCAATTCTAGCATCTCTCCAAGCACTTTCTATTGGTGCTTCTGCAGAAAATCCCATTCCACCAAAGATTTGAATACCTTCATCAGCACATATTTGCATATCTTCTGAAATTGCAACTTTTAAAATTGAGCATTCTATAGCAAACTCCTCAACTCCTTTTAATTCAGATTCTTGTTTGCTAAGTCCTGTTGACTGATATTCATCAATTTTAGATTGAACATCATTTGCAGCTCTATAACATGCAGATTCACCAGCATAACATGAAGTTGCCATTGAAGCTAATTTCTCTTTTATTGCTCCAAAATTAGATATAGGCTGTTTAAATTGGATTCTATTGTTAGCATAATCGGTAGATATGGAAATTGATCTTCTTTGTCCATCAAGATTACCGGCGCCAAGTTTTATCCTTCCAACATTGAGTGCATTCATTGCAATTTTAAACCCACCATTTCTTTCACCTAAAAGATTTTCTACGGGAACTTTTGTCTCTGTGAAAAAGACTTGTCTAGTGGATGATGAGTGAATACCAAGTTTTTTTTCTTCTTCACCCAATTCAATTCCATTGTTATGATCATTTGGAACAATAAATGCAGTAATATTTTTGTCATCTTCAATTCTAGCAAATACAATAAAAATATCAGCAAACCCAGCATTGGAAATCCACATTTTTTGACCTGAAATCTTATAATGTGATCCATCTTCACTCAATACAGCTTTAGTTTTTCCTGAGTTTGCATCAGATCCTGCAGTTGGTTCTGTCAAACAATATGAACCAAACCATTCTCCCGAAGCAAGTTTAGGTAAATATTTCTGCTTCTGATTTTCATTACCAAATAAATAGATAGGTAATATAGCAATACCAGTGTGAGCACCATATGCTGTAGCTACAGAACCTGATGTTCCAGATACATAATCAACTGCTAACATTGTTGATGTAAAGTCCATACCCATACCACCATATTTTTCTTCAAGGGAAACACCAAGCAGTCCTAATTCGCCTATTTTCTTCATTGCTTGAAGAGTCAAATCATAATTTTTTTCTTCATATTTCATCTTATCAGGCCAAATCTCTCTATCCATAAAATCTATTATGGTTTCCTTCATCATCAATTGCTCTTGGGAAAAATCTTCAGGTGTAAAAATTTCATTTGATAGAGATTCCTTAAGAAGAAATTCTCCTCCATTAAGTTTAGTTAAATTCTTTGTTGACATATTTTAATTTAAAAAACTAAATTTCGTTTTTTTAGTAATTAGACTTTTTAATTACCTAAAATTTCTACAATACTCAAATTTAAATATATTATACAAATATCTGATAAGCAATAACTTAAAAATAAAATTACACTAATTTCAGTATTCTAAAATTTAACTTATTTATTCTTGTTTAATAGCCAATCATAGCTATTATTAAAAACTTTTATCCATGGTGAATATTTATCATTTCTTTCTTCAGGATAAAAAGCCCAATTGTGAGGGTGAATTGATCTTTCAATATGAGGCATCATTACAAGATGTCTTCCATCATCTGATACCAACATTGCTGTGTTAAATTTAGATCCATTAGGATTTGCAGGATAAGAATCATATGAATATTTAGCTGCTATGGAATATCTATCTTCTGAATATGGTAAATCAAATTTACCTTCCCCATGAGCAGACCAGACTCCTAATCTAGATCCTTCAAGACCATTTAACATTATCGAAGGAGATGGAGTTATATCTACAGTTGAAAATATACATTCAAATTTATTCGAATCATTATGTTTCATCTTGGGTTTATCTGAATGATCTTTGTTGATTAATCCAAGTTCTATAAATAATTGACAGCCATTACAAACTCCTAATGAAATTGTATCATCTCTTTCAAAAAAGCTTATAATTGCATTTTTTGCTTGAGGATTATGAATAAACGATCCTGCCCATCCCTTTGCTGAACCAAGTACATCTGAATTTGAGAAACCACCTACAGCAACAAGGAGTTGGACATCCTTGAGATCTTCTCTTCCAGATATAATATCTGTCATATGAATATCTTTAACATTAAATCCAGCTAGAGACATCATATAAGCCATCTCTCTTTCAGAATTACTTCCTTTCTCTCTAATTACTGCTGCATTAATCTTATTTTTTTTACTACTAGAATTAATATTTACGTTAAGGTCCTCTGGAAATATAAAATTAAGCGGTTGTTCTTTATAATTTTCAAACCTTTCAACCCCTTTGTTATTTTTTGTCTGAATTTTATCAAAATCTCTAGATGTACTGAACCAAATATCTCGATATTTATCAATATTAAAAGAAAAATTACTTTCGAAGTTTTTAATATTTAGTAACCCATCTTTATTTATCCCTCCAATTTTAAAACAGCTAACACCTAATCCAGAAAAGTCAGTCTTTAAATCAGAGTCAGATTGTAATATAAGTCCAGCGTTCTCAGAAAAAAATAATTTAACAGTATCACTACACCCAATCTCAGTTAGATCAATGTCCATTCCAATTTTATTAGAGGAAAAACATAATTCAAGTAAGGTTGTAATCATTCCTCCAGATGATATATCATGACCAGACTTTATTTTATTGGCTCTAATTAAATCTTGAACTAAATCAAATGCATCTTTAAATTTTTTTGAATCATTTATTGTTGGGGCATTAGTTCCAATTTTGTTTTGTGTTTGCGCAAAAGATGATCCTCCAAGCTTTAATTCGTCAAAAGACATATCAATATAATAGATATCACCAATATTTTTATTTAGAACAGGTTTAACAATTTTTCTTACATCTTCACAATGACCTGAGGCAGATATTATAACAGTACCTGGAGATTTGACTTTCATACTATCATATTTCTGGACCATTGATAATGAGTCTTTACCAGTTGGAATATTAATGCCAAGTTCAATAGCAAATCTTGAACATGCACTTACAGCTTCATATAGTCTAGAATCTTCTCCTTCGTTTCCACATGGCCACATCCAATTTGCTGATAATGATATAGATTTAATTCCATATGCAAGTGGAGCCCATATAATATTAGTTAAAGATTCTCCTATTGAATTAATACTCCCAATTGATGGGTTAATGAGTCCTGTGATAGGGGAGTGACCAATAGATGTTGCAACTCCATTATAATTTTCATAATCCAAGGACACTACACCACAATTTGATAAAGGCAACTGAATTTCACCAACAGTTTGTTGTTGAGCTATTCTTCCAGTTACACATCTGTCAACTTTATTTGTTAACCAGTCCTTACATGCTACTGATTCTAGTGACAAAACACCTTCAACATAATCATAAATATTTTCAGCGAAATAATTTATTTCAGAATATTCGGTATTTTTTGTTGTATCAGAAATAATTTTTTTTGGAGCATCTCCAAATAAACTATCAATTTTGAGATCGATTGTTTCAATATTATTTTTTCTATCAAACACCTTAAATTTATTATCACCTGTAACCTTACCAACTTTGTAGATTGGCGCTCTTTCTCTTTCTGCAATATTCTTAACTACTTCATAATCTTCTTCTCTAATAATAATCCCTATTCTTTCTTGAGATTCATTTCCTATTAATTCTTTATAAGACAGAGAAGGATCACCGATAGGTAAGGAATCTAAGTATATTTCACCACCTGTATCCTCAACTAATTCTGAAAAACAATTTAAGTGACCACCTGCTCCATGATCGTGAATAGATACAATTGGATTCTCGTCCATTTCAAATAATGATCTAATAGTATTTGTAACTCTTTTCTGCATTTCTGGGTTTGATCTTTGCACAGCGTTCAACTCTATTGAGTTATCATAACTTCCAGTATCAGTTGATGAAACTGATGCTCCACCCATACCAATTCTGTAGTTATCCCCTCCAAGAAGAGCAATTATATCACCTCTTTTAGGTTTCCCTTTCATTGATTGACTAAGCTCACCATATCCAACTCCACCAGCAAGCATTATCACTTTATCATATGAATGGATCTCATCTCCTTCCTTGTGTTCAAACGTAAATAATGACCCAACTATTAGAGGTTGTCCAAAGCAGTTTCCAAAATCAGAGGCACCGTTGGATGCCTTAATTAAAATATCTGAAGGTGTTTGATATTTCCAATTTCTTTTCTTAATATTTTTTTCCCAAATCTTTTTATCGTTTAATCTTGAATAGGGAGTCATATAAACAGCAGACCCAATCAATGGTAATGAGCCAGTTCCTCCTGCAGCTCTGTCTCTTATTTCACCTCCAGAACCAGTAGCAGCTCCATTATATGGCTCAACAGTTGTTGGAAAATTATGAGTCTCAGCTTTTAAGGAAATTATACTTTCGATTTTTTTCTTTATGTAATAACTAGACTTATCGGCTTCTCTTGGCTGAAACTGAGTTATCATAGGCCCATTTATAAATGCAACGTTATCAGAATATGCCGAAACAATAAAATTCTTATTTTTTTTGGAGGTTAATTTAATTAAGTCAAATAAACTTTCATCTTTCTCCTCACCATCAATAATAAATTTCCCATTAAATATTTTATGTCTACAGTGTTCGGAATTGACTTGAGAAAATCCATAGACTTCTGAATCTGATAATTTTCTTCCAAGTTTTTTTGATAAATTTTCTAAATATGAAATTTCAAAATCATCTAGAGCTAGTCCTTGTTCATCATTATACTCAGAAATATTTTGTATCAAATTTATTTTATCAGGAACTGAATTATTATCAAATATATATTGATTAAGATCCTGGTACTCCTGATTAATCATTTTATCAAATTTCTCAGATATTTTATGGTTAATAAAAACCTCAATACGATCAATAGCTTTAATACCCATGTTCCTTGTAATCTCAACAGCATTAGTGCTCCATGGAGTAATCATAGAGGATTTAGGACCAATAAATTTTTCTGATATTTCTTTTAACTCTATTAAGTCTGATTCAAGGACCCAGGAAAGCTTTTTTATATCTTCATATGATAATTCTTCTGAAACTTTAACTACAAAAACTTTTAATTTTGGATCACCAAAAAATAATATCATTATAGAATATTAAGCTGTAAATTTAATTGATTTAGAATTAGATTTGTAGCTCATTCATATTTTTATATAAAGAATTTGAGTTAATAAGTTCATCATGGGTTCCTTGCGCAACTATCCTACCTTTATCAATAAGAATAATTTTATCACACTTCTTAATTGTTGAAAACTTATGTGCAATAATTAGTGAAGTTTTTCCATCCATTAGCTTATCTATTGCATCCTGGATTTTCTTCTCTGATTTACTGTCTAATGATGAAGTAGCTTCATCTAAAATCAATATAGAAGGACTTTTTAGCATCGCCCTAGCAATTGTAAGTCTTTGTTTCTGTCCACCAGATAATTTATTACCATAATCTCCAATGACAGTATCATAACCATTTATCTGGTCTTTTATAAAATCATGTGCATTAGCTTCTTTTGCAGCATTAATAATATCCTCTCTCTCTGAATTTAAATCTCCAATTTTAATGTTATTAAATATAGTATCATTAAATAGAATTGATTCTTGAGTTACGATTGATATATTCTTATACAATGATTCTCTCTTTATATCAGTTATGTTAATTCCATCAATTATTATATTTCCAGAATCTGCATTAAAGAAACCATTAAGAAGATTTGCTATTGTTGTTTTACCACTACCGGATGATCCAACTAAGGCAATACTTTCTCCCTTATTTATAGTAAAGCTTAACTTGTCTATAATCTTAGATTCACCATAACTGAACTCCAAATCGTTAAAGCTTATCTTATCTTTAAACTCATTCATATCGACACTCCTTCCATGATCATTTATTTCTTTATTGTATTCAATAATTTCAAAAACTCTTTCAGCCGCAGCATTACCCTTTTTTATACTGTAAAAAGATTTACTTAGATTTTTAGCAGGAGTTAATATATTGTAGGCTAATCCCATAAAAACTATAAAAGTTGTACCAGAAATTGATGCGTTGATAAGTACCATTTTTCCACCAAACCATAAAAGAACTCCAATAACTAATATTCCCATAAATTCACTAAAAGGGCCAGCTAAATTTTTTCTATTCACAACTTTATTAGAATACCTGAAGAGTAAATTATTTATTTCATCAAATTTTTTCATAAAGAAAGATTCTGATATAAATGATTTTATAACTTTTTGACCACTTATTGTTTCATCTATTATCGAAAGAAAGTTGCTTTGTTGTTGTTGTACCTGTTTAGAGTCTTTTCTTAATTTTTTTCCAATTATTGATATAATAAACCCAGAAATAGGAATGAACAATATTACAAAGAGTGTCAGAGAAGGGCTTATGGTAAACATTACAATAAGTGTAAATAAGATAGTTAATGGTTCTCTAACCATCAATTCTAATATTGACAAATATGATGTTTGAATTTCAAGTATATCAGCAGTAATTCTTGACATCAAGTCACCTTTTTTCTTGTTAAGAAAATATGAAATTGGCATTAGTAAAACTTTTGAGTAAAGATTCTCTCTTAATTTTTTTAATAAACCATTTTTTACAAATGTAATGTTGTAGAGCGCTAGATAATTAAAAATATTTTTCATAAGAAAAAAGAAAATAACTATGCTTACAACAATAATAAGTGTTGATGATATATCTGTTTCTAATTGTTTTGAAATATAATAATTGAAATAATTTTCTGCATATTCTCTAATGTCCCTTATACCTGTATACTCTGGTTCGATATAAACTTTTTTTGTTTGCTTAAAGAGTACATCAAGCATAGGAATGAAAGAAACAAATGCTAACGCACTAAAAATTGCATAAAGAATATTGAATATAATATTAAGTACTGCAAAGTATGAGTAATCAAGGCCATATTTAAGTACTCTCGTAAAATAATTCATTTAAAAAGTTTTATTTTTTATTGAATACTTGTCCTTATTTAGATTAAACTTTAGGATTAATTCAGCTATGAACCCAGCAATAAAAAATTGTGCACCTAAAATCATTGTAGTTAAGGCAACATAGAATTCAGGTCTAGTTGTAATCAGCCTAGAACTTGTGTCTATGAATAATTTGTTATAACCAAGATATAATGTAAATAAAATACCTACAAGAATCATTATTGTGCCAATTAAACCAAAAAAATGCATTGGTCTTCTTCCAAATTTATTTGTAAACCATAAGGTTGTTATGTCTAAAAACCCTCTAATAAACCTCTCATTTCCAAATTTACTTGTTCCATATTTTCTAGGCTGATGCTTAACTATATGCTCCCCAATTTTATTGAACCCATCATTTTTTGCAAGAATAGGAATAAATCTATGCATGTCAGCATATAAATTAATTGATTTAATTACTTCTCTTTTATAAACCTTTATTCCACAGTTGAAATCATGAAGTTTTATACCTGAAAAAATCCTAGCAACCATATTGAAAAATAAGGACGGAATTTTTTTAAAAAAATATGAATCATATCTTTTCTTTTTCCAGCCTGAAATCATATCGAGATTATTATTGATTAGTTTATCAATCATAACAGGAATTTCCTCAGGTGAATCTTGAAGATCAGCATCAAGAGTAGCAACATACTTACCTTCACACTCATCAAACCCAACTCTTAATGCTTGAGATTTTCCATAATTTCTATTAAACGAGATACCCTTGACATTGTTATCTCTCTTTGCAATTCCCTCAATAATTTTCCATGATTTATCATTACTGCCATCGTCAATATAAATTATCTCATAAGAAAAGCTATGATTAATAAAAGATCTATTAATCCATTCATTGAGTTCTTCTAAAGACTCATATTCATTATAGAGTGGTATTACAATTGAAACATCCATAGGCTATTTAAGCTGGCCTATTTTTTTTAACTGCTAATCCTGTTAATAATGATATAAGTCCACCGAAAAATAATGATACTGCCATTCCAATTGATGAAGAAATAAGTGGATTTGCAAAGAATTCAAATGCACCTTCCATAGCCTCTACTATTTCATCCCCAATCTCTGGATTCTGTTGAATTGCTTGCTCTATAGCATAATCCATAGCTTTAGACATAGTGTCAGGGTCTAAAACATATCCCTGAAATATCCCATATGCAATACCAATTGCAGATCCAAGTGCAGCAATACCAATTCCTATTTTCATTCCTTCACCTAAACTTATAAAACCATCATTCATTTTTTTGAACGCTAATTGTCCAAAAACAATAGATCCAGCCATAATCAATAGCCCTGTCCATTGTTGAATTGATGAGTTTTGATAATGCATATCCATTAAAAACAGCATTAGTGTAAATGCGATTGTGAGTCCACCCATAATTAAACCATAGTTTAACACCGTAGACTTAATAGTACCTTCAGATTTTAACATTTTGTTTTTATTAAATTGTTCTAAGTAAAATTAAGCAATTATAATGATAGGATATATGAAAAAAATTTTAAATTTGCACTCACTTTAAAATTATGAAGAGTAATACACATCCTGAAAACTATAGACTAGTAGCATTCAAAGATATGTCTAATAATGATGTATTTATTACAAAGTCTACAGTTGAAACTAAGGAAACTACGAAAATAGATGGTGTAGAATATCCTCTTTTTAAGCTTGAAATATCAAGAACTTCTCATCCATATTACACTGGTAAGTCTAAACTTGTAGATACTGCAGGTAGAGTTGATAAGTTTAGAAGTAAATATGCTAACTTCAATCAAGCACCTGCTGAGGAGGCACCTGCTGCTGAGGAGGCACCTGCTGCTGAGGAGGCACCTGCTGCTGAGGAGGCTGATCCCTCATAGATAATATTTAAAGTTTTGTCTACTAGCTTAGTATCGTCAGAAGTAAAAAGAAATATTTCTACAATTGCTTTTCATACACTTGGATGTAAATTAAATTTTTCTGAGTCCTCATATATTTCAAAATCTCTTCAGGAAAATGATTATAATATTGTCAATTTTAATCAATTTGCTGATGCATATATCATAAACACTTGCTCAGTTACTGATAATGCTGATAAAAAATTTAAATATTTTGTTAAACAAGCTCAAAAAATTAATCCAAATGCCTTTATTGCAGCCATTGGATGTTATGCACAATTAAAACCAAAAGAACTCTTGTCAGTAGATGGTGTTGATTTAGTTCTAGGTGCAGCTGACAAATTCAATCTTCTAGAATATTTAAAAAATATAGATAGTGATTATTCAAATAAAGTTCATTCATGTAATATCAATGAAGTAAACTTTTTTAAAGAAAGTTATTCTTTAAATCATCGAACTAGGGCATTTTTAAAAGTACAAGATGGATGTGACTATAAGTGTAGTTTTTGTACTATTCCACTAGCAAGAGGTAAGTCAAGAAGTAATTCCATATCAAATGTGGTAGAAAATGTCTACAAAATTGCAAGTCAAAATATAAAAGAAATTGTCTTGACTGGAATCAATCTTGGAGATTTTGGAAAAACTGAAAATTCAGAATTAAACTCTAATTTTTTTGAGTTAGTAAAAGAGTTAGATAGTCTAGATCTAGACATAAGATTTAGAATATCATCAATTGAACCAAATTTGCTTAGCGATGAGATTATTAATTTTATTTCTTCAAGTAAAAAATTTGTTCATCATTTCCATATACCACTTCAAAGTGGAAGTGATAGTATTCTCAGATTAATGAGAAGGAGATATGACACTAAATTGTATAGAAGCAGAATTGAAAAAATAAATAAGCTAATGCCTGATGCATGTATTGGTGTTGATGTTATTGTGGGGTTTCCTGGAGAAGATGATGATCTATTTCTTGAGAGTATGAGTTTCTTGGAGAGTCTTAACGTCTCTTACCTTCATGTATTTACATATTCTGAGAGAGATAATACTCATGCAATTTCTTTACCTGACTCTGTTGATACTAATGTTAGAGCTAAAAGAAGTAAATTATTGAGGCTTTTATCAAGTAGGAAGAAAGCAAATTTCTATGAACGAAATGTTGGGTCTATTCAAGATGTATTATTTGAGTCAGAAGAAAAAGATGGCTTTATTGAAGGCTTTTCATCAAATTATATTAGGTTTAGAAGACCATGGGATCCAAATCTAATTGGAACAATTGTAAAGTCAATATTCATTGATATTGATTCTGAAGGATTTGCAATATAGGTGGGATTTTTAAAGCTTTATTCCAACTGGAAGAAGATGCTTAAAAGCTTTATTTTTTCTTACAAAACCAGCAATTCTTGGTGAAGTTGGAACTACTCTAAGGTTTTTACTTTCGATAAACTCAAGGACTTTAATAATAAAATTCTCTTCAAAAGATTTGTCATTTACAGTCTCAGGGATGTGAATTTTTGTTAGGAAAATTTTTCTTTCTTGTTCAGCGTATTCTATTCTTGCTAATGAGTCTGAAATCTTGACTTCAAATTGTCTTAAAAACTCATTATTTTCTAGTATTATTTCACTCATAAATAAAAAAGCTGAACTACAAAGATAAAAAAAAATCTATTTACGATAAAAAAACTTGATATTAAATTCTTTTCATCTGTTCTTGCATCAGCTTAATCTGAGCAGTTAACATGTTGTGTTTATCATACCCCTTTGCTTCTGTTAATAGAGCTTGAGCTTCCCTTTTCCTTCTTTTTTGCATCATAATTCCAGCAAGACTTAATTTTGCCATTGCAATATCATGATTCATGCTTAATCCAAGCTTCAATGATTCACGAAAATGTTTTTCAGCTATTGTAAGATTTTTTTGTGACTGGATTAAACCATGAAGATAATAGTAGAAACCTTGTTGTTTTCTTATTAATGCAGATTTTGGATTTTTAATGAGTTTGAGTATTCTTTCTGTTCTTTCAAAGTTCTGTTTCCTTAAGCTTAAAAATGCAAAAATTAAAATTTCATTTTTAAAGTATAGCACTACAAGTAATATTGAAAGAATAATTAAGAATATTCCATTACCTATAAAAGTCTCTGTAATTTGATATACTCCATATCCTAGGAGAAATATCGAAGCAATAAGCTTTATATTTTTTGGTATCATATATATTGCAAATTTACAATTTAAAAATATTTATATGAAGTTGAATAAAAAGATATTATATTTGCCACCGATTAAATAGATAATTGTGAAAAGGACATACCAACCATCTAAAAGAAAAAGAAGAAATAAACATGGGTTTATGGATAGAATGTCGACTGCTAACGGCCGAAGAGTTCTTGCTGGTAGAAGAGCAAAAGGTAGAAAAAAATTATCCGTTTCAGACGAATCTCGTCATAAGAAATAATTTTTAATAACTTTTTATAGGTGGTGCTTTTACGGCACCTTTTTTTTTATATTTTAGTGTGATTTTATGCCTAAGGATAAAAATATTAAATCAATTCTTATAATTGGTTCTGGGCCCATAATAATAGGTCAAGCCTGCGAATTTGATTATTCTGGATCACAAGCCCTTAGATCTCTTCAAGAAGATGGTATTAAGACTATACTGATTAATTCAAATCCTGCTACTATAATGACTGATCCTTCGATGGCGGATCATGTATATCTTAAACCTCTTACTACCAAATCTATTATTGAAATTCTTGAAATTCATGATGATATTGATGCGGTCTTACCTACAATGGGTGGGCAAACTGCACTTAATCTTTGTATTGAAGCTCAAGAAAAGGAAGTCTGGTCCAGATTTAATGTGAAAATAATTGGAGTTGATATTGATGCAATTGAAATTACTGAGGATAGAGAAAAATTTAGAACTCTACTTAACGAAATAAATATTCCTGTCGCACCTGCTGAAAGTGCTTCATCTTTTTTAAAGGGTAAAGAAATAGCACAGCGTTTTGGTTTTCCACTTGTAATCAGACCTTCTTTTACTTTGGGTGGAACTGGTGCTTCAATTGTCTTTGAAGAAGAAAAATTTAATGATTTATTAACTAGAGGTCTAGAATCATCGCCAATACATGAGGTTCTAATTGATAAAGCTTTAATGGGATGGAAAGAATATGAGTTGGAATTGCTTAGAGATAAGAATAATAATATTGTAATAATTTGTACAATTGAGAATATGGATCCAATGGGCATACATACTGGAGACTCAATTACAGTTGCTCCTGCTATGACTCTGTCTGATACTACTTATCAGAGAATGAGAGATATGGCTATTAAGATGATGAAAAGCATTGGTGACTTTGCAGGTGGTTGTAATGTCCAGTTTGCTGTAAGTCCAGATGAAAAAGAGGATATAATAGCAATTGAAATAAATCCTAGGGTTTCAAGATCATCTGCTCTTGCTTCAAAGGCATCAGGTTATCCAATAGCAAAAATTGCAGCTAAATTGGCTCTTGGATATACTCTAGATGAACTTAATAATCAAATAACTAAATCTACTTCAGCACTTTTTGAACCGACTCTGGATTATGTTATAGTAAAAATTCCAAGATGGAATTTTGATAAATTTGAAGGCTCTGATAGAACTCTAGGTCTTCAGATGAAGGCAGTTGGTGAGGTGATGGGTATTGGCAGGTCTTTCCAGGAAGCACTCCATAAAGCAACTCAATCATTAGAAATTAAAAGAAATGGATTAGGCGCAGATGGGAAAGGATATAAAGACTATAATACTATTATCAGTAAGCTTACTAATGCAAGTTGGGATAGAGTATTTGTAATTTATGATGCAATACAAGCTGGTATTTCTTTAGAGAGAATATATGAAATCACAAAAATTGATATGTGGTTTTTAAAACAATACGAAGAATTATATCAACTAGAAAAAGAAATATCTAAATTAAATATTGACAATTTAGATTATGATACTCTTCTTGAAGCAAAACAAAAAGGTTTTGCAGATAGGCAAATTGCATACATGTTAAATTGTCTAGAAAGTCAGGTTTACAAAAAGAGAGATGAGTTAGGAATAAATAGAGTATACAAATTAGTGGATACTTGCTCAGCAGAGTTTCCAGCACAAACCCCATATTATTACTCAACTTTTGAGGAAAAAATTAAGACAATTGATAATAAAGAATTTTCTGAGAATGAAAGTGTTGTTTCTAACAAGAAAAAGATTGTTGTTCTGGGTTCTGGTCCTAATCGTATTGGTCAAGGTATTGAATTTGACTATTGTTGTGTTCATGGTGTATTAGCTGCTAGTGAATGTGGTTATGAAACAATAATGATAAATTGTAACCCAGAGACTGTATCAACTGATTTTGATATCTCCGATAAGCTTTATTTTGAACCAGTTTTTTGGGAACATATTTATGATATTATAAGGCATGAGAATCCAGTTGGAGTTATAGTTCAACTTGGTGGACAGACTGCATTAAAACTTGCTGAAAAACTAGATAGGTATAACATTAAAATAATTGGTACAGAGTATAAATCTCTTGATTTGGCAGAGGACAGGGGAAGTTTTTCAAATCTTTTAAAGAAAAATAAAATTCCATATCCTGATTTCGGTGTAGCTACTAGTGCAAAAGAGGCTGTTGAATTATCATCTGAGTTAAACTTCCCGATTTTAGTAAGACCTTCTTATGTTCTTGGAGGTCAGGGGATGAAAATTGTAATAAATAAAGAAGAACTTGAAGAACATGTAGTAGACCTTCTATCTAAAATACCTAATAATAAGCTTTTATTGGACCATTATCTAGATGGAGCTATTGAGGCTGAGGCTGACGCAATTTGTGACGGTGAGGATGTCTACATAATTGGAATCATGGAGCATATTGAGCCATGTGGTATTCATTCTGGTGATTCAAATGCTACATTACCAGTATTTAACCTAGGAGAATTTACAGTTAAACAAATTAAAGACCATACAAAAAAAATTGCTTTAGCTCTTAATACAGTTGGATTAATAAATATTCAATTTGCAATTAAGGATGATAAGGTATTTATAATAGAGGCTAATCCAAGAGCATCTAGAACAGTCCCTTTTATCTCCAAGGCTTATAAAGAGCCCTATGTAAATTATGCAACTAAGGTCATGTTAGGTGAAAAGAAAATTAAAGACTTTGACTTTAAACCAAGACTTGAAGGATATGCAATTAAACAACCGGTATTCTCTTTTAACAAATTTCCTGATGTAAATAAACAACTTGGCCCTGAAATGAAAAGTACAGGAGAGAGTATTCTCTTTATTGATGATTTAAACGATGATTCATTCTTTGAGCTTTATTCTAGAAGAAAAATGTACCTTACAAAATGATTATTTAATTATTATATCATCTATAATAATTTTCTCTTTTATTTCATCTTTAGGAGTAGAAATCTCCTTAAAAAAGTAATTATTTTCAATTGATATTCCATCTCCTGAGATTTGATCAATTGCAATTTTTAATAGAGGTTCTTCTATATCACCTAAAATACCAGGATTTAATAATGACTCTTTAATAAAAATATCAGGTTCAAGTCCATTGGGAAAATCTGTATAACCTGCAACATTTCCAATTTTAAGAACGATTGGCTGCATCGCATACATGTGGTTTGGATTTTTATCTCTTGAATCATTAATGTAATCATACACAGTAATAGAACCTTGATTTTTTCCAACTGTAAAGTCACCAATATGAATTACGTCAATATATGGATCAAGTCCATTAATTAATAGTTCACTTGCAGATGCTGTTCTTGCAGAGGTAAGTATAAACACTCTATCAAGATTAAGTGAAAATATTGACTGATTATTACCTAGTTTATTTGTAAACCTATTTAATAAAGATTCTGGACTATTCTCATCCCAATAATTCATTAATTTAGAGTTCCACCTTTCTTTTGCAAAAACTTGATTATTAAATTGACCTGTGATCATCGAGGCCAGATTAATAGATGTAGATATTCTACCACCAGGATTATATCTTAAATCTATTACCAAATCATTAATCCCATTTGATAAAAAATTAGAAAAAGTATCATTAAGCTCAGAATTATAATCTTTTCCTTCAGATTCAACAACACCTAAAAATTGATTATACATTAAGTATCCAATTTTTTGCCCTCCATTTTCAATAATCTTTGATATATGGATGGGATTTTTTACAATTCTTGATTTAGTCAATGTTAAGTCCTCCTGACCAGGAATTATATTAGCACATTGATTGTTCTGGTTATAACTTATTTCAGAAAATCTTATTGTATAAGAGCTATTAGTATCATTAAATAATAAATCTCTATAGTTATCTCTTGTGAGTCTTGTCCCATTGATATTACTAAACACCATTCCTCTTTTTACACCTTTAGACTCAGCGTCTGAATCTTTCTGAACATATCTAACAAAACCAAAGATGTTTTGATCATTACACTCAACATATAAACCAAACTCCATTCCATCTGAAACATCAATTCCTTGTAGCATATTCTCTAACTCAACATAGTCATCAACTATCCAACTAAAATTATCATCTGGGTGAAGAAGTGAATTAAAAAAATTTTCAGGATCAGGGTTCTGACTCAAAAAATAGGCATAGTCAGATTCACTTTCTTTTTTACTATCAGATAAATTTATAACACTTTCCTGCCAATAATAATATTGATTTAATCCTTTCCATATAAAATCAATAATCTCAAGGTCTGTTTCAATTCTTATAATATTTGAATCTTCGTCATCTGATTTCTTACAACTGCTAAATACAAGTATTAAAGCCAAAAGACAAAACTTAAATTTTTTCATCTAATCAATTTAAAATTATATACCGGTGTAATTATAAGGAGAGATTTGTTTTAACTCTTTTTTAATAGTATCATCAATTTTAAGGTTATCAATGAATTTGTGTAAAGATTCCTTATCAATTTTTTGATTGTTTCTAGTAAGTTTTTTCATGATTTCATATGGCTTACTATATCCCTCTCTCCTTAAAATAGTTTGAATTGCCTCAGAGACAACAATCCAATTTTCTTCAATGTCTCTATTTATTTTATCTTCATTCACATATATCTTATTTAGACCCTTAAGGATTGATTCAAAAGAGATTAATGAATGTCCAAAAGGAACTCCAATATTCCTCAAAACAGTACTGTCACTGAGATCTCTTTGTAATCTTGATTTTGGCAACTTATTTGACAGAAAAACAAATATTGAGTTAGCTAAACCAATATTCCCTTCTGAGTTTTCAAAGTCAATAGGATTAACTTTGTGAGGCATTGCAGATGACCCAACCTCACCTTTAATTATTTTCTGTTTAAAATAGTCATGAGATATATATGTCCATATATCAATGCACATATCTAACAAAATATTATTTATTCTCCTACAATTGTCACACAAAGCTGCAAACGAATCATAATGTTCAATTTGAGTTGTTGGAAATGAATAATTTAAATTTAATTCATTCTCTATAAAATTTTGACCAAACTCTTTCCAATCAATATTGGGGTATGCTACAAGATGTGCATTAAAATTTCCAACTGCTCCAGCAAACTTGGCTGAATTTGGTATTTCCTTCAGAGTAGAAAGTTGATTATTTATTCTAGTCCAGAATACTTTAAATTCTTTTCCAAGTTTAGTTGGTGAGGCTGGCTGACCATGAGTTCTAGAAATAATAGTTATGTCTTTTAATTCTTCACATTTCACATTAATTGCATCAAGAACATTATTCAATTTTGGAATGTATACTTCTTCAATAAAATCTTTTACTGATAATGGAATAGCTGTATTATTAATGTCCTGAGAAGTTAATCCAAAGTGAACAAATTCTTTGTATTCTGCTAGATTAAGAGCATCAAATTTCTGCTTAATATAATATTCAACTGCTTTGACATCATGATTTGTAACTATTTCAATTTCTTTTATTTCAGCTGCATCTTCATCTGAGAATTTTAGGTAAATCTTTCTTAATTCATCAAACTTTTTCGATTCAAATTTATCAAGTTGAGGAATTCCAATTTTACAAAGAGAGATAAAGTATTCAACTTCAACTTTAAGTCTGTAAAATATTAGTGCTTTTTCGCTAAAGTATTTATTTAAAACTTTAGTCTTATCAAAATATCTTCCATCTATTGGAGAAATTGAATTTAAATTAAATTCATTCATTGCGCAAAGATAAGGTAACTGAGTAGTATATTAAAATTCAAGAAGCTTGTATTCATCATAACACTCATTAATTGCTTCCATTATCTGTAAATCATTCGCTTGTTGAATGAAAGTGTCAGAAAAATTACAGTTTCTTAAAATTTCGTCAATGTCAAGCCTCTCAACTCCTAGAAGTTGAACTAAAACTTCACGATCAAACTTTGTCGACAAGAGATTTTTAATTTCAATATCTTCTCGCATAAGTCTAAGTTTATCCATTTTAGCAGATTTCTTTTTGAAAAGATTATTTAGAAAATCAGCCGGATTAAAAATTGCACCAATTACCTTGGATATTCCAGATCGAGATCTTCTTCCTGCTTCATAACCAAGATTTGGCAAACCAATAATTCTATATCTGGTAGATGTATTCACAGGAGCATTCTTGACATCTATCTCTAAGTAACCTGTAAGTTGATATGGTTTAATAATAACCTCTTCTAAAGCAAAAGCAAGTTCAGTCAGTTCTATTGTGTTATCCTCGAATCTAATTAAATCATTAGTAACTACAACCTTAAGAGGTTTATATCCTATGTATGAGAAATATAATGTATCGTTAAGTTTGGCATTTATTTCAAATTCACCTTCTTTATTAGTAATTGTCCCTTTTACCTTGGTTAAATTTAGTACATGAACATTTTGAAGAATTGCTTCACTTGTTTCACTTTGAACTTTTCCTTTAACAGTTTGACTCTGTTCTTGAGAGAAACAGATAAAAGAAAATGCTAGAGTAATAAATATTAGTATCTTTTTCATCGGGCTAATTGCTAAATTAGAAAGAATATATTATAATTAACTATGAATTACTATGCAGATGTGATACTTCCTCTTCCTCTTCAAGGAACATTTACATATCAACTTTCACAAGAGCAAAGTAAATCATTAGGAATTGGTCATAGAGTAGCAGTTAGTTTTGGGAAAAGAAAAATTTACACTGGTGTAATAAAAAAAATTCACAATGAAAAACCTGAATTTAGCGAAATAAAACCCATAGAGTTTTCGTATGATAAGAATGCACTTGTATCTGAATCACAAATTGAATTCTGGAGTTGGATATCAAAATATTATTTTACCTCACTTGGTGATGTTTTAAAAGCTGCAATTCCTTCTACATTTCTTCTTGAAAGTGATACAGTAATCATTAAAAAACAGATAGATCATGAAACTCTTGAAAAACTTAGTGAAGAAGAGTTTTTAATATATGACGCCCTTGATTTTAAAAATTTAAAAATTAATGAGGTTTCAGAAATTCTTGATAAAAAAAACATATACTCAATAATTCAAAAAATGATTCAAAAAAATCTCATTGAATTAAACTTTGAAATAAATGAGATATATAAGCCAAAACTAGTTAGGGTAATTTATTTAAATAGAGAAACTATTAATAAATCAATTGATTTACTTAAGAAAACTCCTAAACAAAGAGAAATACTGATGCAAATTATCAGTTCTACTAAGCTTGATAATTATCTTAAGATTAAAGACCTAAAAACAATAATTAATTTTTCTGAAACCTCATTGAAAGGCCTTGAAAAAAAAGGTTTTATATCAATAAGAAAAATTAAGATTAACAGGATTGAGGATAATAAAAAATACGATCAAAAAATAAATAAACTATCAAAAGTTCAGCAAGTAGCATTAAATGAAATAAATAATCAATTAAAGAAAAAGGATGTAGTAATATTGGAAGGAGTTACATCATCAGGAAAGACTGAGATTTATATGAAAATTATAGAAAGTTATCTCAATTCAGATCAGCAAGTCCTTTATCTACTTCCTGAAATATCTTTAACAACTCAAATTATTCAAAAATTAAAAACAAATTTTTGGTGATAAAATATCAGTATTTCACTCAAGGTATTCATTAAATGAGAGAACTGAGGTATGGGAGAGTATAAAATCAAATAAGGAATCAAGCAGCTTAATTGTAGGCACAAGATCATCAGTTTTTCTTCCATTTAATAAACTGGGATTAGTTATTGTCGACGAGGAACATGAAACTTCATACAAGCAACAAGAACCATCTCCAAGGTATAATGCTCGTGATTCTGCTATTTATTTATCTGTTTTAAATAATTCGAAAGTTATACTTGGATCAGCTACACCTTCGATTGAGTCTTCTTATAATGCTAAGAATGAAAAATATGGTTATGTTAAGCTGGAAGAGAGATTTGGAAATATTGAAATGCCTGATATAATTCCTCTGGATATGAGAAGTGAAATTAAAAATGAATACAGCTTTATATTTTCTGAAAAACTGGTTCAAGAAGTTCACAGCACTCTAAAATTGAATAAACAAGTAATTCTATTTAGAAACAGAAGAGGCTATTCTCCACAGTGGATATGTGACTCATGTGGTAATAATATAATGTGTGACAATTGTGATGTAAGCTTAACATATCATTCATCTTCAAATATGCTTAAATGTCATTATTGTGGGTTTTCATCAAAAGCTGAAATTAGATGTAACTCATGTGGATCTGAAGCTATGAGTTTTAAAGGTGACGGAACTCAACAAATTGAAGAAATTGTTAAAGAACTATTTCCAAACGCAAAAAGTAAAAGAATGGATTGGGATACAACAAGGGGAAAATTTTCATTTG
>CACJHI010000014.1 GCA_902593165.1 uncultured Bacteroidota bacterium | reverse complement strand
GGGCATACTTAACAAACATTACTTTTCTTACAAAGAAATAGTCAAAGTCCAATTGTTTGTCTTTATCTATAAACTTATTATGTGTATCCTCAAATGGTAATTTTATACACAATCCAACTGATTTACCTTTATTCTTGTTAGCACCTTTGTTAGCTGCTTCCATGATACCAGGACCTCCTCCAGTGATTACTCCATACCCTCTATTAACTATTTCAGCTGCAATCTCCTCTGCAAGCTTATAGTATTTATCTTCTGGTTTTGTTCTAGCAGAACCAAATATTGATATACAAGGACCTATGGCACTTAATTTCTCATATCCTTCAACGAATTCACCCATTATTTTAAATATTGACCATGAGTCATTTGTTTTTATTTCATTCCACTTCTTATTTTTAGATACGCTCATATTAAACATTTAATAATAATTTAAATGTACTATTATTTATTTTCTTAAATTTAATTAAACTATAAACTACTGAAAATGAGAAAATCAGACTTACATATGACGTTTAAGAATATTTTTAACATTGCATTGATTACTTTAATCTTTGTAGGATGTACAAATGTTCCTGAAAAATATATAAACTTAGAAAACGAGAGTTCTAAACTTTCACAAAATTCATCAACATACGAAATGGTATGGGATAAGTTTTTCAAAGGAGATATGGATATTATAAACAGTGATTACTTTACAGAAGATGTTAAAGTTGTTTTACCAGGTGATGATTTGGTTGGTATAGAAGCACTAAAGAACTATTATGGTAATTATGTAAATGGATTCTCTGATGCTGAGTTTACCTTTGTTGATCTCTTTGGTGAGGGTGACAAATTAGTAAAGCATTGGAATTTTAAAGGAACTCATGATGGTGATTTTTTTGGCATACCTGCAACAGGTAGTAAAGTTGACCTATCAGGAACTACTCTTATTCTAATGGAGGATGGAAAGATTAAGCAAGAACAAGACTTTTTTGATAATCTTGATTTCTATAGACAGCTCGGATTAATGGAGTAAATATAAAGCCCTTTAATTAGGGCTTTTTTTATACCCACTCAACTTTGCTTTCAAGTCCCTCTCTTACTTTAGGAATCTCAACATGCTTATAACTTCCCATAAAGAAAAACCCTAGTGATTTATGATTACTACTCAAACCTGAATGTTTTGCATAATCATCTTTAAGAGCAGGTGTGCTCCAATATGATCCAATGTTGTTTACATAACATGATAGCCACATATTTTGGACTGCCATTGACACAGCAGCTATCTCTTCCCACTCAGGAACACGATCATTTACATCTCTAGTCATACAAACTGAAATAACGGTATCTGATAATTTTACTTTTTCAATAAACTTATTAATCTTAACCGCTGAATATTTCTCTTTATCTATTTTCTGAATAATTTCACACAAAACATCTTTTGATTTTCCTTTGTATATCTTGAAAAACCATGGTTGAGTCATTCTGTGTGTAGGAGCATGAATAGCATTTTCAAGTATTTCATTTATTACACTCTTTGGAATCTCTTTATTTGAAAACTGCGTAGGATAAATTGTTTTTCTATTTCTAATTATTTTATTTAAGGTTTCTCTGTCCATGTTAAAGGTTTAGATTTATTTCATTTTTCTTAACTCAGATAATAATAAATTTGCTTTCTGGTTATATGTCAAGGGTGAGCTTGGCTCATAAATCCTATCATATAATGTCCAATATTCTTTAACTTCTTCTGATTTCAATTCTAATTTATCAAGATACTCTTGAAATTCTCTTCTTATCATTTAATTCTTTTTCTTCTTTTTTTTCTTTTTAGGTTTCTCTATTCTATTTTTATTGAGCCTATTTAAAATATTTTTTCTACTATTAAGTTCTTTCTCATTTACTGCTGTCTTGATTATTAGTGAACACTGACAAGTATTGGATTGAAGAATATTATTTACTACCTCTACATATCTGACTTGACTTGCGTAAAGTTGAGGAGGTGCATTATATAATATTCCATCTACTATCCACCCATATTCATATTTAGCACCAGGAATTTTCCTAAGCACATCTCTAAATTCTAAATGGACTTCATGTGGTTCAAGCCAAGTAATCTTAGAATTGAATTCTTCATCGCTCACAAAGTTATTTTGGGAAAAGACAGACGTAGATACTAAAAAAATTAATAAAAAAAGATAATTGATTTTCACATATCTAATATAAGGATTATAGAGCATAATTATTTTGTAGTTATATTAGAGTTTTATAAAGGATATGTCTAGGCAAACAAATAAAGTAGTGACATTTGGGGAGATTATGTTAAGGCTCTCTTCGCCAAACTCTCTTCGTATTTCTCAAGCAAATAGCTTAGATGTATTTTATGGAGGAGGCGAGGCTAATGTTGCTGTTTCACTAGCAAATTATGGAATACCTGTTGAATTTGTCTCTAGGATACCTAAAAATGATATTGGAAATTCTGCTATTATGGAGCTAAGGAGAAGAGGTGTCGGAACATCTCATATAATATATGGTGGTAGTCGTCTAGGAATCTATTTTCTTGAGACAGGAGCAGTTAGTAGAGGTAGTAAAGTAATATACGACAGGGAAAATTCAGCTATGGCTGAGATTAAAACTGGAATGATTGATTGGAATAAGGTATTTAAAGATGTCTCTTGGTTTCATTGGACAGGAATTACTCCGGCAATATCTAAAAGTGCAGCAGATGTTTGTCTTGAGGGTTTAAAAGTTGCTAATGAGCTTGGAATCAAAATATCAACAGATCTTAATTACAGATCTAAACTTTGGAAATATAAAGGGAATCGTCAAGAGATTATGACAGAGCTTACATCATACTGTGACATAATTTTATGTAATGAGGAAGATGCTGAAATGCATTTTGGTATAAAACCAAAGGGATTAAATGCTAGGTCTCAGGGTCATGACATGAATGGAGATGCTTATTTATCAGTTTGTAAAGAAATGATGCAAAAATTTCCAAAAGCAGAGAAAATAGCAGTTACACTTAGAGGGTCTATTTCTGCATCTCATAATTCATGGGCTGGGATACTTTATGATGGTAAAAAAATGTTTAAAAGCAAAGAATATCAAATAACACATATTGTTGATCGTGTTGGAGCTGGAGATTCTTTTATGGGTGGGTTAATTTATGGCATTTTAAATAATCCTACCGATGATCAAACCTCTCTTGACTTTGCAGTAGCTGCATCCTGTCTTAAACACACTATAAAAGGAGATGCCAATCTTGTTACAGTAGATGAAGTTAATAAACTAATGAATGGTGACAGCTCAGGGCGCGTAAATCGATAAAGTTATGGCACAATATTCTAGAGTAGAAGTAATTAATCAGATAGAAGAATCAGGTATGATTCCTCTTTTTTATCATAGTGATGTTACAGTTTCAAAAGCTGTAATCAAGGCCTGTTATGATGGAGGAGCAAGACTAATGGAGTTTACAAACAGGGGAGATTTTGCACTAGAGGTTTTTACAGAGGTAATTAAGTATTCAATCAATGAATTGCCTGGAATGATATTAGGTGTAGGGTCAGTTACAGATGCTAAAGCAGCTTCACAATATATGTTAGCAGGAGCAAATTTTGTTGTAACGCCTGTCTTTAGAGAAGATATTGCTCGTATATGCAATAGAAGAAAACTATTATGGTCAGCTGGTTGTAGTTCTTTAACTGAAATAGCGACAGCGGAGGAATTTGGATGTGAATTAATAAAATTATTTCCGGGTGATGTATTAGGACCCAAATTTGTAAAGAGCATAAAGGGACCTCAACCATGGACATCAGTAATGCCAACAGGAGGTGTTTCAATGGAACTTAATAACTTAAAATCATGGTTTGATTCTGGGGTAACATGTGTAGGAATGGGATCAAAACTTATTTCTAAAGAGATTTTAGAAAATAAAGATTATGATCTATTAAAGAAGAATGTTAAAAAAACCCTTGAGAGAATTAGATCATTAAATAGAAAAAAATAAATCATTATAATATGCCTTTATTCATTGTAATTTCTGGAATTATATTGTTGTTTATTTTAATAGCGAGATTTAAACTTAACGCCTTTATTTCTTTTATTACAGTATGCATATTTGTTGGATTATTTCAAGGAATGGAATTGCTAAAAATAGTTGAATCTATTCAGAAAGGAATAGGAGATACACTAGGATTTTTAGTTCTAATACTTGGTTTTGGTGCTATGTTAGGAAAGCTTGTTGCAGATAGTGGGGCGGCACAAAGAATAACTTCTCACCTTATATCAAGTTTTGGTATAAAAAACATTCAATGGGCAGTTGTAGTAGCAGGTTTTATAGTAGGTGTACCTATGTTTTACTCGGTAGGATTTGTTATTTTAATTCCATTAGTTTTTACTGTTGCAGCTGCTTCAGGACTTCCATTAATTTACGTTGGATTACCAATGCTTGCTTCTTTGTCTGTGACTCACGGCTTTTTACCTCCCCATCCTGCCCCAACTGCTATATCTACAATGTTTAATGCAGACATTGGAAGAACACTGTTATATGGGATTATAATTGCAATACCCGCCATAATAATTGCTGGTCCAATATTCACAAGGACTATTAAAAATATTAATGCAACCCCTTTAAAAGAATTTTATAATCCTGTAATATTAAAAGACAATCAGATGCCTAGTATGGGAGTAAGTGTATTTACTGCATTATTACCTGTTATATTAATAATATTTTCTTCACTATATACAATTGTATTTCCTTCGGAATCATTAATAAAAGAAATAATTTTATTTATAGGTAATCCTGTTATTTCCATGCTTATTTCAGTTCTAGTAGCTATATATACTCTTGGATTATCAAGGGGAAAGAAGATGAAGGAGTTAATGAACTCTATTTCTGTTTCAGTGTCTAGTATAACAATGGTACTTTTAATTATATCAGGAGCAGGAGCATTAAAACAAATTTTAATCGATAGTGGAGTCAGCGACTATATAGGATCTTTACTTGAAGGATCTTTAGTATCACCATTAATATTAGCATGGTTGATAGCAACAGTAATAAGAGTCTGCGTTGGTTCAGCAACAGTAGCAGGTTTAACTGCTGCAGGTATAGTTCTCCCATTGATTTCTAATTCAGATGTTAGTCCAGAATTGATGGTATTAGCAATAGGCTCAGGAAGCTTAATGCTTTCTCATGTTAATGATGCTGGTTTTTGGTTGTTTAAAGAATATTTTAATTTAACTGTTAAAGAAACTCTTTCTACGTGGACAGTTATGGAAACAATAGTTGGAATTACTGGTCTAATCGGAGTATTAATCTTAAATATATTTATATAAAATGAAAAAATTACCATCACAGATAATTGAAGAATTAGGTATTAAATTACCACCTGCACCCAAGCCTGCAGGAGTATATAAACCAATACTAGTTGTAGGAAAGTCTCTATATGTATCAGGTCAAGGACCTGTTAATTTAGATGGATCATTAATGTTAGGTAGAGTTGGAGATGACATTAATGAAGATCAAGGAAAATTAGCTGCAAGACAAGTCGGATTAACTATGTTGTCAACTATCCAAACACATTATGGTAGTCTAGATAAGATTGGAAGAATTGTTAAAGTCTTAGGGATGGTAAATTGCTCTCCTGATTTTAAAAAACATCCATATGTAATTAATGGTTTTAGTGAATTGATGGCTGATATCTTTGGGAGTGACAATGGTATTGGTGTTAGAAGTGCAGTGGGTATGATGCTGCCTGGTGGAATCCCTGTCGAAATTGAGGCAATGTTTGAGTTAAAATAAGTCCAAATGGATAAAGATTGGTACAGAATAAATAACGTTGAGAATATCTTGTCTCCTTCTCTTGTTGTTTTTCCTAAAAGAATTGAAGCAAATATTAAGTTAATGATCCAGATTGCTGGAGGAACTGATATACTAAGGCCACATATAAAAACCCATAAAATAGCAGAGATAATAAATATGCAATTAGATCATGGTATCACAAAATTTAAATGTGCTACTTTATCTGAGGCAGAACTACTAGCTAAATGTAATGCCAAGGATGTCCTATTAGCAATGCAAATGACTGGAATTGGAATTTATAATTTCATTGAATTAGTTAGTAAGTATCCCGAGACAAAATTTTCAACAATAGTAGATAATAAGGGATCAATTGTAAAATTTAATGAGGCATCAAAAAATAGTAATATTAAAACTAGCCTATGGTTAGATATAAATAATGGGAACAATAGAACAGGTATATCTCCAAATAATGAAGCTGCATTATTATATAAAGATATTTATCAGTCCTCAAATTTAATTGTTGAGGGTCTTCACGTTTATGATGGACATATCCGAGATTCAGATATTAATAGAAGAAAAGAAAATTGTGATTTACAGTTTGAGAAAGTTTTTGAATTAAAGGAGGAAATTGAATCTTTAGGGATGGAGGTCAAAAAGATTGTTGCTGGTGGAACTCCTACATTCCCAATTCATTCAAAAAGAGATAATATAGAAGTTAGTCCAGGAACTTCGCTGCTATGGGATGAAAGATATGGAGAGTTATTTAAAGATTTAAACTTTTTGCATGCTGGAGTTTTAGTTGGGTCAGTTATAAGTAGACCTAGTGAAGATGTAATTTGTTTAAATTTTGGACATAAATCTGTTGCTTCAGAAATGGAATTTCCAAGACTGAAACTTCTCAATATGAAAAATTTTAAACAGATAAGTCATAGTGAGGAACACCTTGTATGTAAATGTGACAAAGGAGACAATATTAATGTTGGTGATATTTGTTATGCTATTCCAATGCATATTTGCCCTACAGTTCCAAAGTATAAAAAAGTATTAACTGTTGTAGATAATAAAGTAACAGGAAAGTGGTTAGTTGCTGCTAGAGATTATAATAATTAAACAAGACAAATATGTTTATTCTTGACGCTCACCTTGACTTAGCAATGAATGCTGTAGAATGGAATAGAGATCTAACCAAAAGTGTTCAGCAAATCAGAGAGAGTGAATTTGGAATGAGTGACAAGCCAGACAGACAGAATAATACTGTATCTCTGGATGCAATGCGAAAAGGAAATATTGGAATTTGTGTTGCAACTCAAATTGCCAGAGTTAGCGATAATAAAGAGCTACCTGGTTGGAATTCACAAGAAGAAGCCTGGGCTCATACTCAAAACCAGCTAGCATGGTATAAATCAATGGAGGAGATTGGAGAAATGGTCCAAATTAAAAATACTAATCAGCTTAATAAGCATCTAAAACTATGGAGGAGTGAAGATATTTCTAAAAAACCTATAGGGTATATATTGAGCCTTGAAGGAGCAGATTCAATTGTCAATATGAATTATTTAGAGAAATCATACGAATCAGGATTAAGAGCAATAGGTCCTGCTCATTATGGACCAGGTGTTTATGCACATGGAACTGACTCAGTTGGAGGAATTGGACCTAAAGGAAAAGAGTTATTAAAAAAAATTGAAGAATTAAATCTAATCCTTGACACTACACATTTGTGTGATATTAGCTTTTGGGAAACATTGGAAATCTATAATGGACCATTATGGGCAAGTCATAATAACTGTAGAAAATTTGTAGATCATAATAGGCAATATTCTGATGAACAAATTATTGAACTAATTTCTAGAGATGCTGTTATTGGAGTACCTCTAGATGCTTGGATGATGGTACCAAATTGGATTAGAGGAGAATCAACTCCAGAAAAGATGGGTGTGACTTTAAATCAAATGATAGATAATATTGATCATATTTGTCAATTATCAGGAAATTCCTCTCATGTAGGAATTGGTTCTGACTTAGATGGTGCATTTGGAAAAGAACAAACACCACAAGATCTAGATACAATAGCTGATTTACAGAAAGTACCCCTGATGCTTTCTAAAAAAGGATATTCTGATTTAGATATTGAGAAGATTATGAGTCAAAATTTTATCGACTTTCTTAATAAAGTATGGTAATGTATAATTTCCTTTAAATTTCTATAAGAGAATTAGTATTTAAGCCATTTTATTATTTCACCATATGTAACTTTTTTTCCATACATAAGAATACCTATTCTATAAATCTTTGCTCCTATCCATATCATAAATACAACTGATGAGAATAGTATTGTAAGTGAAATTATTTGTTCATATAATGGGACTCCATTTGGTATTCTCATTAGCATTACAATTGGAGATGTAAAAGGTATGTATGAGAAAATTTGAGCGACTATTCCATTAGGATCCTCAGGAATAGTTAATATTCCTACGTACAAGGCTATTATTACTATAAGAGTTATAGGAATCATAAATTGTTGAGCATCAGCTTGATTATCAATTGCAGCACCAATTGAAGCAAAAATTGCTGCATAAAGGAGGTATCCTCCAATAAAATAAAGAATAAATGCAATAAATATATTTGTTAATGGCAGATTCATAAATGCTGAAATCATTTCAAGAACAAAAGATGATACACCAGCTTCATTATTTGATGATAACATTATCTCACCTGAATCATAAGAACCATCTATTCCAAAAATTGTTGAGAAAATAAATGAAAATGCAAAGAACATAACCATCCAAATAAATACTTGTGTTAATCCAGCTAGAGAAACACCAATAATTTTTCCAGTCATCAAGTTAAAAGGTTTGACAGATGAAATAATAATTTCAATAATTCTATTAGTTTTTTCCTCCATAACACTCATCATAATCATACTCCCGTAGGCAAAAATGAAGAAGTATAAAAGAAATCCAAGGAAGAAACCAAACATAAGTGAAACCAATCCATCAATTCTGCTTGTCTCTTCTCCATCAAAACTTTCTTGAAATAAATTAATATATATTCTAGATGAATTTATTAGGTTTATATCTATTCCCTCAATTCTATAGTTTTCATTTGTTAGAATAGTTTCAAGTTCAGATTCAATTCTATCTATAACACTAAATGATGGAGAATCCTCTGTGATAAAAACAATTGATTCAGCAATCTTCTCAGGAGTATCAAAATTATCTATAAATAGAAGCCCATAATCAGATTTACTCTCTGAAATGCTCCTGGCTTCATCTAATGAACTGCTCGTCCCTATTAAATCATACTTGATATCATTAGATGAATCTAGTTTTTCATAAATATATCCGGTCTTATCAACAACTGATATAACCTTTGAAGTGTCATTATTAATTGAAGAAAGAAAAGTCAGTAAAAAGCCTATTCCAGAAAGAATGATGGGTAACAAAATTGTCATTAAAATAAAAGATTTGTTACCAATTTTATTTAAAAACTCTCTTGTAGTTATTATTGAAAAGTGTTCCATGTTAATTATTTTCTACAGAGTTTATAAATATTTCATTTGCACTAGGGATTACTTCTTTAAAGTGAATAACCTTTCCACTTTGATTTAAGATCTTTAATAGTTGATCTGAATTTTGTTTATCATTCAATTTTATATTTAGCTTTAAGTTCTCACCAATTGTTTTAAATGATGGTTTTGCGGTTTCAAAGATTGAATCAAGTTCTTTGTTGAGTGAATCCGGATTACTAGCATTTACACCAACTTCATAAATATTTGACTTGAATTTTGTCTTTATATCATATAAGTTACCATCTAAAATTTTATTTGATTTATTTATAAGGGCTATATCTTCACAGAGTTCTTCAACAGATTCCATTCGATGTGTAGAAAATATTATTGTAGCACCTTTTTCTCGTAAATCAAGTATCTCATCTTTTATTAAGTTTGCGTTGATTGGATCGAAACCTGAAAATGGTTCATCAAAAATTAATAGTTTAGGTTTATGTAGAACTGTAACAATGAACTGAACCTTTTGAGCCATACCCTTAGAAAGTTCTGTTACTTTTTTATTCCACCAATCCTCAATTTCAAACTTGTCAAACCATTTTCTTAATTCAGATTTAGAAGTATCTCTATCCAAACCTTTAAGTTGGGCAAGATATACCACTTGATCACCAATAGTCATCTTTGGATACAAACCTCTCTCTTCAGGGAGGTATCCAATATCCTTTATATGTTTAATGTTAAGTGGTTCATTATTAAATAATACTTTACCTTCATCAGGTTGAGTTATTTGATTGATAATTCTGATTAAGGTAGTTTTACCAGCACCATTAGGTCCTAAAAGACCAAATATAGATCCTTCTTTAATATTAAGAGAGACTTTGTTTAAGGCAGTGAAATCACCGTAATGCTTTGAGACAGAATCAATTGATAATAAATTGTTCATTCTTTTGGTTTATGGATAACGCCAAAGGTAATACATAGCCAGCAAATAAAACTACTGACCTGTTTCTTTTCTCCATAATTTATATTCTAAAAGTAATTCTTGACTTTTCATTTCTAATATATCTTTATCAGTGAAACCTAAATCAATAATCTTTTTTTGTGCATCCAAGGCCTCTTTCATTGTGATGTCCTTTAAGGTTGGATGAGATTCACTGTAGTTCTCAAGTGAGAGTAAATATTCGAACATTAAATCTTTTGGTATTTTCATTTTTTCATCCATTTATTACTTAAAAAAAGAAAGGAAAGACCTCCAATTAACCATATTAAACCGCTCCAGTCATCAGTTACTATTGAGTATAGACCATATAAAATAGAGCATGTAAGTATTAATTGGAGAAACCTCATCTTTATTAATTACTATTTAAATATTTAAAAAATATACTTTCAAATTCATCTTGATTTTCCATGTGAGGTAAATGTCCTGAATTAGAAATGAAGAATTCTGTTCTGTTTGGTAAAACTCTATTTAATCTATCTTTAAATTCATCATATATTACTACTGTGTCAAATTCTCCCCAAAATGCATAGACAGGTATATTTAATGAATCAATTTTGTTATGGACATAGTCTAAAGTAACTAAATTCTTTGTAGTTGAGATAAGAGCTCTAGCAAATCCTTTGTGCTTTTGAAGTTCTTGATATTTATCAATCCAGTCAGGATATTGTCCAGGATTAAAAAAGTCATTTTTTTGACCCTTAGCCATTTCTGGATAAGATTTTATTAAATCATTTATTTCGCTCAAGGTTACATCTCTCTCATTTATATCTGGATATTCATAGAATCCTGATGAGGCTATATAAAAAAGTTCATTTACAATTTCTGGTTTTAAATAAGCAATTTTGGAGATGATTCTACCACCATTGGACAAGCCGACTAAAGAAGCATCTTTAATATTTCTTTTATCTAATAATTCAATGACTTGGTTAGCTCTTAGTTCATCAGTCTGAGGAAGATCTGGATTATCAGAGAAACCTCTTCCAAATAAGTCCATCATTATAACTCTAAAACCCTTATTCTCAATTGAGTTAAAGGTAGTTTCCAATATGTATGAAGGAACTGAGAATCCATGAACCAGGACAACTGTTCCCAGATTTGACTCTAGATTTGCCTCCTCGTAATATGTGAAACCATTCTCAAGTTCAATATAATTACCTGGATTGGTTTTTAAAACTTTAGCTCTGAAATTTTCATCTTTTATAACATATTCATAGTTTATAGATTCACTACAAGAGTATATAGACGCTAAAAATATTAGAAAAACTTTTTTCATTTTATCAAGTTTATGTTAAGAAATAAATAAGTCCAAAAATAACTGCAGCAATAACTAAAGTAATTATTGAATCTTTATTTATATCTGAGTTAAAAGAACCGCAATAAGGACAATGGTCCCCAAAAGGACGAAATTTACCAAAACCTGCAGTAGGATGAGGAAGTTCATACATTTCATGACATTCTTTACACTGTTTCATTTAATTATATTTTTTATAGTTAAAACTTTAGTTTGTTCAAAACATCAAATGCCTTTTCTCTATTATCATAATCTACAAAAATGTGATCATGATTGAAACCCGCAATAACATTACAACTAATTTTATTATCTGCAAGTGCTTGTGAGAATAAGGATGTCAAACCAACGGAGTTAAGAGATGAATGTAAACCTAAAGATATCCAGGCAGCAATAAAGTCATATGACATACCGTATTTATTTGCAAATTCTTTTTTTAAAATTAAACTGTATTTACCGTCCTCTTTAAATGAACATAAAATATCTTCTTCATTTATTCCATCTATATGATCAATTAAAACAAATACATATTCGCCTTGATTTAGTTTAGGTTTTAAAGATTTATTCATATTTCAATGATATAAAATTATTTGGAATTTTTTTAAAGTTCGTTATCCTTCCTCCATTGTTCATATTTCAAGTATAATTCCTCATCTTTAACAATCGCATGAATATCATTCTCTCCAAAACCCAGATCAGCAATTTTTTTAGTTATCTCGAAAATTCTTTTTAATGTCTCCTCTTTATTATCTTTTCCTTCTGTCTCAATATGCTTATCAAGTGATAACAAATAATCAAACTTCAAATTTTCAGGTATATTCATGTTAAAGCTAATGTAATTGATAAAATTTCTTTTTCATAGATTTACATTATAATTTAAAATAAACAAAATGAAAAAATTCTTAATATTAATTATTACAATATCTATGATTGGATGTGTTTCACCTGAAGATCAAGCTAGAATTGATGGTGCTACTATGTTTCAATCAGGTATGCAGAAGTATATCGTTAACGTAGAAAAAGTTGACGCTGAATTTACAGCATTTGAAAATGGTGATCTTCAAACAATGTTTGATGGAACTTCAGATAATTTAATTTGGAACAGTCCACAAGGTGATTCACTATCAAAAGATGCTTGGATGGAAGGCATGAAAGGCTGGCATAATGAATTTGAAAATTTCAAATTTACAAATAGACAATATTATCCAGGAGTTGATGATACACGTTTTTTTACCTGATGGAGGAGTAAGAAGTTATGGAACATGGACATTTAATCACAAAGCAACTGGAACTGAATTTGAACAATCTTATTACTCAGTTCAGCAATTTGATGAGGATGGAAACACCACTTTTATATGGGAGTTCTTTGACGCAGGAAGTATATTCCTAGCATTACAATAAAATTTCCATAAATGATTTAAGAAAAGAGGCTTTTTAGCCTCTTTTTTTATTAACTAATTTTTTGAGTGTCTTGAAAAGAAATCCCATAACAATGAACTAGTTTTTAGATTTTGATCCAAACTATAATCCCACCAATGACCTCCACCTAGCATTTTATAATGAATAACCTCAGAATCATTTTCATTAGATTCATATATATACTTTTCAAAATTTACTGGTCCCATATAATTTGCCCAGGAAGAACTTACAAAATTGTTTAGAATAAACTGCTCATTAGACTTATTATTTGTCTTCCAAAAATTTACAACATCTTCTACAGTCTTAAAGCCAGCTTGATCAAATCCATTATATGATACTACATTATCAGATGTTCCATGAATTTTTAAAACTGGAACTGGTGATGAAGGGTTGCAATTATTATAGGTATCAAGAAGCATTGTACCTGCAACATCTCCTATTGCAGCAAAAATATTTTCTGTGTTACATGCTAAAAAATGGGAGAACATACCTCCATTAGAATAACCAATAGCGTAAACCCTATTTAGATCAAGTATATTATTTCGATTAACATCATCTAATAAATAAAAAAAGAACTCTAAGTCATTCACATTGCTTTTATTGACAAATGATGGTGTTGAGGAATTGAGAGGAGCAGCATTCCAATGAGAAGGTCCCCCATCAAGAGGAGCACCCTGAGGGTAAACTAGGACAACTCCGTTATCATCAGCAATTTTAATTAAATCTGTCATATTAAAAAATTGATTCGCACGACCTTGATACCCATGAAAATTAAAAATTACAGGAAGATTAGTTCTAGACTCGATATTAGGTGGAATATAAAGTATATACTCTCTATCAAGTCCATTATGATTTATTGAATAAGTTGCTTGACCTTCATAAAATATAAATCTATTAAAACTATCCTTTAAAGATGAGTTAAAATCGTCAGAATTTTTTTCAGAAATACCGGTATCATCCTTAGTGCAACTTATGATAAGTAGAAATATTGAAATGAATATAAACCTCATTGAACTAGAACTTCAGGTGTCTGACTGTTTCCGCGTTATCCATCAATTTTTTTAATGAATCCACACCTATTTCAATATGTTTTTCGTCATGCTCTCTTGAATTTATTTCATCTTTTTCAAGAGTTTTTACTCCTTCTGGCGTCATTGGTGAATCTGAGACTAGCAATAAAGCACCAACAGGTATTTTATTATGGAATCCAACAGTAAATAAAGTAGCAGTTTCCATATCAATTGCATATGCCCTAGTCTTTTTAATGTAAACCTTGAATCCTTTATCATATTCCCAGACTCTTCTATTTGTCGTATATACAGTGCCAGTCCAATAATCTGTTTTAAATTCTCTAATAGTTGTAGAAATTGCTTTCTGTAATGAGAATGAAGGCATAGCAGGAACTTCTGGCGGAAAATAATCATTAGAAGTTCCATCTCCTCTAATTGCTCCAATTGGCAATACAAAATCACCAATATTAATTCTTTTCTTTAATCCACCACACTTACCAAGAAAAAGGACAGCCTTAGGGTTTATAGCAGATAATAGATCCATTATTGTCGCAGCATTTGGACTCCCCATACCAAAATTTATAATTGTGATATTTTTTGATGTTGCAGAAGTCATATTCTTATCTTCTCCTTGAACTTTACAATTCAGCCTTTCAGCAAAAATTCTTACATACTTGTCAAAATTTGTCAGAAGTATGTACTCTCCAAAGTTATCTAGTTCAAGACCAGTGTATCTTACAAGCCAATTATCAACAATTTCAGATTTAGTCTTCATATTACAAAGTTAGGTAAATTAACCTTTCCAGGTCCCCCCATATTGATAAAACTTATTGTCTTTCTTAACCTCAATTAGACATGTTTCACACATAAACACCCAATCTTTTACTGTTTTGGTGTGTCTTATTCTATACATCTTTGTAAATGACTTTTTACATTTTTTACAATCTTTTTTTCTCATAAAAGAGTATAAAAAATCCTCTGACTACTGTTTACCATTTCTGGCTTTTTGCTTCATCAGAGGATAGTATTTATTTTTTAGATAGGTTTACCCAAACTCCAGCAATTACCATAACTGCAAGAGTAATTAAAAATATATAAGCTGCAGGTTCTGGACTAAATGGGATTGGAAGTCCATCACTTACTGTATAACCAATATAATCAATCCAATTTTGTGAAAGTGCAGATAATTCGACCCCCGAAGACTGTAGCTCGGATAGTCTATATGACTGACCAAGTTGGTTTACATATAAAAATGAAAAAACATTATAACCAAAGAAAACTGTACAAAGACCAAATATGGTTACTAAAACTTTTCCAAATATATTAGCATTCTGCTCTCTTTGAAATCTCATAAGTCTAAACGTAATGAATACAAAAGCTGTAAAAGCTACCATGTATAAACCGTTTTGAATAAAATTCATTTGAGCATAATTTAAAATTTCTATTTCGTTCATTATTAGTTATTTATAGTTAAAGAATAAATTTATTAAGTAATTCCTAACTTTAGTAAAAATAACCAGACAAGTTCTTAACAATAAACTCAAATAATCATCATGTATAAAAGAATAGTTGTAATCTTTACTTTATTATTAAGCAGCCACTCATTTAGCCAAGATGTTTATAAGACTTTACTTGAAGGCACCTACTGGGGACAACCTTTTGAACTTAGGCAAGTTACCTTAAGTAGTGAAGATTCATGTAATCAGTTTTCTCATTCTCAAATATTATGGTACTTTAAAAATGAAAATGAACCAGAAAAAATGGACATTGGAATACTTAAATTTAATCAACTCGAAGACTGGAAAACTTTTGCATTAATGATCTCAGGTGTTGCTGATCTTAAAGAGGTAGGATATGCAGAAACTTATATGGTTTATAAAAATTTTGTAACATTTATCGATGAGACAAAACCACTTTTTATATCTATAATTACAAATCCTGAAAATAAACTTGCACTTCTAAGAAAGAATTTTTTTAGTGAAGAAGAAGTAACTGAAAGATATATGGATAAAGTTGGACAACTATGGCAAAACGATAAGTGTGAAGGGGGATTAATTATTGATTAGTTTATTTTATTAATTTTTCAAAATCACCTGCGACTTCTATTCCTGCTGATTCACCAATGTCATTCAAAATAGTCTTGTTAGATTTTTTATCTATCAGTTTAACTTTAATTCGTGCTTTCATACTTTCATCAATCCTGCCATCCATAAAACCACTAATTGGTGCAGCTAATGTTGTTGCTAGCTCCCTTAAAGCTTTAATTTTTATTAGAAATAGCCTATTTTCCATAACAATGCTTACCTCTTTTTGAGAAATCTTGCAGGAAATAAGTTTTGTACCATTATAGGTGGTAAATTCAATCAATTTACCATCTATAAGAACTCCGGCAATATGTCCAATAAAAGAGCTTTTTAACCATGGAATGATAGCTATAGAAGACTTGAATGAAATCCCACTGTTTGAAAAATGGTTACTTTGCATCCATACATATGCTTTAGGAAAGGAATGACCCCAATCTTTCTCCATATAACCTTTACCATTACTAAAAGATATTTGTTTTCCATTGTAGACAAGGTTACCCTCTATGTTATGATTCATACTAATTATTCCGTGATAGCATTCCATGAAAGGGACAAATGAATAAGGACCCATTATCCCTGGGGAAAGAAATGAATTTGACCAAGGAGATAAATCTTTAAAATTTAGTTTCCCTTTGAGGTTGGGTAAGTTCAAAGATATATTAGTCATACTGAAATGATTTTCAGCAATATGAAGGTCATGTTTTTTGGGAGTAGGTTTGAATTCTTTTGAATCAAATTTAAAATAATCAGCTTTTAAATTTTTACCATCCAAAACTTGAATAAATGACTGCTTTTTTCCGTTCTCATCCATTGCTATCCCTGGTATTATTGCAAAAGCATTATTTTGAGAGTTATCAACAATTTTATAATACCAACCTTCAAAAAATTTTTTATCTCTACCCCATCCGTGATATACATGAGGATTCCAAATAGCATGAATTTTAAGTAATTGATTCAATTTGAATATATTTATTATTAAGTTAAAAACAATTTATTCAATCATGGAATTTATAACTAAAAATCCTGCTCTTTTACTTATAGATATTCAAAAAGCATTCTTAGATAAAGATTATCCAGGAGGGAAAAGAAATAATCTTGATGCTGAACTAATCTGTGGAAAAATTCTAGAAAGATGGAGAGAACTTGGTTTAAATGTAATCCACGTCAGACATAGTTCAACAAATCCTGACTCAAAGCTACATAAATCAAAACCTGGATTTGAATTTAATGACTTTGTAAAGCCAAAAGCAGGTGAGAAAGTATTAACTAAGAAAGTTAATAGTGCATTTATAGGTACCGGTCTAGATGAAATACTTAAGGATTTAAATATTAATACATTGGTAGTTGTAGGGATGACAACAAATCATTGTATATCAACATCGGTGAGAATGGCTGGCAATTTAGGGTATGAAACTTATTTAATCTCAGATTCAACTGCTTGTTATAACACCATTGGTTTAGATGGAAAAGAGATAGACTGTGAAGTTATTTATGAATCTTCTATGGCTAGCCTCAAGAACGAATTTGCTAGTATACTCAAATCAGAAGACCTATTAAATTTAGTTGGTTAAAAATTAATTTATTAATCTAAATTTAGATTTGAACATTTAGAAAAAGTGGTATCAACTGTATTTCTTGATTTGTAGAGCCAACTATCCTTAGCTTTATAAAAAATTGCTTTTTCTATCTCCTCGGCTACTATCTGCGTTCCATTAGCTAGATTATATGTCACTCTTAAAGGTTTTTTTTGAATAATTTCATATTTAACTTTGTGGTCTTTTAAATCATAGATCTTTCCATATTTTACATCTGCCTCAACAACATTTGAAGTGTGCTTTATTACATTCATGTCAAACCAGGCATTAAATATTGTACAAGTTTCACTGTTATCAACGAAATACATCACAGTATGACCTTTGTTAGGACTGAAATTTTTTACAAAAGCGAATTCAGCTGGATCAACTTGATCGAGTGATTTATTTTGTGACTCTATAAGATCAACTCTGACAAAAACTTTACCTTCAACTTGATCGTAAAAAAGAGAAATATCATCTTTTGAACAAGATAGAAACATTAAAGAAATAATAATTGCGTATAGTTGAAAGTATATTTTAAACATCTTCAAAACTATTAATAAATTAAATTATTATATCTTAACAAAAAGCTAATTAATCATCAGGGATCAATATTATAAATATCTTTTTACACTAATTCTAGCAGCTGAATCGATTTATATACTTCCATATGTCTTAGCTAGAGTCTTTAGACCAACTTTTCTAGATGTCTTCGACTTGACTAATTTAGAACTTGGTACTCTTTTCTCAACATATGGCTCTGTTGCTTTTCTCTCTTATATCTTTGGTGGTGTTCTAGCAGATAAGTTTTCACCAAGAAAGTTACTCGCATACTCATTAATGCTCACATCTTTAGGTGGATTTTTTATGATGAGCTACCCTTCGTATTTTACACTGCAATTGATATATGCATATTGGGGCTTTACTACTGTTTTTCTTTTTTGGGCTCCGATGATTAAAGCAACTTCAATTATTGGAGGATTAAAAAAACAAGGTAAAACTTTTAGCTTTTTGGATGCTGGAAGAGGAATTGTTGCTTCATCAATTGGTATAATAGGTGTCTTAATTTTTGCTTTTGTAGTAGTTGGAGATATTAGTAATTCGACTCTACAAGAAAAAAGGGATGCATTTAGTTATGTAATTGGGGCATCTTCTCTAATTGTTTTTATAACTGGTACAATTGTATACAATTTTTTGAATATCGAGATTGATAGTGAAGCTAAGATTGGAGATTTTAGGGATATGAAAAAGCTAATGAAATCTAAATCTGTTGTATTAATTGGTTTGATAATTTTAACCGCTTATATGGGATATAAAATAACTGATATTTATTCATTATATGCTTCTGAAATAATGTTGTTTGACGAGATTGAAGCGGCTAGAATTGGAGCTTATCAACAATACCTTAGACCACTAGCATGTATTTCAATAGCTTTTTTTGCAGACAAATCCGGTAATATCAATGTTATTATTGGAGGTTTTGCAATAATGTTAGTTGGTGCAATTTTATTTACCAGCGGAATTGTTGTAGCTGGTTTAAATTCATTATTTATTTTATCATTGGTTATTGTTGCTACTGGTACTTACATTATAAGAGGTCTTTATTTTTCAATACTTAAGGATGGTAAAATTCCTGCCACACTCAGTGGAACTGCAATTGGTATTGTATCAATCATTGGATATACTCCAGATATTTTTGCCACGCCTTTATACGGATATCTTTTAGATACATATGAAGGAATCAAGGGGCATCAGCTAGTATATTTAATTCTTGCAATTTCATCTTTAATTGGAATATATGTAAGTTTGAAATTCAAAAAAATTAATAATATCTAATGGAATATTTGTCTAATTACTGGTGGCTAATTCTTATTATTATATCGATAGTGATATTAATATCTAGATCTTTTAAAAATCTCAAAAAAACAAACAATATCAAGGAGTTTATTGATAATAATGCAGTTATTATAGATGTTAGATCCGAATCTGAATTTAATTCTGGAAATTTAGAGGGTTCTGTAAATGTTCCTCTTAAGGATTTAATGTATAGAATTAATGAATTCAAAAAAGATAAAAAATATATTACAGTATGTACTATTGGAATGCGCGCTGAATCAGCAAAAAAGTTTTTTAAAAAGAGAGGGTACCAAGTTGTGAATGGTGGTAGGTGGTCAAATCTAAAAGACCTGAGAAATAATACTTAACTTTATTCAAATTTAAAAAATTAATTATGAAAAAAATATTAATACTATTATTATCAATTGGGATGATTTCATTCTCATGTGATACTCCAGACAACTCCCCTGTTGTTATAGGATTCAGCACTGGAGAAAACGGTGAAAGATCAGATATAACATTAGAATCTGATGTTGCTGAGATATGGCTTGAGTATGTAACAGCTCATAATGATAGAAATTATGAAAAGTTGTCTGAAATGAATTCAGATGACATAGAAGTTTGGGGTCCAGCTGGCCAATACATTAAAGGGAATGATGCTCACATTGAGTTTCTCAAAGAATGGGTTGCGGCTACAGATGTAAAATGGACACCTCAATGGTTCATCAATAATACAGGAGAAAATACTGAAACAGGTCAAGTTAATAACTATGTTACTTCAGGACATCAAATGACATTTACTATTGATGGAGAAGAAACTATTTTTTATCAAGTCCATGATGCAGTTATAAGTGATGGAAAGGTAATAAACTTTAATGTATACGAACAACAGAGGGCTGTATCTGAATAATTAATTAAGACCTCTTCGGAGGTCTTTTTTATTTTAACCTTCCAAAAAAAGTTTTTCTTGATTGCTCTGATAAAGGAATTCCCTCAACTTCATTATAGTTAAAAGTAACTAATATCCTCTCCCCTTCTTCCACTGCAGTTACTTGATGAATAGATTTATTTCCTTTGAATATCATTAAGTCTCCTTCAAAACTATCTACTTTAGTTCCAGAGACTTTATTATCTAATATTTTCTCTACAAAACCATAGTCTTCTTTGCCATCTTTATATCTCATATCGTTAAAGAACTCATATATCCCACCTTTTTCACAATTTTTAACAAGTAATGTTATGGTAAAGTCAGAATTATCAAAATGCCATCCTAGTGCATCCCCTTTATCATAATAGTTAATATTAATACTAGAAAGAGGGTCTGAGTATGGGTACAACTCGTTTTTATTTAACAGATCTTTAAAAAAAGATCTTATTATTTTTGAATCATATATTTTCTGAAGTATAGAATTATCTGGAATAAGATCATTTGGAATACATTTTTTTGATGTACTCATGATTCTATTCCTAGGACTATTATCAGAAAAAGAACTATCATGCTCAGATACATATACATTATACTTAGAGGAACTTTTATATGATAGATCTTTTAGATCATTAGCTTCTTTTTGCAAAATAGCTAGTCCATTATTACTAATAAATGAATTAAATATTAATATACCTTCACTCTCAAGTATTTCGTAATATTTGTCACCATTCGAAAAGAACTCATCATTGTATTTTTCACCTAGTATGGCTTTTAAGTTAAAAGGAAGCATATGTATTTATCATTTGTTAACAAATATATCTTAATGAAACAAAACTTTATCTTTTTTTTAAGAAAACTGAATCAATTGTATTATTAAATTTGCGCTCTTGACTTTGTCAAGTCAGTTAAAGTAAGACCTCTAGAAATAGGGGTCTTCAACTTTAATGACAGTTCATTAAATTTCTTAAATTGTCAAATAATTCTGATTTGAGAGATCTTTACTTTACAATAATTCTTTTAGTGTCGATTTCATTAAACATTCTTGCTTTAATGATGTTATCAGATTTAATTTATGCTTTTATTAATCCTTTTATAATACTCGCTATAGGTTTTATATTATTTTTGATTATTGCATTTAAATACTTTTGGAATAAATGAACAACTATATCTATACAATTTTCTTTTTGTTAATTTCCGCAAGTGTTTCATCCCAAAAGTATTATGATTCAAATGATTTAAAATATTTTATTGACTTTTCAAATAGAAACGCTAATCTAAAATTTCAGGATTACAAAATAAATGGACCTATTGAGGATATTATATCCTACTATGGTAATAGATATACAATTGTTAGAGGTGATAGTATTCACTGGCTTCTTCAGCAAAGTGATAAAAGAAATAAGTATCTATCATATTTGATATTAAAAGGAGAATATAGTGAAGTTCAAAAGTTAGCTAAATGGGAATACTCTAACAAGCAACTTGAGGTATTAGCATCAGATCGTATTTTTTCAGGCTACTTTAGAGATTATTTCAACTTTGTTGATGAGGATGAATACTTAAAACTTAGTAGTGATAGATTAGTTGGGGGCTATTTAGATGATGTTAATCTTCTTGGAGAGTATAAAATAAAAGTTTTTAGAGATAATGGTGTTAATTATTTTGACCTCAATATTAAGGGATCTTTGAAGCTTGATCAAAAGGGAGTAATAATAGAAACTAATTTGCCTACTCTTACAAAATTTGAAGGAACTTATGATTCAGAGTTGAATACTAATATCGAGTTCATAAAAAAAGGTATAGTTGCAGGACGAATCAACTTTAAGGAAAGAGCTATATTTTCATTGAACCTAGATTTAAAAAAGAGAACAGGAACTCTTACTTCTTTAGAGGTAGAAGTGAGTGAAGAGGGAGTGGAATTAAGTAAAAGAAAAACTACTACGTTTATAATAGAAGATTAACATGAGAGACTTTCTAAATTATACTGATTCAATAGATATTAAAGTTTTAATTTTTACATTATTATTTATAGTAATTTGGAAATTTATAATTGAAAAAAGACTAAAAAAGTGAAGGAACCTGTAAAAAATTTTAGCTCGTTAGTCCTTATCATTCTTTTTCTAATGCTGATTATCAACATATTAACTTATTAATATTGATTTTTATTATTTAGAATTATTCTAAATGATTAGTATAACTTATATTTATGAATTATAACTTAAACTAATTCAAATGAAAAAAATTCTAATTTTTTTATTGACCCTCAGCTTTTCTGTAGCTTCTAGTCAAATTTATACTTCTAGAATTATTGAAGTTGAACCAGGTCAAATGGAAAACTTTGTTAAAGCAGCTGGTGAGAAAACCCAGAAATTTAACAATAGTGAAGACAACTTTGCCTTTTCTACTTTTGAAATATTATCTGGTACAGATACCGGTAAAATTTTTAGAGTTCAAATTGGTTCTCCAGAAATGATGGATGGTGGACTAGATCCAGAAGAAGCAAACTATTGGTCAAAAAATGTAAATAAATACATTAAATCTAATTCTTCAGGGAGAACTGTTATGTGGACAAGAAGCGCAGATGCTTCTGTATGGCCAGAATCAACTAGAGACCATGATTTAAGAATGGTTATGTTCTACAACTATAAAGATTCTGGAGAACAAGACTTTTGGAGGTTCAGGCTTCGACAAGCTAAAGCAAGAGCTGCAATGGGAGATGATCAAGTAAATTCAGCAATGCACGTTATGAATTGTGCATCAGGATGTGATGGTAACTGGGTAGCTATATTCTTTACGTATGAAAGCTTTGAACACCAAAGAGAGATTAACGCTAATGAGCTGCCTAAACTTGTTGAAAAGTATAACGAAATGTACGGAGGTGGTTCATATGAGCAGGACGTTGAGTCTGTTGATGCTTCATTAATGCCTAATGGAAGAAGAGTTGTACACATGAGAGTGATAAGAGAAGCAACTTCAAATTAAAATTATAGATATGAAAAAATTACTATTATTATTAGCAGTACTAACAATAACTCCTTCTGTTGCTCAGGAATCAACACCACAGCAGTGGTTGTTTAGAGCAAGAGTTCTTCAGGTTAATCAATCTGATATTTCAGCTTTTGAAAAAGCAGTTGCTAAAAAGACTGAAATGTATAACAGCAAAGAAGATCAACCTAGATGGGTAACATTTAGAATTCTTTCTGGTCCTCAGGCTAACAATTATCTGAGAATGCAACTTACAACAGATGTATCTGATTTTGATAATGAAGATATAAAGGGTAACGCATATTGGGAGAAAACAGTAGGCCCCCTTCACACTTCATTAGGAAATAGATATTGGGCTAGAAATAATTGGTCATCATATGTACCAGAAGATTCTCAACCTCAGAGTCATAGAAGAATCATTTATTATAATTATAAAGATTCTGGAGAACAAGATTTTTGGAGATTCAGAGGAAGAGTAAAAAGAGCAATGACTGAGTCAGGATATCCTTCAAGAGTGAGTGTTTTAGTCTGTAATTCTGGATGTAACGGTAACGTGGTCCAAGTTAGATTCCATCATGATGGTTTTGTTGGACAGAGCTCAGATTATGGTGAACCACTTCAAAATATGATTGCAAAGTACAATGAAATATTTGGAGATGAATCTTATGCTCAGGATAGTGCTAAAATGGCAGAGTCTTTAGAGGAAAATGGAAGGTCAATTAGACACCATGAATATTTACCGGAGTTAAGCTCAAGTTGGTAGAGAATATTCACACAAATAAAAAGACCTCTCTATGAGGTCTTTTTTTTTATATTTATCTAAATGCTAAAAATTGCTTTCAATAAAAACTATATCTATCCACTTGAAGAAAATCATAGATTTCCTATGATTAAATATGAGTTAATTCCAGAGCAGTTAGTTAGAGAAAGTACTTGCTCAGAAAACAACTTTTTTAATCCAGAAAAAGTTGATGATGACATTGTTCTATTTACTCATCAAAAAGAATATTTTGAAAGGTTCAAATCACTACATTTATCTAAAAAAGAAATTAGAGAAATTGGGTTTCCTCTTAGCAAAGAATTAGTTGACAGAGAGCTACAAATTGCAGATGGAACCATAAAAGGTGTTCACTACTCCATTGAGCATGGAATATCAATGAATATTGCTGGTGGAACTCATCATGCATTTTATGATCGTGGAGAAGCATTTTGCATGCTTAATGATCAAGCAATAGCGGCAAACTATCTTATAAATAAAGGTTTATCCAAAAAAATACTAATAATTGATCTAGATGTCCACCAAGGAAATGGCACAGCATCTTTATTTAGATCTAACAATAATGTGTTTACACTTTCGTTTCATGGTAAAAAAAACTATCCATTTAGAAAAGAAAAGAGTGACCTAGATATTGAGTTTGATGATAATACAAGTGACCAAAAGTATCTAAAGATTTTAAAGGAGACTATCCCAAAAATTATCGATGAATTTAACCCTGATTTTATCTTTTATCTATCTGGTGTTGATGTGCTTGAGAATGACAAGCTAGGGAGGTTGTCATTAACTATTAATGGATGCAAAGAAAGAGACAGATTTATTTTGGATATATGTAAAAAAAATTCAATACCTGTTCAAGTGTCAATGGGTGGAGGTTATTCAGTTATTTTAAAAAATATAATTGAAGCTCATTCAAATACTTTTAGATTAGCTCAGGAAATATTTTTTTAATAAATTGAATCAACTCTATTCCTATGAAAAAATATGTTTTAATAATTTCAGCAATTCTAATTTACTCTTGTACTAATATATCTAAAATAGATGGCCTAACAGATGAGGTTGAAGTTCTCAGAGATAAGTATGGAATAAATCACATATATGCAAATAACCAGAATGATTTATTTTTTATGCAAGGATATCTAGCTGCAAAAGATAGGCTTTTTCAATTTGAAATATGGAGAAGGCAGGCAACTGGAACAGTTTCAGAAATCTTTGGAGAGGAAGAATTAGATAGAGATATAGGAACCAGGCTTTTTAAGTTTAGAGGTAATATGGAAGATGAACTTAATCACTATCATGAAGATGGTTTTGAAATTGTTTCATCATTTGTCTCTGGAATTAATAAATATATAGAAGAAATAAACAAGACTCCATTGCAGCTTCCAATTGAATTTAAGTTATTAGATATAAAGCCTGAGAAGTGGACTAATGAAGATGTAATTTCACGTCATCAAGGACTTTTAGGAAATATTGAGCAGGAACTAAATATAGGAAGGGCTGTTTCACTAATTGGTGAAGAGAGAGTCAAAGAACTTATGTGGTTTCATCCAAAAGAACCTGATATAAGCTTAGATAATGATCTTACATATGAAGACTTAAAACAAGATATCTTAAGACTATATAATGCTTATAGAGAACCAATTGAGTTTAAGAAAAATTATATTTTAGATAAATATCAATCTAAAGATGAAATTGCTTTTACTAAGTCCAATATTCATATTAATGATGAGTACACTATCGGGAGTAATAATTGGGCAATTTCTGGAGATAAATCATTTAATGGATATCCTTTACTAGCAAATGACCCTCATAGGTCTCTTTCAAATCCATCTTTGAGATATATGGCTCATTTAGTTGCACCTGGATGGAATGTGATTGGAGGAGGAGAACCTGAGATCCCTGGAATATCAATAGGACATAACGGAATTGGAGCATGGGGATTAACTGTTTTTAGGACAGATGCTGAAGATTTATATGTTTATGATTTAAATCCAAATAATGATTTACAGTACATGCATAAAGGTAAGTGGAGAAACTTTGAAATAGTAAATGAATCTATTGCTGTTAAAGATAAAGAAGATGTTAATGTTGAGTTATTCTACTCAGTTCATGGCCCTGTTACTTTCATAGATAAAAAAAGAAAAAAAGCATATGCAGTTAAAAATGGTTGGTCTGAAGTTGGAGGATCACCTTATTTAGCATCACTAAGGATGGATCAAGCAAAAAATTGGGAAGAATACAGAGAAGCTTCTAATTATTTTAACATTCCTGGAGAAAATATGGTTTGGGCTGACAAATATGGAGATATAGGTTGGCAAGCCGTGGGAATAGCTCCTATTAGAAAAACTCATAGTGGTCTTGTTCCCGTTAGTGGAAATGGTAATTTTGAATGGGAGAACTATATAGAAATAATTGAAAAACCTAATCTTTTTAATCCAGAAAAGGGATATATAGCGACTGCTAATCAAAATGTAACTCCAGATGATTATAACAGATGGGATGTGATTGGATATGACTGGGCTGATCCATATAGAGGTGATAGAGTTAACAGCTTTTTAGAGAGTAAGGATAAATTTAATATGGAAGATATGACTAATCTTCAAATTGACTATTATTCTATTCCGTCAAAGCAAATAATTGATATGTCTAAAGATTATATTACAAATAATCTTGAGTACTTTAAAAAACTTATTGAGTGGAATAATATACTTGATAAAGATTCAATAGAGGCAGGTATATATATTGAATGGCAAACTCAGATTTATTATGAGTTTATGAAAAAGTTTGTTCCAGAGTCAGTTCAAGAGTATATATATGTTCAGATATATAAAATTATTGAAGGTATTTCAAAAATGAGTGTTCAAGAAAAGACTGAATTTCTAAATAAGACTTTTAATTTAACAATAAAGAGTCTAATTGAAAAGTATGGTGACGAGAGTAGCAAATGGGTATATGGGCAAGAAAACTATAAACACGTAAAAATATACCACCCACTAGAAAAAGTTGTTAATGACTCTATTAAAGACATAATTGGATTAGATACGTATCCAAGAGGTGGAGATGGTTTCACTCCAGGTTCTACATCAAGTGAATTAAACCAAAGATCTGGCGGTAGTTTTAGAGTTGTAATTAATACAAAAGATTGGGATAATAGTTTTGCAACTAATTCACCTGGACAAAGCGGTAATCCTAAAAGTAAATTTTATAAAAATTTATATGAGGATTGGGCAAATGATAAGTTCTTTCCACTTCTTTACTCAAAAAACAAGGTGTTAATGAATCTTAGTGATAGAAAGGTCTATAGACCCTCAGATCAATCAGAGTAAATTTTGATTGTCACCTTTCCGTTTATATCTACAGATGCTCTGTACATTCCTGCTGTATTAAACTCCATTGATATATTACCTTTATTATCAAGACCAATTACACCTCCATCTCCACCTGTCTCCATAACTTTATCTAATGATTTAACTGATGCTTCTTTGATGCTTTTATTATCATAAATGATCTGTGCAGCTATATCGTATGCTACAACATTTCTTATAAAATGCTCTCCCCATCCTGTAGTTGAAATACCACAACAATCATTATTAGCATATGTTCCTGCACCTATTATTGGGACATCCCCAATCCTTCCCCATTTTTTATTTGTTGTGCCACCGGTTGAAGTACCAGATGCTATATTTCCCATTTTATCAATTGCAACACAACCAACTGTTCCATATTTTGAATCGTTGATAAAGCTATCTTCAAATGAGACCATGTCATCTTTTTTTGCTTTTCTAACTGAATTTAATCGTCTCTCAGTTATAAAGTATGAGTTAGGGACAGTATCTAAACCCATTTTAATTGCAAATTCATCAGCTCCATCAGAAGAAAGTAAAACATGAGGTGAATCTTCCATTACAGAGATTGCAGCATTTATTGGGTTCTTGATATATTTTGAACCAGCTATTGCTCCAGCATTAAGGTTTTTCCCTTCCATAAAAGAAGCATCTAGACTTGCTGTTTCTTTATTAGTTAGAGCTGCTCCAACTCCTGCATTGAATAATGGGGAGTTCTCCATTATTATTATTGTTTCTTTAACTGCTGATTGACTAGATCCTCCAGCTTTTAGTATTTCATACCCAGTCATAACTGCTTCCTCTAATTTACCTATATAGGCAGCCTCTAATTCTGGAGTCATATTTTCCTTAAGTATTGTTCCTGCACCACCATGGATAACAATAGCAATATTATTTTCTGATTCACTAGATTGACATGAACAGATTAGAAGTAGTATAAATGAAATTATAAATTTTTTCATCTTAATGAATTTATTTAAAATATACTTATATTATATTAAAACTAGTGACTTATGAAATATTTAATTCTTTTTTTATCAATTTTTTATTCAATTAATATTAATTCTCAGATTAACAATATAGCTGAGAGACTTGGTTATGATAAAAATGCAAAATTGCTTATTATTCATGCTGATGATATTGGTATTGCACACTCTATTAATATTGCATCATTTGATGCCTATAAAAATAATGCCATCAACTCTGGAGCTGCAATGATTCCATCTCCATGGATAAAAGAGGTGGCAGAATTTCACAAAAAACACCCCAAATATGATATTGGTATTCACCTTACCCTGACAGCTGAATGGAAGAATTACAAGTGGGGTGGTATTTCTTCATCTAATGAGATCCCATCCTTGTTAAACGAATATAATGAGTTCTATGATAATACGAGTGATGTTAATATAAATGCCAATCCTGAAGAGGTAAGAAAAGAACTGCAAGCTCAAATTGATTATGCAAGATCTCTAGGAATAAATCCATCACATATTGATTCACATATGGGAGCAATAGCAGTAAATAAAGATTTATGGAGAGTTTACATAGAAGTTGGTCACAAAAATAAATTAGTATCCATGGCTACAAAATCCAGAGTCTTTAACTTGTTTGACGAGGACTTCCCTGTACCTGACTATATTGTACCAGTAAATGATATATACATGCTTTATCCTGAAGCTGACCGAACATTTCTAGAAAATGCTGCAAATGAGGATATTGCTAATACTTTAATTGTTAACGATGTTTATAAATATGATGATTTTTTTAACCTTTATTCTTCTAAAGTAAAGTCATTAACACCTGGACTAAACGTTTTTTTACTTCACCTAGGTTATGATAATGAAGAACTTAGAGCAGTAACCGTTGATCATCCAGAATATGGATCTCTTTGGAGACAGTTAGACTATGATGTTTTTAATTCAGATGAGTTTAAGAAAGTATTAGAAGACAATGATATTAAACTTGTAAACTGGGGAGATATAAAAAAAGTTATTTATGGAGAATAAAAAAAGCCCTCGTGAAGAGGGCTTTTTATTATAATTTAAAGATCACCATATCTTTTAACTACGTAGAAAGTATAATTTCTCAAAGATTCAACTTTACCTCTATTATTATAGTAGGCTTGCCATTCTTTTGAATAAGACTCATTCTTAGATTTTTGAATCATTAAATCTTGCCAATTTTTAGCACCAACACCTACCCAATGTGAAGCACCATTTCCTCCTATTGAGAAATCTCCAAGAGCAACTGGTCTACCTTCTCTAGAATCAGAAAGTTGTTTAACAATTTTGTCATGAGCAGACTTAAAGGCTGCTGGGTCATCTACATCGATTTCATAAATTTGATAATAGTTATACTCGCTTATAGCACCTCCATCATAACTTAAAAAGTTACCAGAAACAGATCTTTTCCACTCGAAGTGGTCCTGAGCTCTTGACCAAAATAATTGAAATTCGTTTGGTTCCCACTCATCAACTGTTCCCCAATTAGATGGATCACCTATAAAGGCAATTCTATGTGAAGCATATCCATCGATATCTCCAACATGTATTGATTCTATTTGAACACCGCCTGATTTAAATTCTTTATCTCCAAATGTGTCATCAAAAAGTTTCAAAAGTGCCTGTTCACCACCTTTTTCTACCTGAATATGAAAAACACTAAACGATTGAGAATTTAATGCAGTTACAGTAATAAAAGCAATAAATAATAAAAATTTTTTCATAATATAATTTTAAATTGATTTAGGTTTTAATTTATGAATTAAATCGTTAAAAAGTAAGTTTTCACTGATATTTAATTAACGTAAAATCTTATTTCTTTTATGTATTTTTTTTTTAAATTTAAGTATGAGGATTAAAACCATCTTTATTATAGTAAGCATACTACTTCTTTTTCAAGTAGCACCATTAATCCTATCACTGTTTTCTGTTGATATTAAAACAATGCTACTAGCAGATACCTTTGGTTCAGAAGTGAGTAACGATGCAGTATTGATGTTTGAGACTTTTGCTTTTGTTTTGAGCTCAGTTATAATTGGTATTATATGTCTTATTCTAGGCTCATTATCAATAAGAGATTTATCCGCACTTAGAAGACTATCATTTCTTCTATTTGTTATAATGGGATTTCTAGCTCTACCAGATTTAATCTTCGGAATATCAGGAAAACCCACAGCCCCTATTCCTGTAATTATTGCAAACTTATTAACCATGGGTATATTATTATACGGGGCTAAAAGAGGTAATATTTAATTTAAAAAAATGGAAAAAAATATTTCAAAAGTTAGAGCTCACGATGCAATTGTAGGGATGACATATCTGATTTCAGTTGCAGGATCAATGTTTGTTAATGCTAACCTTATATATATAGCTATAGGTGTTGGTTTTCTTCAAATTATAAGTCCTTTTACAAAGTTTTGTCCAGTATATTTTATACTTAATAAGATGATGCCAGACACAGAACCTATTCAAAACGGAAAATAAGAGCCTTAGACTTAATAATTATAAGTTTATTTATTTAGATTTGCGCCTTTATGAAAATTAATTTCAGTAAATATAATGGTGCAGGAAATGACTTTATCTTAATTGACGACAGAGAAAATCTAATTAGTGATAATAAGTCGTTAATAAGCTACTTGTGTAATAGACATTTTGGAATTGGAGGAGATGGCTTAATCATTTTAAAGGAATCTAGTAACTCTGACTTTGAAATTCTTCACTATACTTCTGATGGAAATTTAGGATCATTATGTGGAAATGGTTCGAGATGTGCTGTTTTATTTGCATACAATAAAGATATTATTAGTAAAAACACAGTATTTCATGCCTTTGATGGTATTCATAATGCCGAAATATTAGACAACGGACTTATTAAAATGGAAATGAAGGTAAACTCTGATATCGTAAGTAATTCATACGGTACATGGCTTGATACTGGGTCACCTCATCTTGTAGTTGAAAAGAATGATACTGATAAGTTAGATGTTAATAATGAAGGGAGATTGATTAGATACAATGATTTTTATAAAGAAGAAGGTGTTAATGTAAATTTTGTTGAAAAGATTTCTGATAATCAGTTTAAAATTAGAACATATGAAAGAGGAGTTGAAAATGAAACACTAGCATGTGGAACTGGTTCCACAGCATCTGCAATATGCATGAATTTCCTTGGAAAGACAAATAGCAGGAATATTACAATGCATTGTAAAGGAGGTGATTTAAATGTTCAATTTAATTCTTCTGAAAAGGGTTATAAAGAAATTAGTATAACTGGTCCTGCAAAGCTAGTCTTTGAAGGATTTATTGAAGTTAAAATATAAACTTGCAGAGTATTACACCAATAAGAATTCCCTCAAGCCAAGTTAGTATTAGCACCTGATATTTACTTAAGTTAAATTCTTTTGAAATTTTCCATATCATCTTATCGTGCCATTTAAAGAAACTGTTCATACTCAAAATTAATTATTTTTTGAGTGCCAATATGCTAGAAGAAGAAATAAGCCTTGGAATGGAAGTCTTATAATAGTTTGTTCTTTTGTAACATCTAAAATTGACTGGGACAACTCACTTTCAACTAAATGTAAATTTGCAGGGAATACAGATATTAGTAATACAATGATTCCATATGAAGCAAATGTTCTAGTCTTCTTAAAGGCTAATAAAATACCAAAGACAAATTCCATTATCCCAGTTAAGTATACAAAAAATAAATGCATTGAAAGATAGTTTGGCATTATTGCCAAAAAAAAATCTGGATCAATAAAGTGTCTAAAACCAACATATGTATAAGCAATTGACATAAAATATATTGTAAAAAGCTTAAAATACTTCATCAAACAATTAGGCTAATATTTGTTGAAAAAAGCTTAACAGAGATTGATAAAAGGATAATTCCAAAAACTCTTCTAATTATTCCAATCCCATTTTTACCGAGAATTTTTTCAATTGTATTTGATGATTTGAGTATTATGTAGACAAATAAGGAATTTATTATAATAGCAATAATAACATTGATTAATTGGTATTCTGCTCTCAAGGATAGTAAGGTTGTTAAAGTACCGGCACCTGCAATTATTGGAAAAGCAATAGGAACAATAGAAGCAGTTTCTGGCTCCTCACCTTGAAAGATCGTCACACCAAGAACCATCTCTAGTGCTATAAAGAAAATAACTATAGCACCCGCAACTGCAAACGAATTTATATCAATGCCAATTAAATTTAATATTTCCTCCCCGACAAAAAGAAAACCAATCATAATTGCCATAGCTACAAGGGTGGCTTTCTCTGATTGAATTTTTCCTACTTTCTCTCTAAGTGATATTACAATTGGAGTTGCCCCTATAATATCAATTACAGCGAACAGAATCATACTAGCAGTAAATATCTCTTTATAGTCCATTGGTTTTTTTTTGCAAATATAATCATAAGGAGAAAAGATCTATATTAAGATGGATAAGAAAATATTCATGAACTAGGTCAACAAATATAGATGAGAATTGAGTTCTAGACTGAGGTGTATCTCTTAAACCTTGAAAAGGGAATTCAAGTTGGATTGAGCTAAAATTAAATTCTCTGTTAGTTCCATATCTAAATGTATTATATCCACCGCTAAAATATCTCATTCCCTCAGGACTTCTGCTTTCTGGACTAGGCAAAGCTGTATAATTATTATTTTCAAATAATGCTCCAAGACTATTTGGACCACTAAGTAATTCTGACAAAGTTTGACCTGAAGAGTTTAATAGACTATATATACTGACATCATTTATAGATATGTTTTGATCAATATAATCGTCAGAGTTATCTAATTCATCTGCAGTTAACAGGTAGCCAATCCAAGTCCTTAAGTCATTGAAACCATCTGGATTAATTCCATGACCGTGGATATCAAATAAGATGCCTGTGCTAAATTTTGATATTATATCCTCTCTTGCTTTTTCTATATAAAAATGAAATTCATCAAATGCTCTTTCAGCATAGATGTTATTTTGTGCTGCTTCAACTTTATCTCTATTTGCATCTAGTTTCGTTCTTTTGAGATTATTAATTATGACATAAGGTCTGATATTATGATTAGAATAAAAATAGTTTCTAATTGCAATACCCAACTCAATAGTATTTGAATCAGTAACAGTAACACCATATGTTCTATTTGAAATCTCAGATGGAGAAATATCACCTCCATGGGGAATACTTAGTATAACTGGAATATTTCCAGGATAATATGTAGTGTATCCTTTTCTACCTTGGTAAGTTTCACCATAAAGATAAGGACCATCACTTCCTAATTCAGTAAACTCTTCAGACTCTAAAACAACATCTTTTTTTTCCTCTTCTTTATTACATGATAATAAAAAGAAAAAAACAAAACAGATAAAAAGCCTAATAGTGTATGTCATTGATAATCAATATATGATATTTAAAATTATGTTAAAACATTTATTAAATAAAAGTTAAACAGATGTATATCTTTTTGATATTTGAATTAAAATTAAATTTTTGTCGCTCATTTTAATTAAGTAAAAGTATGTTAATTAATTTTCTTAAATATTCGATTTTAAGTCTTGTGCTATCATCTAATGTTAATGATATGAATATCGTTGAAACTGCTGTTTCAAATGATAGTTTTTCAACTTTAGTTGCAGCTGTACAAGCAGGTGAATTAGTAGATGCACTTTCATCAGAAGGTCCATTTACAGTTTTTGCCCCAACTAACGATGGTTTTAACAAGTTACCTGAAGGTACTTTAGGAACACTTTTAAAGCCTGAAAATAAAGCAACTTTACAATCTATTCTAAAGTATCATGTCGTTGCTGGACAATTTATGGCAGGTGATGTCGTAAAAGCTATAAACGATAATGGTGGACAGTTTTCTGTTAAGACTTTACAAGGTAATGAGCTAACTCTAAAATTATGGGAAGGCAACGTATACGTAAAAGATACTCAAGGTAATAAAGCAAAAGTTGTTATTGCAGATGTTGAAACTTCAAATGGAGTAATTCACGCAATTGATAATGTAGTGCTTCCAGAATAATTGATTTTAATTATTTTGTTTGGTGAAAGGGCCCAACCGGGCTCTTTCTTTACTACAATAAAAAAGGCTCCTTATGGGAGCCTTTTTCATAATTATAATTTAAATATTACCAATCAACTTTTTCAATAGTAGTTCTTGAAATCCCATTCCATTCTCTCAAACTCTTATCTCTCATTTTTTGGTCATTGGAATATTGCTCCCAACCAAACATTTCATTATAATCTTCTTCCCAAGTTGTTTCCATATCACCCCACTCTGCTCCAAATTCATCAAAACCAGAAAAAACTACTAAAACATTTAGACCACCTCCTGATACTGGGCTAAACACTCTTCTAAAAGCATTAGGATTTCTTTTTTCAAGAACTTTACCTGAACGATATATGCTTCTAGCAACATGACCTCTCATGCCTGGCTTATAAAACATAATAGTTTTATGAAGATATTTGGGTGGCTCAGTCTGGTCGCCTATTGAAGCCCATTCTTCATACATCCATCTAGCTTGACCACCAATTGGATCAGCATAAGGTGCAACATTTTTTTCCCAATATTCAAGTTCTTCAGATCGATCCATATCATAGCTTTTATTAGATTGACGAACTAGATATCTTTCATATGCCCCACTATTATTTCCAGTTAATATTCTGTAAGTAAATATTATGCTTCCCTCCTCTTTATTAAACATTTTTGTTTTTTTCTCGGCAGCTTTTTCAAATTTATCTACCATTCCAGCTTTTGCCTTATATGTAAAAGTGGACATGTAAGTATTGTTTGGATTTCTTTGAGAAAATCCCATGGTAGTAACAAATAATGCTACTAACATAAAAATTCTTGTTTTCATAATTTTGATTTAAAGTTATCCTCTAATTTAATCAATATATAAGCAGAAAAGTATTTGCCTATCTTCTTTTTTTTAACAAAAATCTTAGAGCTAATACGACAAATATAATTGTGAAAATTATTCTGAAGAATTCAGTTTCATTCATACTATTGAATCTTAAGTATAATTAAATCTATTGAAAATTCATAAAAATTCTGTAAATTAAAGTATGGAATCTTTAATTTTCTTCATTGGATTTATAGTTTTTGTACTAATGCTTGCTGGATTATTAATCCTATTTTCAAAACATCCCTAGTTTTTTGAAAAAATTTTTTAAAATAATATTTGTTTGTTGTTCATTTTATATAATAGGTTGTAGTGACCTCAACATAGATTCTATATCCTATTCAAGAATTGAGTTAACTGGTCAAGAAAGTAGAATGATATCGGATGTAATTAGTATCTATAAAGACTCAATTGACGCTAACCTTGACAATGTTATAGGATTCTCTGACCGCTTATATACTAAAGGAGATTTTAGCTATGAGAGGTTCAATTCAACTCTAGGGAACTTAATTGCTGACGTAATATTTATTCAATCTGATTCTGTCTTTAAATATCACGAAAACAAAAATATTGACTTTGTAATTCAAAATCATGGAGGAATTAGAGCATCTCTACCTAAAGGTGAAGTCAAGCTAACTGATGCATATAAAATACTCCCATTTGAAAATGAAATTGTTATTGTTGAAATGGATGGGGAGCACCTCCCTGAAATAGTATCTTTTCTCAAGAACGAAACAACACCTCATCCATTTTCCGGGTTAACAATTAATGGAAATGAGGTCTTAGTTCAAAACAGCCTTATTATCCCAACAAATAAATACTATATAGCAACAAATGATTATTTGTTAACTGGTGGTGATAACATGTTTTTCTTTAATAAAAATACTAAGGTATACAGGATTGGCTATTCTCTTAGAGATGCATTTATTGATTATACAAAGTCTAACTTATATCTTTCATCAAAAATTGATAATCGTTTTATAAGAAATGAATAGAAGGAAGTTCATATATAATTCTGGACTTGCATCCCTTTCGGTAATGGGCCTAAATTCATGCAATATAAATTCTAGAAATCTTAAGATTACAATTCTTCATACCAACGATGTTCATAGTCAAATTGATCCATTCCCTTCAAATCACAATCTTTATCCAAATAAAGGAGGATTTGCAAAAAGAGCTAGTCTATTTAAAGAGTTAATTACTATCAATCCTAATACATTGATCTTTGATGCAGGTGATATTTTTCAGGGAACACCTTATTTTAACTTCTTTCAGGGTGAATTAGAGCTTAATTTAATGAAAAAGATGGGTTATAATGCAGCCACTATTGGTAATCATGAGTTTGATGCTGGTTTAAAAACTTTCAAAAAGAATATTTTGAATAATGATTTTCAATTTATATCCTCAAATTATGATTTTACTAATACTGAACTAGAAGGACTTACAGATAAATACAAAATTTATAATAAGGGAGGAATAAAGGTTGGAGTTTTTGGGTTAGGCATTGAGCTTAGGGGACTTGTAAGTCCTTTATTATATGGTGAAACTAAATATTATGACCCAGTAGACATAGCAAAGGATATATCAACAAAACTCAAATATGAAAAAGGATGTGATTTAGTCATTTGCATCTCACATTTAGGTCATCAATATCAAAATGATAAGATTAGTGACACTCTGCTTGCTAAGCTGACATCAAATATTGATCTTATTATTGGTGGACACACTCATACACTTTTGAAAGAGCCTTTAATTTTAAATAATTATTTGGGTGAAGAAGTTATAATTAATCAAGTTGGATCTAGTGGTGTTTTTGTGGGAAAGATAGACTTTAACTTTACAAATAACAATAAAAATTCAGATAAATTTTTAGTTGAAGTTTAATTTATAACTACTTGTAATTCAATTAATTATTACATGATTATAATAATAGTGGTGGGTGTGTATAACCCAAATGAAAAAACTGATATTAAACCATCCCAAAATGTGTGTTTTACAATTAGTTTATAGTCTTTTAGATTATTGAGCTCCTCTAATTTGGGAGTGCCGTCAGAAATAAAACCTCCAACATAATTGTTTTGTTTTACGGTTTTTTTAAAATTCTCTTTTGGACCATCTCCATAGGTAAAAGTATGAACACTACAAGAATTCAGAAAAAATAAACAAAAAGTAAGTAGCATTAAGTTTCTCATATGTACAATTTAAAAACTTCTTTACAGTTTTTCTAATTCAATATTTCGCCACCTTACCTTTACGTCGTCTCCTTCATGAATTTGAAGAGCAATAGACCCCTTTCCTCTTCCTATTAATTCATCTTCAAGACTTATCATCTCAGTCCCATTTAACCAAGTCTTTACAACATCCCCATCAACCATAATTTTCATTGAATTCCAATCTCCAATATTTAAATTTTCATCTTTTGGATTAGGCTTGATAAGCCACTCTCTCCCATAAGATTCATATATTCCACCTGTTGAAAATCCAGGAGGTGCAATTTCCACTTGCCAACCGTTAATTATTACACCTTCAAGAGTCGATCTAAAGAAAACTCCACTATTTCCATTAGACTCTTGTTTAAATTCAAGTGTCAATATAAAATCATCATAATATTCAGAAGTAGATAAATAACCGTATTGATTATCAGGTCCATTTTCACAAACCAGCTCACCATCTTCAACATACCACTTCTCAGTTCCATGAATTATCCATCCAGATAAGTCAACTCCATTAAATAATTGAATTAACTCATTTTTTTCATTATTAGGTAAGGTAAAATCATAGACACTAAAAGACTCTATAAAGAATAGAGAAAGAATTACTAGAATTGTTCTTGTTCCAGGCATATAATTATAAATTTAGGTAATTTTATAGTATGAAAAGCATCTTCAAAATATCTGGAATGACTTGTAATGGTTGTAAATTATCAGTAGAAGATAAATTAAGCTCACTAAATGGGGTTGATAGAGCATATGTAGATTTAACTAAAGGTGAAGCAATTGTTCATTCCAAGAACCCTATTAGCTTTTCATTAATATCCGATTCCTTGCCGCCAAAATACAAAGTAACAAGAACGGCAAATAGTCAAAATAATGAGACAATAAAAGTAAGTAAGATTAAACAACTTAAACCTTTATTTATAATTCTTACATATATATCAATTACAAGCTTATTATTAAATTTCAAAAATTGGGATTCAACTAACGCAATGCTTGATTTTATGGGACTATTCTATATTATTTTTAGCTTTTTTAAAATTCTTGATATCAAGGGGTTTTCAATCTCATTTAGAATGTATGACCCGCTTGCAAAAAAAGTACCGTTATATGGAATTATATATCCCTTTATAGAAATATTATTGGGTATTATGCTTTTAACAAGAATTGAAGTTGAGCTTGCAATAATATTAACAATTATAGTTCTTGGTATTACAACCATAGGTGTAACTCAAACACTTTTGAATAAAAAATCAATAAGCTGTGCATGTCTTGGTACAACTCTAAAGCTTCCAATGACTGAAGCAACTTTTATTGAAAATGCCTTAATGATAATAATGGCATTCGTATTATTAACTTAATTA
>CACJHI010000013.1 GCA_902593165.1 uncultured Bacteroidota bacterium | reverse complement strand
TCAATAGTACAAATCTAATTTCTGGAATTCAATTTTATAAGTTGTATCAAAATCAGAAAGAAAAACCTTCAAAATCAGCGAATCCAGTTAGAGACAATATTTGGGTTGATTATTTTAATTCTTCAATAAATATGTCTGCAAATAAAGGTTTTGAGTATAATCATAAGTCTAAACTTGTAGTTGGAAGTGAATATATGCCATTTAAGTCTTTCCTTGAACCTATAATTGGGACTGTAATGATTGATCTAGGAGGAACAATTCGTTCTATGGGTACACAGCATGAATCCGAAAGAAAAGTATTTAAACACTCTTTAAAAGATCTAAAAACTATTCCAATTGTATGTTATGAGACAATTGATGGAGAATATGTTGCCAATTATGTTGATCTAGGAGCTAATTTTATTTCAATTATTACAAATGATTCATGGTGGGGAGATACACCAGGCCATAGGCATCTATTAAGTTATGCAAGATTAAGAGCAATTGAAAACAGAAGATATATTGTTAGAAGTGCAAATTCTGGTGTTTCTGCAATTATAAATGAACTTGGAGAGTATAATACAACATTGCCATTTAATAAAAAAGGAACTTTAAGTGGGAAAGCCTATGCCATTGATTACAGGACATTCTACAGTAAAAATGGAGATTATATTGCTAGATTATGTATACTTATATCTATTCTATTATTGCTTCTTTCATTTTCAAAGGTAAAAGAATAAAAAACTTTTGGTTTTTTGAACATATAATATATTTTTGCAGAAAACAAGTCGTATGTATTGGACATTAGAATTAGCTTCTTACCTAAGTGATGCTCCTTGGCCAGCTTCCAAAGATGAGCTAATTGACTTCTCAATTAGAACTGGTGCACCTCTTGAAGTAGTAGAGAATCTTCAATCTCTTGAAGATGAAGGTGATGTTTACGAATCAATTGAAGAAATTTGGCCTGACTTTCCAACAGAAGAAGATTACCTTTGGAATGAGGATGAGTATTAATCTAGTATGATTAATATTAATTGGTAATTTTTAAATAAATTTGAAAAAAAAACAGTATGTCTATTGTTAACTCCCTTTTGAAGGTATTTCTTGGGGATAAGTCTGGGAAAGATCTTAAAAAGCTGACCCCCATAGTTGATGAAATCAATAATCATTTCAATAGACTCTCCTCAATTACTAATGATCAACTTAGAGATAAAACAATTGAATTTAAAAAATTGATTTCAGATGAGACAGAAGTTCTTAATTCTTCAGTTTCAGATCTAAATGATAAGCTTTCTAATGAACTGTCTAATACTGAAAAGGAAGAAATATTTAAGCAAATTGAGTCTTTAGAAAATGATCTAATAGAAAAGAAGTCTGAAGTTTTGGACAGATTATTACCTGAGGCATTCGCAGTTGTGAAGGAGACTGCAAAAAGATTTTTTGAAAATGAAGAAATTAAAGTAACTGCTTCAGATTTTGATAAAGAAATTGCATCAAAAAAATCTTATACAAAGATTGATAGTGATAATGCAATATGGAAAAATAATTGGGATGCAGCCGGAAAAAATGTTGTCTGGGATATGATTCACTATGATGTTCAATTAATTGGAGGAATTGTTCTTCATCAAGGAAAAATTGGAGAAATGCAAACTGGTGAGGGAAAAACCTTAGTTTCAACATTACCAATTTATCTAAATGCTCTTACAGGTGATGGAGTTCATTTGGTTACGGTTAATGATTACTTGGCAAAACGTGATAGTGCATGGATGGGGCCAATACTTGAATTTCATGGTTTAAAGATCGATTGTATTGATTATCATAAACCAAATTCTCCTGAAAGAAAAAAAGCATACGAGGCAGATATAACCTATGGAACAAATAATGAATTTGGCTTTGATTATTTAAGAGACAATATGTCTCACTCACTGGATGATATTGTTCAAAGAAAGCATAATTATGCTATAATTGATGAGGTAGACTCAGTTCTAATTGATGATGCTAGAACACCGTTAATTATTTCTGGACCAACAAAAGATGGAGAAAGGCATGAATTTGATAATTTAAAGCCTAAGATCCAGAGACTAGTCTCCCTTCAAAAGACATACCTCACAAGTATTCTTTCAGAAGCTAAGGGTCTTATTCAAAATTCCGACAATGATAAAGGTGGTTTCCTTCTTTACAGAGTATATAGAGGACTTCCAAAAAATAAAGCGTTAATTAAATTTTTAAGTGAGGAAGGTGTAAAGCAAACACTTCAAAAAACTGAGAACTTTTATATGCAAGATAACAATAGAGAAATGCATCAAATTGATGAAGAGCTCTATTTTACAATAGATGAGAAAAATAATCAGATTGAACTTACAGATAAGGGTATAAATACACTATCCGAGGATCTAGATGATAAAGATTTTTTTATCATGCCAAATATTTCAACTGAAATTGCTTCAATAGAGGGTAAAGGACTATCTGCAGAAGATGAAGCAAAAGAAAAAAATGATTTATTCAATGATTTTAACATCAAAAGCGAAAGGATTCACAGTATGAATCAGTTACTAAAAGCTTTTACTTTATTCGAGAAAGATGTTGAATATGTTGTTGTTGAGAATAAGGTAATGATTGTTGATGAGCAAACTGGAAGGATTATGGATGGTAGAAGATACTCAGATGGACTTCATCAAGCAATAGAAGCTAAAGAAAATGTGAAAATTGAGGCTGCTACTCAGACTTTTGCTACAATTACTCTCCAAAATTATTTTAGATTATACTCTAAGCTTTCTGGGATGACAGGTACTGCTGTTACTGAGGCAGGTGAATTTTGGGAAATCTATAAACTTGATGTAACAGAAATTCCAACGAATAAACCGATAGCAAGAAAAGATGAAGATGATTTAATTTATAAATCAAAACGTGAAAAATATAATGCAATTATTGAGGAAGTAATTGATCTCAGGAACAATAAAAGACCTGTATTGATTGGAACAACATCTGTTGAGATATCAGAGTTATTAAGTAAAATGTTAAACCGAGCAAGTGTAAACCATAATGTACTAAATGCCAAGCTTCATAAAAAAGAAGCTGATATAGTTGCTGAGGCTGGAAATCCTGGTGTAGTCACAATTGCTACTAATATGGCTGGTAGGGGAACTGATATTAAGTTAAGCAAAGATGTTATTGATGCTGGAGGACTTGCAATTATTGGTACAGAAAGACATGATTCACGAAGAGTAGACAGACAGCTTAGAGGTAGATCTGGGAGACAAGGCGATCCTGGTAGTTCTCAATTTTATGTTTCTTTTGAAGATAATTTAATGAGGTTATTTGGCCAAGATAGGGTATCTAATATAATGGATCGTATGGGTTTAAAAGATGGAGAAAATATACAGCATCCTATGGTAACAAAATCAATCGAAAGAGCTCAGAAGAAGGTAGAGGAAAATAACTTTGGGATTAGAAAGAGATTACTAGAGTATGATGATGTTATGAACTCACAGAGAAATATTATTTATACTCTAAGAAAAAACGCATTAGAAGGCGATAGACTACAAATCGATATTTCTAATATAATGTTTGACACAATTGAAGAGATAGTTATAGACAATAAGGGTACTAATAATTTTAAAAACTTTGAATTTGAACTTATAACAACTTTTTCGATGACTTCACCAATTAATGAGGATGAATTCATTGAATCAAATGAAGAAGACTTAATTAATTCTCTTTATGAGGAACTAAATAAGTTTTACATAAACAAAAAAGAGTTAAATAGAGCCCTTGCGCTTCCTGTTATTAAAAACGTTTATGAGAATAAGGCAAACTCCTTTAAAAGAATTGTAGTTCCATTTACAGATGGTAAAAAGGTTATAAATATTGTAACTGATTTAAAGAAATCTTTTGAGACTAATGGAGAAAATCTAATTGATGATTTTGAAAAGAACATTTCTCTCGCAATAATTGATGAAAAGTGGAAAAATCATCTAAGAAAAATGGATGAATTAAAACAATCTGTTCAATTAGCAGTTCACGAGCAAAAAGATCCTTTATTGATATATAAATTTGAAGCATATGAGTTATTTAAGTCAATGATTCATATTCTTAATAAAGAACTATTATCATTTTTATTTAAGTCTAATCTTCCAAATAATCAAGGTAATATTAAAGATGCTTCAACAGATTCTTCAAAAAATAACAATTATCAAACTTCAAAAGAAGAAAGTCTTAATAGTGATGAACTAGCTGAAAGAGCAAGAAGAGTAGGTGCTAGTGCAAGCCAACAAAGCCAGAGAGTGGAGACCATAACAAGAGAGGTTCCCAAAATAGGTAGAAACGAAAAAGTTGAGATTAGAAATAATGACACTGGTGAAATTAAAACTTTAAAATTCAAACAAGCAGAGAAGTTACTCGTAACTGGTGAGTGGTCAATTAATAGTTAATTCTTTCTAATAAATTTTCAGTTAATTATTTGAAAAATATCAATATGATATTTTTTTTAACCTTTTATTATAAATATGATAAATATTATTTTTTAATATTTGATTAGGTTATGTATGATTTTGATCATTGGACCTTAATCATAAATTTGTTAATCTTAATATGAAATTAAAAGACCAAGGACTATATCTATCTGAATTTGAGCATGATAATTGTGGAGCAGGCTTTATTTGTAGTCTAAACGGTGAAAGAACTAATAATATTATTAGTAAAGCGCTTAATATTCTCTCATGTCTTGAACACAGAGGTGCAGTTAGTTCAGATGGAAGGACTGGAGATGGAGCTGGAATTTTAATTGAAATACCTCATGACTTTTTTACTAAAAAATGTAAATTTTCCCTGCCAGAACCTAACAATTATGCAGTTGGTATGGTTTTCTTACCAAAAAGTGTAAACCAGTCAAAACATTGCATTAAAGTTTTTGAGGATGAAATCAAAAATCAGAATTTAAAAATTATTGGATGGAGAGATGTGCCGGTTAACTCAAAAGTTGTTGGTTCTATTGCTAGTAAATCCCAGCCTAAGATAAAACAGGTATTTATAACTACAAACGATTCAGAAACTGATGAAATTAATTTAAATATTAAGTTATTTAAAGCAAGAAAAATTGCTGAAAACTCAATATCCTCCTCTGAACTATCTGAGAAGGAATATTTTTATTTTTCAAGTTTAAGCACAAAGACAATTATTTACAAAGGATTATTAGTGCCAGAAGATATTGAAAGATTCTATGTAGATTTAAAAGACTCTTCTTTGGTCACTAAGCTTGCACTTGTTCACCAGAGATTTTCAACAAATACTTTTCCTACCTGGGATCTAGCACAACCTTTCAGGTATATGTGTCACAATGGAGAGATTAATACATTCAAGGGGAACATAAGTAGGATGAGAACCAGAGAAGAACTTTTTAAATCAGATAACATATCTGATCATGAAATGTCAAAAATTCTTCCAATAATCGTACCAAAAAAATCAGATTCAGCGTCAATGGATATGGTTGTTGAGCTTTTACTTATGACTGGAAGATCACTACCTGAAGTCATGATGATGTTAGTACCAGAAGCATGGGAAAAACACAACTCAATGGATGATAAGAAAAAAGCATTTTATGAATTTAACAGTTGTATTATGGAGCCTTGGGATGGGCCTGCTTCAATTCCTTTTACTGATGGTAAGTATATAGGTGCCCTGTTAGACCGAAATGGTCTTAGACCTTCAAGGTATACTGTAACAAAAGATGGATATGTCATTATGTCTTCAGAAACAGGTGTTGTAGAGATTGAACCTAAAAATGTTTTATCACATGGAAGACTTGAGCCAGGAAAAATATTTCTTGTTGACATGGAAGAAGGAAGAATAATAAATGATGAAGAAATTAAATCTAAAATAGTCTCAAAACAACCATACAAGAAATGGGTCAATAAGAACATACTCCAGTTAAAGGATGTTCCATATACAGGAAATAGAACCCCTGATGAAAAAATTAAGTTTGAAACAAGATTAAAAATTTTTGGATATACAAAGGAAGACTTTAAGAAAATTATTATTCCTATGAGTATTACTGGCAAGGAATCTATTGGTTCTATGGGAATAGATACTCCTTTAGCTGTATTATCTAAAAAGCCTCAACTTTTATATAATTATTTTAAACAACTTTTTGCTCAAGTGACAAACCCTCCATTAGATGGAATAAGAGAGGAAATTATTACAGATACAAGCTTATCTATTGGAAATAGTTACAACATTTTTGAAATTACTGAAGAACATTGTATTAATCTAAACATTAATAACCCTATAATATCTAATGAAGATTTAGATAAAATTAAATATATAAATCATGAAAATTTTAAGACTAAATCAATTAATTGTCTCTACAAATCTAAAATGGGGCATAACGGCATTGAAGAGGCCCTTGAAAATATAGTTGTTGATATTGAAAGGCGTGTTGATGATGGAACAAACATAATTATTCTCAGTGATAGGGGTGTCTCTAAGAAAATGTCTCCTATACCTATGTTGCTTGCATGTTCATATGTTCACCAAACTATGATCAAAAAGAAAAAAAGATCAAAATTTGGAATTATAATTGAATCTGCTGAGCCAAGAGAACCTCATCATTTTTCAATGCTATTTGGCTTTGGAGCAAGTGCAATAAATCCATATGTAGTGAATGAGATAATTAACTACCACCATGAATTAGGATTTATAAAGAACATTTCAAAAGAAAAAGCTATTTCAAATTTTAATGATGCTACAGCTAAAGGTATATTGAAAGTCATGAATAAAATAGGTATCTCTACTCTTAATTCTTATAGAGGATCTCAAATATTTGAAGCGCTTGGGCTAAAAACAAACTTTATAAACAAATATTTCAAAAATACGCCTACTAGGATTGAGGGTGTTGGTCTTTATGTAATTGAAAAAGAGATTAGTCAAAGAATTAAGCATGCATTTACTTCTTCTTCAGACTTTATCTCGATAAAAACAGGTGGCGACTACAGGTGGAGAAGAGATGGCGAGAGCCATATGTTGAATCCAAACACTATTTCAAAACTTCAAAAATCAGTTAGACAAGAGAGTTATACTTCTTATAAGGAATTTTCTAAGCTTGTAAATGATCAAGAAGAGCAGTTAATGACTATCCGAGGTCTATTAAAATTTGTTGATTATAATCCTATCCCTATTGAGGAAGTGGAACCATGGACTGAAATAGTTAAGAGATTCAAGACTGGTGCAATGTCATACGGTTCTATAAGTAAAGAAGCTCACGAAAATCTTGCAATTGCTATGAATCGTATTGGAGGAAAAAGTAATTCCGGTGAAGGTGGTGAAGATAGTAAGCGATTCAAAAGAGATAAGAATGGAGATCTTCGAAATAGCGCAATTAAACAAGTTGCTTCAGGAAGATTTGGTGTAAGCTCATACTATTTATCAAGCGCTAATGAAATACAGATTAAGATGGCTCAGGGAGCAAAACCTGGTGAGGGAGGACAACTACCAGGTCCGAAGGTTAATCCCTTAATTGCTAAAGTCAGAAATTCTACACCATATGTTGGATTAATTTCCCCTCCTCCACATCATGATATTTATTCAATTGAAGATTTAGCACAATTAATTTTTGATCTTAAAAATGCTAATAGAAAAGCTAGGATTAATGTTAAACTTGTCTCTGAAGTAGGAGTTGGTACTATTGCTGCTGGTGTTGCAAAAGCTAAAGCTGATGTTATTTTAATATCAGGTTATGATGGTGGAACTGGAGCTTCACCTTTAACCTCACTTAGACATGCAGGATTACCATGGGAGCTAGGAATTGCTGAAGCACAACAAACTCTAGTTATAAATAACTTACGTAGTAGAGTCGTACTTGAATGTGATGGTCAACTTAAAACAGGAAAAGATGTAGCTATTGCATGTCTTTTAGGTGCAGAAGAATTTGGTTTTTCTACAGCTCCACTTGTTGCATCAGGATGTATAATGATGCGAGCATGTCACTTAAATACATGTCCTGTTGGAATTGCAACTCAAGATCCAGACTTAAGGAAGAACTTTAAAGGTAAACCTGAACATGTAATTAATTACATGTACTTTGTTGCACAAGAATTGAGAGAAATAATGGCAAATCTTGGATACAGAACAATGGACGAAATGATTGGCCAAACACAAAAATTGAAACCTAAAGAAGGTTTTGAAGATTTTAAAGTTAAAGGAATTAATTTAGATAAGGTTCTATACAAACCTTTAAATAAAGATGAATTTCCAATAAGAAACACAAAAAAACAAGATCATAAGCTGGATAACGTCCTAGATTTTGAAATACTAAAGTCTGCTAATTTGTCAATTAATAAAAAGGTAAAATCTTCTTTTGAATTTAAGATTAAAAATACTGATAGATCTGTAGGAGCGTTAATTAGTAATGAAATTTCTAACATTCATGGAATCAATGGACTACCAAAGGATACTCTTAAAATTAACTTTAGAGGTTCTGCTGGTCAAAGTTTTGGAGCATTTGCAGTTAAAGGACTTAAAATGACAGTAATTGGTAACACAAATGATTATTTTGGAAAAAGCCTCTCAGGTGGAATTTTATCAGTAAGAGTACCTGAAGACTCTACTTTTGAATCTGACAAGAATATAATTACTGGTAACGTCGCATTATACGGTGCAACTTCAGGAGAAGCCTACATTAATGGTATAGCTGGAGAGAGATTTTGTGTAAGAAATTCAGGTGCCAATGCAGTTGTAGAAGGAGTTGGAGATCATGGCTGTGAATATATGACAGGTGGAAACGTGTTAATATTAGGAGAAATTGGTAGAAACTTTGGAGCAGGAATGAGTGGGGGTATTGCATATCTTCTTAAAACTCCTGATTTCTCTGAAAAAAACTTCAATATGGAAATGATAAATTTTGAAGAAATTGATAGTCAAGATATAGATATTATATATAGCTTACTTAAAAATCATTATTCAAATACAGCAAGTAAATTAGCTGAAGAGATGTTATCTAATTGGAGTTCAAAAAAAGAGAGTTTTATCAAAATTATGCCTATTGAATATAAAGCTGCATTAGAAAAACTTAAGGAAGATAAAATTAATCAACTTATTAACTAGATGGGTAAGGTTAAAGGATTTAAAGAATTTAATAGGATTGATGAAAAGTACCTCCCAGTAAGGAGTAGACTCAAAAACTATAATGAGTTTACTATAGAGGTTAAAAAGTCTGAACTAGAAAGTCAGTCAGCTAGGTGTATGGATTGTGGTGTTCCTTTTTGCCATAGTGGATGTCCACTTGGTAATTTAATTCCTGATTTCAATGACTTAGTCTACAACAAGAAGTGGAAAGATGCACTTGAAGTTCTTCATTCAACTAATAATTTTCCTGAATTTACAGGGAGATTATGTCCTGCTCCATGCGAAGCTTCATGTGTCTTAGGAATTATAGACCCTCCTGTCTCAATTGAATTAATTGAAAAAAATATTATTGAAGAAGGTTTCAAAAATGGGTGGATAAAACCTGTTATCCCAAAATCTAGAACAAACAAAAAGATTGCTATTATTGGTTCTGGGCCTGCAGGTCTAGCAGCATCTCAGCAGTTAAATTCAGTGGGTCATAATGTTACTGTATTTGAAAGAGATAACAAAATAGGTGGATTACTGAGATATGGTATACCTGATTTTAAGCTTGAAAAAAATATAATTGATAGAAGAGTAAATATTCTAAAAGAGGAGGGGATTAAATTTAAATGCTGCATCAATGTTGGTAAAGACATAACAATTGAAAAATTACAAGAAGATTTTGATGCAGTTTTAATTTCAACAGGTTCTACAAAAAAACGATCATTAGATATTCCAGGAAGTGATTTACATGGAATTGAACAAGCTATGGACTTTTTGACCCATAATAATAAGTTTGTAGATGGGCAAATAAAGGCTCATATGGATAGGTATAATGCTAAAGATAAAAACATTATAGTTATTGGTGGTGGAGATACTGGTTCAGATTGTATTGGAACTTCTAATAGACATGGTGCTGAAAGTGTAATAAACTTTGAGCTATCTAATAAACCCGGTAAAAAAAGAGACTCTTCAAATCCTTGGCCATATTGGCCGTTTACCCTCAAAACAACCTCTTCTCATCAAGAAGGTGTTAGTAGGGAATGGAGCATTTTAACAAAAAAGTTTATTGGTGATAAACATAACAATCTTGTAGGTCTTCAAACAGTAAATGTTGAAATAGACAAGACTTCAGGGAAACTTTCTGAGATTCCTAATACTGAAAAAGTCTGGGATTGTGATATGGCAATTTTAGCACTTGGATTTACTGGACCTGAAGAAGATCTCCCAAATCAACTCAATATTGATCTAAATAGTATAGGCAATATATCTTCAAATTCTGATTATCAAACCAAAAAAAATAATATTTTTACTGCAGGTGACTGCCGAAGAGGTCAATCACTAATTGTTTGGGCAATTTCAGAAGGAAGAGAAGCTTCTTATCATATAGATAAATATCTTATGGGTAAATCAAATCTTCCAAGAAAGAACTCATACGGAGATTTATAAAGATTATATAAAAAATGACTATAAAGGAAGAAAAGATTAAGTTCTTAGTATTTTCTGCGGCTTTCCCTTATAGAGGTGGTATTTCCGATTCGACTCACTCACTTTGTAATGAGCTAATAAGTTCAGGAATTAATACTGAGGTTTGGACTTTCTCCCTTTTATATCCTAGCTTTTTATTTCCTGGAAAATCACAATATAGTAGCGAACAATACGAACAGAATTTTAAAATAAGAAGACTGATAAATACCATAAATCCATTTAACTGGATTAGAGTATCCAAAATAGCAAATAATGTTTTGCCATACTCGATAATTCTTAGATACTGGTCCCCTATTCTAATTTTTCCTTATTTTTTTATTAGATTATTTTTAAACAAAAGAATTTCAATTATTGGACTTATTGATAATTGGGATAATCATGAAAAAATTATATTTGAAAGATTACTTCGTAGACTTTTTCTGTATACATGTGATAGATTTATTACAATGTCAGACAATGTTGGAAATCAGGTTAGAAAATCTACTAATAAAAAAGTTATAACTCTATTCCACCCAATAAATTCTAAACTACCTGAAATAAAAGACAAAAAAACTGCAAAAATTAGCTTAGGACTTAGTGATATCACTTACATTTCTTTTGTTGGTCTTATAAGGGGGTATAAAGGGTTAGAAACTCTTATAAAGAGTATGAAATTCATTGAAAATAAAAATATAAAACTAATAATTGCTGGAGAATTTTATGAGCCACTAGAAAAATATATAAACATTATTAATAATCTTGGATTAAATGATAAAATCATTATTAAAAATGAGTTCTTAGACTCTAAAATGATTAGAGATTTTATATGCGCAAGTGATTTAATCATACAGCCCTATATTAAGGCAAGTCAAAGTGGTATAACACCATTATGTTATTTTTATGAAACACCATCCGTCGTTTCAAACATTAATGGTCTAAAAGAAATTATTCTTAAAGATAAAACTGGCACAACTTTTGAAAAGACACCTAAGAATCTATCAACTGCAATATTAGAATCTTTGGATAAACAGAAAAATAATAACTACATAATAAACATCAAAAGATTTAAGAAGAAGTACACTTGGTCAAGCTTTGTTGAAAAACTTGAAAAACTTTAGATATACAAATTTGTAGATAGAAAATCCTATAAATAGTCCAAATAAACTACCACAAATAATATCGAGAGGAAAATGGACACCTAAATATATTCTACTATAAGAAATAAATGAAGCATAAACTAGAGTTATTAAAATTATATATCTAATTCTGTTCATGAATAAAAGGCCAAAGAATGTAGCTAAAGAAAAAGAATTCGAGGCATGTGCTGAAAAGAAACCATACTTTCCTCCACAATTATCTTTTACTAGTCTAATTGAATCTTTTATAGTTTCATCATAACATGGTCTTAGACGTTGAAAAGAATCTTTGAAAAGATTTGCTCCTTGATCAGTAATCGTTATCATGATCGCTATAATAAAAATTAGATATAGAATATTTGAAAATTTAGGACGAGGCTTTTGAATGTAAAAGAATAAACAAATTAAAAATAAATACATCAAAATATTTGCCTCAATCTTTGATAGACTTATCCAAAAAGTATCAAATCTTGGAACCCCTAGATTATTTAGAAAAATTAACAATTTAGAGTCTAGCTTTAATATCTCTTCAATCATTCAATCTTATTATTTTTTTTGAAAGGTAATTAAATCTAAGAAAAAGGAAAAGTGACGAGGAGAAAAGACCTACCATCAACCCTATCCAAATTCCAACTACTGAAAGACTAGTGTAAAAACCTAAAAAATAAGAGGTTGGAAATCCAATTAAACCATATGATAAAAATATAATTAGCGCAGGTTTATTTACATCCTGCATACCCCTTAAAGCACCTAACACTACGGCTTGAATACCATCAAATAATTGAAAGATTCCTGCAATAATTAGAAGTTTTGATGCAATTTGAAGTACTTCATTTACATCTGTGATATTATTTGAATCGCTTGGGTCTAAGTAAAGTAATGGCAAGTAATCATTAAATATTAAAAATATTAAACAAAAAAATACATCAACAATTATTATTAAAAGTAATGTTGATAGGGCTACTTCTCTCAATTTAATAAAGTTCATCATTCCTCTTTGATTACCTACTCTTATCATAGCTGCTACACCAACTCCAAGAGCTACCATATATGTCATAGAGGAAAGATTAAGAGCTATTTGATTTGCTGCTTGAGAATTTTTACCAATTATACCCGCCATCCAAACTGCAGAAATAAAAAAAGCAACCTCGAAGAAACTATGTAGTGCAGAAGGCAAGCCCAGATATAAAATTTTTTTGACTCTATCAATTTGAACTTTAGTAGGAAGGAATCTTTTAATATATAGAGACAGCTTTTTATGTAATTTTAAGTATATGATTATAAATGTTAGCATACATAATCTTGAAATAAGTGTTCCAATGGCTGCACCTTCAACTCCAAGCTTTGGAAATATCCAAAGCCCAAAAATTAATAAGAAATTTAGAATTACATTAATAACATTACCTAAAAGAGTTGAATACATAGCAGCTTTAGTAAATGATAATCCATCAGCGAATTGTCTAAATGATTGAAAAGTTACAATTGATATTAATGAAAATGACACCCAAAATAAATATGGAGAAGCTAATTTAACCACTTCAATTGGTTGATTCATTGAGTAAAGAAGGTTCCTGTTTAGAAATACTATTGTAAAAAGAATTAATCCAAGTATCAAGCAAATCAAAAAACTATGTTCAAAAATTCTAGATATGTCATTATCTTTTTTTGCACCGTCAGCTTCAGCAATTAAAGGTGTAATTGCTTGAGAAAATCCAATTCCAATAGACATAGCAATAAAGACAAAACTATTTCCTAAAGAAATGGCTGCTAATTCGGCTGTACCTAATTGACCTACCATTACATTGTCAATAAATTGAACAAAAGTATGTCCTAACATACCTATCATAACAGGATAGGCCAACTTTAGATTATACTTAAACTCCCTAGTATACCTAGAGAATCCATTAAGTACTTTATTCATTATTAAAGTTTATAATTGTCTAATAGATATACTAATGCTGTCATTGCTGCAGCACCTAGCTCTAACTCTCGCTTATTAATTTTATCAAATGTGTCAGATGCAGCATGATGATAATCAAAATATCTTTGTGAGTCAGGTCTTAATCCAGCCAGAATGATTTTATCATCTTTTAATGGACCAATATCGGCACCACTCCCTCCAATTATAAAGTTATCAGCTCCATATTCTTTGAATAAATCTTTAAATTCTTTTAGAGCATTAAATTCGCTTTCTGATGTATCAAAACTAAAACCTCTTGGGGTAAATCCACCAGCATCAGACTCTAATGCGAAGAAGTGAGATTCATTATTTTTTTTTGCAAGCTCTGCATATTTATTTCCACCTCTTAAGCCATTTTCTTCGTTTGCAAATAATACAACTCTAATAGTTCGTTTAGGTTTATAATTAAGATTTTTTAATATCCTTATGACTTCCATTGACTGTACTATACCCGCTCCATCATCATGGCTTCCATCACCTAAGTCCCAAGAATCTAGATGACCCCCAACAATAATGATCTCATCTGATCTTTCAGAACCATCTATTTGGCCAATTACATTGTAAGAAAGTACATCTGGAAAATTTTTTGAATTTTGTCTAAAAAAGAATTTGATGTTAGGGTTCAGTGATAACATTGAACTTAAAAGCTCAGCTCCATTTGTACTAATAGCAGCTGCAGGTATTCTTTCATTTAATGTCAAACCATCATAATACATTGACCCAGTATGAGGATAATCATCTAATGTAGTTGTCATTGACCTAACAATAACTCCTATAGCACCAAGTTTCGCAGCTATAGCTGCACCTTGAGTTCTTTGATTTACACTTCCACCATATGATTGGAATGTGTTTATTAAAGTAGGATCCATTTTTCGATTAAAAAAGATAATCTTTCCAGTTATGGAGTCCTTACCTATGTTACTTAACTCATCAAAAGATTTTACTTCTATTACATTAGCAGAAATTCCAATTGATGGTGTTGATATTGAACCACCTAATGCAGCTACTGGAACTGAAATTGTATTACCAGGGCTTGATTCAATATGGGCGTATTCTGGTGCACCCCTAACCCATTTAGGAATCATAACTGGCTGAAGCCAAACAGAATCGATGCCTATTAAGTCAAGTTCATCCTTTCCCCATTTAACAGATCTATCATAATTTATTGAACCTGAAAGTCGACCTCCAATTTCATTTGAAAGATAATCAAGCCATTCATAAGATTGGCCATTAGAAAGAGCTTCATTGTATATTTTATCTAAAAATACTTTGTGGTCATTAAGATCTTGAGAATATAATGAGCATGAAAATGTTACTATTAAAAAATAGAATAAATATTTCATTAAAATTTATTTTTTTAAAGCAAAAAGATTTATATCGTCTTTTGTTATTGGATTCCCCCCTAGAATAATTAGTCTTTCTATCACATTTCTAAGTTCTCTTATATTTCCAGACCAATCATATTCTTCTAATAGTTTTAATGAATCTTTATTGAATACTTTTGTTTCTATTCCTTGTTCTTTTGAAATTAACTCAGAAAAATGAGAGATTAAAATTGGAATGTCTGATTTTCTTTTACTAAGTTCAGGAACTTCAATTAGAATAACAGCTAGCCTATGATACAAGTCTTCTCTAAAATTACCATTATCAATTTCTTTTTTTAGATCCTTGTTTGTAGCTGCTATTACTCTTACGTCGACTGAAATATCTTTTTGACTTCCTACTCTCTGTATTTTATTTTCTTCTAATGCCCTTAAAACTTTTGCTTGTGCAGCTAGACTCATATCACCGATTTCATCTAGAAATAGGGTACCATTATTGGCAGCTTCAAATTTACCTTGTCTATCTTTTACAGCAGATGTAAATGATCCTTTTAAATGACCAAATAGCTCACTTTCAATAAGCTCGGATGGAATCGCAGCACAATTTACTTCTATAAATGGTGATTTATTTCTTTCACTTCTTTCATGAATGTTATGAGCAACAAGCTCTTTACCCGTTCCACTTTCACCAGTAATTAAAACTCTTGCCTCTGTTTTAGCAACTTTATCTATCATTGAATGAATTTCCATAATAGGCTTAGATTTTCCTATAATCTCATATTTTTTAGCAACTTTTTGTCTTAGTATTTTATTTTCAGTTACTAATTCTTTCTTCTCAAGTGCATTTCTAACTGAATTAATAAGTCGGTTTAAATCAGGAGGTTTGGATATAAAATCATAAGCACCAAGTTTCATTGATTCTACTGCAGTCTCAATATTACCATGACCAGTAAGCATAATGAAAGGTAATGAGGTATTAGTCTTTCTTGTTCTTTGAAGTAACTCTATTCCGTCAATTTTAGGCATTTTTATATCACATAGAACTAGATCAAAAGATTCTTTTTTGATTAGGTCAATACCTTTTTTGCCATCTGAAGCTTCTTGAATTTCAAAGCTGGAGTCTTCATCTGATAATATTCTTACCAGCACCCTTCTTATCGGCTCCTCATCTTCAATTATAAGGATTTTACTCATTTATAGTTAATTAGAAACCCTAAGATAAAATTATTTATGCAAACATATCCCGTACTTTTTCAAAAAAGGACTTATCAGTTTTATTAGGGTTTGGTTTAAAATTATCATCGTCCAACATTTCTTTGAAAAAATCTTTTTGTTTTTTATTCAAAGTTTTAGGTGTCCAAATATTTACATGTACAAGAAGATCACCCTTAGAATAACCATTTAAATCAGGAATACCTTTATTTCTGAGCCTAAGAGTCTTACCTGATTGAATACCTGATTCAAGTTTAATTCTAACTTTTCCATCTATAAGGTGAATATCTTTTGAAACACCTAGCGCAGCCTCAGATATACTAATATATAGGTCATAATGAAGATGTTTTCCTTCTCTGGTAAAATTATTATCTGATGACTCTTCAATCAAAACCAAAAGATCACCTGATATACCATTAGGATTATTTGAATCATTACCTTTCCCAGAGACCTTGAGCTGCATACCTTCTTCTACACCAGCGGGTATATTAATAGAAACTGTTTCTTCAGAGTTAAGCATCCCGTTAGAGTCAGTACCTGGACCTCTTGAGAGTATACTTTGACCAGAACCTCCACATGTTGGGCAAACAGATGATGACTGCATTCTTCCCAGGATTGTATTTGTTACTCTTGTTACTTGACCAGTTCCATTACATGAAGTACATTTTGAAAATTTAGAATCAGGAGATAATATTTTACGTTTAACTTTTATTTTTTTGTCAACTCCGTTTATTATCTCTTCCAAGGTTAATTTGACTCTTATTCTAAGATTTGATCCTTTAGAGACTCTTTGACCTCCTCCACCAAAACCTCCAAACGATGACCCAAAAGCACTACCGAATATATCACCAAACTGACTAAATATATCATCCATATTCATACCTCCACCACCAAAACCTCCAGCGCCATCAAATGCACTGTGGCCGAATTGGTCATATTTAGATTTTTTATTTGGATCGCTTAGTACCTCGTATGCTTCTGCTGCTTTTTTAAAATTAGCTTCAGCAGTTTTATCCCCAGGATTTTTGTCAGGATGATATTGTATTGCTTTTTTTCTGTATGCTTTTTTTATTTCAGATGCAGAAGCTGACTTAGATACTCCTAATATTTCATAATAATCTTCTTTCATTATTTTTTTATTGTGCAACTACTACTTTTGGATATGTAATTACATTATCACCAATTTTGTAGCCACCTTGTATTATATCAATAATTTTTCCTTTTTGATTGTCCTCCTGAGCAGGAATTTGACTAATTGCTTCATGAATTTCAGCATCAAATATATCTCCAATATTAACTTCAACCTCAACTAGTCCTTGATTTTTAAGAGTTTCATTGAATTTGTTATAAATAAGTTTGATCCCCTCATCATCAGAATCTGACCCCTCAAGTGAGATCGCTCTTTTAAAATCTTCAAGAACGGGGACTAAACTAGAAAGCACATCTTTTCCGGCAGTTTTAAACAACTCAATTCTTTCTTTTGCTGTCCTTCTTTTATAGTTCTCAAATTCCGCAAACAACCTAACATATTTTTCCTTCTCAAGATTCAGACTTTCATTCAGCTCTTTTATAGAAGGTGATTTTTTCTTTGGGGGTGCTTTGGAATTTTTTTTATTACCAGAATTCTTTTTTGTCATATATTTTTAATTATTAACTGCAATTTTACTGCCACATCAAAATTATGCCAGAATGTCATATTTAATTTGATAAATCTCTTATAGCATCATTAATTTCAGAGAATTTAAAGACATAGTCATTTAATCTATTCGATTTTACTTTTTGACTTGATAGAACTAATTCAGACATTTCTCCAAAAATAGCTTTTACTAAAAAAGTTGGAATATTAGGAAAAATAACTTTTGAATTATTGAACAGAGTAATTTTTTTAAGTAGATCTTCTTGAATTACTGGATTTGGTGAGACTAAATTAAAAATACCCTTTGCATCATTTTCAATAGATCTTAAAAAAATTATCGAGACATCATCTATATGAATCCATGATTGCCATTGATTTCCAATTCCTAGTGGAGATAATAAGAAAAGCTTAGAAAGATTTTTTGAAATTTTGAAAAGACCTCCAGAATTTGAAAGAACTAATCCAACTCTTAAAATAGAGAATGAAACTTCTGGAAGTACATTTTCATAATCCCTAACTACAGATTCCCATTTAATTACAACTTGGTTGATAAATGAATTAGGTATATTAACTCCATGATTCTCAAATGAAATATCTGTTAAAGAATCTTTGTAAGCTGCAATTCCTGAAGCGCTGACAAAAGACTTAATTTTAATATTTCTCTCTTTTATTTGACTTAATATGAATGAGGTAGATTCAATTCTACTTTTTAAAATTTTAGATTTATTTTTATTTGACCAATAACAAAAAACATTAAAACCTGATAGATTAATTATTGAGTCAACACCAACAAAACAATTATCATCAATTATACTTAAATTTGGATCCCAATAAAAATATTCTAGTCCACTATCATTAGAGCTAAGCTTCTTATTTCTTGTTAGAATATTAACCTTATAGTTTTTTGACAGGGCAAGTTTAGTTATTTTTTGACCTAAAGCTCCTGAACCACCTGCTATTAATAGCTTCATATTATTTTTTTATTTATCTTTCGCATTATATGGAAATCAATAGATCTAACAGCACAAAAATAAATGATGTTGACTTCAATTCTATCAAATTTGGAGAAATTTTTACTGACCACATGTTTGAATGTAATTTTAAAAATGGCACATGGGGCTCTCCAATAATAAAACCATATGAATCATTAACTCTTGACCCTTCAACTCATGTTTTCCATTATGGACAAGCTATTTTTGAGGGTATGAAAGGTTATAAAGATAAGGATAATCAACTTTGGCTTTTTAGACCAGAAGAGAACTATAATAGACTCGAGAAATCATGTATTAGAATGAATATTCCAGTACTTCCAAAAAAATATTTTTTTGATGGATTAAATAATATAATGAAGGTTGAAAAAGATTGGGTCTCAAATGAACAAGGCTCATCGCTATATATAAGACCTTTCATTTTTTCTTCATCTGAAATGCTAGCAGCTAGCCCATCACTTGATTATAAGTTTTTAATAATTTGTTCCCCTGGTGCTGCATATTATTCTAAGTCTTTAAGTGTTTACATCGAAGATAAATATAGTAGGGCTGCACCTGGTGGTGCTGGATATGCTAAGGCTGCTGGAAATTATGGTGCTGCATTCTATCCTACATCTTTAGCTATAGCTAAAGGTTTTGATCAAGTTGTATGGACAGATTCAACAAATCATCAAAAGATTGAAGAGGTAGGTACTATGAGTATAGCTTTTAGAATAAATGATAAGCTTGTAACTCCATTAACTAGTGATACTATTTTAGATGGTGTCTCAAGAAAAACAGTAATTCAAGTTGCTAAGGACCTTGGAATTAATGTTGAAGAAAGAGATATAACTGTCAAGGAACTAATCAGAGAATATGATAATGGTAACCTGAAAGAGGTATTTGGTTGTGGAACTGCGGCTGTAATTGCAAAAATTTCATCATTTGGATACAAAGAGGATAAATACGAGATTGAAAGTGTGGTTGATAGTTATGCAGATAAAATCAAAGAATCTATTGTGAGTATTCAACAAAACCTATCCGATGACCCTCATGGCTGGAGATATAAGGTAGAGGACTAATCTATCTGTCTAGTATATCCTTAATGTTAGGCTTAAAATAATTTGGACCTTTTAAAATTTTTCCATCTTCTCTGATAACAGGGGTTCCATCAAGGCTAAGTTTACTCATGTTACTTCTTTGAATCTCATTAAATACCTCAACAATTTTATGTTGTAGTCCATGAGCCAGTATAGTCCCACAGAGGATATATAATTTATCTCCAAGAGCATCTGCTATTTCTACTAAGTCTTTTTTCTTAGCAGCCTCGAGATATTCATTGTTCTCCTCTTGCATAAGTCTATATCTTAAATCAATAATTGATTCATCAAGATCGGCCTCTTGAGTCTCAGAGTATTCTATTTTAAAAGCTTTGTTAAATTCCTTTACAGCATCAATAGCATTAGTTATCATAATTATTAAATTTACATTAGAAAAGTTTAATAAAATTAGTTAATGTTTACTAAAGGACAGCTTATTTTTGCCATAATATTTGTAATCCTATTCTCTTTAATTATAGGATATTCATATATCAAGGATTCGAATCTCAATAGAGTTTACTACAAGAATTCTTATGTGATCCTGATAATATTTATTGTCTTTATATCAATCATTGCTGCTTATAGTAATTTATTTAGATGATGAGAGAGTTTCTATTAGTTTTTATCGGCGGTGGATTAGGCTCTGCAATAAGATTTTTGTTTAATAGACTTATTCCTCAAGGAACATTTCCCTACTCAACACTGACTGTTAATATGCTTGGGAGTTTCCTTATTGGAATGATTATAGGATATCTAATAAGTAACAATATGCTAAAATCAGACTATTATTATTTTCTAGTAATTGGTATTTGTGGTGGGCTTACTACTTTTTCTGCTTTTTCTCTTGAGAATCTTAACTTAATAAAATCTAATGATCTATTAAACTCAATCTTATATATTTTAATTAGTGTGTCTTTTTGTATAGTTTTGGCTTATGCAGGGTTTACATTGATAAATAAAATTTTAAATTAAAATGAAAAAAAATCTTACAATATTAATTACCCTATTTTTTTTAATTAGTCTTGGTGCTCAAGAAAAAAATTTTTCTACTGGTCCTTTTGATCAACTTATAATAAGAGGTGCAACATTAGTTAATGGTAACGGTAGTCCACCCATCGGACCAGTTGACATTGTAATTGAAAAAAATATTATTAAGTCCATTAAAAATGTAGGATATCCTGGTGTTGATATTATTGAAAGTAGAAGACCTAAATTAAGTAAAAATGGAAAAGAAATAAATGCAGAAGGCATGTATGTTCTTCCAGGTTTTATTGATATGCATGGACATATTGGAGGGGGCTCACAAGGTGCTGACCATGACTATGTTTTTAAATTATGGTTAGCACATGGGATAACAACAGTCAGGGAACCTGGTGGACGAGGAATTGACTATAGTATTGATCTAAAAAATAAGAGTAATAATAATGAGATAATAGCACCTAGACTAATTATATATTCAAGTTTTGGATCTGGGTTTAAAAAAGAAATTAGTTCCCCTGAAGAGGCAAGAGAGTGGGTTAGATATAATGCAAAAAAAGGAGCTGATGGAATTAAGTTTTTTGGTTCAAAGCCTAGTATTATGGAGGCAGCTCTTGATGAAAATAATCAATTAGGACTTGGATCTGCAATGCATCATGCTCAATTAAATGTTGCAAGATGGAATGTCCTAAATTCTGCCAGAGCAGGACTTACATCTATGGAACATTGGTATGGTTTGCCTGAAGCACTTTTTGATGATAGGACTGTTCAGGACTATCCATCAAACTATAATTATTCAAATGAACAACATAGGTTTGAAGAGGCAGGTAAATTATGGAGACAAGCGGCAGAACCATATTCAGAGCATTGGAATGACGTAATGAATGAGTTAATTGAGCTAGACTTTACCTTAGATCCAACTTTTAATATATATGAGGCTAGTAGAGATCTCCATAGAGCTAGAAGAGCGGAATGGCATGAGGAATATACTCTACCCAGTCTATGGGAATTTTATCAACCAAGTAAAATTTCTCACGGATCATACTGGCATTTCTGGGGAACTGAGCAGGAAGTAGAATGGAAACAGAACTACAATCTATGGATGACCTTTATTAATGAATACAAGAATAGAGGCGGAAGAGTGACTGCAGGATCAGACTCAGGTTTTATTTTTCAATTATATGGATTCGCATACATAAGGGAACTTGAATTACTTAGAGAAGCTGGTTTCCATCCAATTGAGGTGATAATGGCTGCAACAATTAAAGGTGCTGAGGCTTTGGGAATGGATGATCAAATTGGTTCAATTGAGATTGGTAAAAAAGCTGATATTTTAATTGTTGAAGAAAATCCTCTTGAGAATCTCAAGGTACTATATGGAACTGGAGCAATAAAGCTAAACGAAGAAAATGAAGTAATTCGTGTTGGAGGAGTAAAGTATACCATAAAAGATGGGATTGTATTTGACTCAAAGCTTTTACTTGAAGATGTAAAGGATATGGTTAGGAAAAGTAAAGACGATATGAAATATGAGATATACCAACCTGGACAAAAAAAAGAATTCATAAAAGAAAACAGTAAGAAAATAGACTAAAGAGAATTGTCAAGAAAACTTAACATCTTTGAGTTAAAAATCTCAGGTTTATCAACGTTTACAACATGACCACAGTTTGGGATTATACACAACTTTGACTTTCTATGAATCTTTACAAGATTTTTTACAGATGGTAAGAACATATAATCTTGATCACCCATAATATAGTAAGTAGGAATTTGTATTTCAATTTGTCTGAAAAACTTTAATAATGGAACTAACTCTGTTGTTAACTGAAACCATTTTTTAAATTCTTTTTGATATAATTTTTTTGCTTCATTTACGAATAGTGACCTGGACTCTTTATGATTTTTGTTAGGCATGATTATAAATGCAAGCAGTTTATATATCCACATATATGGAAGAATTGACTTTGTTGAATTACCAAGAAACATCAATATCTTAGACCTAAGGTTCAATTTCATTATAGCTCCTCCCATAATGAGGCTCTTAACTCTTTCAGGATATTTTTCTGCGAAATTTCTAATTAAAATAGTACCTAGTGAAATTCCAACAAAATGAGTTTTTTTAATTTTTTCTGCATCAATCACTTCTAGAATGTCATTAGTAATATAATTGAAAGTATATTTTTTCTTAAATGGATTAATAGGAATTGATTTAGATTTTCCGTGACCTCTTAAGTCAAGTAATAAAAGATTATATTTTTTTGAAAAATATTTAATTTGCTTATACCAAATTGTTGAGCTACCTCCGGCACCATGAACAAATGTAATCCATTCTGCATTTTTATTTTTAGATATAAACTTTGTGTAATGAATCATTATATTTTATTTAAATACTTCTCCATCTCCATCTGAATTTTTTTTGCTTCGTTTCTAGCCATTCTAGCAAAGTCAGGAGTATCAGAAGCATATATTATTGATCTTGATGAATTAACAATTAGTTTAAAGTCTTTATCTAATCCATATTTGCAGATTTCTTCAAGATTTCCTCCCTGAGCTCCAATGCCTGGCACAAGAAGATATGAATCTGGCACAATTGTTCTAATCTTTCCAATTTCCTCTGTATTTTTAGCTCCTACAACATACATTATTCTATCACTGTTTTTCCATTTCCTTGATTTCTTAATTACTGTTTCAAAGAGTTTAGTAGAGTTATTCATAGTTAACTCCTGGAAGTCTTCTGACCCCTTATTTGATGTTAAAGCTAAAAGAAAAACATATTTATTTTTAAAAGACAAAAAAGGTTCAACTGAATCAGACCCCATATAAGGAGATACTGTAATAGAATCAAAGTCTAAGTCTTTTAAAAAAGCATTAGCATACATTTGGGAAGTATTTCCAATGTCTCCTCTTTTTGCATCAGCAATTGTAAAAATTTCAGGAAAAGAACTATTTAAATATTTTGAAATTTTTTCAAGAGATTTATAACCTTGTAATCCATGTGCTTCAAAAAAGGCAATATTTGGTTTATATGCAATAGCATACTCATTTGTTGAATCTATAATTTGTTTTGCAAATTCAAAAATTGGATCATCAAAAGTAAGTAGTGATTTAGGAATTTTATTAATATCAATATCCAAGCCTACACATAAAAAAGACTTCTTTTTAATTATTTGACTTTGAATTTTATTATTTAACATTATACCTCTCCTGCCTCTTTTAATCTTTCCGTATTTATAAAGAGTTGAATTTCATCAATTAATTTTGAAACATCACCATCTAAAATCTTTGGAAGATCATAGAGTGTTAATCCTATCCTATGATCAGTAACTCTTCCTTGGGGATAATTATAGGTTCTAATTTTAGCTGACCTATCTCCTGATTTAACAAGTTCGTTCCTTTTTTGAGAATCAGACTCCATCCTCTTATTAAGTTCAATCTCATATAATCTTGACCTAAGAACTTTCATTGCCTTTTCTTTATTTTTATGTTGTGACTTTTGATCTTGACATTGAGCTACAACTCCAGTTGGTTCATGAGTTAATCTAACAGCTGAATAAGTAGTATTAACAGATTGACCTCCTGGTCCCGATGAACAGAAATAATCAACTCTTACTTCACTCATATTTATTTCTACATCAAATTCTTCTGCCTCAGGAAGAACCATAACTGTTGCAGCAGATGTATGAACCCTACCCTGAGTCTCAGTTTGAGGAACTCTTTGGACCCTATGAACTCCAGATTCATATTTTAAAACACCATATACATCCTCTCCAGCAATTTCAAAAATAACTTCCTTAAATCCTCCAGCAGTTCCCTCACTAGTATCAACTACACTAATTTTCCATTTTTTATCTTGAGCAAATTTGGTATACATTCTGTATAGATCACCAGCAAATATACTTGCTTCATCACCCCCAGTACCTGCTCTGATTTCAACAACAACATTTTTAGAATCGTCAGGGTCTTTTGGAATTAACATAATTTTTATCTCTTCCTCGAGACTATTAATAGACTCTTTTGAGACCTCAAGTTGTTCCTTTGCCATTTCAATCATATCTTTATCATCAGATGAATTTAAGTATTCCTCAGCTTCTTTTTTCTGATCAATTGCGTCTCTATAAAGTCTACCTTTATTAACCAGTTTACCAAGATCCTTTAACTCTTTATTTAATTCAATATATTTTTTCTGATCGGCTATAACTTCAGGATTACCAATTAGTTGATATATTTCATCATATCTTTTTTCAACGATATCTATTTTCTCTATAAGCATTATAAAGTTTAATATTCAAAATTACCTAATTCTGATTGAATAGATAACTTCTTTTTATCTGATTTAGAAACTTCACCTATAATCTTGGCGTCAATTCCATCATTTTTTGCTATTCCGATTATATTTGATGCATATTTTTCATCAACATATACTTCCATTCTATGTCCCATATTAAAGACTTTATACATCTCTTTGGGATCTGTTTTAGATTCACTCATTATAAGTTCAAAGATTGGAGGTGTTTCAAATAAATTATTCTTTATGATGTGTAAATTATCAATAAAGTGAAGAACTTTTGTTTGACCACCACCAGTACAGTGGATTATACCATTGATTTTATCCCTTCCAACTTGATCAAATATTTTCTTTAGTAATGGTGCGTATGATCTTGTTGGAGACAAAAGCATTTTACCAATATCGGTTTGTTCTATTTTATCAGTTAGTTTTTTTGTTCCACAATATGTCAATTCATCTGGGACTTCATTATCATATGATTCAGGGTAAAGATTTTTAATATAACTTGACAAGACATCATGTCTAGCTGATGTTAAACCATTACTTCCAATACCTGAATTGTACTCTAAGTCATATATTGAAGTTCCTGTTGAGGATAAACCTATAATTACATTTCCTGGTTTAATATTAGAATTATCAATTATATCATCTTTTTTAATCCTAACAGTTAAACAAGAATCGACAATTATGGTTCTTACTAGATCTCCAACATCTGCAGTCTCCCCTCCACCACTGTATATATTTATACCATGACTTCTATAATAGGATAAGATTTCATTAGTTCCTGAAATAATTTTTGAAATTACTTCTCCTGGAATTTTATTTTTATTTCTTCCAATAGTTGATGAAAGAACAATGTTATCAATTGCTCCAACACATGCAACATCATCTAAATTCATCACTATTGAGTCCTGAGCAATACCTTTCCAGACCGATAAGTCAGATGTTTCTTTCCAGTATATATATGCTAAAGATGATTTAGTCCCTGCACCATCAGAATGTATAATTAAAGCATGATCGTCTGAGTCTGAAATATAGTCAGGGAGTATTTTACAAAAAGCTTTTGGGAATAGACCTTTATCTTGATTTTTAATCGCATTGTGAACATCTTCTTTATCAGACGACACTCCTCTTAAATTATATCTATTGGCCATTATTCGAAGCAAAGTTATCAAAAAAAAATCTTAATAAGTTTTTAATAAAAATCATATGTATTTTGGATCTAAATTTTCAATTTAATCTAATTTAGATTTAAGAATTTTTAGTTCAATTAGATTGAGAATTTTTCAAAGATTTTGATGATTATATGCAATATTGATATTTTTTCAATGTTTAAATATTAGATCAATAAAAGTTAATTAAAATCATTTTTTTTGAATATTAAAATTTTAAAAAAAAATTAAATTGAATACAATTATAACAAACAAATTATGAGCAAATCTAAATTAGAATATATATGGCTTGATGGTTATACTCCTACTGCAAATATGAGAAGTAAAACCAAAATTGTCAGTGATTTTAGTGGAAAAGTCGAAGACTGCCCAGAGTGGAGCTTTGATGGATCTTCTACATTACAAGCAGAAGGAAATTCTTCTGATTGTATACTTAAACCTGTTTCTATTTATCCTGATCCAACTAGGGAAAGTGGATATTTAGTCATGACAGAAGTACTTAACCCAGATGGAACACCGCATGTTTCAAATTCAAGATCAACAATTGACGATGACGATGATGATTTTTGGTTTGGTTTTGAACAAGAATATTTTATCATGGATACTGAGACTCAGTTACCATTAGGATTCCCAATGGGAGGATATCCTGGTCCTCAAGGTATGTACTATTGTTCTGTAGGTGGTAAAAATACACATGGAAGAGAACTTGTTGAGATACATTCTGATTTATGTCTTGAAGCAGGTCTTAATTTTGAAGGGATCAATCAGGAAGTTGCATCTGGGCAGTGGGAATTTCAAATTTTTGCAAAAGGTGCTAAAACAGCTGGTGATCAAATCTGGGTAGCTAGATATTTACTTGATAGATTAACAGAAGATTATGGTTACTACATTGAGTATCATCCAAAGCCAATCAAAGGAGACTGGAATGGGTCTGGTATGCATGCAAACTTTTCAAATACAACACTTAGAACATGTGGAGATAAAGCTACATATGAAAAGATTTGTGAAGCATTTAGACCTGTTACTAAGGAACATATTGAAGTTTACGGAGAGTTCAATGATCAAAGACTAACTGGTCTTCATGAGACTCAATCAATCCATGAATTTAGTTATGGAATATCTGATAGAGGTGCTTCAATTAGGATTCCCATCGGAACTGTTGAAAGTGGCTGGAAAGGCTGGTTAGAGGATAGAAGACCTGCATCTAATGCTGATCCATACAAGGTTGCTGCTAGAATTGTCAAAACAGTAAAAAGCGCTTAACAGACTTTTTAACTCAAAAGAGGGATTATAAATATTAGATATAAAACTAATAATATGATCCCTTTTTTTCTTGTAAGTATATTTTTCTTTCCAATATAAGCAAGCGGTAAAATAATTGCTGAGAACAAAATAACCCAAAGCATATCATTAAAGATTGTACTTTCTTCAATACCATTTATAGGCATAATTGAAGATGTGATTCCTATTACTACAAGTAAGTTAAAAATATTTGAACCTATTAAATTACCAATTGATAAATCATTCTGTCTCTTAAGAGAAGCTACAATTGAAGCTGCTAGCTCTGGAATACTTGTTCCAATTGCAACCATTGTAATACTTATTATTCTTTCAGAAATTTCAAACTTATTTGCTACTGATACAGCAGATTTTATTAGGGTCTCTGATCCTAACCATAATAGTGATCCACTAAAAATTATGTATAAGAATGACCTGTAAATTGAAACATCTTTATTATTAAGATCCTCAGCGAATTCATTTGAATTATTTCTCTGGTATAGAAATAGATATAGTAATATTGATATTATTGCTATCACTAAAATAAAACCCTCAAATCGTGATATTTGATTTCCAGTATAAATTATATAATAAAATAAACCAGTTGAAATCATTAGTAAAGGAAAATCAGTATTATAAAATCTTTGTTTTAATGTTATTGGATATATTATAGTAATTATTCCTAGGACTAAACCAATATTTGCAATATTAGATCCAAGTACATTCCCAATTGCAAAATTTGGAAGACCATCGAGTGTTGCATTAAGACTTACTATTAGTTCTGGTGCAGATGTAGCAAAGGATACAACAGTCATACCTATAATAATTTTAGGAATAGATAATTTTAATGAAATCTCAACTGAAGACTTAGTTAACAAGTCTCCTCCTTGGGAGAGAAGTATTATACCAAATAAAATTCCTAAAAAATCCAAATAAATAATTTTGAGGGCAATGGAGGACTCAAACCCCCATCTGAAGAGCCGTAATCTTCTGTTCTATTCAGTTGAACTAATTGCCCGAGTTACTGCAAAAATATGTATATAATTTATAATTTTGATATTAATGAATGTATTTCTGATTTGTTTTATTAATGGACTTTTCACAGAATATAGATGGTTACTTAATGAGTATAATAAAAGCTGGAATAATCCTTTAAAATATTCTGAGCTCACTCCAAAAGAAGTCAGATTAATAATTAACAAGTATGAATCCGAATTACATCAAAACAAGACTAAGAAATTAAAGTTTGAAAAGGTTCAAAAAGTTCAAAATATATTAGACAACAGACTTAAAAAATATCAATCTAATACTTATAGTGAATTTAATAGATATGGAAATTTAACTGAATTTAGATTTTACCAATTTGTTGTGGCTTATAAAAAAGGGTTAGAAAATTATTATAAGAAAATTATTGTGAGTTAATTTTCGTAAATTGAAAATAAAAATTATGGATTGTAACTGTAACCAATGTAGTTGTGATAAATCATGTGAATGCAATTGCTGTGATTGCTAAGTAACTGATTTTAAAATCTTTACTAAAAGTTATTAACAATTTCCGTTTTATATTTGTTTTTTCTATTTAGATTAATACATTTATAAAAGATAAGCGGAAATTATGGAAAAATCCGCCATAATATTCAAAGTGAAAACAGAGATATAGCTTATTTAACTTTAAACATACAAAATCAGTAAGATTAACTGTAATTTGGAAACCCAATAGTGTTTAAAGGAAAAAAGATCAAGCAGAAGTGCAGAAATAATCAATCAGCACATCAAAGCGTAAGCAGAGATATAACTTGTGAAATTTTAAGTGATGATCAGAAAGATTATCTAGGACTTAAAGCAATTTAAGAATCACTTGAAGAGAATTAGAAAGCCCGGTTCATTCGTGAGTCGGGCTTTCGAATTTTAAATACTTTATTAAATTATAAAACTTGTTTTAGTCAATTGACTTTGTGAATCTCTGCATATGTTTTATATGGAGGCATTACTGGAGAAACAATTTCAAAAAATTTACACTTTTTTGAGATTAATAATTCAAGATCTTTCTCATTGTTAATTATTATAAAGTCTCCTTCATTTACTTCTTGACTATCTATTATTAAGTTACCTGTCATTATGAATAAAGAATGATATGAGCCTTTCTCAATTTTGTGTGTGTATCTTTTATCAGTAATTTCATATTCAAATATTTGTATACCGTAGGATTCTAATCCAATTTGGTTTTCTTTATTTGAGATTGTCTTAACTTCTACCCCATTAGTATTTTCCTTATGAAAAATCTCTGATTTAAAGTCACTATAACTGGGATCTACATAAAGTGATTCAATAATGTTTGGATCAAACCATATTTGAAAAATTTCAGAGCCCTCTTTTAATTTCTCTGAGTGTGAAATACCTCTACCAGCTTTTATAACCTGTACGTCACCTTTTTTTAGGGTAATCCATTTATCGAGAAGAGTATCATAATGCTCAATTTCACCGTTTAGGACAAAGCTACATATTTCAAAACCCCTATGAGGGTGAAGACCAATAATACTATCTTCAGTAGGTGCCCATGCATGGGCCCAATAGAATAAATTTGAATAGGGCTTTAAATTTCCTCCATCTTGAGGAAAACCAATAGGTTTTTTTTCAAGGATCTCTCCATTATTAAAGTTCCCATTCGCTTGAGTATCCTTTTTAAATACATTTATTGACATCTATAAATTTTTATAATTAATCTTTTTTAACCGGGAAATTAACTGCTTGACTTTCCCAATAAATTACTTTTTCTCCATCAATATGAAATTTTATGTACCTTTTTGTAGTTTTTATTCTATGTTGGGTCTGACCTTCATTTGCTATTAGATTATAGACAGAGTCACTTGTAGAAACTGTAGAAATCTGTGGAGAAAAAAAATTAAGTGTTTCCCTAAAAACTCCAAAATCATAATAATACTCATCATATTCTTCTCCTTCAATTAAACTTGTTGGTGCTCCAAATCTTTCAATAACAAGATTTTTAGAGTTCAACATTGACATTGCATCATTATGATTATAGAGGATGTTTGAACATGAAAAAATAAAAGTTAATAAGAATATGTATTTAATAAATTTCATAATTAAATTTAACTGATATTATTTAAAACTTTCAGAAACTCTTGGTTTACTATAAAGTAATATCCATTTTCTTCATGAACACTGTCATCAGGAATTCCATTAATTGTATGATATTTTTTAATATGTGAAACAAATGACTCTAGATCAGGAATATCATAGTCTTTCCCATATATGTCTTGAATTTTAACCATAAAAAGTTGGAGTTGCTGCTGCAGATTCAGCCATTTGAGTTAATCGCATCAAACTTAAACCATACATAATAAGGTCATAGCTAGAATTATCAAGATTAATCTTTTCTATCTCAATGTTTTCTTTCGAGAAGTTTTTCTTTGAATATTTTATAATAAATATTGGTTTTGGACCTATTTCATTAAATGTATATTCTTTTTCGGTTTTCCACATTCCACCCTTGTTTACCTGGGATAAAGAATAAGTCTTTTGAGTATTAACAATGTTTACCTTATAACCAGTCATATAAGAATTGGTAATAGACCCGATAATTTGTCCTCCTTGAAGTATTTCAATCGTTGATTTCCAAAAACTCTTCTTTTTTAACTGGTAAGTCTTACCATTATAAAAAAACCTAACCTCTGAAGAATACCATTTTGGTTTTGTCGCTTTGATAATTGTCTCATCATCATCAATGATTTGCCAATCTTTATAGTTCTTATCAAAATTAACTCTAATCATTGATCAAAATTTAGTATTTACAATTTAACAAATATTTAATGATCATCTTTTATTTTAATATAACTAGCAGCTTTTTGTTTAAATCTATTAAATCTTGGTATAGAAACATTTTGAACATAAGGGTTATATGGATTTTTCTTTTCATAATCCTGATGATATTCCTCAGCATAATAGAATTTATCAATTTTTTTTACCTCAGTTATAATATTTTTACCAAAGATTGAACTTGTTGAAAGAAAGTTGATATAATTATTAATTTTCTCTTTTTCTTCTTGATTATTGAAGAATGCAATTGATCGATACTGTGTCCCATAATCAGGTCCTTGTCTATTTGGAGTTGTAGGGTTATGTGAATCAAAAAATACTTTCAAAAGCATATCAAATGAGACTTTACTGCTATCATATATAATTTCAATAGCTTCTGCATGACCAGTTTTACCAGACATAACTTGATAATAATTTGGATTAATCGTTGTACCACCTGCATAACCAGAATAAACTTCTTCAACTCCCTCTAGACTTTCATAAATAGTCTCTACGCACCAAAAACATCCTGATGCAAAATATGCCCTACTCATGTCATCAAAATTTTGAATATCAACTGGATTAACTGGATTAATATTATCAATAGGTTTGGAAGAGCTTATGTCACATGATAAACAGAATATTAATAATGATAATAGAATTCTTTTCATAACAACTATTTCAACAAATATAAGATTAACCAATTTGTTGGCTAAGTCCAAAAAGTTAATATTAATTTAAAAATTGACTGATTTTATCAATGTCTTCCTTGAATGTTAGATCAGGTACATGCTCACATAGAGGATAAACAATCATTGATCTTTTATTATCGCCTATCATGTTCTGTATGGCTGTTGCAATTTCTTTTTCTCCTCTTTTAATATTTACAGGACAATCTTTGAAGTATTTATAGACTTGGTCTCCAATAAAAGAGAATATATTCATACTAACATATCTCTTTGAATAGCTTTTTATGGTATCCATGTCTGGTTTTTCAATGATACTTTCCAAAAAATTTTTTTTGATTTTTAAAATAGAGAATGATAACAATCTTTTCTCTGAGTACTTTAAACAACTATAATCATATGCAATCATGGAGTTGTAATTATTCTCATTCAACAATATCTTAATTGCTCTAGAAGAATACAAATTATCAGAATTACATACTATAAATCTTTTTTTCTTTAGTTCCTGGCGCTGATTCATTAATTGAAATAAAGCATCGGCTGTACCCAATGGCTTGGATTTGCCATAAAAGTCCTGAAAACCAAACTTTATTTGAATTGATAATTGTTTCTCTAATTTTTTTAGATACTTCTGAAATTGATCTGAATTATCAGATAAGATAATATAGAAATCTTTTATGCCTGCTTTTAATGAATTTTTAATAATGTAAAAAATAATTGGTTCATTTCCATCTCCAGCTTGAATAAAACCCTTTACTCTTTGATTAGATTGATTAATTAATTTTTGAGAAATGTTTGATGGAACTGAAGAACTTCTCATTCTAGATGAGACACCTGCAGCCATTATTACTATTGGTATTTTATTCATAATGGATTGTGGGACCTCCACCTCTTTTTGCAATAAATGCATCTTTAACTCCTACTCTTCTCAATTCTGATACAATTTTATTTGATGTATCTGCGTCAGTTGATAAACAAACAACTGAACCTCCTCCCCCTGATCCTACAATTTTTGAACCAATTGCTCCATTTTCTTTTGATACATCTATCATCTTATCTATCTCAGGTGTAGTAATTTTCAATTCATTCTTTAGATAATTATGATGAGTGTTCATAAGGTTAGAGATCTCCTTAATGTCTAGCTTTAATTTTGAAAATTCTTTTTTTGCATCTTCAGTAACTCTAAAGTTTCCAACCGCCGCTTTAAAGTAGGGCTTTAGATCATCATCTAAAATATCCAGGTATGATCTTTTATTAATATTTTCTTTATCATATAAATTGAAAGTAGGCACTTTATCCTTAACTATATCAATTGATTTTTGAGCATTTTCTTTTAATTTCCTTAATAAACCTTGAGTATCTTTTGGTTTATTTGAAACTCCAATTATCATATCACATAGACCATGATCAAATGAATTAATTTCATTTGTTCTAGTGTCTAAGAAAATTGTTTTTCCGTTAGCAATTGTGTATTGATCCATTTTACCTCCTGAACCACCCATCTCTAGGACCTCTATTTCATATGACAGTTCAGCAAGAAGTTCTGATGATATAGATCTATCTGAAAATGAAGTTAATAGAAAATTTACCCAGGCTACAATTAAAGCAGACGAGCTTGATAGACCTGAATTTATTGGTATTTCACTCTTTATTTCTATATCATATCCATGGTTTGGTATACAATTATATTTTTTTAGAACTCTTAATGCTATTCTCAAAAAATCCTTTTCATCTGATCTTATATCTTGTTTAAGATCAATACTGTCATATATATTTAGATCTTTTTTAAAAATTTTAAATTCTTCCGTACTATTTTTATTTGCTTCAATTGTAATTTCCTTATTTATTGTAGTGGCAATTATAGGAAGGCCTAGGTAATCCTGATGATCTCCAAATAGACATACCCTCCCAGGCGCCTTTGAAATTATTTTATTTAGCATTAAGGGATGATATCAAAAGTGTTAGTATTTACCCAATTTCCTCTTGTAAAATCTGGAAAATCCTGAGGTTGGCCATTATTATTTACAGAGTTGGAAGTCAATTCTATCAAAGAGCTCCAGGCACATCCCTCATAAACATTTTGATCAAGAGGTTCACCATTTCTCAAACACTCAATTATTCTATATACCATCATTCCATCCATACCACCATGGCCTGAATCTTTAGTAATTTTATTAAGTCTTTTATACATAGGATGATCAAATTTTTCATAAAGAGCTTCTATGCCTTTACCTTTGATCCATTCTTTTGAATCTTTAGTGTATCCTTCAAATCCATTATCAAAGGCAGCTCTAGTTGGGCCTCCCGCTAGAATCCCCTTTGTTCCCTGAATTAAGTTTAATCTGGTATAAGGTCTAGGGCTTGTCTCATCCCACTGAACCATAATTGTTCTACCTAAATGTGTTTTGATAATAGTGGAATTTATATCACCGTTTTGATAATTTAATTTATTCCATTTATGATTCTCATTAAAATTTTCTCTGGCAAATTTTTCTCTACCTAAAGCTGGAGATGAGAAAGATACCAATGTTTTAAAAGTATCCTCAGATCTAAGGAGATTCATGTATTGAGAAACTGGACCTAATCCGTGGGTTGGATATAGATTTCCTTTTTTCTTTTCATATTGTAATGTTCTCCATGAGCCTGTCCCTATTTCCTCTTCATACATCTGATATCTTAAATCATGTATATATGCTGCTTCACCATGGTATAACTCACCCAATAATCCTTTCCTACATATATTTAAAAACATCAACTCTTCCCTACCATAGTTGACATTTTCCATCATCATACAATGTTTTTGATATTTTTCAGAAGTATCCACAATCTCCCAAAGATCTTTAATCGTATTCGCTAGAGGTACCTCAACAAATGCATGCATATTGTTTTTCATAGATTCAATAGCCATGATTCCATGGGTATCCCAATCAGTCGATATAACAACTATATCTGCATCAGTTTCTTTTAACATTATTCTCCATTTATCTTTGTTACCTGAGTAAGTTTTAAGATTAATGTGTGAATTTGATGTTTTTAAATTATCAATTATAGATAAACTCTTTGAAATATTAGTTTCATGAAGATCACTTATTGCAACTATTTGGGTATTTGGAAAGGAACCAAATCTCTTAATATGTCCTTGACCTCTATAGCCAACACCAATTAATGCTATTTTAATTTTATCAAGCTTTGGCGCTGCAAAGTCTCCCATATATTTTTGACCAGATGATCTTGGTTTATTAGAGAATAAATTTGAAGAAGATGCAAATGCTGCTGAAAGTGAAGTTGTTTTAATAAATTTCCTTCTATCAAAGTTTTTCATATATCACAATTAGACTATTAATTTACATGATTTTTTTATCTTTAAAGTATAACGGGTTTTATAAAATAATTATGATCACTGATAATAATCACAAAGAGATTCCAGGGAATCCATCAACAGCTAAAAGCAGTATACAAAAGTTAAGAAGTTCTGCATCTGCTGATACTTTAAGGGTTTTAACAATAGGTCAATGGAATTTTTGGATGGAGAATGGTTATATAGTTATCAAAAATGCAGTTTCAAGAGAACAAGCAATGAAAACTGCCGAATTTATTTGGGAATTTGATGATAAAGATCCTAATGACCCTTCAACATGGTATACTGAAGCAAGAGCTGAAATGGAGATGAAAGAACTAGCAGGTACTGGAATGGTGGAGGTATATAATAATCAATTCTTATGGAACAATAGACAAACTCAAAGGGTTTACGACTCTTTTGTAGATATATGGGGAACAGAAAAGCTCTGGACCACAATCGATAGAGCTAATTTAAATTTTCCTATTAGACCTGGTTTCGAGTATAAGGGTTTCATTCACTGGGACTATGACCCTGATACAAAACCTCAAAATGTACAAGGAGTTTTGGCTTTAGCTGATCAGACTGATCATGAAATGGGAGGGTTCCAATGTATTCCATGGCTCTATAAGAATTATGATACTTGGAGATTATCTCAACCCGAAGAGAGAAATAAATTCCAACCTGATATTTCTGGTCTAGAGGACAAAATAGTCAAGGTTTCACTTGAGGCTGGAGATCTCCTAATTTTTAACAGTACTCAACCACATGGTATCAGGCCTAATAATTCAAAAGATAAAGTAAGAATTGCCCAATATATATCAATGATGCCAGCTCAGGAAGATGATACTGATTTAGTAAATTGGAGAATTAATTCATGGAAAAATAGAATAGCACCTGAAGGATATGCTTTCCCTGGGGATCCAAGAAATTGGGAACAAGAAAAGTATGGAACAGCAAAGCTTTCAAAACTTGGTGAGAAAATTTTAGGTCTAGAGAAGTGGTAGACTCAATCAATAATTCAAAATGAATTTACATTTAAAAGGTAAAAAGGTTTTTATATCTGGATCTACCAAAGGAATTGGTTTTGAGACAGCAAGACTCTTCTTAGAAGAGGGAGCTACAGTGATAATAAATGGGAGAACTAAGAAAAGTGTTGAATCTGCATTAAGTTCACTAAATAGTGATAATGTATCCGGACTAGTAGCTGACTTTTTAAAAGATTCTCAAGTAGAAACTTTAATTGACCATATCCCTAATGATATTGATATACTGGTAAACAATGTTGGTATTTTTAGAGGTAAAGAATTTAAAGACGAGACTATTGATGACTGGAATGATCATTTCAAAGTAAATCTAATGAGTGGTGTCCAACTGTCTAAACATTTTTTGCCAGAAATGATAAAGAGGAATTGGGGTAGAATCATTTTTATTTCTTCTGAATGTGCTACCCTTGTCCCAAGTGACCTTCTCAGCTATAGTGTTTCTAAAGCTTCGATCAATGTGTTTTCAAGTGGTTTAGCTAAGCTCACGAAAGGCACTAATGTAACTATAAATACAGTTATTCCTGGCTCCACACTCTCTGAAGGTTCAGTTAAATTTCTTGAGGAAACTGCTAAAAGAGAAAATAAAACTGTAGAAGAAGTAGAGAAAAACTTTTTTAAAGATGTTAGGAGCTCATCCCTATTGGGAAGATTTGCTAGAGTCGAGGAGGTCGCATCAACAATTGTCTACTTATGCAGTACAGTTGCATCTGCTACAAATGGAGCTTCAGTAAGAGTTGATGGTGGTAGTATGGGGTCTATTATATAAAAAAACCCACTATAAATAGTGGGTTTAATTTAGTTTAATCTAAACTTTTATTCCATCTCAGCATCCCATTGATGAATTCTAAAAATTTTACCATCTCTAATAAATATTCTATCAATAAGCCTAACATTTTCTTGAGTTCCATCCTTTAAAAATCGATTTTCTGAAAAAGCTACTGTTACACGTGAATAATCAGATCCTTCAGTTTTTAACGGTACGGAATTCCATACTCTTCTAGTTATAGAGTCATAAGGTGAGTGAAGCTGATTAACCACATCATGAACAGCATCACGACTTAGCACCAACATTTCTCCACCTTGAGAAGGCCAATACCTTACAGTATCAGTCATCATCTCATACATTAAATCTGTATTTTTTTCAGCATATGCTTTGACAAGGTCAACAGCTAATTGACTGTCTTCATCAGAGCCTAAAATGTATTTATCCCCATCGCTATTAGCTACACCAGCTGATTTCTCTACAACTGTTGGTTCACAACCAATGAAGAATATTACAGTAAATAATAATATATATTTTTTCATAATTATAATTTTAAGTTAAATTATTCTGAACCAGCAGCTTCTGCTGCATTAGCTTCAGCCCAAATATCTTTTCCATCAACATGGATATTGTGAAAGACAATCTTACCATCTTCACCCCATCCCCAATTTAAATGAATAAATTGTGATACTTCGTTTCCAGTAAACCTTCCAGTAGCAGACCAAGTGCCCCAATAGTGAGTCCATATCCCAGAATCTTCATAATAATTTGTATGAAGTCCACCCCATCCTGCTTCATCTCCCGGTAATGACATTTTTATATTATCAAATAAAGCATGGTGCTCAGCATCTGTTGCAAAGAATGATTCCGCGTTAACCTCAAACCCAGGTATTGAGTTATTACCAGCAAGATCCATTGAGACTATTGATTGATCATAATCAGCATCATATGAATCTGTTCCGTATGACAGATAATTTTTTAGCATTTTTTCAATTGCCATTGTTTTGTCATCATCAGATTTAACTACTGCTATTGAATCAGTAGGTTGTTGACATGCAACAAATAAAATCGTTGCAAATAATAAAATAAATTTTTTCATTTTTTGAATTTTAAATTGATTTATAAATTAATATAAAAAAACCTCTTCATTTTTCAATGAAAAGGTTTATTTATTTTGGAAATTTAGATTATTCCTGATCAGGTGCAACAGCCATAACTAGACCAGTTGCATCACCAAAGTCACCACCATTTATGATTTTTCCATTTTCGTCAAATGTGAAATAATGATACCAAAGTCCTCTAAAACTTTTACCAGAAGCAGTATTAGTTCCAGACCAATGGCCATACATTCTCACGCTTCCATTGGGCTCTCCAGTATCAGGATCCGCACCAGGCAGATAGTTTTGAGCTTCCCAGGATATATCTTCCATAGCATCTTGCCATCCTTTTAAATAGTTAAGAGTTTCCTCTCTATTCATTAAAGGACCTCCATAGAATGCACTTTGATACTCTACTTCATCAGCAAAGAAATCTGTTATAGCGTCAAAATCCTCAGTTACAAATACTTCAAACCACTCTTTTGCAATTTCAAGATTTTTTTCATATTCAGGATTTTGAACATTAGAACAAGATATAAACAGGCCTAATGTTAGTAATAATAGTATTTTTTTCATAATGTAAATTGATTTAAATGAAACATGAAGATAAAAAAACCTTTCCACATTTTTATGAAAAGACTTATTTAATAAGATAAATTTTATGTATTCAATCTATCATGATCTTGAGCCCACCTTTTTACTTTTTGAACTAATCCAGGTGAGGCACCAACTAGTTTAGCTGCTCGTCTAATACTTTCTCCCCTTTTTAAATGTCTTAAAATATTTACGTTTTTAGGTTTTTCAAAGAACTCCTCAATTGATTCAAGTTGTCTTCCACCCACACCCTTATACCTTCCAAGATCTTTTGCTTGTTGTATACCGTATCTATGAGATTCTTTTCTGTTTTTATACTCCATGTTTGCTAGGGATCTAAATATGTTTAAGAACAAAATAGTATCCTGTTTAACTCTACCATATTCATCCATAGTCTCTAATCTTTCTAATTTTGAAACTAAACAAACGTTATTATTGATAAGATGGTCAATGGTATTTAAAACATTTATTTGATTTCTTCCCAGCATAGAAATATTTTGAACAATTAATTTTGAAATTTTCTTTTGACTTATTAGGGCGAGAACGAGAGAACCTTTATCCCTTTTATCAAATGGAATTACACTAGAGCATAGATCAACATAAGTATTATCCTTATTTAAAAACATTTCAGCTTCGGAATTACTAGTGGTTTGCAGATATGTTATAATCATGTTATAATATTACGTGTAACAAATATACATATATAATTATAAATATATTATTAATTTAAATA
>CACJHI010000012.1 GCA_902593165.1 uncultured Bacteroidota bacterium | reverse complement strand
ATAGCCGGTGCATATCATATTCATAAAACTATAGATAATTATGGTGCTAAAGTTATAATTCACACTGACCACTGCTCCAAAAAACTTCTTCCATGGATAGATGGTCTTTTAGAATATGGAAAAGACTTTTACAATAAGAATAAATTTCCATTATTTTCCTCTCATATGATAGATCTATCTGAGGAACCTCTTGAGGAAAATATTGCTATCTGCAAAGAGTATCTCAAAAAGTTAAGTGATCTTGATATGACTCTAGAAATTGAGCTAGGAGTTACTGGAGGAGAAGAGGATGGTGTTGATAATACGGACATTGATTCATCAAAATTATATACACAGCCTGATGAAGTAGCCTATGCATACTCAGAGCTTATATCTGTTAGTGATAAGTTCATGATTGCTGCTGCATTTGGGAATGTTCATGGTGTATATAAACCAGGGAATGTAAAGTTAACTCCTAAAATTCTTAAAAATTCTCAAGAATATGTATCAAAGAAGTTTAATCTTCCTGAAAATACTTTGGACTTTGTCTTTCATGGTGGATCAGGTTCATCTGTGGAAGAAATAAGAGAGGCAATAAGCTATGGAGTGATAAAAATGAACATTGATACTGATCTTCAATTTGCTTTTACAGAAGGAGTTAGAGACTACATGATTGATAAAAAAGACTACTTAATGTCTCAGATTGGAAATCCTGATGGCAATGATATCCCTAATAAAAAATTTTATGACCCAAGAGTATGGTTAAGAAAAGGGGAAGAAACGTTTAAATCACGATTGATAAAAGCTTTTGAGGACTTAAATAATATCAATACCTTAGATTAAACTCCACATTTATGAGTTGGTTTAAAAGAACAAGCAAGAATATAAGTACAAAAACTGAAGAAAAGAGAGATATACCTGCAGGATTATGGTATAAGACTCCTACTGGAAAGATTATTGAAACAAAGGAATTAGCAGAAAATATGTACGTAAGTCCCGAGGATGATTACCACGTTCATATAGGAAGTAGAGAATATTTTGAAATTCTTTTTGATGATAGATTTAAAGAAATTGGAGCTAAAGTATCCCCTGTAGATTTCCTAAAGTTTCAAGATCAAAAAAAATATTCGGATAGGCTTAAAGATGCTCAGAAAAAAACCAATTTAAAAGATGCAATTAGGGTTGGTTACGGCAAATCTTGTGGTAAAGAGATCGTAATTGCATGTATGGACTTTAAATTTATTGGAGGATCAATGGGATCAGTAGTGGGTGAAAAGATTTGTCTATCTATTGATCATGCCATAAAAAAGAAGTGTCCACTTGTTATTATTTCAAAGTCAGGTGGGGCAAGGATGATGGAATCTGCAACTTCACTAATGCAAATGGCTAAGACTTCTGCAAAATTAAATGATCTTTCAGAGGCAGGTATTCCATATATCTCATTGTGTACTGACCCAACTACTGGTGGAACTACTGCATCTTTTGCGATGCTTGGGGATATTAATATAGCTGAACCAAAAGCACTAATAGCATTTGCTGGACCAAGAGTTGTAAAAGATACAACAGGGCAAGACCTACCCGATGGATTTCAAAAGAGTGAATTTCTTCTTGAAAAAGGATTTCTTGATTTTATAAGTCATAGAAAAGAGTTGAAGAAAAAAATCAACCTTTACATTGATTTAATACAAAACAATACTCTTCGTAAATATGATTAAATAATTTAATTTCTAAATATATTCTAGTATATTTGCGGCTCAAAAATAATTGAATGACAGTACTTAAGAAAGAAGATATTTTTAAAGAATTTGGTAATAGTAAGAAAGACACTGGCTCTTCTGAAAGTCAGATTGCACTTTTTACTAAAAGAATTGAAAGTTTATCAAACCATTTAAAATCAAATGCAAAGGATTTTAATACAGAAAAATCTCTTGTAAAAATGGTAGGTAAGAGAAGAAACTTACTTGAGTACTTAAAGAAAACAGATATTCAAAGATATCGTGATATAATAAAAAAATTAGGTATCAGAAAATAGCATTTTTAGTTTGGTTGTCTTCATTACACACAACAAAATATAACCAATACTAAATTATGAATCCAAAACCTTTAACTCAAATTATAAAATTATCAGATGGTAGAGAAATTTCTATTGAAACTGGTAAACTTGCAAAACAAGCTCATGGATCAGTAGTAATTAGAATGGGAGATTGTATGCTCTTGTCTACTGTTGTTTCAAGCTATGGCGCTTCATCTCTAGATTTTTTACCTCTAACTGTTGACTATAGAGAAAAATTTGCTTCAGCTGGAAGATTTCCTGGTGGATTTTTTAAAAGAGAGGCTAGACCTAGTAGTGAAGAAATACTTACTATGAGAATAGTAGATAGAGTTCTACGTCCATTATTTCCCAAGGATTACCATTCAGAAACTCAAGTTATGATTCAACTTATGTCAAATGATGATAATGTAATGCCTGACGCTCTTGTTGGTTTAGCTGCCTCAGCAGCTATATCATTGTCTGATATTCCATTTGATGGTCCAATATCTGAGGTTAGAGTTGCTAGAATTGAAGGAAATTTTATTATAAATCCTTCAAGAATTCAATTAGAAGAATCTGATATTGATATAATGGTTGGAGCTACTGAGGATTCTGTTGTTATGGTTGAGGGAGAATTTGATGAAATCTCCGAGGAAGAAATGACTGATGCAATTAGATATGCTCATGATGAAATCAAAAGACAAATTGATGCACAAAAAGAACTTATAAAACAAGCTGGTATAAGTTCAGAAAAGAGAGAATACGATGAAGCAGAAGAAGATCAAGATCTAGAAGCTGAAATCTTAGATAAAATTTATCAAAAATCTTATGATATTGCTAAGAAGGGACTTTCAAAAAATGAAAGAAGTGAATTTTTTAGTTTATTGAAAGAAGAATTGATGGACTCATATGATGATGAGATTATTGAAGAGAAGAGAGATTTGATCGTAAAATACTTTAACAAAGCACAGAAAAAAGCTATTCGAGATCTAGTTCTAAATGAAGGTATTAGATTAGATGGAAGAAATACAGAAGACATAAGAGATATTTGGACAGAAGTAGGATATCTCCCTTCTACTCATGGATCTGCAGTCTTTACAAGAGGTGAGACTCAATCACTTGCATCTTTAACATTAGGAACAAGCAGAGAAGTTAACGTGATTGATATGCCTACAAATCAGTCAGAAGAAAGCTTTTATTTACATTATAATTTTCCTCCTTTTTCAACAGGAGAAGCTAGACCTCTTAGAGGAACGTCTAGAAGAGAAATTGGACATGGAATGTTAGCACAACGCGCCCTAAAAAAGGTAATGCCAGATGATTGTCCGTATACAGTTAGAATTGTATCTGAAATTTTAGAATCTAATGGATCATCTTCAATGGCATCTGTTTGTGCAGGTTCACTTGCTCTAATGGATGCAGGTATAAATATTAAAAGTAATGTTTCTGGTATAGCTATGGGACTTATTAGTGAAGGTGATAAATATGCTGTACTTTCGGATATACTTGGAGATGAAGATCACCTAGGAGATATGGACTTTAAGGTTACTGGAACTAGAGAAGGTATTACTGCATGTCAAATGGATATTAAAATCAAGGGATTGAAATATGATATTCTTGTTGAAGCATTAAATCAAGCAAAGAAAGGGAGACTTCATATCCTAGATAAGCTTGATAGTTCAATTGATAAACCTAACGAAACTGTAAAACCTCACGCACCCAAAATGGTTACTATGGAAATAGCTAAAGACTTTATTGGTATGGTTATTGGGCCTGGTGGTAAAAATATTCAAGAACTTCAAAAGGAGTCTGACACAACAATTGTAATTAACGAAAAAGATGAAGTTGGTGTAATTGAAATACTTGGTGTTGATCAGGAAAAAATTGATAATGCTATTGAAAGCATAAGAAATTTAGTATTTGAGCCAGTAATAGATGAAGTATATAAAGTAAATGTTGTTAAAATACTTGATTTTGGAGCAGTTGTTGAGTTTGTTCCAGGTAAAGAGGCTTTACTCCATGTTTCAGAGATAGCTTGGGAAAGAGTTGAAAAAGTAACTGATTATATAAATCTAGGGGATCAGATTGAAGTTAAATATCTAGGAATTGACAAAAGAACTAGAAAACAAAAAATTTCAAGAAAAGTTTTATTAGAAAAAAAATAATTTTTTTTCACTTTGGAACAATTTTTGTGGCATTTATTAGTCTATGAGACAACTAAAAATAACAAAACAGGTAACTAATAGAGAAACAGCCTCTCTTGATAAATACCTACAAGAAATAGGTAAAGTAGACTTAATAACTGCTGAAGAAGAAGTTGAGTTAGCTCAGCGAATTAAAAAAGGTGATCAGTTTGCTCTTGAAAAATTAACAAAAGCTAACCTAAGATTTGTTGTCTCTGTTGCTAAACAATACCAGAATCAAGGTTTAACACTACCTGACCTTATTAATGAAGGTAACCTTGGCTTAATTAAAGCAGCCCAAAGGTTCGATGAGACAAGAGGTTTTAAGTTTATTTCTTATGCAGTCTGGTGGATTAGACAGTCTATTCTGCAAGCTTTAGCAGAACAATCTAGAATTGTGAGATTGCCGCTAAATAAAATTGGATCAATAAATAAGATTAATAAAACCTATGCATTTCTAGAGCAAGCACATGAGCGTGCACCATCTGCAGAAGAAATTGCAAAAGAACTTGATATGACTGTAAATGATGTTAAGGAATCACTTAAAAACTCCGGTAGGCATGTTTCAATGGATGCTCCTCTAGTAGAAGGTGAAGACTCAAATCTATATGATGTTCTTAATAGTGGTGAATCTCCAAATCCCGATAGACAACTTTTACATGAATCTCTAAGGACTGAAATTGAGAGAGCCCTTGACACACTCACGCCCCGTGAAGCAGATGTCGTTAGACTTTATTTTGGTCTAGGAAATCAGCACGCAATGACTCTTGAGGAAATAGGTGAAACATTTGATCTGACTAGAGAAAGAGTAAGACAGATTAAGGAAAAAGCCATAAGAAGGTTAAAGCATACCTCAAGAAGCAAAATACTTAAAACTTATCTCGGCTAGCTTTTAGCTTTTAATGTTTATATCTTTTCAAGGTTAATTTATTTAAATAATTATATAAATTTTACCTTGAATAAAAATTATTATGTCTACAAAAATAGCTCCTTCTATCCTAGCTGCAGATTTTGGTAATCTTTCTAGGGATTGTGAGATAGTAAATAAAAGTAATGCAGATTGGTTCCATCTTGACGTAATGGATGGCTTGTTTGTTCCAAATATTTCATTTGGTATGCCAATAGTTAGCTCAATTAGGAAAATGACAAAAAAGCCTTTAGATGTTCATTTGATGATCATTGAACCAGAAAGATACATCGATAAATTTGTTGAGATAGGCTCTGACATCCTAACGGTTCATATTGAAGCAACCTCAGAGATGGATAGAATCCTTGATAGAATTAAAGAGTCTTCAATTAAGTCAGGAATTGCAATTAATCCTGACACTCCAATTAATAAATTAGAAGATTACATTAATAGGGTTGATCTAGTATGTCTTATGGGAGTTCATGCAGGTTTCGGAGGACAGAAATTTATTGAAAAAACATTTGATAGGCTAATTGAACTTAAAAGTCTAATTAATTCAAAGGACTCATCTGCTGTAATTGAGATAGATGGAGGTGTAGACAATACTAACAGTAAAAAACTTAAATCCTTGGGAGCTGACATCCTTGTTGCTGGTAGTTATATTTTTAAATCTTCAGATATAAACAGAGCAATTGATTCATTGAAGTAAAGAATTAAAATATTATTTTGCTAATCTATATATGAGACTTCATTTAATTTTTAAAATATTTTTTTTATTTACTGTTATGAAAGGTTGCACATCCAATACTAATTATAATGATGAGGATTTAAATATTGAAAGAGATGATTTTAGTGATACTTTGATTTTAGGTAATAATCTTAATACTCAACGTGAAAGCCCATACAGCTTTATAGCTCTTGGAGATAGCTATACAATTGGGGAGGGAGTAAATGAGGAGGAAAGATGGCCTAATCAATTTGTTGATGTTGCTTATGAAAATGGTGTTGACTTTGATCAACCTATGATTATTGCTGAAACAGGATGGAAAACATATGACTTACTTAATGCAATAAACCAAACAAACTTTACTAAAAAATATGATTATATCTCACTTTTAATTGGGGTTAACAATCAATTTAATTCAAGACCTATAGATGAATTTGAAGAAGACCTAAATAAGTTGATGGATGAGATGGAAAGAATAAAGAAAAATGGTGGAAGTATAATTATAATTTCTATACCAGATTGGGGTTATACACCTTTCGGTGAATCTAGTGATATGAGTGATATATCTGAACAAATCAATTTATTTAATAGTAGTTTAAAAAAATTTGCAAGTACAAATGGTTTAAAATATGTTGATGTTACTGAGATTTCTAGAAGAGGAATTAATGAACCTGATCTAATTACAAACGATAATTTACATCCTAGTGGAATAATGTATCTAGAGTGGGCTAAGAAAATTTATAATATTTGGATAGATTAAAAGAAATAGCAAAAAATTTTGACTCTAAAGATGAACTTTCAATATATAGAGACAAGTTTGTTTTACCTAAAAACCAAATATATCTTGATGGAAATTCACTTGGACTTCTATCTAAGGATGTATTAGAAAACGTTAACTATACTATTAAAGAAGAATGGGGAAATAATCTAATCTCTAGCTGGAATAAAAGTTGGATTAAGCTTCCTAGAATTATTTCAAGAAAAATAGCCTCTATAATCAAATCTAATGAGGATGAGGTATATGTTGGTAGTTCTACTTCAATAAATCTTTTTAAGCTTTTAAAGAGCATTTTAGAGGCAAATAGAGATATAAAAAATATTACAACTGATAATCTAAACTTTCCCTCCGACAAATATATTTGTGAAGTAATTGCAAAAGACTTTAAAATTGACTTTAAATTTCTAGATTATGGTAATGATTTAAAGCCAGATATTGAAAAACTAAAAGAATATATTTTAGAAAGAAAAGGAATAGTAGTTTTATCTCACGTATCATTCAAAAGTTCATTTAGGTATTCCGTTGAAGATATAAGTAAGTTCTGTAAGGATAATGATATCATTATTATTTGGGATTTAAGTCATTCTGTTGGTGCAATTGATATTGACATGAGGTCAAATGAAATAGACTATGCAATAGGGTGTACATACAAATATTTAAATGGAGGCCCTGGTTCTCCAGCTTTTATTTATGTTAGAGAATACGAACTCAAAAAATTAAAATCACCTATTAAGGGGTGGTTTAGTCATAATAAACCTTTTGAATATTCCAATGAATATATAGAGTCTAATTCCATAGAGAAATTTTCAAATGGAACACCACACATACTTTCTTTAACAACACTTAAAACTTCGCTAGATATTACAATTGAGGCAACTACAGAGAAGCTAAGTATTAAATCAGCGAATTTGTTTGATTTTTTCCTATCAATATATAATGATGAATTAAAAAATTTAGATTTTGAATTACTGTCACCATTAGAAAAAAATAAAAGAGGTTCCCATATTTCAATAAGTCATAATGAAGCATGGAGAATATCAAAATGTTTAATAGACCCAATTGACAAAGCGGAATTAAGAATAATCGTAGACTTTAGACCAAAGAATATAATCCGCATAGCATTAACTCCATTATATACTTCCTTTGAAGATATATATGCTGTATGTGAAAGAATTATCAAAATAATTAAAGAAAGAGAATACAGCCAAAAGGATAACTCTATGGATGGAGTGACATAGAGCTTCTATTAGTTTAACCAATTAATTTCTCCTTAACAATTTCTGCAATAATTCTACCCTCTGCCTGCCCCGACACTATTTCATTAACTTTAGATATTACTCTACCCATATCTTTCATTGATTCAGCACCAACTTGTTCAATAACTTTTTCAATAATTTCTGATAATTCAGATCGGCTCAACTGAGTTGGTAAAAATTCAGAAATTATATTTGCCTGAGACATTTCTACCTCTGCTAGTTCCATTCTATTTTGCTCTGAATATATTTTTGCGCTGTCATTTCTTTGTTTTACCATTTTTTGTAAAATTTTAAGAATAACTGACTCCTCAACCTGTTCTTTTGATCCAGATTTAGTTTTTTCGATAAGTATTGCAGACTTTATTGCTCTAAGAGAGTCAAGTCTAAGATTATTTTTTTCTTTCATTGAGTCCTTTATAGACTCATTAATTTTTTCTTCTATTTTCATAAATTAATCAACGTTATCATGAAGATATGTATTTACATCAGGAAATTCCAGTTTATTCTCTTCATTTAAAACTGTTTTTGAATAAATATCCTCACCAATTGGTTTCGAATTATCAATTTCAATTCCCATTCTCTTGTATGCAGGTATTTTTTCTAAATCCTCTATTGAGGAACTATTATTTTTAAATATATAATTATATTTTTTCAAGTTTTGTTTTCGAATAACATTTTCATTATCATCATCAGAAATTATAGGCTTTTCAAATATATTATGGTTTTCTTCAATTATATCAAGATCAATATTATCTGAGTCGTTCAATTTTTCATCTACATTCCCTTTTTCTATAATGTCTAATTCATTTTCAATATCTTGATTAAGATCTAATTTTATATACTCAATATTTGATTCATTATCATTCAAAGTGTCTGATGATATATCTGTTTTAATTTCTTCATGATTCAAATGATTAGGATTAACATTTAGAGACAGTTCCTCACTTTTATTATCTTCATAATTATCATTTGAGAAAAGACCAAATGAAATTTCAGGCACCTCTTCTTTTATCTCAAAATATTGTTCTTTATCTGGAACTACATACTCAATATCATTTAATTCAATATCATTTAATTCAATATTATTTAATTCAATATTATCAATACTTGGATCTAAAACTTCATAAGTAATATCGATATTTCTTAAGATTTCATTTATTTCACTATCAATTTTCTTTTGATTTGAATCATTACCTAATATTTCATGATTTTTATTTATTTCATTTTTCTCCTCAGGCACAGTTGTTTCCTCCTCTAATATTTTTTGTTCAAAAGGGTGATCTTGATCTAAAGAATAAATTACTCTTTTTGTTTCAGAACTGACTAGACTGTTTTGTTTGTCATCCCCAAATCCAGTTGCTATCACTGTAACAGAGATTTTATTTCCTAAGTCAAGATCTTCACCTACTCCCATAATTATGTTTGCACTATTACCTGTTTCATTTTGAATATATTCATTAATTTCTCCAATTTCATCTATGGTAATTTCTTCAGCTCCAGAAACAATTAATAATAGTACATTCTTACTTCCTTCAATTTTATTATCATTTAAAAGAGGGGAGTCTAATGCCTTAATAACTGCTTCGTTAGCTCTATTAGATCCACTAGCAGTTGAAGATCCCATTATGGCTGTTCCACTATTTGATAACACAGTTTTTGCATCTTTCAAATCTATATTTTGTGTATAGTGATGTGTAATTACCTGTGCAACACCCTTTGCCGCTGTTGCCAAAACTTCATCAGCCTTGGAAAATCCTTCTTTGAAACCAAGATTACCATAGACCTCTCTTAATTTATTATTATTAATAATAATTAATGAATCAACTGATCTTTTTAGTTTTTCAAGACCCTTGACAGCCTGTGATTCTCTATTTTTTCCCTCAAAACTAAATGGGATTGTTACAATACCAACAGTTAGAATGTCAAATTCTTTAGCCATCTCTGCAATAATAGGTGCAGCACCCGTTCCTGTTCCACCACCCATACCAGCAGTAATAAATAACATTTTAGTTTGAGTCTCTAGCAAATTTTTTAACTCTTCATAACTCTCTAATGCTGCTAGCTTTCCAATTTCAGGATTTGCTCCTGCGCCGAGTCCTTCCGTTAGATTAGCTCCTAGTTGAATCTTATTTGGCACAGGACTTTCTTCTAAAGCTTGAGAGTCAGTATTACAAACAACAAAATCAACCCCTTTTATTCCCTGTTTATACATATAATTTACAGCATTACTTCCACCCCCTCCTATTCCCATAACCTTCATTACATTACTTCTATTTTTTGGTAAATCGAAACTAAAGTTTGTATCTATTTCTGTTTTCATTTTTTGAATTTTATATTAATTATCAATTGTATCTACGTTATCTATAAATTTTTTAAATCCTTCTCCCCATTTAGTAAGAATAGTCTTTCTTTCATGGTTTACTAAATCCTTTTCAGATGTGTTCATGTTATTCATCTGTTCATCTGAATCTTTGTCTATTGCCTTCATCAATAATCCAACAGCTGTGGAATATATAGGATTATAATCATTTGAGTCTCCAGCTAAATGCTCACCTGGAAAACCAATCCTTGTGTCCATTCCAGTAACATATTCTGTAAGTTGTTTTAAGTGTCTCAGTTGACTTCCACCTCCAGTTAATACAATTCCAGCGATGAGTTTCTTTTTAGAATCCTCATGACCATAATTCTTGATTTCTAAGTAAGCTTGCTCAATAATTTCTACAATTCTTGCATTGATAATTTTGGATAGTGTTTTTAAAGAAATCTCTTTAGGGTCTCTCCCTCTAAGTCCAGGTATTGAAACAATGTCAGAATCTTTGTTTTCTCCTGGCCAAGCTGAACCGAATTTTATTTTTAATTGTTCTGCTTGATTACCAATAATTGAGCATCCTTCTTTAATATCCTCTGTAATTACATTTCCTCCAAATGGAATAACAGCAGTATGTTTTATGATCCCATCTTTAAAAATAGCAACATCAGTAGTTCCACCACCAATATCAATTAATGCGACTCCAGCTTCTTTTTCTTCCTCAGAGAGAACTGCGTCAGATGATGCTAATGGTTCAAGAGTGATATCTCCCATTTTTAATCCTGAGCTTTTTATACATTTTCCAATATTCCTTATAGATGAAACTTGACCAACTACAATATGAAAATTAGCTTCAAGTCTGCTTCCATACATACCTATAGGCTCTTTTATTTCAGATTGACCATCAACTTTAAAATCTTGAGGTAAGACATGAATAATCTCTTCACCAGGAAGCATCACAAGCTTATAAACTTGGTCAATTAATTTGTCAATATCATCTTCATTTATTACCTCATCAGGATTTTCTCTAGTTATATAATCACTATGTTGAAGGCTTCTAATATGTTGTCCTGCGATACCAACTGCAACCTCTAGAATTTCAACATTAGATTTATTTTGTGCTTCATCAACTGCTATTTTAATTGACTGTATAGTTTGGGTAATATTGTTTACAACTCCTCTATGAACCCCTAGACTTTGAGATTTACCAACACCTAGTACTTTGACTTTATTAAACTGATTTTTTTCACCAACCATAGCAACAATCTTTGTAGTTCCAATGTCTAATCCAACTGAATATGTTTTATCCATAACGTTATTTTTTAATTGCAACTAAACGATCATTGTAGACTAGGTCTAGTTGTTTGTATTTTGTTTGATTTATACTTTTTAGATGATACGCATAAAAACCTTTTAACATTTTTAACTTATCAATTATTTTATTTTCATTTCCTAGTTTTATATCCAAATTCAAGTTTTTTATTCTTACATATAAATGGTCATTTTTAAACCATATTTCATTTAATTTATTTTCAAAAAACTTATCTTTTTTAAAAGCTGAGATAACATTTATAATTTTTAAAATTTGATGTTCAGATATGTTTCCATTAATTGTAGGAAGGGAGTCATTTTTAGGTTGCTCTTTTTCAAAAACTTTACCATTGATATCAACAAGACTATTTAAATCTTTCAAATACGCAATAGGAGTCCTGTCAGTTAATTTTATTCCAAGTTCATTTTTATCATTAAAATAAATATCAATTTTCTCAATTGAATTTATCTCTTTTATTTTTGCCTCAACTTTTACAAACTCATTATCTTTTATCATATTTTGAAAATGTTTTTCATTTATTAGACTTTTGACAATTTCTTTATTGTCAATAAATCCGTTAGATGTATATACTATATTATTAGTCTTTAAATCATAACTTTTTTCAGAATGGGTAAGTGAGCTAAGTAATCCCATAAAAATAAGCAGTGATAATAACCCTAACATTATAATTAATCTATACATTTTGAAATATTTGTTTATTAAGATTCTCCGATATATTACCAGCACCAAGAATAGAAATAACCTCTATTTTTGAGTTAAGCACTATATTATCAATTGATTTAATATCAATTAATTCCTTCTTTGAACAATTAATTTTTTCTAATAAAATTTGTGAACTAACTCCAATTATAGGCTTTTCTCTAGCAGGATAAATATCTAAAAGATATACCTCGTCAAATTTTGATAAAACGGTTGCAAACTCGTCCATAAAGTCCCTTGTTCTAGAAAATAGATGAGGTTGAAATACAACTGCTTTTGATTTATTCTTATAATTCGTTTGAATGGTATTAAGTACTGATTCGATTTCAGTTGGATGATGGGCATAGTCATCAATGACAACTTTATTATCTAGTTTATAAATATCCATTCTTCTTTCAATCCCTTTAAAATTGGAAAGAAATGGTAATAAATTTTCAATATCAATTTCTTTTATTTGGTCAATTATTGATAGTGCCGCTAATACATTCTTAAGGTTATGGAGACCTAAAATATTTGCAGAAATATTGGAGTAAAAATTATTAGGAGTTTTAAGGTCAAATTTAATTTCATTTTCTAAAATATCTATATTGTTTACATAATAATCTGAATCATTTTTGATTGAAAAAGAAAAATCCCTATTAAGGTTTATTTCAGCATCTGTAATTAATACATCTTTTACATTATTTGCAAATGACTGAAAACTTTCAGTTAACGATTTAAAGTCTCCATAAATATCAAGATGATCATTTTCAATTGAGGTAATGACAGCGTAATTGGCATTAAGATTTAAGAATGATCTATCATATTCATCAGCCTCTACAATTATGTAATCATTTCCTGTATTGATATAATTTGAGTCAAAGCATTTCATAATTCCTCCAATGAATGCTTTAAAGTGTATTCCTGATGAATGGAATAGATGACTAATTATTGCAGTAGTAGTAGTTTTTCCATGAGTTCCAGCTACGGCAATACATTTAGATTGTTTCGATATTTCGCCAAGAATCTCAGATCTTTTAAATATTGGATTATTTCCATTCGACCTAAAATATTTTAAAAATATATTATCATCAGGGATAGCTGGAGTATAGACTACAATTACATCCTCCTCTTTCATATAATCTGGAAGATTGTTTAGGCTCAACTTATTAATTACCTCTACCCCTTTTTTTACAAGAATTTTAACTGATCTGTTTTCTGATGCATCATAACCAAGAATAGTATTTCCTTTTTCATAAAGGTATTGAGCAATTGAAGACATTCCAATACCACCAATTCCAATAAAGAAATACTTTTTATTAGTCATTTTTTAAATGTTTTTTTATTATGTCAACTATATCGTATGATGCATTTGGCATAGCTATTTTAGACATATTATATGATAGATCACTCCTTAGTTTCTCATTATTTAAAAGAAGATCAAGCTTATTTTTAAATATCAAGTCAAGATCTTTCTCCTCAATACATATACACGCATCTTTTTCTTCAATACTCTTAGCATTTTTTAATTGATGGTCTTCAGCAACGTTTGGAGATGGAATTAATATAGAAGGTTTTGAAACTATTGCTAACTCTGAGAGTGTTAAAGCTCCACTTCTTGCTATTATTATATCTGATGTAGAGTAAATTGAATCGATATTATCAAAAAAGTCTGTAACAAATACTTTGTCAGAATTGTAACTTTTATAGTCATTATAATAGCTCTTTCCACATTGCCATATGATGAAAATATTCTTAGAAATTAAGAATTCTATATTTTTTTTAATTGTTTTGTTTATTCTATCTGAACCTAAACTTCCACCTAATACAGCTATTACTGTCATACTATCTTTAATATTTAGTTTTTTTCTTTGATTAACTAAATTGTTATTTGATCTAATGGATTCCCTAATTGGATTCCCTGTTTTGTATATTTTTTTTGAAGGAAAATATTTTTCCATCTTATCATAAGCAACAGATATATAATTAGTGTATTTAGATAAAAACCTATTAGATATTCCTGGAAATGAATTCTGCTCTTGAATTAATGTTGGAATTCTAAATATGGAAGATATGAAGACAATAGGAAAGCTTGCAAAACCTCCTGTCCCCACTACAAAGTTTGGCCTAAAGCTTAAAATTATAATGATAGACTGAATAAAACTAATTATAAGTTTAAATGGAAGTAAGATGTTCTTTAGAGATAAAGATCTTTGTAATCCACTAATTAAAAGTCCATGAATCTTATATCCATATTTTGGAACAATATTCATCTCCATTTTTCCCCTAGCTCCAATAAATTTTATTTTAGGATTATCAAAAGATTTTTTTATTTCATTTGCAATAGATAATGCAGGGTATATATGACCACCTGTTCCTCCTCCTGATATTATAAATCTATTTTTTGTCATTTTTATTTTTAATTGAGGAGCTTACACTAAGAATCATACCTAATGATATACAGGTCATCCATGCAGATGACCCACCGCTACTTATTAAGGGCAGATTCTGTCCAGTTACAGGGATTATCTGTGTCGCTACTGAAATATTTGTAAATGCTTGAGCTATTATAAAAATTCCTAGACCAGAAACTAATATTTTTCCAAACTTGTCTTCTGCTTTATGAGTAATAACTAGAATTCTAAAAAACATTAATGTATATAGTATTATAATCAATGACCCACCAGCTATACCATACTCCTCTACAATTATTGCAAAAATAAAATCAGAGTTACTCTGGGGTAAATGATTTTTCATTATACTTTTTCCAGCTCCAACACCAATTATACCTCCATTATTTATGGCTATTTTAGCTCTTTGAATTTGATAGCTTGCATCTAAATTATCATTTGAATTGAAGTTTTCAATTCTACTGACCCACGTATCTATTCTATTAGGAAATTGATCAGGATATGTCTTTGCAAGAAAGAAAAAGGTTGTTGAAAGAAACCCTAATATTAAGAACATTTTTAATAAATGAGTTATTGGGAACCCTGAAATAAAAAGTATTAAAATCAGTGAACCAAATATTAAGAGCGCAGACGAAAGATTAGATGGTAGAATAAGGAAAATATATGCAAAAATTGGAAGCCAAAGAGGAATAATAGTCTCTTTAAACTTTGTTTTTGATAAATCAACTTTCGATAAATATCTAGCAGTATAAGTAATTAATATAATAGCTGCTAAAGAGGAAGTTTGAAAACTTATTCCTACAAATGGTATATCAATCCATCTACTTGCTGCAGAACCACCAATTGTTGTTCCCTGGCTTAATGTATAAATTAATAATAATAATCCTACAGGTAATAGAATTATTGACATTCCTCTGAAAAGTTTATGGGGCACTAACTTTATGGACATCATAAGTAGAAGACCAAATAATATTACAATAAAATGTTTAACTAAATAGAAAATTGGAGAAGATCCATCTATAACATATGAAAGATATGAGCTAGAAGAAAAAACTGGGAAAAAAGAAAAGAGTGATAGCAATAGAATTATTACTAACAAAACTTTATCCCCAAATATTAAACTCTTTGAACTCATCTATAAATTTCTTACTGCCTCTTTAAATTGATCCCCTCTGTCCTCATAATTTTCAAACAAATCATAACTCGCACAAGCAGGAGATAATAGAACATTATCCTTTTTAACTGCAATTTTATTTGCAACTTTGACTGCCTCAGTAATTGACTCAGTCTCAACTATAATTTCAATTACTGGCTTAAAAGTTTCCATAATTTTAGTATTGTCAATTCCAAGACAAATGATTGCCTTAACCTTTTCCCTAACAATTGGAAGTAAATCAGAATAATCATTTCCCTTATCAACTCCACCTGCAATCCAAATTGTAGGAGATTGCATTGAATCAAGTGCGTAATATGTTGCGTTAACATTTGTAGCTTTAGAATCGTTTATATAATTAACTCCTTGTATTTTCAAAAATTTCTCTAATCGATGAGGAAGACCAGAAAAAGTCAAGAAGCTTTCCCTAATTATATCATTGTCTATTTTTAGTAAATCGGAGACTGTAATTGCAGCCATTGCATTTAGAAGATTATGCCTCCCTTTAAGCGCAAATTCGTCGGTATTTATCATAATAGTTTTTTTTTTGTTAGAAAGAATATTTTTATCTATTGTTATTTGATTTTGTTTGTTAGTATCCATTCCTATTGGAATTTTATTTACTTCTAATTTGTTTACTTTTAGTGCTTCTAATAAAATTTTATCATCTGAGTTATAAATTAAATAGTCAGATGATTTTTGGTTTTTTGCAATTTTCATTTTTGCATCAACGTACTTACCAAAGTCATTCTCATATCTATCTAAATGATCTTCTATAATATTTGTAATAACAGAAATATTAGGTCTAAATTTTTTGATATCATCAAGTTGGAAACTGCTAATCTCAAGAACATAGATATCTCTATCACCAGATAAAAGCATTTTAGAAAAACTATCACCAATATTTCCTGCCAGGCCTACATCTAAACCTGCTCTGTTTAGTATGTGGTAGATAAGCTTTGTAGTTGTTGTCTTACCATTAGTTCCCGTAATACAAATCTTAAATGAATTTGAAAATTTACTTGCAAATTCAATTTCAGATATTATAGGTATACCAGATGAATTAATTTTTAAAATTATTTCAGACGTATTAGATATGCCTGGACTTTTAATTACATAATCTGATAACTTAATTTTGTCAAAAGAGTGATTTTCTTCTTCAAACACTATAGAATTCTTAATCATTTCTAATTTTCTGTCCTCATTTATTTTATTTGAATCAGAAACAAAGACGTCTAGACCCTTCTGTCGAGCTAGCATAGCAGCTCCAAATCCACTTTCACCCGCACCAAGTATTGTAATACTCTTCATCTATCTAATTTTAAGTGTTAGTATCGTTATAACTGCTAAAAAAATTCCTATAATCCATAGTCTTGAAACTATTTTACTTTCATGATAACCGGCTTTTTGAAAATGATGATGGATGGGCGACATTAAGAAAACACGCTTTCCAACTCCTGTCTTTTTTTTGGTTAATTTGAAATAACTAACTTGAATGATTACAGATAGTGCCTCTAAGAGAAATACTCCACATAGAATTGGAATTAATAATTCTTTTCTAATGAGTATTGAAATTACCGCAATTAAGCCACCAACAGTTAGACTTCCTGTATCTCCCATAAAAACTGATGCTGGATATGTATTGTACCAAAGAAAACCAACTAATGAACCTAATAATGCAGCAATGAAAATTGTTATTTCACCAACTCTTGGTATATACATTATATTCAAATAATCTGAAAAGATTATATTTCCTGATGTCCACGCAAAGACTCCAAGAGTAAAGACAATTATAGCAGAGAGTCCTGCAGATAAGCCATCTAAGCCATCTGTTAAATTATTAGAATTTGAAACTGCAGCTATAATAAAAATTATAATTGGGATTATTATAAGCCATAAGTAATTCGATCCTTTACCAAAAATAGCTTTAGATATTTCTTTGTAGTCTAACTCATTATTTTTGAAAAAAGGTATTGTTGTCTTATAAGATTTTACTTCCTCAATTTTAGAAAATTCTATTTTATCAGAATTTAAGTTATTATCAAATTCAACTATAGTTATATTATTATTGGTTAATAAGACTATTCCAACAAAAATTCCTAATATTGACTGACCTGCTATTTTAAACTTTCCCTTAAGTCCTTTTTTATCTTTTTTAAATACTTTGATATAATCATCAAATAATCCAATTAATCCAAGAATTATAGTTGATATAATTAAAATTTGGATATAAATATTTTCAAGATTTGACATCAAAATTACAGGCACCAAAGTGCCAATTATGATAATTATTCCACCCATTGTTGGTGTCCCTTCTTTCTTGTCCTCTCCATCTAAACCAAGCTCTCTTACATTCTCCCCAACTTGTTTAATTTTTAAAAAATTGATTATTTTTTTCCCAAAAACTATTGATATTACTAGTGACATTATAACAGTGACTGCAGCCCTAAATGATAAATAACTAAACAGACTAGCTCCTGGAAGATTAAATTGACTTTCTAATATTTCAAATAGATAGTATAACATGTTTATTTATTAAAAATTTCTTTAGCTATTTTGTAATCATCAAAATAGATTCTCTTATTATTATTTAACTCTTGATAGTCTTCATGACCTTTTCCTGCGATTAAAACTATATCACCTTTTACACTATTTTTTTTAGCTTGTTTTATTGCTTTTTTTCTTTCAACTTCAATTAAAACTTTATCATTGTTAAAATTTGAAACCCCTTGAACCATATCATCAATGATTGATTGTGGATCCTCAGATCTAGGATTATCTGATGTAAAAATTACTCTTGAGCTAAGATCAGTAGATATCTTCCCCATTATAGCCCTTTTATCTTTATCTCTGTCACCTCCACAACCAATTACAGTAATTAAATTTTGATTTGATTTTTTAATATTATTTATAGTAGATATAACATTTTCAATTGCATCCGGAGTATGAGCATAATCAATTATAACTGTTACTTTATTTATTGAAAGAAAAGACTGGAGCCTCCCAACTACACTCTCCAGATTACTAATACCGGTTAACAAATTAATTTTATCTAGATTATATATCCTTCCAACAGAATAAATAGCAAGAATATTAGAGGCATTGAACTTACCAATTAGCTTAGTCCATATCTCACTATTATCAATACTTAAGAGCATTCCATCCAGTTGCTGTTCAATAATTTTACAAGAAAAATCTGACTTTGATTTTAATGCATAAGTATAAATTTTAGCTTTAGTATTTTGAATCATATATTCAGCATTCCTATCATCTCTATTAATTAGTGCAAATGAATTTTTACCTAGAGAATCAAAAACAATTTTTTTGGTATCTCTATAGTCTTTAAATGTTTTATGGTAGTCAATATGATCATGTGTAAGATTAGTAAAGACCATACCTTTAAATTTTATCCCCTGAACTCTCTTCTGAAAAATTCCATGAGAGGAAACCTCAATAAAGCAAACCTTAATTTTTCTTTTTATCATTTCAGATAAATGAAAATTTATTGTTATTGGATCAGGAGTGGTGTTATAAGAATTTTCAATATACTCTTCGTACTTTATGTTAATTGTTGATATTAAACCAGATTTAACTTGTAATTCATTAAATAAATTATTTAGTAATGAGGAAATTGTTGTCTTTCCATTCGTCCCTGTTACACCTATTAAATCAATTTTTGAGGATGGGTTATCGAAGAAATTTGAAGCAATAATTGAAAGTGCAGTTTTAGAACATTTGACACATATAAATACAATATTGCTTTCTTTAAAATTGGAAGGTAACTTCTCACATATAACAACTGAAGCTCCATTTTTAATAGATTGACTAATATAATCATGGCCATCATAATTATGTCCTGATATTGCAATAAAAAGTGTATTATTTTCTACCTCTCTAGAATCAAAAGTAATTTTAGAAACATTTATTTCAGTATCTCCATATACTGAGTCAATATTTACTTTAAATAATATTTCTTTTAATTTTTTCAAAACAATATATCTGTATCTTTTTTACTTATCTGAATTTCATTTGGAATACCTGTTATAATTTTTTTTGCTACATTTTTGAAGACAGGAGCGGCTACTGAGTTACCATAATACCCCTTAGACTTTTTGGGCTTATTGACTACTACAATTGCCGAATATTTTGGTTTATCTGACGGGAAAAACCCCACGAAACTAGAAACGTATTGAGTCTCCTCTGAAGTATAGTCTATTTGACTTGTTCCTGTTTTTCCAGCAATTTTAATATTCTCATCATAAATATTATTTGCAGTTCCCCAAGGCTTTTCAACTACATTCCTTAACATCATTTTAACTGAATTTAAGGTCTCCTCTGAACAAATTGATGACATTATTACCTCTCTATCAATTCTATAAACAGGTTTTTCTCCTAAAGCACCAATACTGCTTATAAAACTAGGTTTAACCATTTCCCCATCGTTAGCTATAGCATTATAGAAAGTTAGAGTTTGTAATGGTGTCATCATTACTCCGTAACCGAATGCCATCCATGGTAATGAGATTCCACTCCAATTGTTATCTTGTGGATGAGGTATACTAGGTTCCCCTTCACCTTTTATATCAATATTAATTTTTTGGTTAAGTTTCATGTTTATCAACCTATTGACTAATCTTTCAGGATTATCCTTGTAATTATCATATATGACCTTAACCATACCTGTATTTGAGGAAACTTCAAATGCCTTAGATATTGGAATTTTTCCATACCCCCTTCTATTAGAATCTTTTACTTCGTATTTATTATAAAATTTCAATATTCCATTACCAGTATCAACTGAATCACTTGGACTTACAACACCATCCTCTAAAGCTGCAATTAATGTCATTAGCTTAAATGTTGATCCAGGCTCCTGAGTCTCCCAGATACCATAATTAATTTTTTCAAAATATTTTCCTTCTTCTGTTCTTGCTAAGTTTGATATACCTTTAATCTTTCCAGATTTAGTTTCCATTATAATCATAGTTCCATGATCAGCTTCAAATCTTTCTAATTGAGATAATAATTCGTGATGAACTATATCTTGAATTTGAGTATCTATAGTTGTATGTACGTCATATCCCTGAATAGGTTCTCTTTCAAAATTTGGAGTCATTGGTTTCCATTGTCCATCTGCTATTTTTTGCATTAGTCTTAAACCACTTTTACCAGAAAGATATTCCGAATATGCACCCTCTAGACCAACCCTTAAATATTTTCCATCTTGATCAACTTTTTCATATCCTATAGTCCTCTCTGCAATCTTACCAAGATGACTCTGTCTTGTGTGACTTTCATTAATTATTAAACCTCCTTTATAAAGACCTTTATTGAAAATTGGAAAAGATTTAATTTCTTCTACTTCATTTATAGATAGATTTTTTCCAATTAACAGATATCTGTTATTCTTATCTCTTGCGCCATCAAGATATTTTTTAAAGTGATTTTGATCTTGTCCAAAAAAATCAGATAATCTCTCTACAAGAGGAATAATATTTTTTTTATAATCTGACTCTGAAGGAATCTTTGAATCCCACCTCAATTCATACTTTACAACTGTCGAGACTAATAGATCTCCGTTATCTGAGTAAATATTGCCTCTAGGTGATTCAACCTCAATATTTTTAACTGCCTCAATTGAGTTTCTTGTGTTATCATCAATTTCAAAATTCTGTAAATAAAATATTTTACCAATCAAAAAAAATGAACACAATAGAAATAAAAAGAACATTATGTTCATTCTATTTACAATTCTATTGTTTAATTTCTTCATTTTAGTCAGTGATTATAATTTTTACAGGTGGATAGTTAGAGATCTTAAAACCGTTATCTTTCAATTTCGATGTTACTTTAGACTGCATTTTTATGTTCATTAAATCAACTTTAGTTGACACTGAAATACTATTTAAAGTATTAACCTCTTTATTTAGTTTTGTTATTAAGAATATTTTTTGATCCGCACTATGACTACTGTATATAGATGCCATTAATAAGAATGATATAAATAGTAACATTCTCCAGTTTTTAGATGAATCTTTGCCAGCTAAGAAATCAATATTTAAAAATGATAGAAAGTTTTTCATATTTTTTCAGCAATTCTAAGTTTAGCACTTCTTGATCTATTATTTATTTTAATTTCTTGATTTGATGGTGTAATCATTTTTCCTACTTTTTTAAAAATGGTATTCTTATTTCCATATAAATCAGTGATAACTTCATCATTAAATCCTCCATTCTGAATAAATTTTTTTACAATCCGATCCTCTAATGAATGATAAGATATACAAACTAGTCTACCGCCTTTTTTAATATATTTTGATGACTCACTTAATAAGGTTCTGATTACTTCAAGTTCATCATTAACCTCTATTCTTATAGACTGGAAAACTTGTGCAAAAAACTTATTCTCATCTTTTACTTTCACTAAAGGAGCTAGGATTTTTTTTAGGTCTACTGTTGTCTCTATAGATTTCTTTGCTCTTTCAGAAATTATTTTTTCGGTTACCTTTTTGTAGTTCCTTAATTCACCAAAATTTTTAAAAATATACTCTAGTTGATCTTTATCATAATCATTAACAATGGCCTTAGCATCAATTTTTTGAGTACTGTTCATTCTCATATCAAGTTCAGAATTAAACCTTGTCGAAAAACCTCTGTTATTATTATCTATTTGATGAGATGATATTCCAAAATCTGCCAGGAGTCCATCAATTTCTTTTATTTTAAAGTAGTTTAAGAAGTTGTTTAAATACTTAAAGTTTGACTTAACAAGATTTAGCCTATTATCATTTAATTTGTTTTCAATAGCATCTTGATCTTGATCAAATGCAATTAACTTACCATTGGAATTAAGATTTTTTAATATTTCTTGAGAGTGACCTCCGCCTCCATAAGTTACATCTACATAGATTCCACTTGGATTAATATTTAACCCGGATATTGATTCATTAAGTAAAACTGGATTATGATACATTATTATCTGTTTTATCACCCATCACATCTTCTGCAAGATTTCCAAAGTCACCTTTAGCGTCATCTATTGCTTCTTCATAAAGCTCCTTATCCCAAATCTCAAGGATATTTACAGCTGAGGAAACAACTATATCTTTAGAAATTTTAGCATGGTTTATTAAGTCTTTTGGAATTAAAATTCTTCCAGAAATGTCAATATCAATTTGTCTAACTCCAGCTGTAAACCTTCTTATAAAATCAATATTTTTTTTATTGAACCTGTTTAATTTATTTATTCTAAGCATTAATTCGTCCCACTCTTTCAATGGATATAATTCTAGGCAAGAATTAAAAACGGCTCTTTTTATAACAAATCCATTTTTCAACTTATCAGATAATTGTTTTTTTAAGGAAACCGGAAGCATAATTCTTCCTTTTTCATCTGCCTTACATTCATATGTTCCTATAAAGTGTTGCATTAAATGGTTGCTTTACTCAAATATAAAATATATTTACCACTTTTTACCACTTTTTACCACTTTGTTAATAAATTATTTTTTTTCATTTTAATAGTCTGACTAACAATGAATTAACATGTATAAAAAATAGGTTATTCTTTATGCATATATTTGTGCTTTACATAATAATTATGGAAGAAAGTTTAATTAAAGAAGGAGGATTTGCATACATTGAAAAAGGTGAAGGGAGACCAATAATTATTCTTCATGGACTTATGGGTGGTCTTAGTAATTTTCAAGGTGTTTTTGAATACTTTCCATCAAAAAACTATAAAGTTATAATACCGGAGCTTCCAGTTGACTCGACTCCAATTCTCAAAACAAATGTTGCTAGATTTTCAAAATTTGTTTTTGATTTTATTGAATTTAAAAAGCTTAAGGATGTAATACTGTTAGGAAACTCTCTAGGTGGACATGTTGGCCTTCTATTTACTAGAGATTATCCCGAAATAGTTAGTGGACTTATTATTACTGGTAGCTCAGGGCTATATGAGAAATCAATGATTGGTGATGGTTACCCTAAAAGAGGTGACTATGAATATATTAAGAGTAAAACAGAAGAAGTTTTTTATGATCCTAAGATTGCTACCAAAGAAATAGTCGATGAGGTATTTGCAAGTGTTAATGACAGAGAAAAATTAATAAGAACTTTATCTTTAGCTAAAAGCGCAATAAGACATAATATGGCAGATGATCTTCCAAAGATGATGACCAAAACTCTAATTATTTGGGGTAAGCAAGATATTGTTACACCGCCTAATGTTGCTGAGGACTTTAATTCTCTTCTACCTAATTCAGATCTAGTCTGGATTGATAAATGTGGACATGCTCCAATGATGGAACATCCTGTTCATTTCAATACATTAATGGAGAAGTGGCTTTCGGAAAATAGCTTATAATCAATTTGATTATGAAAGTAATTAATTCAGTTTTTGAAAAAAGCAGCAAGTCAATTGACCAGTGCCCCGAAAGTAAACTTCCAGAATATGCTCTAGTTGGGAGATCAAATGTTGGTAAATCATCACTTATAAATTCTCTTTTAAATAACAAAAAAATTGCAAAGACATCATCAACACCTGGAAAAACCATTTTAATAAATCATTTCAAAATAAATGAGAGCTTTTACTTAGTAGATCTCCCAGGATATGGATATGCAACTCTTTCAAAAAGAATTAAAGAAGAGATTAAAAAAACTCATAGGAGTTATTTTAAATTAAGAAAACAGCTTTTATATACTTTCTTACTTATTGATATTAGACATGACTTACAAAAAGTTGATATTGAATTCATGGAATTCTTAAATGATAATTTATGCCCTTTTGTTATAGTTTTTACAAAATCAGATAAATTAAAACCTGGCAAGATTGAAAGTCAAATTAATAATTTAAGAAAGCAGCTTTCTGCTTATTGGGATGAACTTCCAAAATCATACGTGACATCCTCAAAAGACAAATCAGGAATGGATAATATTTTCAATTTTATAGAGGACTCTATGAGAGAATATCAAATCTAATTTTTTTCAGAAACTCTTTTTTCAAATTCAACACAGAAGTCATCAACTAAATTAACAAGATTTTCATCTCCAGTAGCTTTAGAAATTGAATTTTTCATGGAAACAAAAGTCTGTAACATAAAAGATTTCATTTCATCAATTGGCATTTCTTTAGTCCATAAATCCATCTTTAAAGTTTCTTTTTTAACACTATCCCAGAAAGAGAGAAGTATAGCTTTAGACTGCTCATCTTTCATCCCGCCATCAGGTGCAGACCAGTATATTTCTTCAGGAATATTATTAGAATCTAACTTAACTTTAATTGTTATTTCTGTTTCTTTCATTTAATTTTAATATGTAATAGATTTGCACAAATATATAATTAAATATTATCTATGAAACACCCGGAGAAAGTCTCAAGACATATTGTAAACTGGATTAATGCATATTTGGAAAATAGCAAAATGGATGGTTTGGTAGTTGGAGTCTCCGGTGGAGTTGATTCAGCATTAACTTCAACATTATGTGCTGAAACTGGAAAGAATTTGATCTGTATTGAAATGCCTATTAAACAAGGAAATGATCAAGTTTCAAGATCAAAAAAACATATTGAATGGTTAAAGTCAAAATACCCTAATGTAAGTTCAATTTTGATAAACTTGGACAATACCTATGATATGTTTGTAGATTCTGTAGCTAAAAATGGATCTGATAAAAATGATCTAAGCTTAGCTAATACCAGATCTAGGTTAAGGATGGTTACACTTTATTATTTCTCAGCCCTACATAACTATATAGTTGCTGGAACCGGAAACAAGGTTGAAGATTTTGGTGTAGGATTTTATACTAAATATGGAGATGGTGGAGTTGATATTAGTCCAATTGCAGATTTATTGAAATCTGAAGTCTATAGTCTTGCTAAATATCATAATATTATTGATGAAATTATTAAGGCTAGACCAACTGACGGTTTATGGAATGATAATAGAAGTGATGAAGAGCAAATAGGAGCAACTTATGATGAACTTGAAAAGGCAATGTTAGACGAATCAAAATCTGAATCAAATCTATCAAAAAGAGAGAAAGAAGTTATGAATATATACAAATCATTTAATTCGTCTAATAGACATAAAATGTTGCCGATACCAGTATGTAAAATTCCAAAAGATTATATTTAATAAATTGAAAAAGTTAAAAATCTTAGTTGCAGACCCAAATCCGATTGTTTATATCGGACTAAAGTCTATTTTTAAAAACTCATTAATTTTTGAAGTTTCATGTTATAGTGAAAACAGAGAAAACCTTAATAACTTATTAGAGCAGTTTAATATAGATTTAATTATTTCTGAAATTGATTTTAAAAAAGGTAACATAAATGATACCTTAAAAAAATTTAAAAAAAACAAGATTGAAGTTCCAATAATTATATTTACATCAGAAACAAATAACAGTAAATCAGTCAATCTACTTAAGCTTGGGGCTTCTGGTTTTATTACAAAAAATTTGAAAAAGAAATCTATAAGAAAAGTAATTCAGGAAATAGCTTTTTCAAAATATGGCAATAATGAATTAAATAAATTCACAAGACTGAAAAACAGATTTAATTTTGACTACAACACTGAAAAATTAAACAGTCTATCTAAAAGAGAACTTCAAGTTTTAAAATTATTTTTTAGAGGCAAGAGAAACATTGAAATTTCTAAGAAGTTAAACATAAATCAAAAAACAGTAAACACATATATAACAAGGGTAATGAAAAAGCTAGAAGTTAATTCAAAGACTGATCTTTATCTTCTCGCTAGCAAGCATATTAAACAACCCTATTGAGTTTAGCTGATAACATTTTTTTCAACTTATAATAGCTCATTACCTCTTCCAATACGTCTAGTTTACGTCCATCTTTTTGAAATTCTTGTAGCTCATTTATCTTTTTATCAATAAGATATCTTCTCATATTTAAGATTGTCTCATTAACAAGTTGACTTAACTCGCTTCCAATTTTTTTAACATATATATTTTTTCTCTCCCAGTCATGTAATTGGTATTTATCATCATTAATTAGTATATCAGAAACAATTTTACTTGAGTTAGAATCTAGATCATTAATGAAATTATCTATAGAGAGAGACTCCTGATTATGAAAGCCATCAATTAATTTATTATATATACTCTTAAAAGGAGAGTGGGTAAATTCTATTTCATCTTGCTGTAAATCCAAATAGATTTTCTCAAATACCTTTGATCTAATATCCTTCTTGGTTTCAATTAATTTACCATTTTCATCCTTACTTAGTATGATATCTTCAAACATAATTTCTTCAGCTCCATATTTAAGTAAAATACTAATTATCTGTCTTTCTAATTGATATATATATGTTGATGTATCTTTTTGATCTGAAGTCTTTACTTTAGTTATTTTAGATTTATAGAATTTTTTTGAAGATCTATTTAATGTTTTAGTTACTCCAATATTTGCGAAAGATCTAAACAATGAAGACTCATCAATTTCTAAAACAGATGATAATTTTTTTAAATAAATTTCCTGTTTAAGAGAATCTGGAATGAGTGAAATAGATTTTAATATATTTTTAATTAAAGAAACCTTCTTATCCTCATCATCTTCATACTCTTTATTTATTGATAGTTTAAAGTCAACAAAATCTTTTGACTCATCATTTATAAATTCTAACATTTTATCCTTCTTGTTTTTCCTTACAAAACTATCTGGATCATCTCCATCTGGAAAAGAACAAATTTTTACATTTAAGCCCTCTTCTAGAATCATATCAATACTTCTCAGGGAAGCTGCTAGTCCTGCCTGATCCCCATCAAAGAGGACAACGATATTAGACGTCAATCTCTTAATTAGTATTATTTGCTCTTTTGTTAGAGAAGTACCAGATGATGCAAGTACATTTTTAATACCATGCTCATGCAATTGGATAACATCCATATACCCTTCTACTAGAAGACACATGTCATCTTTAACTATAAATTGTTTTGACTCATAAATTCCATATAAAGTTTTACTCTTATTATAAATTTTACTTTCAGGGGAGTTTATATATTTTGCTATTTTTTTATTTGAGTCAATTATTCTCCCTCCAAATCCAAGCACCCTTCCTGAAATACTCTTAATTGGGAAAATTATTCTTCCTCTAAATCTGTCAATTTTTTTATCATCATTAGATATAACCAAACCTGTTTCTTCTAAATACTCATCTGAATATCCATTCTCATTTGCTTTTTTGTAGAATTTGTTTTGTGAATCAATGCTATATCCAAGATTAAAATTTTTAATGGTAGAATCTGAAAGCCCTCTCTCTAATAGATATTCACTTATTTTCTCATTCTGAGATAGAGTGTCTTGAAAATATGATGATGCAAAATTATTAATTATGAATAATGATTCTCTTTCATTTCTTTCTTCAATATTTTCTGCAGTCTCTTCTGTTTCAATTATTTCAATATTATACTTATTAGCAAGATATTTAATAGACTCTGGGTAATTAAATTGTTCATGCTCCATAAGAAAAGCAATAACATTGCCTCCTTTCCCTGAGCTAAAGTCTTTCCAGATTTGTTTTGAAGGGGAGACTACAAAACTTGGAGTTTTCTCATTAGTAAAAGGACTTAAACCCTTATAATTTGCACCAGATTTTTTTAAAGCAATAAAATCAGATATTACCTCTTCTACTCTTGAAAACTCAAAAACCTTATCAATAGTATCTTTACTAATCAAAACTTATAATTTATTGTAATATAGCAAATTAATACTTTCGTTCTATGATATAATCTAGTAGAATTTTTATAGAATTATTTGATTCATTCTGTGGGAAATCTTTTAACAGTTCTATAGCATTTTTTTTGAAATCATTCATTCTTTGGTTAGCATATTCAAAACCATTGTACTTAGTAATAAACTCATTAACTAATTTTTTATCACTTAATAAATATTTTTTCTTCTTTAGAATTGATTTTATTTTTCTTTTATCTTTTAAACTTGACCTTTCAATAGAATAAATTAATGGTAAAGTGATTTTTTGAGTCTTCAAATCTAATTTAGTAGGTTTTCCGATTCTCTTTGTGGAATAATCAAACAAGTCATCCTTTATCTGAAATATAATTCCAAGATAATTACCAAATGTATTTATTTTATCTAAGTCCTTAATGCCGGAGGATATTGAACCCACCTTACAACAACAGGCAAAAAGAGATGCAGTCTTTTTAGAAATTATATCCAGATATTCCTTTTCAGATAAAGAAAAACTCCTCGATTTTTGTATTTGGAATAATTCTCCTTCAGAAATTTCTTTAACTGCTAATGAAACTTCGTTTAATAAATCATAGTCCTTGTTTTCAGTCGAAAGCAGTAAAGCTTTTGATAGAAAGAAATCTCCTACCAAAACTGAAATTTTATTTTTCCAAAGAGCATTTAGAGTAAGGAAGTTACGCCTAATGTGACTATCATCAACTATGTCGTCATGAATAAGAGAAGCAGAGTGGATGAGTTCAACTAAGTTAGCCGCCCTATATGACTTTTGAGTAATATCTCCTTTAGAAAACATCTTTGCAAAAAGCAGAACTAAGGTTGGCCTAATTTGTTTTCCTTTTCTATTAAGAATATAAATTAGGATTAGATCTAATAATTTAACTTTTGAAGAAATAGATTTATAAAATTGTTTTTCAAAAATCTTTAATTCTTGAGTAATAGGTTTTTTTATTTTATGAGTAATCTTCAAAATTTAACTCTAGATGATCATCATTGCATCACCATAAGAAGAAAAATTATATTTTTTCTTCATTGCCTCTTTATAAGCTTTCAAAACAAAATCTTTACCACCAAATGCAGATACCATCATTAAGAGTGTTGATTTTGGTGTATGAAAGTTTGTAATCATTGAGTTAGCAATGGAAAAATCAAATGGTGGATATATAAATTTATGAGTCCAACCATTGTATGGATTTAATGTTCCAAAAGATGAAACAGAACTTTCAAGGCCTCTCATTACTGTTGTACCGACTGCACAAATCTTTTTATTATTATTAAGTGCATTATTTATTATTCTAACTGAGTCATCATTAATTTTTAATTCCTCTGAGTCCATCTTGTGCTTTGATAAATCTTCTACATCCACTGGGCTAAAAGTACCAAGTCCAATATGTAATGTTATTTCAGGGAGAAGCACACCCTTTATCTCTAATTTTTTAAGCAAATGTTTTGAGAAGTGTAATCCTGCAGTTGGTGCAGCAACAGCACCTTCGTTCTTTGCATATATAGTCTGGAATCTATCCTTATCCTGAGGCTCAACAGGTCTATTTATATATTTAGGTAAAGGAGTCTCTCCAAGTTCTTGAAGCTTATTCCTAAATTCATCGTATGGGCCATCAAAAAGAAATCTCAAAGTTCTACCTCTTGACGTAGTATTATCTATAACTTCTGCAACTAGGCTTTCATCTTCACCGAAATATAATTTATTTCCAATTCTTATTTTTCTAGCAGGATCTACCAAGACATCCCAAAGTCTTTGATCTTGATTAAGCTCTCTTAGTAGAAAGACTTCTATTCTAGCACCAGTTTTTTCCTTATTACCAAATAATCTAGCAGGAAAAACTTTAGTATTGTTTAGAACGATAACATCCCCATCATCATAAAAATCAATCATATCCTTAAAAACCAAATGTTCAATTTTTTCTTCTTTTCTATTTAGAAGCATTAGCTTACATTCGTCTCTCTCATCAGAGGGATACTGAGCAAGATATTTATCAGGTAATTTGTAATCAAAGTCAGATAATTTCATGATAATTAATTAAGACCGCAAATATAACCTTCTGAGATACCGAAAGTCAAGTATTTATCTATTTATTTTTTAAAATATTAAATCCTAGACTTTCTAGATCATTCCAAAAGTTGACATAAGATTTAGTCACAACTTCAGGATTATTTATTTTGATAGGTACTAATAGTGATAAAGGAGCAAAAGACATGGCCATTCTATGATCATTATATGTATCAATAACTACTCCATGTTTTAGATTTGAATTATTTTCAAGAGTTATTGAGTCTTCTGTTATTTCAACTTTATCTACATTAAACTTTTCAATTTCATTTTTCAGAGCAATTAACCTATCTGTTTCTTTTATCTTTAGAGTATGTAAGCCGGTCAGGGTACAGTCAACTCCAAGTCCTAGACACGTAACAATTATAGTCTGGGCTAGATCAGGACTGTCTTTTAAACTTAGGTTAATACTTTTAGGAAGATCAATTTTATTCTTCCTTAGAATGATATGATCCTCCTCAAATTTTGTTTCAATACCAAATATTTTATATATCTCAACAAGTTTTGAATCCCCCTGCAAACTGTCTTTAAAGAAGGTAGAGAGTGTTAATTTTGCTGATTTAGATAGAGCAGCAATACTAAAGAAATAAGAGGCTGAGCTCCAATCAGATTCAACAAATTGTTCTGGAATAACTTTTTCTATAAATGGCTCAATAGTAATCTTTCCATCATCAATCTTTGTAATACCACCTATTCTATCAATGATTTTTTTTGTCATTAAAATATATGGTAAGGATGTAATCTCTGAAGACAATTTAATCTTTAGACCATTTTCAAGAGAAACACCCAACATCATTAGAGATGAAATATATTGTGAACTAACATCTGCAGGTAAAGTAATTGAGTTGCTTAAAATATTTTTTCCATTGATTTTTAATGGAGGAAATCCACTTTTTTCAACATACTCGATATCACAACCTAAGTGTTTTAGGGCATCAACCAGAATAGAGATAGGTCTTTGCTTCATCCTATTTGATCCAGTTAAAATTTTTGAATTCTTTGAAATGGATGAATAATATGAAGTTAAAAATCTCATTGCAGTTCCAGCATGCCCAATATTAATTTCTTTTTTATCAGATTCAATTGCAGATAGCATTAGTTGAGTATCATCTGAGTCTGATAAATTAAAAATTTTAAAATAAGACGTATATGCTCTTAGTAGTATTAGCCTATTTGATTCACTTTTTGAGCCACTGATACTTATAGCACCCTGAATGTCTTGAAATTCTTTTGAAATCTTGTACACTATTTTAGTTTAATATTAGACTTGTGTCTATTTTTATCCCTTCTAGTTTTTTTATTTAAATTTTCATGAAAAGATTTCTCCAAATCAATTCCTGTCTGATTTGCTAAGCAAATTAATACAAACAGCACATCAGATAACTCGTCAGCAAGATTATCCTCATTGTCACTATTTTTTGAACTTTGCTCGCCATATTTTCTAGCAATTATTCTTGCCACTTCACCTACCTCTTCTGACAGAATAGCCATATTTGTTAATTCATTAAAATATCGAACACCATGTTCATTTATCCACTGATCAACTTTTTTTTGTGCATTTTTAATATTCATAATTATTTTTTTTGATTTAGTGTTTTCCAAAGAATCTCTTTCAAACTATTTATACCATATGAGCTTACAGATGAAAATATAGTAAATGGAATTGATTTAAATTCTTTCTTTAAGATATTTTGAAATTCTTCTAGAAGCTCCTCATCCATTAAATCTGATTTACTAAAGGCAATTATAAAATCTTTATCAGCTAATTCAGGATTATATTTAACAAGCTCTTTTTTCAAAACCTCAAAATCTTTCTTTACATTTTTAGAATCAACTGGAATAATGTAGAGCAAAATAGAATTTCGTTCGATGTGTCTTAGGAAATAGTGTCCTAGACCTCTACCCTCACTCGCTCCCTCAATTATTCCAGGTATATCTGCCATTACAAATGATCTATAGTCTGACATTGAAACTATGCCAAGGTTTGGCTTTAAAGTTGTGAACTCATAATCAGCAATTTTTGGTTTAGCATCAGATAAAACTGATAATAACGTTGACTTACCAGCATTAGGATATCCAACAAGCCCAACATCAGCAAGCACCTTTAATTCAAGAGTTATCTGAAGTTCTTGACCTGTTAGGCCTGATTGAGAATATCTTGGGGTTTGATTTGTTGGAGATTTAAAATGGGAATTTCCTAATCCACCTTTTCCTCCTCTCAACAAGACAATTTCTTCTTTATCCTCGTTTATTTCAAGTATAGTTTTTTCAGTTATTGAATCCTTGACAATAGTTCCAAGAGGCACTTTAATAAAAATATTTTTTCCACTTAAACCTGATTTTTTAGAGCCACTACCATCACCCCCATTACCAGCCTTAAAATGTTTTTTAAATCTAAAACTTTGAAGAGTCCATAGGTTTGAATCCCCAACAACTATAATATTTCCACCATCTCCACCATCTCCACCATCAGGACCTCCTTTAGGAATGTATTTTTCTCGTCTTAGATGAGTAGAACCTCTTCCCCCCTTACCTGATTTAACAGTAAGCTTTACATAATCTACAAAGTTATCAACTATCATAAGATTATATTAAGCTATCTACTAAACCAAAAAGTCTTGAGGTGATATCATTAACTGAACCTTTACCATCAACTGAAAAGAATTTATCTTGTTTACTGTAGAAATTTATGAGTATTGAGGTCTTTGTGTTATACTCGTTAAATCTATTTTTAATTTTTTCTATATCCTGATCGTCAGATCTATTTGTAGTTTTACCACGATCCAGCAATCTTGTAATTAGTTCATCTTCATTAACATCAAGTGCAATTGTAGCATTAATCTTTAAATTAATTGAACTTAAAAAATCATCTAAAGATTCAGCTTGGTTTAAAGTTCTTGGAAACCCATCAAATATATATCCATTTACTTCTTTATTTGATAAAACTTCATTCTCTAGCATCTTAATTGTTACTGAGTCAGGAACTAGATCTCCATTATCTAGGTATGATTTTGCCTCAATACCTAGCTTAGTTTGATTGCTAATATTTTTTCTAAATAAATCTCCAGTTGAAATATGATATAAATTATATTTTTCCTTGAGAAAGTTAGCCTGAGTTCCTTTACCAGATCCTGGTTTTCCAAAAATTACAATATTAAACATAGGCACAAAGATATTTAAAATGTTTCTTATTCTTTACCGTCTTTAAAGTTATGCTTATTTTTGCCAAATGTTTACTGATAAAAAGAGAATTGGAATATTAGGTGGGGGTCAACTTGGTAAAATGGTACTTGACGTTTCAAATAAATGGGGGCTTGATGTTTTTGTTCTTGACCCAAATAAAAATTGCCCTTCAAGTAAACTTTGTAATAGATTTTTTGAAGGTGATTTAATGGACTATGAAACTGTTGTTGAATTTGGAAAGCTGTCTGACATAATCACCATTGAGATAGAAAATGTTAATGTTGAAGCATTAAAATATTTAGAGTCTTTAAATAAAAAGGTTTATCCGCAAGCCCGTGTAATCGAAATAATTCAAGATAAGTCAAAGCAAAAAAACTTTTATCAAAATCACGGAATTCCAACTTCATACTTTAATATTCTAACTGGAAGCGATGAGATAAAGAATAAGGTAAGTAAGGGTGAGATATCCTTCCCATTTATATGGAAAGCATCTAAGATGGGATATGATGGATATGGTGTAAAGAAAATAATTGATAACAAAACTTTAGAAGAGATTGCTAATTCTCATTGTATAATTGAGGAGTTAATTGATATAAAAAAAGAAATCTCAGTTATGGTTGCCTCGAGAGAATCTGGAGAAAGAGTGGTTTATCCTGCGGTTGAAATGGAATTTAATAAAAATTCTAATCAAGTTGAGTATATTCTATCTCCAGCTCAAGTTGATGATAAGATTAAATCAAAAGCAGAAAATCTCGCATTTAAAGTCTCTGAAAAATATAATATTATTGGAATTATTGCAGTAGAAATGTTCTTAACAAGTGAGGATGAGTTGCTAGTTAATGAGGTAGCACCAAGACCACACAATAGTTATCATTTTTCAATTGAAGGTTCCGATACAAGTCAATTTGAACAATTTATAAGATCAATCCTAGATTTACCTCTTGGAAGTACTAAAATCATAGAAAATTCTGTTATGGTAAATCTTGTAGGAGATTCTGATTCAGAGGGAGAAGTGGTTTATAAAAATTTCGATCAAATTATTGGAATAGAAGGTGTTAATCCCCATATTTACGGTAAATTTGAATCTAAGCCAAATAGAAAGATGGGGCATGTAACAATTATTAATAAAGATCTAGATAGAGCAAGAAAGATAGCAAAAGAGGTAAAAGATACTGTAAGAATAACATCAAAAAAATGACTCAGGTAGCAATTATAATGGGTAGTAAATCTGACTTCGATATAATGAAGGATGCAATTGATATTTTAAAGTCTTTTGGTATTGAGACCGATTATGATATTGTATCAGCTCACAGAACACCAAAAAAAATGATTGAATATGCAACCAACGCTGAAAAAAATGGAATTAAAGTAATTATAGCTGGAGCGGGTGGTGCAGCTCATTTACCTGGAATGGTTGCCTCAATAACTAGTCTCCCTGTCATCGGCGTACCTATCAAGTCTAGAAATTCAATTGATGGTTGGGATTCAATTTTATCAATTTTACAGATGCCTGGAGGAGTTCCTGTTGCTACAGTAGCTCTTAATGGATCAAAAAATGCTGGAATTCTTGCTGCACAAATTATTGGATCTTTTGATTCAGTTATTTCAGAAAAAGTAAAAAATTACAAAAAAGATCTGGAAGATAGTGTCATTGAGAGTAGCAAAAACCTCAAGAAAAAATCCTAATCCTTAACCCAATCATTATATCCTTTTTTATAATGATAGATAATCTTAAAACCAAGGGATTTCATAATCAGGCTAGCCTTTTCACTTCTGTTACCTGACATACAATAAATAATATATTCTTTCTCTTTATCAAGCGCATTAATGTTATCAATAAATTCTCGTTTTTGGAAATCAATATTATAGGAATCTTTTATACTTCCCTGGGTAAACTCTTTATTAGTTCTAAGGTCAATTATATTTATACTACTTTTCTCTTTTAGATCATAGAGTTCCTCTTTGTTAATTTCTTGTATTATAGGAGGTTGCAAAAAAACTAATAGAGTATAAAAAAAAAGTTTTAACATTTAATGAACATTATTATTATAGTATTCAATATTACATATTTTTGCTAAAAAGTTTTAATGTATAAAGAAAATTTTTCTCGAAGACATATTGGTCCAAGCACTTCTGAGTTAAAAAATATGTTAGAAACAATTGGAGTTAATTCAATTGAGGACTTGCTGTCTCAAACCATTCCTGATAAAATTAGATTAAAAAGTGATTTAAATATTCCTGATGCAATTTCTGAAATGGAATTTTTAAAAGAGATTAAAAAGTTTTCATCATTAAATAAAAATTTTAAAACATATATTGGGTTAGGTTATCATGACACTTTTACTCCTTCAGTTATACAAAGAAATATACTAGAAAATCCAGGTTGGTATACAGCCTACACTCCATATCAACCTGAAATCGCTCAAGGTAGACTTGAGGCATTATTAAATTTTCAGACAATGATCTGCGATCTAACTAAGATGGAGATTGCAAATGCTTCTTTGCTAGATGAAGGCACATCTGCTGCTGAAGCTATGATCATGATGTATAACAATAGATCAAGAGATCAAAAATCTGAAAACCTTTCTAGATTTTTTGTTGATTCAAATATTCTCCCTCAAACTCTTTCAGTCATAAAGACAAGAGCTTATCCGTTGGGTATTGAAATTGTAGTAGATGATTTGGGGAATATAAATTCAAACGATTATTTTGGATGTATTATTCAGTATCCTGGTAAAGATGGGAATCTACCAAATATTGATAAAATTTTATCTGAAATAGAAAATGATGATTTTAAAACAGTCTTGGCTGTTGATATAATGTCCCTAGTAATTATTGAACCTCCAAATCCAGAAAAGATTGATGTTGTAGTTGGAACAACTCAAAGATTTGGAATCCCTCTTGGTTATGGCGGGCCTCATGCAGCTTTTTTTGCAACAAAAGAGAAATATAAAAGAAATATTCCAGGCAGAATTATTGGTGTTACAAAAGATGTTGATGGAGACTATGCTTTAAGAATGGCATTACAAACTAGAGAACAGCATATAAAAAGAGATAGGGCAACCTCAAATATTTGTACAGCTCAAGTTCTACTTGCAGTCATGGCTGGCATGTATGCTGTTTACCATGGGCCAAAGGGACTTAGAAATATATCTAGCTCAATCCATCATAAGGCTGTTTATTTATTTAATAAAATTTCATCCCTAGGAATGGAAATAAAATATTCTAAATTCTTTGATACAATTACAATAATTTCTGAATCTAAATCTATTCAAAAAATTGCACTATCAAAAGAGATTAATTTTTGTTATCATTCAGATAATGAAATATCAATATCTGTTAATGAAAAGACAGATTTAAAAGACCTAGACTTAATAGTGTCAATTTTTGAGGAATTTAGTGGACAGAAACCTAATCATGCTAATTTCCCAAATAAACAGTTGACAGAAAATGATAGAGAATCAGAAATTTTGTCCCATCCTGTTTTTAATTCCTATCACTCTGAGACCTCTTTGATGAGATATATTAAGTCTCTTGAAAATAAAGATCTATCTCTTACCCAATCTATGATTTCTCTTGGTTCATGTACAATGAAGCTTAATGCAGCCTCTGAGATGATTCCCCTTAGCTGGAGTGAATGGAACAGTATTCATCCATTTGTACCAACCAATCAAGCTCAGGGATATCATAAAGTAATTGATAAGTTAGAAACTTATTTATCTGAGATAACTGGATTTTCAGCTACCTCTCTTCAACCTAATTCTGGAGCTCAAGGAGAATATAGCGGATTAATGGTAATAAAATCTTACTTGAATAAAATAGGAGAAGCACATAGAAATATATGTTTAATTCCTTCTTCTGCTCATGGTACTAACCCTGCATCTGCAATTATGGCTGGATTAAAAGTTGTAGTAATAGCAACTGATGAAAGAGGTAATATTGATATAAATGATTTAAAATCAAAAATTGCAGAACACAAGGACAATTTGGCTGCCTTGATGATAACTTATCCATCAACTCATGGAGTATTTGAGTCTGAAATTCAGCTAATAAATGAACTTATCCATCAAAATGGTGGACAAGTATATATGGATGGTGCTAATATGAATGCTCAAGTTGGGTTGACAAGTCCAAAATTAATTGGAGCAGATGTTTGTCATTTAAATCTTCATAAGACTTTTTCAATACCTCATGGAGGTGGAGGTCCAGGTGTCGGACCAATTTGTGTTGCTGATCACCTTAAAGATTTTCTTCCCTCTAATCCAATTATACCCTCAGGTGGTAAGCATCATATTGATGCAATTTCATCTGCACCTTGGGGTTCTGCATTAGTTTGTTTAATTTCTTACGGATACATCAGAATGCTAGGAAAACTAGGTGTAAAAAACTCTACAGAAATCGCCATTGTTAATGCTAACTATATGAAAACTAAACTTGAAAAAAACTTTAAAATTCTATATAGTGGAGAAAATGGAAGATCTGCTCATGAGTTTATAATTGACTGTAGAGAATTTAAAAAATATAATATTGAAGTGGTAGATATTGCAAAGAGATTGATAGACTACGGTTTTCATGCTCCAACTGTATCATTCCCTGTCCCAGGAACTATGATGATTGAACCAACTGAGAGTGAAAATTTAAACGAAATAAATAGATTTTGTGAAGCACTTAATTCAATCTATTTTGAAATTACCTCGAATAATGAATCAGATAGAGAGATGTTAAAGAATTCCCCTCATACTCTAAAAATGCTAACTTCAAGCGAATGGAATTATCAATATTCTAGAGAAGATGCGTCTTTCCCAAAAGTTTACTTGAAAACTAATAAATTTTGGCCCTCAGTAAGACGGGTTGATGAGGCATACGGAGATAGAAATTTAATTTGTAGCTGTCCACCTATTGAGACTTATCAATAATTTAAGTAATTTTATAAGATGAACTACAGAATAACCGGGACAGGAAGCTGTATTCCAGATATCACAAAAACAAATTCAGATTTTCTTAAAAATAAATTCCTTGACTTAGATGGGAATAATATTCAAAGTTCAAATGCTGAGATTATAGAAAAATTTAAATCAATTACTGGTATTGTAGAACGAAGATATGCTCCCGATGAAATAAATTCTTCTGATTTAGCTTCTGTAGCTGCAAGTATTGCAATCAAAGACTCTAAATTAGATCAGGAGACACTTGATTATATTATTGTTGCTCATAATACAGGAGATATATCGTGTAGAAGTGGGCAGGTAGATACATTACCATCAATTGCCTCAAAAGTTAAGGCTAAGCTTAAAATTAAAAATTCTAATTGTGTGGCGTATGATATTATCTGTGGTTGCCCAGGATGGGTTGAAGGAGTCATTCAAGCTAAGTCATTTATTAAATCAGGTATGGCAAAAAAATGTTTAGTCATAGGTTGTGATACTCTTTCCAGAATACTAGATGAAAATGATAGAGACTCAATGATATATGCAGATGGAGCTGGTGCAATAATTTTAGAAAGTGACAGTTCTTATGATGGTGGGATATTATCACATAGATCTGCTACATTTACTTATGAAGGTGAAAATGATTATATCTTTTATGGGAATTCATACGATACTAATAAAAGGACAAAAAATGATCAAAAGTTTATTAAAATGCAAGGAAGAAGAGTATATGAATTTGCCCTTACAAATGTTCCAGTAGCAATGAAATCTTGTTTTGATGATACTAATTATAAAATTGAAAACCTAAAAAAGATATTTATCCATCAGGCAAATAAAAAAATGGACGAGGCTATTATCAAAAGATTCTTCAGACTATATAAAACATCTGCACCCAAAGATATTCTTCCTATGAATATTGAGGAGTTTGGAAATAGTTCAGTTGCAACTATTCCTACTCTTTTTGATCTAGTTAAAAAAACTAATTATCAAGGACATAAGGTCTCCAAAGGTGATATTATTATGTTTGCTAGTGTCGGTGCTGGAATGAATATTAATGCCATAACATATAAAGTTTAGAAACCAGATGAGAATTTTTTTTCATATTGGTAGATACTTCTTAATGATAAAGTACACTTTCTCAAAATTTACCAAGTGGAGTGTACTTAAAAAATTGATTTTTCAAGAAATTGAGGATTTAATTCTAGGATCAATTGGTATTGTTGCTTTTATGTCGTTTCTAATAGGTGGAGTTGTAGCAATTCAAACAGCTTTAGCTATTGAAAATCCATTACTTCCTGGAAACCTTATAGGATTTGCAACAAGGCAATCTGTGATTTTGGAGTTTGCACCAACCCTTATTTCCATCATAATGGCTGGTAAAGTTGGCTCATTTATTACATCGAGTATTGGAACTATGAGAGTAACTGAACAGATTGACGCTCTGGAGGTAATGGGTATTAACTCATTTAATTATCTTATTTTTCCTAAAATTATATCATTACTACTATATCCTTTTTTAATTACTCTAGCAATGTTTTTAGGTATACTTGGCGGATATATTGCAAGTGTCTATGCTGGTTTCTCAACAAGCTTTGATTTCATTCAAGGTATCCAGCTTGATTTTAAAGTATTTCATATTATCTACACTTATATTAAAACAATTTTATTTGCATTTGTTCTCGCAACTATTCCTTCATATCATGGATTTTTTATGAAAGGTGGAGCACTAGAGGTTGGTAAGGCGAGTAATATTTCATTTGTTTGGACAAGTAGTGTTATTATCATTATTAACTTTATTGTAACTCAACTTCTTTTGGCATAGTGATAGAGATAAATAAAATATCGAAATCTTTTGATAATCATAAAATTATTGAAGATATATCAGCAACTTTTGATAAAGGAAAAACTAATCTGATCATTGGTCAAAGTGGATCAGGTAAAACTGTTCTGATGAAATGTCTTCTTGGTCTTCATGAAGTTGATAAAGGGGATATTCTGTACGATGGAAAAGAGTTTAATAAAGATGAGATTTCAGAGGTTTCAGATTTAAGAAAACAGATGGGAATGGTTTTCCAGGGCAGTGCTCTATTTGATTCTATGTCAGTTCTGGATAATATTATATTTCCTTTAAGGATGTTTTCAAATATGTCTCAATCAAAAATGATTGAAAGGGCTAGAGAAGTAATTCATCGCGTAGATCTAAAAGATGTTGATAATAAGTTTCCCTCAGAGATATCAGGTGGTATGAAGAAAAGAGTTGCAATTGCTAGAGCTATTGTACTTAATCCAAAGTATCTTTTTTGTGATGAGCCAAATTCAGGTTTAGATCCTAAAACTGCAATTATAATTGATAAGCTAATTCAAGAGATTACCGTTGAGTATGATATTACTACTATTATTAATACTCATGATATGAATTCAGTAATGGAAATTGGGGATAAAATTATCTTCTTAGTTGAAGGAAAAAAAATATGGGAAGGTAATAATGAAGAAATATTAAATACGGATGATAAATTGATAAACGATTTTGTTTATTCTTCAGAATTATTTAAAAAAGTTAAACTTTCTCAGAAAAAATAAATCCTAAGGATTAGAATTTGATACAGAAATTAATTTACCATTAAATAATTTATTACCATTAATGGCAAAATCAAGTATATACTTAGCCATTTCTTCTGGTTTTGTTTCTGCATTGTAATCTGGAAATGCCTCTTTTAACATTTTTGTTTGAACAGCACCTAAAGCTAGAACATTAAATGATGGTCCATTTTGATGTTCTTCAGCTAACACTTCAGTTAAAGCTATTACAGCTGCTTTGCTACTAGAGTATGCAGATAAGCCAGGAAACTTCTTAGATCCATTAACACCTCCAATACTACTTATGTTAATAACATGTCCATCTGAATTAATTATTGGGATCAGGGACCTAGTAATTTCTGCAAGCCCAAATACATTTACATCAAATGTTTTTTTAAAAGAATCATACGTGGTATCACCAAATAACTCACTCACAAGATATCCAGCATTATTAATCAAAATATCTATTTTAATTTTCCTACTTTTCAAATTTGCAATAAACTCATCAACAGAATCCTTATTTGTAATGTCTATTGCGAATGATTCAATACCACCTATATCTTTCAATGGCTCAATATTTCTTGAAACTGATATTACATGAAAATTCATTTTTGCAGCTTGAATGCATATTTGATGTCCAATGCCAGAGCTTGTTCCAGTTACTACAATAGTCTTCATTAGATTAAAATTGAGACTGGGTTTTCAATATACTCTTTTAGAGTTTTTAAGAATAGTGAACCTGTAGCACCATCAACAGTTCTATGATCACATGCTAAAGTTAATTTCATTGTATTTCCAATTACTATATCACCGTTTCTTACAATAGGTTTCTCAATGATTGCTCCTATAGAAAGTATAGCAGAATTAGGTTGATTAATTATAGAAGTAAAACTTTCAATTCCAAACATACCTAGATTTGAAATTGTAAAAGTGCTTCCCTCAATCTCAGCAGGAGTTAATTTTTTATTTTTTGCACGCACAGCAAAATCTTTGATCTCTGCATTAATTTCGGGCAAGTCTTTAGAATTTGCATATTTAACAACTGGGACGATTAGACCATCATCAACTGCAACAGCTACCCCTAAATTAACATGATCATAAAAAACAATTTTATCATCATACCATCTAGAATTTACCTTTGGATGTCTTGCTAATGAAAGTGATACAGCTTTAGCAATAATATCATTAAATGAAATTTTTATATTTTGAGTATTAATAAATTGATTTCTGAATGAGATCATATTATCCATCTCACACTCTATATTTAGATAATAATGAGGTGCAGAAAACTTAGAGTCTGATAATCTCTTTGCAATAGCTTTTCTCATAGTAGAGTTTTGAGACTCATTAGATGATTCTGTAACACTTGGTCTTGGTTGAATAAATTGAGAATAATCTGAAGACTTATATGAATCAATATCTCTCTTTATAATTCTACCATTATCTCCTGAACCTTTAATTGATTTAATATCAATTCCTTTTTCATTTGCTAACTTTCTAGCAAGTGGAGATATTAAGA
>CACJHI010000011.1 GCA_902593165.1 uncultured Bacteroidota bacterium | reverse complement strand
TAAAGCTGAAAATAATCTTATATATTTAAAAAAAAACCAAAAGATATGAGTGCAAATCAAGAACTATTTGAATTAAAATTCTACAAATGGGAGGAGGAGTTTAAAGATAAACCTTACCTAAGGCAGCCAATTGGTGAAAAGTGGGAAGAATATACTTGGGGACAAGTTGGAGATATGGCTAGAAGATTAGCATCTGGACTTAAATCTCTTAATCTCAGGGAGGGTGCTCATATTGGTATTTATTCTAAAAATTGTAGGGAATGGATAATCTCAGATTTAGCAATCGTAATGGCAGGATATGTATCTGTTCCGTTCTTTCCTTCTTTAAACGGAAAGGAACTCTCTTATATTATGGATTATGGTGATGTTGATGCTCTTTTTATTGGAAAGATTGAAACGTGGGATGAGATCAAAAATGATTTACCAGCAGAAATGCCAATTATAAGGTTTCCTAAATATAATGGTTGCTCTAATGTAACAAAAGGCCATGAATGGCATGAATTTATTAATAGTCATGATCCTATTCAAAACCCACATAAACCAAAGCTTTCAGATCTTTGGACCATTATTTTTACATCTGGTACAACTGGTAATCCAAAGGGAGTTATGTTGACATATCAAGCAATTGATGGTATTAAGGTGGTTTTGGATGACCCTAACAACCCTTTGGGGATTAAACATACCGGAAATAATGATTTTATTTCCTATTTACCCTTAAATCATATTTTTGAAAGAGTTGTAATTGAATGGTGTTCATTTAGATATGGAGGAACTATTTCATTTGTAGAATCTATTGAGACTTTTGGTCAAAATTTAAAAGATGTTCAACCGCATGTGTTTGCTGCAGCTCCTAGAGTTTGGACTAAGCTTCAAATGGGAATCTTATCAAAATTTCCACAAAAAAGATTAGACACTTTACTTAAAATTCCATTGCTTTCCGGCGTACTAAAAAAATTAATTAGAAAAGGTCTTGGATTTAGTAAGGTAAGAGTAACAGTTTCGGGATCAGCTCCTATGCCTGTTGAGTTAATAGAGTGGTTTAGAAAAGTTGGCGTATATATAACTAATGGATACGGGATGACTGAGAATTGTGCTATATGTAGTTCAGTAGATGGTAGAGATTTTGAAAAGTTAAACACTGTTGGAAAGGCTCAAAAAGGTGTTGAGCTTAAGATTGACGAAGCGACAGGAGAAATACTTATGCGTGGACCATTTGTAATGATTGGGTATTATAAGAATGATGAATTATCAAATGAAACATTGAGAGGTGGATGGCTTCACACAGGAGATAAAGGTTTCTTGGATGATGATGGTTATTTACACATAACAGGAAGAGTAGCAGATAGTTTTAAGACTTCAAAAGGTGAATATATTGAACCGCTTACTTTAGAGCAGTTCTTTGTTAATATGAATGAAATCGAAGAAGTTTGTGTAGTAGGTCTTGGAATAGCGCAGCCATTATGTCTAGTTCAGTTATCAGATATTGGTAAAAATACTTCCAAAGAAAAATTATCAAAAATGTTCACTGAAACACTTGATAGTGTTAATAGTGATCTTGTTAATTATAAAAAAATCTCTACACTAATAATTGTAAAAGATGAATGGACTCAAGAAAATGGTATAATTGGACCAACTCAAAAGCTTAAAAGAGGTGCTATTGACGAGCTATATTCCCCAAAATATCTAGAGTGGCATGAATCTGACCAGAGCTTAATTTTTGAAAGCAGTCACTCTGATAGGTCAAATTCATATACCTAAGTCTAACAACGATAATAACCACAGGAGAGACTACCATTTGGTACATGGAAAAAATTATATTAACTTGGGTTCAAATCAGAACAAGTAATGTGTGGATATACCTTTGTTTATAGTAGGTCCAGCGCATTTCTTGCTTAAATTATAAACTAGTTATTGAAAAGAGTTAACTTTGACGTAACAAAACCTAACTAATATGAAAAATATTTTAAATAAATATTATTTAGCCTTTATGGCTGTAATTCTATTTGGTAGTGTTTATTCTCAAACTCAAGTTTCAGGTTCTGTAATGGATGCTGATAACATGGAGCCAATTCCAGGAGTAAACGTTATCATTGATGGCACAAACATTGGAACAGTAACTGATTTCGATGGAAACTTTGTCATTAATACAAGTCAAGATGCTCCCTTAACACTTGTGATAAGCTATGTTGGATATAGCGCTCAACGTGTTGATGTAACATCTTCTGGTCAAGACATTAATGTGTCTCTTTCAGCAGGACAAAACCTTGAAGAGGTTGTTATTTCTGCTTCAAGAAGAGCTCAAAAAGTTACAGAGGCTCCTGCTTCAGTAAGTGTAATATCTGCCAGAGAAATTGAAAATTCACCACAAGTAGCAGAACCTACAAGAATTCTTGTTTCTGTTCCAGGTGTACAACTACAACAACAAACTGCAAACTCTCTTAACTTAGAAATGAGAGCTGGATCTGGTACTTTCGGTACATCTACATATGTAATGAGAGATAACAGAGGATTGATAACTCCAGCTGCAGGAACTTTCTTTAGTTTCCAGCAGGGTCTATCTAATTTAGATTTAGCTTCTGTTGAGGTAGTTAGAGGTGCTGCGGGTGTTCTTTATGGACCAGGTGTTACTTCAGGTGTTGTTCACTTTAGAAGTAAGAGTCCTATCGACTACACAGGTAATTCAGCTTCTTTTTGGGGTGGGGAATTAAACACTTTTGGTTCAGAGTTTAGAATTGCGAGAGCAAACGATGATAAAACTTTTGGATGGAAAATTAATGCTAGACTTAATTCTGGTGATGATTTCGTTTATGATGATGAATCAGAATTAGCTGCTGCAGGTATTCCAATGAATAACATAATTAGACAGCCAGTGATTACAAATAAATATGTTGATCCTGTTCTTTCTCAAAATGGGTCTGTCCTTTATGATTTTACTGGAGGAAATGCGATTATAGATAACTATAGCAACATTGCTTTTGATACTAGCTTAGAATGGAGGCCAACTGATGATACTAACTATCAAGTTAGTGCAGGTATGACTAATGGTAGTGGACTATTCTTCCAAGATTTAGGTATTGGATATGCTGATGGTAATACTTATTGGGGTCAAGTTCAAGCAACAATGGGTAATTGGTATGCTCAAGCTTTTATTGACCATAATGATGGTGGTGGAGCAGATAATCCAACATTCCTTTATGGTTCAGGTTTCCGTCAGGTAGCTAAAAGAACAACTTTAGAAGCTCAAATTCAGTACAATTTTGATATGCCATGGTTATTTGATTCAGAATGGACAGTGGGATATGATTATAGAGATACAGATTCTGACTCTGAATACACTTTATGGGGAAGAAATGAAGATACTGATGACTATGTAACTAATGGTTTCTATGGTCAGGGTACACTTACTATGTCAGATAAAGTAGACCTAGTAGTAGCCGGAAGATATGATCAAGCAAGTTTCATTAGCGCTGGAGAATTTGCTCCTAGAGCTGCTCTTGTTTACAAAGCTTCAGACAAGACTACTTGGAGACTATCATATAACAAAGCTTTATCAGGACCTAGTGCACTTCAGATGTATATTGATTTCCCAGTGGCTATTCAGGCACCTGGAATTCTGGACTCATGGTTAAGTGGTCAAAGCACTCCACAGCGTTTTGCTGATCCATCAAGTCAAGTAATTGATTTAGCAGGTCTTCCTATTGATATTCCTGTTTCAGCTGCAGGTGGTGGATTACCACTGGCAATACCATATGGTTCTGTTGCATCTTTATCTTGGGCTGGTTTATTTGCTCAAGCGCCATCACTTCAGCCACTTTTAACTCCATGGATTGCACAATATGGTGGTCCGTCTGGTGGTTCAGGGATTTTAAGTCCTTATGACCCATTTGATCCTAGTCAAACTACTGGTAATAGAAACACAAGAACCGGAAGATTCAGCTCTGTAGAAAACTTTGAATTAGGTGTTACTAGTGTAATTGGAGATAAATTAAAAATTAGTGCTGATATATATTCTTATGTTAACACAGGATTCACAAACTTTAACGCAATTGGTGATGTGTATGCATTAGTTGGTTCAGATATACCAGGAGACTTAGGTGCAGCTGTTGCTGCTGATGCCTCTGCGTATGTTACTGGAGCAATAACTGCTGTTACAACTCAGACTTATCAAGGTGTTGCTGCTCAATTTGGGCTTCCATTTAGTGTTGTTGCCTCTGGTGCTCTTGCAGCACAAGGTGTACCTGCACTTCAAACTGCAATTGCAGGTGGTGTAGCTCAAACTTTAGGTGGAATTAATGGCGCATTTCAAGCAGGAGGTGCTGGATTTGTTGGTCAATTAGGCCCACTATTCGGTGCAATTGGTGCTGTTGAATCTGACAGAGTTCCTCAAGGAGATGGCATTACTCACATTACAACAGGATATATTACTCAGGGAGATGCAAAAAGATCACACTTTGGTGGTGATTTCAGCATGGATTACTTCGCAAATAGTGATTTAAGACTATGGGCAAATGCTTCTTGGTTAAGTCAAAATGAGTGGATCCCTGGAGAAGATAATGATGATGGTTTACTTAATACATCATACTTGAATGCTCCAATGTGGAAATACAGAATTGGTGCTGATTATACTCCACTTACTGGATTTAATTTCGCTATTTCATTCCAACATGATGATAAATTCAGATCAGTTCAAGGTTTCTGGAATGGTATGGTTGAAACTAAAAACCTGGTAGATGCTAGTATAGGTTATAGATTTAGTCCTAATATGAGATTTGATATTTCTGCTACGAATCTAACAGACAAACCATATAAAACTTATCCAAACCTACCAACAATTAGAAGAAGAGTGTTAGGAAAACTTACTTTCAACTTTTAATTAATCATAATATTATCATAAAAAGAGCAACTTTGGTTGCTCTTTTTTTTTGGATAAACTTTTATGTAACTATATTTGAATCTAAGCAATTACAATGAAAAAAGTCGGTATTGATTCGCTTTCATATTACGTCCCATCTCTTTATGTAGATATTGAGGAGTTGGCTACAGTTCGAGATATTTCGTCAGATAAGCTAGTAAAGGGATTAGGTCTTAAAAAAATGGCTACCCCTGATTATGATGAAGACTCTGCGTCAATTGCTGCTAATTCACTATACAGGCTAATAAAGCAGAACAATATTGATCCTCGAAAAGTTGGGAGGGTATATCTAGGTACTGAGAGTGGTGTTGATGCCTCAAAACCTACTTCTTCATATGTAGTTGAAATTCTTGAAAATATTTTTGCTGAAGAATACGGTGAAAGGTGTTTTAAAAATTGTGATATTGTAGATCTTACTTTTGCGTGTGCAGGTGCAGTTGACGCCTTACAAAATTGTTGTGATTGGGTAAGAAATGGTGTCAACAGACAAGCAATTGTAATTGCTTCGGATATTGCAAAATATGAACTCAATTCAACAGGTGAATATACACAAGGCGCTGGATCAGTTTCAATGCTAATCTGTGAAGATCCATCAATTATTTCGTTCAATGGTGCATGGGGAGTTTCCACAAAAGGTATTGGAGATTTTTTCAAGCCTAGAAGAGTCTTTAGAAAATCCAATATCCTAATTGAAGCTGCTAAGCTTTTAGGACGGGAAGTCTCTTCAAAAGAGGCTGAGATTCTATTAGATAAAGCAGATTCAAAATTTTGGTCTGACTCAAATGATCTTGTAGAGGTATACAAAGAAGAGCCAATATTTGAAGGACAATTTTCAAATGAAAGTTACAAAGAGAGAGTATATGAAGCTATTGAAAACTTTAATGAACAAAATCAAAGAGACATTCTTAGTGAGTGGGAAAATATTATTTTTCATCTTCCATATGCCTATCATGGAAGGAGAATGATTGTAAACAAATGGTTAGACTGGATGAAGGAAAACGGAAACTTTGATAGTATTTATTCAGAGGTTGGAAAGCCAGAGTCATCAAATGACAATGAATGGATTAAGAAAGTCGCAAAATCATCTATATACAAATCCTTTATTGAAGAAAAGATATCTCCTGGAGAGAAAGCCTCTTCAGAAATTGGTAACATGTATACCGCTTCTATTTTTATGTCTTTAATAAGTTCTTTAGTAGAGGCTGTTGAAAATGATAAAAAATTTGAAAACAAGAAAATAGGGTTCATTAGTTATGGAAGTGGATCCAAAGCAAAAATATTCGAAGGTACTGTTCAAAAAGATTGGATGAATAAGATTAAGCCTATCAATTTATTTGATAATCTTAATAAAAGAAAAAAAATCAATATAGATGTTTATGAAAATCTTCATAAAAGAAAAGTTACTTCTAATATAAATAACAATGATGGGGTTATAAAGCTGACTAAAATCTCCACTGGTGAGTTTGATGAAGGCTTGAGAAATTATAAAAAATATTAAAACATAATATGAATATTTTAGTCTGCATTAGCAATGTGCCTGATACAACTTCAAAAATTAATTTTGTTGAAAATGATTCAAAATTTGATACTAATGGTATTCAATTTGTAATTAATCCTAACGACGAATTTGGACTAACAAAAGCTGTCTGGTTAAAGGATTCGAATAATGCAACTGTTACAGTCTTGACTGTAGGAGAACAATCTGCAGAAGCTACTCTTAGAAAATGTCTAGCAATCGGAGCTGATAAAGCAATTAGAATTGATTGTCCAGCAAACGATGCATATTCTGTAGCTAAAGAAATTGAATCACATTGTAAGCAAATACAGTATGATCTAATTATTTGTGGAAGAGAGTCTATTGATTACAATGGGGGACTGGTACCTGGACTTATAGCAGGACTTTTAGATTATAATTTTGTGACAAATTGCGTAAACCTTGAGATAGAAGGTTCCAAGGCCACTTTCTCACGAGAAATGTCTGGAGGTACAGAGATAAGTGAATGTCAGCTTCCTTTAGTTGTTGGATCTCAAAAAGGATTGGTTGAAGAAAGTGATTTAATTATTCCTAATATGAGAGGGATTATGATGGCTAGACAAAAGCCTTTAGATGTTATTCAATCTCAAGGAATTAATGCGAAAACTCATGATATTAAATTTAATAAGCCTGATGCTAAAAGCGAAGTAAAGATTATAAAAGCAGATGAGCTTGATAAATTAATAGATCTATTGGAGAACGAAGCAAAAGTAATTTAACATATGTCAGTACTAGTATACACAGAATCAGAAAATAATAAGTTTAAGAAATCATCCTTTGAGGCTCTTTCCTATGGTAAGGCTCTTGCTGATAAGATGGAAGTTAAAGTTTTTGCTGTAGTCATTAATTGCTCTGATACTGAAAGTTTAAACGCATATGGCCCTGATAAAATTTTAAAAATAGAAAGTCAGGATTTAGATGAGTTTTCCTCAAAAAAATATGCTCATGCTATAGCTGATGTTATGAAAAGTGAAAATGCTAATATAGTTGTTCTATCTTCTACTCCAGATTCTAAATATTTAGGTGCTCATCTATCGGGTTTAACTGATTCATCTTTTGTTTCTAATGTGGTTGAACTACCTGAAAGTATTAATCCATTTACTGTAAAGAGAACTTGCTTTACTAATAAGGCATTTTCATTAACTGAGTTAATTTCTGAAACTAAAATCATAAGTATTACGTCAAACTCTTTTGGAGTAATTGAGAATTCTAATGATCCACAAGCTGAAAACATTGATATCAAAAGCATTGATTCAAATCAAAAAATATTAAATATTGAAAAAGAAAGTGGATCAGTTACAATAGCTGATGCAGAAATTGTAGTTTCAGCTGGTAGAGGATTAAAGGGTCCTGAAAATTGGGGAATGATTGAAACTCTAGCTGAAACACTTGGCGCAGCAACAGCATGTTCAAAGCCTGTATCTGATATGGGTTGGAGACCACACAGTGAACATGTTGGTCAAACTGGTAAGCCAGTATCTTCTAACCTATACATAGCAATTGGTATATCTGGTGCAATTCAACACCTTGCTGGGATTAATTCTTCCAAAGTAAAAGTTGTTATTAATAATGACCCTGAAGCTCCTTTCTTTAAAGCTGCCGATTACGGTGTAGTTGGTGATGCATTTGAGGTAGTTCCTTCACTAATTGAGAAGCTTAAAGCTAGATAATAATAGATTCTTATTTTAATTCTATAATTATAATTTTTTCTTATTAAGAATGAAATTTATGAATAATATAGCAACAATTAACAAGAAAATAAACGTGTGTATAGGTTTATCTTATAAATATTTAAAATATGATTGTTTTTTCTAATATTCTGTATAAATCACCTCTAGCTTTAACCTCTTTGAAAGATCAGGGTCAGCTGGATTAGACCCATATAAAGCGACTGGAAAAGGCAGTGCTATTGATGGTGAAGGTAAGTTTAATCTATTTAGATTAGTGAAATATCCATTTTTAAGAGTTACATCCTCAATATTAGATGTGGTCGTTAAGCCTAAATCTATATTTAATGAGTCATACCTAACTATATTAGATATGTGATTAGTAATATTAAATTTATAACTCGTTGGTATGTTATTTGAATCATACTGAAGGAGTCCTCCAAAAAGAAATTTATTTGCATTTACAGCGTTAGGACTAAAACTTTGTGAAAAGTCTTTATTATAATCTTCTATTGGCTCACCATCTTTATATGAATAGACATAAAGTCTTTGAGGAAGGAATTGGTAGTTTGACTTATGAATGTTTTTATCTAAATGCAAGACAATACTTGCCTCATTAATTAGAACATCTTTTGCCTTCAATTCTTGTAATTCAGATGATATAGAGTTATCGTCTGAAAACAATTTTAATTTAGACATGAACTTGGTCCCGTTTAAATATATTTTTTCTGATGGGATATTATCTTCTGATGCTGAAACCTCTTCAACAATTTCTTGGTTATAACCTGTATGTTCATGAAGATTATATGTAACACCTCCAAGTGGAATTGTATTAATCTTTGTCTTTCTCTCAATTATATCATCAGACACATCATCAGTCCCTTTAGTGTTATAAAAGTTGTAGTCATATTCTAAGACCACTTTTGCATTAAAAATATCAAGAGACATAAAAAGATCATCTGAAAAGTTTTCAGCTCTAACAATTAGTCCATTAAAGTAATTATTAAAATTAGCTTGATTAGTAAGTTTATCTGACCCCTCCTGATTCATAATATAACGCTGAAAAAATGAAACATCTAAAGGAGCACGTAATCTTGGCGTCTCAAAATAATTAACTTCTGTTAATTCGTCAGGCTCTGTATTTGGGTCATCTTCCGAGTATAAAACTGGAATTTCTTCAAAGTTTAAAGTCACTTTATCATCATGAAGAGTTTTTCCATAAAATCCTTTTTGATAAAAATTATCATTTGAAAAATATTCTTTTGAGGACTCAAAATTATTGTTTGGATCCAATGAACTTAAATAATAAGTGAGTTGATAGACTTTTAAATCAAAACTAGCATTCCTATTTCCAAATATCGAGTCTATTTCATATACCTGGCTTTCACTATTATAAGTTGAATTATCGTCATCATTAATGTCTAGTATTCCATCGTTATCTGAATCATTACTTAACGGATTTAATCCAGCCCTTGATTCTGTTATATCGGAAATACCATCATTATCCGAATCACTCTCCTGATCTGCAGGGTTAGAATCATAAAGATCTATAACTCCGTCACCATCGCTGTCATTAGTGTTGTTATAAAATGGTAAATCAAGATAAACTGCAGTTAATTGTTCGTCTTCATCAATAACTCTTATATCTGTTACACTTCCTTCATTTTCTTGATCTTGATTGAAGTCACCAAAAGTTTGAAGGGAAAAGACATCAAGTTGAGATATAAACCCAGAATTTGTTCTTCCAAAAAAATCATCATTAAAAGTTCCAAGTTGAACACTTGAAATATTATTAGTTTGAACCTTATCTAATGATTTTTGATATGAAAATACAGGAAAAGATTTTGTTTTTAAGTCGTCAAATTGCTGATCAAAAATTTCAATACCAACTGAATAATAATCTTTATTACAAGAGAGAAGAAATATTAGAGTAAGTAGAATTGTAGAAACCCTTAATAAAACCTTTTGCTGCATTTAATCAGTGTTTTTTAGTAGAAACTCCATTAATTTATCATCATTGGATGAATCCTTATAACTAAGAGAATCCTTAGAATGGGATTTAATTGAATCTGTAGTTGATTTGTCTATTTTGTCTGATGAAATAATTACTGAATCTGAAAATTTAATCATTAAGTCTGTTAACGACTCAAAGTTTGGATTATTAATTACGTCAAGATCATCTTCTATACCATCAAACTGAATTTTTTCAGCTATTTTTTTTGATAAACTTTCATCAAAAGATTTTGAGTAGATAGAGGAAACTATCTTACTGTTATCGAAAACAGGGTCATCTGCAAAAAGTTTTTTTAGATAAATTGGGAATAAAGAAGCAAACCATCCATGAAGATGAATGATATCTGGCATCCAGTTAAGTTTTTTAACAGTTTCTATAACACCTTTTGTAAAAAAAATCATTCTCTCATCATTATCCTTTAATAGTTTATTGTCTTTATCAACTAATAGGTCCTTTCTTTTAAAATAATCTTCATTGTCAATAAAATAAACTTGCATTCTTTCCTTAGGAATAGATGCAACTTTAATGATTAATGGCATGTAGATATCATTGATAATCATATTCATACCAGACAGTCTAATTACTTCGTGCAGCTGATGTCTTCTTTCATTTATTATGCCATACTTAGGCATGAAAATCCTAGTCATACCACCATAATCATTTATTTTTCTTGATACTGAAAATGAATTAACGGCTTTTTCTGTTTGAGGTAAATAAGGAACAACCTCAGATGAAATGACTAATATTTTTTTGTCTTTCAATAATTTCAAAATCTAAACTTTGGCTATAGCTTGGCAAAATTACGAAAATTATGAGTAAGAATATAAAAACATTATCTTTAAGTCAATTAATTTCTCAGAATTGAGAGTTTACTCTTCCTTTAAAGACATTGTTAAATTAGTTGATAAAACTGATTCTATTGGTCTAGTACCAACGATGGGCTCTTTACATGATGGACATTTGTCAATTATAAAAAAAGCCTTGATAAAAGATGACATGGTAATTGTCTCAATTTATGTTAATCCAAAGCAGTTTAATGATCCCGTAGATCTAAAAAAATATCCAAGAAATCTTGAGGATGATCTTGATAAACTTAAAATCTTTAATAAAATTATAGTGTATGCACCAAATGATAGAGACGTATACAATGGAAAGGAAGAGGTTAAGAGATATAATTTTGGAAAGATTACAGAAATAATGGAAGGCAGATTAAGACCAGGACATTTTGATGGTGTTGCAACTATTGTTGAAAAACTTCTATATATGTTCAAGCCAAATAATGCATATTTTGGTGAAAAAGATTTCCAACAATTACTATTAATTAAAGAACTGGCAAGAAAAATTAAACTAGATGTAAATATTATTGGTTGCGAAACAATTAGAGAGAGAGATGGACTTGCAATGAGTTCTAGGAATAAATTCCTGAATAAATCAGAGAGGAAAAGTGCAAGTCAAATAATTAAATTGCTCGAAAGGGCAAAGAAAACTTATAATACCTCGAGCCCAAAAAGTATAAAAAGTGATATCTTAAAACATGCTAACTCAATTGATAATTTAAAAATTGAATACTTTGAGATAATTGATGTTTCTGAGTTTTTTAAAGACAAAAAAGAAATTAGAGCATTTATAGCTTGTAAAATTGGTAATACTAGGCTAATTGATAATATTAGAATTTAGACTTTGAAAAAACAACTGAGAATATTAATTCCGACAGTACTAGGTATATTTTTTATATATATTACATATAGACTAACAAGTCAAGCAGAGAGGCTTTTAATATGGAATTATATAAAATCTGCTCAAATTCAGTATGTAATTGGTGCAATGTTACTTGGAGCTTCAGCTGACATTATAAGAGGTTTAAGATGGCAACTTTTGTCTAAAGCTATTGGATATAATTCAGGAACAATCAATAGCATCGCAAGTGTATTTATGTGTTATACATCTAACATGGCTATCCCAAGGTCAGGAGAGATAATAAGGGCAACTGCACTAAGTGAATACAATAAAATACCTATTGGTAAAACTTTTGGGACTATCGCGGCTGAGAGGGTTATTGATATTTCTATTTCGATTCTAATACTTTGTTTAGTTTGGATGCTTCAGTATAACATAATACTTGAGTCTTTTTTTAATGAAGATTATTTAATGTTTATTGATAATAATTTTTGGCTCATTTTAAGCACATTTAGTATTTTCATAGCTATTATATTTATCTTAATAACAAGAGTTAAAAAAATAAAGCGTTTTTTTAAAAGTGTTCTTGAGGGATTCTTATCACTTACTAAACTTAAGAAAAAGCTTTTTCCATTTATATTGCTCTCTTTGCTGATATGGACATGTTACGTTCTAGCATTCTTTACAATTAAATTTTCCGTTACAGAGCTAGGTATTATTGATAGTAGCCTTATTTTTCCTGCTTTTGTTGTCGGAGTATTTAGTATCTCTTTATCAAATCATGGTTTGGGTGTATATCCTCTGGCTATTGCTTTGTTTCTATCAAATTTTGGTATAAATACAGAGATAGGTTTAACCTACGGGTGGCTTGCTTGGTCATGCCAAGCTATTATAACTCTAATTTTTGGAGGTCTTTCTTTTTTTGTACTACCTTTGTTAAAGACAAGAGATTGAAATGGAAAAAATTATCAAACAATTTTTGTCAGAAGTAAATCAAAGAAACCAAAATGAGCCTGAATTTATGCAGGCTGTTACTGAGGTTGCTGAGACTGTTATCCCTTATATAGTAACTAAAGACATTTATTATGGCCAAAACATTCTCCTAAGAATGGTAGAGCCAGAAAGAGTAGTTTCATTTAGAGTAGCTTGGATTGACGACAATGAAGAGATTCAAGTAAACAGAGGATACAGAATTGAGATGAACTCTGCTATAGGTCCTTACAAAGGCGGTCTTAGATTTCACCCTTCAGTTAACATGAGCATATTAAAGTTTCTTGCTTTTGAACAAGTTTTTAAAAATGCTCTTACAACTCTTCCCATGGGAGGTGGGAAAGGTGGATCAGATTTTGACCCAAAGGGAAAATCTGATACTGAAGTTATGCGTTTTTGTCAAAGTTTTATGACAGAATTGTTCAGACACATTGGCCCAAACAAAGACATCCCCGCAGGAGATATTGGAGTTGGAGGAAGAGAAATTGGCTACCTATTTGGGCAATATAAAAGATTAAAAAATGAATTTTCTGGAGTACTAACAGGTAAGGGTGTCTCATGGGGAGGGTCTCTTATTAGACCTGAAGCTACCGGTTATGGTGTAGTCTATTTTATTGATGAAATATTAAAAGCAAATAATGATGGTTTAAAGGGTAAATCTGTTACAATTTCTGGTTCAGGAAATGTTGCTCAATATGCTACAGAAAAGTGTATAGATATGGGGGCAAAAGTTTTGACTCTTTCCGATTCATCTGGATACATTTATGATAAGGATGGAATCAATAAAGAGAAGCTTCAGTATATCATGGATTTAAAAAATGTAAAACGAAAAAGAATTTCAGAGTATGTTAAAAAATATTCTAAAGCTGAGTTTCACTCGGATAAAAACCCATGGTCTGTAAAATGTGATATTGCCATCCCTTGTGCTACTCAAAATGAAGTTAACCTTGATGATGCAAAAGCATTACTCAAAAATGGTTGTAAAACAGTTGGTGAAGGAGCTAATATGCCATGTACGGCTGAGGCTATAAGCTTATTCTTAAAAAATAAAATTCAATATGCTCCTGGTAAGGCGTCTAATGCTGGAGGAGTTGCTGTCTCCGGGCTAGAAATGGCTCAGAATTCTCTTAAATATACTTGGTCAAGAGAAGTTGTAGATGGAAAACTAAAAGAAATCATGTCTGATATTCACTCATCATGTCTTAAGTATGGAACTGAAAAAGATCATGTGAATTATGTTAAAGGGGCAAATATTGCTGGCTTTGTTAAAGTAGCAGACGCTATGCTAGCTCAAGGTGTAGTATAGTCTAAATGTCAAATTCAAGAGCTCTTGTCATTAAGTCGATAAAGCAAGGTGAAACAAGCTCGATAGTATCATGTTATCTTGAGGAAATAGGGTTTAAATCATTTTTAGTTAAAGGATTGTATAGTCAAAAAAAATCAAGGTTTAGTAAAGCACACTTTTTCCCACTTAACATAATTAATATAAACTATTCCTTTAATGAGGGCAGAAACTTAGGATTTATAAAAGAAGTAAAATCAGAATTTCTTTTTAATACAATACATACTGATATTCAGAAAAGCTCTGTAGTAGTATTTCTTTCAGAGATTTTAAATAGTGTGTTTAGAGAAGAACTAGGAGTAAATCAAGATTTATTTAATTTCTTATTAAGTAGCCTTATATGGTATGATAATATTGAAGAGTGTAATAACTATCACATTAAATTTTTGATAGAGTTAACAAAATATATTGGATTTCATCCAAACATTAGAAATAAGGATGATATGTATTTCTGTCTTGAATCTGGATCAACATCAAGTATTAAACCTTTAGCTGGAAAAATTGAGGGAGAGGATCTTGATGTATTCAAGAAATTATTAGGCACGAAATTTGAGGATTTAAATACAATGAGTATTAATAGAGCATCTAGAACAAGAATCCTAAACAAGATAATTGACTATTATTCTCTACATTTACAAATGTTCAAAACACCTAAATCAATTCATGTATTTGCTGAAGTTTTTAAATAGGTTATACAATCGAGGAAATCTATGGGTTTTATTTTTCTTAGTATTAAGTCAATCATATAGCCAACAAATTTCTGTACAGGATGAGACGACTAGTGAAATTCTTCCTGATGTTGTTATCTATAATGAAGATAAATCAAAATCTATAATAACTAATACTAATGGATCTGTTGATTTAGGTATTTTCTCTAAAGATGAAAAATTATATTTCCAACTTCTTGGATATTCTATATTAGAAATATCTAAAGAGAATATTGTTGATGGAGGGATAATCTTTCTTCAGGAGGAGAGTCAAGCACTTGATGAAGTAATATTATCTGTAGCAAGATCAGAATCTAATGTAAATCAGGTTGCTGAAAAAGTCTCTGTGATAAAATCTGCAGACGTTTTTTTAACTTCTCCATCTTCTGGAGCCGAGCTACTTGAACTAAGTCCTGGAGTTAGAATTCAAAAAAGCCAAGGTGGAGGGGGAAGTCCTATAATTAGGGGTTTTGAGGCAAATAGAGTATTAATTGTGGTAGATGGGGTAAGAATGAATAATGCAATATATAGATCTGGGCATCTGCAAAATTCTATAACAATTGACCCTAATAATATTGAAAGAGCTGAGGTTATTTTTGGTTCATCTTCTGTAGGTTATGGATCTGATGCAATGGGAGGTGTAATTCATTATTATACAAAAAGTCCTATTTTGAATTCTTCACAAAAGATTAGTTCAAGTTTTACAACAAATTACTCATCTGCAAATCAATCTATCTCTAATAATTACATTACAAATTATAGCAAAGAAAATTGGGGAAGTATAACATCTTTAAGTGTTTCGAAGTATGGAGACATTAAAATGGGTAAAAATAGAAACCATGGTTATGAAAGCTGGGGGCTAACACCTTTATTTTCAAAAAACTCTAGATATAGTTATTATTCTGAACCATCCATCAATAAGAATGAAAATATTCAAAAAAATACTGAATACAGTCAGATAGACCTATTCCAAAAGTTTTTATTTAAAGTTGGAGAGACTAATTTATTAAATGTTAATATTCAATTTTCTGAGTCTAGTGATATTGATAGATATGATCAATTAAGTATCCCAAAAGGCAGTTCACTAAAATTTGCTGAGTGGTATTATGGACCTCAAAAAAGACTATTAATCTCACCTAGTTTAAAAATTTTTCCTGATAGAAAATTTATGAAGAAGGGTGTTGTTACGCTTGCGTTTCAAAAAATTAACGAAAGTAGAATTAAAAGAAAATTTAATGCTATGAATAGGTCTCATCAAATTGAAGACCTAAAGGTTTTCAGTATTAATGGTGATTTTGATACTTATTTTAATGGTGGTCATTCGATTTCATACGGACTAGAATCTACTTACAATTATAATTATTCAAAAGCATATGATAGAGTGCTTGAGGTATCAGATAATAAAGTAATAGGTCTGGGTCAAAAATCTGCAATCCCAACCAGATATCCAAGTGATGGCAGCTCATATACTAGTTTTGCTTCATATATAAATTGGTCATGGAATATGAGTGAGTTTTTTACATTTAATATCGGAACCCGACTGACTTTTACAGGCATTAAAGCTAGTTGGAATGATATAATTTCAGTTAATCCTCAACTATCAAAAATTAATCTAAACTCTAGGGCACTAACAACAACAGTCTCAATGAAGCTGAGACCTAGTAAAAAGGTTCAAATAAGCACAGTCCTATCAAGTGGTTTTAGAAATCCTAATATTGATGATATTGGCAAGATCAGAGAGAATAATGGCCTGCTTGTTGTACCTAATACTTTTTTGAAACCAGAATACGCATATAACCTAGACCTTGGAATCGATTTTAAATCTCTTGATAACAATAATTACATATCATTGAGAGGTTTTAGTACAATTATTTCAAGACACATAGGTAGAGATAATTATACAGTTTTCTCAGATATAACTACCCCTGATTTATCTACAATAATATATAATGGTGAAGAGGTAACTACAATTTCAAATAAAAACCTTGGAAATAGATTCATTCATGGATTTTCAATTGATGGATTCTCTGAGATTCTAAACAATTTAAAGCTTAACTATAGCTTAACTTATACAGATGGAGATACCAATGAATCATATGGACCTCTTCCATCTATTTCACCACTCTTTGGATCAATTGCAATGACATATACAAAAAAAGATATTAATATTAAGGCAATCTATAAGTTTAGCCAATCCAAAGATGCTAATGAATATAGTTTTGGTGGAGAAGATGGTCTTGACGAGACTCCATTCATAAATGGAGAAGATGGGTTAATATATTTAGGGAGTCCAAAATGGTCAGATCTTTCAATTTATGCTAGTAAAAAAATTTCATCTGATATTCTTTTAAGGTTAGGATTAACAAATGTTTTTGATGCACATTATAGAACTTTTGCATCAGGAATTTCTGCGCCAGGGAGATCTCTTCAAATTGGTCTAAACTTTAAATTATAACATATTATATTAACTTTTAATTAATCTAAAATCATTAATTTCGCCTTTAATTATGGATAATGGGATTTAGAGAATCAAAAAACTTTTCACTTTCATCAATTTCATCAGAAATTCAAAATTTTTGGTCTAAAAATGATGTTTTTTCTAAATCATTCAACAAAGAAAATAGTCCAGATTTCATCTTTTATGAAGGTCCTCCCTCGGCAAATGGCCAGCCCGGAATTCATCATGTTATGGCAAGAACCATTAAAGATGCTTTCTGCAGATATAAAACTTTAAAAGGATATAATGTTAAGAGAAAAGCTGGATGGGATACCCATGGATTACCAGTAGAATTAGGTGTTGAAAAAGAACTTGGGATATCAAAAGATGATATTGGTGATAAGATAAGCATATCAGAGTATAATAATGCTTGTAAAGAGGCTGTGATGAAATATACTAGTGAATGGGAGTCATTAACAAATAAAATGGGTTATTGGATAGATTTATCAGATCCTTATGTGACTTATAAACCCAAATATATGGAAACCGTTTGGTGGTTAATTAAATCCATTTCAGAGAAGGGTCTTCTATATAAAGGATATACTGTTCAGCCCTATTCCCCTGCAGCAGGTTCTGGACTGAGCTCTCATGAGCTTAATCAACCAGGAGCATATAAACAAATTAGTGATACATCCGTAATCGCTCAATTTAAATGTGTTGAAGATGATACTTCAGCCAAATTTAATTCCTTATATCCTTTCTATTTTCTTGCCTGGACTACAACTCCGTGGACATTGCCTTCAAATACTGCTTTAACTGTTGGTGCTAAAATAGAATACTCATTTATAAAGACATTTAACCAGTATACTAAAGAAAAAACAACTGTTGTTGTTGCTAGCTCCCTAATTGAAAAAGTATTTGCTAAAAATTTCTTTGTTGTTAAGCATGAAGATGAATTAGAAACATTTAAAGAAACAGATTCTAAGATTCCATACTGTGTTATTAGTTCATGTTCGGGGAAAGAAATTGAAAATCTTAGATATGAAAGAGTATGGGATGAATCACCTCTACCAATTGATAATCCTGAAAACGCTTTTAGAGTAATTTTAGGAGATTTTGTTACAACTGAAGACGGTACAGGAATTGTTCACACAGCACCGACATTTGGTGCAGATGATTACAAGGCTGCAAAAAGTGCAACACCTGAAGTTCCCCCACTTCAAGTCCTAGATACAAATGGCAATAAGATTCCACTTGTTGATCTTAAAGGAAAATTTATTGATGGTATTGGAATGATTAGTGGAAAATATGTAAAAAACGAATACTATAAAGAAGAAGATATACCCGAAAAATCAGTAGATGTTGAAATAGCAATTAGATTAAAAGAAAAAAATTTAGCATTTAAAGTAGAGAAGTATTCGCACTCTTACCCTCATTGTTGGAGAACTGATAAACCTGTTTTATACTATCCTATGGAGTCATGGTTTATTAAGGTTAGTGAACTAACCGATAGGATGTTTAATCTTAATAAAGCTATAAACTGGAAGCCTAGTTCAACCGGAGAAGGAAGGTTTGGAAACTGGCTTAAATCAGCAAATGATTGGAATCTCTCAAGATCAAGATTTTGGGGAGTCCCATTACCAATTTGGGTAAATGAAGATAATTCTGAGTATAAAATTTTAGGATCTGTTGAAGAACTTGTCAACGAGATTAATATATCCATAGATAAAGGGTATATGAAATCTAATCCATTCGTAAACTTTGAAGTTGGTAATATGTCAGAAGAAAACTATGATAATATCGATTTACATAAAGATGTTGTTGATGAAATTATTTTATCTTCCAAAGATGGCTTACCTATGAGAAGAGAGAAGGATATAATTGATGTTTGGTTTGAGTCTGGCTCTATGCCTTACGCTCAAATTCACTATCCTTTTGAGAACAAAGACTTAATTGATAAAAAAACAAATTTCCCTGCTGACTTTATAGCAGAGGGTGTAGACCAAACCAGAGGATGGTTTTATACTCTTCATGCTATTTCTTCTCTAGTATTTAACTCCATTTCATATAAAAATGTTGTATCTAATGGCCTTGTTCTAGATAAAAACGGTCAAAAAATGTCAAAAAGATTAGGCAATGCTATAGACCCATTTGATATGATAGAAAGGTATAGTGCAGATGCTGTAAGATGGTATATGATCTCAAATTCTAACCCATGGGATAATCTTAAATTTGATGAAGAAGGTGTCGCTGAAGTAAAAAGAAAATTCTTTGGAACACTTGAAAACATATATAGTTTTTTTAGCTTATATGCGAATATTGATGGGTTTGAATATAAAGAGGATCATATTGATATTAAAAAAAGACCTGAACTTGATAGGTGGATTATTTCAGAGCTTAACTCATTAACTAGACAGGTAGATCTTGACCTTGGAAATTATGATTTAACTCCTGCTGCTAGAAATATTAATGATTTTGTTCAAGAGAAGCTTAGTAATTGGTACGTAAGGTTATCCCGAAGAAGATTTTGGAAGGGGGAGTACAATGAGGATAAAATTTCTGCATATCAAACATTGTATGAATGTCTTGTTAAAATTAGTAAGCTTATATCTCCAATAGCACCTTTTTATTCAGAACATATTTTTCAATCCCTAAATGTAGTTTCAAAAAGAGAGGATTATGATTCGGTTCACTTATCAAGCTTTCCTGATACAATTTCTGAGGTAATTGACAATAAACTTGAAAATAAGATAAATCAAATAAGGAATATATGCTCATTAGCACTTTCAATCAGGAAAAAAGAAAAAATCAAAGTTAGACAGCCCTTAAACAAAATTATTATTCCCGTAAAAAATAATGATGAACTTAAAGAGATTGAAAATGCTAAATCACAAATATTATCTGAGATAAATGTTAAGTCAATTGAATTTCTTAACAACAAAGACTCTCTATTGGTAAAAGAACTTAAACCAAACTTCAAACTACTTGGTCCTAGATATGGAAAAGTAATAAATGCAGTTGCTCAAGAAATTAAAAAACTTTCAAATAAGGAAATCGAAAGGCTTGAAAGTGAGGGGAATTTAGCGTTATTAGTTGAGGGTGAAGAGGTGTTGATATCTATTGATGATGTTGAGATTAATTATAAAGACATAGAAGGTCTTTCTGTAGCATCTGATGGTAAACAGACCATTGCACTTGATCTAAAATTAGATGAAAAGTTAATTGAGGAAGGGATAACAAGAGAAATAGTTAATAGAATTCAAAATATAAGGAAAAATCAAGGTTTTAATGTGACAGATAAAATTGAGATTAACATAAAGAAGACTCCCAAGCTTGAACAAGCATTAAAATCTAATTTAGAGTATATTAAGGGTGAAACTCTAGCAATAAAATTATATTTTAGCGAAAATTTAGATAAAGGAGAGATAATAGAGTTTGATAATATAAAAACTGCTATAACCATAAATAAAGTTTAAAAATGAGTAAAAAGACAAAAAACAAGTATTCTGATAAGGAATTAGAAAGCTTTAGAAAAATAATCAACAAAAAAATTGAAAAGGCTAAGACTGATTTAGATCTTCTTAAAAGTGCATATATGAATGATAGTAATAATGGGACTGATGACACTTCACCAACATTTAAATCTTTTGAAGAAGGGTCTGAGACAATGTCAAAGGAAGCTAATACTCAGTTGGCCTTAAGACAAGAAAAATTTATAAGAGATTTAAAAAATGCTCTTATTAGGATTGAAAATAAGACATATGGAGTTTGTAGGGTTACAGGAAAGCTTATTGATAAAAAGAGACTTAAGATTGTACCTCACGCTACACTTAGTATTGAGGCAAAGAATATTCAAAGCTAAGTTCTATTTCCTTGATTTCATTACTCAAAAATATTGATGCAAAAAAATCTGTAATATTTATTCTAATATTAATTTTTTTAGATCAATGGGTAAAATTCTATATAAAACTTAATTACCCACTCACTATATATGGTGAAATGCCAATTGTTGATCTTGGTTTTTTTAAGCTTTTATTTATTGAAAATAAAGGAATGGCTATGGGAGCGAGATTGAATAATTTGATACCGTTTTTAGATGATAATACTGCAAAATTAACTTTAACGCTTTTTAGAATTTTTGCTTGTATTGGTATTGGTGTTTGGTTAAGAAGCATAATTAAAAATAAAGGCTCACAATTATTAATTATATGTATATGTCTAATTTTTGCAGGAGCAGTTGGAAATTTAATTGATTCTATTTTTTATGGAGTTATATTTTCATCTAGTTATGGTCAAGTTGCCACACTTTTCCCAGAGGTGGGTTATTCTTCATTATTTTATGGAAGTGTTGTTGATATGATTCAATTCCCATTAGCAACTTGGGTCTGGCCAACCTGGATACCTTATATTGGTGGTGAAGAATATACATTTTTTGAATATGTCTTTAATTTTGCTGATTCTTATATAAGCACAGGTGTAATCCTTTTATTAATCTTTAATAAAAAGGTTTCTTTTTAATTAAAATTATACGTCCTTGAAGGTGTTACAACAAAATTAAGTGGGATATCCTTGTCATTGATATCGCTTATTTTATCTATAGGATCAAATAGAGAAAGGCCTACTTTTATAACATCATCTTTGATGTCGCTCATAAACCTGTCATAGTATCCTCCTCCATACCCAACTCTATGACCATTTTTATCAAAAACTAAAAGTGGTACAATTATAGCTTCTATTAATGATGTGTCAAAGCTAACTTTACTTATAGGCTCTCGAATACCTAATTTATTTTTAGTAAACTTTGTGTTTTGATCTATTTCAAAATGCATTAAATTTTTATTTGCGATTTTAGGAACTATTACTCTTTTATTTTTATTGAGTATAAAACTTATAATAGCATTGGTGTCTACCTCATTTTTAGATTCAACAGATAAGTAGACGTGATATATGTCTTTATCCCAAATACTTAGCTCAATTAAATTATCCAGTATACCCTTACATAGCTCCTGGAATTGACTTATTGGTGTATTAGATCTATTATCCTCGTAAACTTTTCGTAAAAACTTTTTTTTCATTATTGATCATCTGCTTTAATATAAAATAAAAATAACTTTAATTTTGTTTTGATGGAACAATCTGAACTTCATATTCAATCAAAATCACTTCCAGAATTACCAGGTGTTTATCAATTCTATGATGATGAAAAAATTATATATATAGGTAAGGCAAAAAACTTAAAAAAAAGAGTTACCTCATATTTTACAAAGAATCATGATAGCAAGAAGACAAAGCTATTGGTAAGAAGTATAAAAAAAATTGAGAAGATTATTGTTGACACAGAAATGGATGCTCTTTTACTTGAGAATAACTTAATAAAAAAATATCAGCCTAAATATAACATACTTCTAAAAGATGATAAATCATACCCTTGGATATGTATAGTTAAAGATCCTATACCTGATATTTTTTATACTAGAAAGGTTGAGAAAAGAAGAGGAGAGTATTATGGTCCCTTCACAAATGTTTACAGCGCTCGTTTTTTAATTAAACTAATAAAGGATATCTATCCATTCCTGAATCATGAGTTAAATCATATGATAAAGAAAGAGACAGAAAGTTCTATAAAAGCTAAATTTTCTGAAAATATTAAATCTATTAGACATCTTATTAAAGGTAATTTTAAAAAATCCATTGACGAATTAAAAGATAGGATGGATGTCTTTTCAAAACAACTCCAATATGAAGAAGCGCAGGAAATTAAAGATAAACTTGATATTTTATATAATTATCAGGCAAAATCAACTATTGTTAATTCCAAGATAAGTGATATTGATGTTTTTGCTTTAGTTTCTGATCAAACTCATGCATATATTAATTATTTACAAATATCTTATGGTGCAGTTATTCGATCTTTTACACTTGAAATTAAAAAAAGGCTTGAAGAGACTGATGAGGAAATTTTGAGGTTAGCAGTTATTGAGCTTAAACAAAGATTTCATTCTCAAAGTAAAGAGGTTGTTGTCCCATTTACAGTAAATCTTCCTGCAACACTCAAAATAACAGTTCCCAAAACAGGTGATAAGAGAAAGTTGATAGAGCTTTCTGAAAGAAATGCAAAATTTTATAGAATTGATAAGTTAAAGCAGATAAAAATTGTAGATCCAGAGGCCCATGGAAATAGGATTATGGAACAAGCAAAAAAAGATTTACAATTAAAAGAGAAGCCTGTCCAGATTGAATGTTTTGATAATTCAAATTTAATGGGTACAAATCCTGTTGCATCATGTGTTGTATTTAGAAATGGCAGGCCTTCGAAAAAAGATTACAGACATTTTAAAATTAAGAATATTGATGGCCCTGATGACTTTGCATCTATGGAACAAGTTATATTCAGGAGATTATCTAGGCTTTTAAAAGAAAACAAACCATTGCCAAATCTTATTATAGTTGATGGAGGTAAAGGCCAGCTATCTGCAGGTCTAAAAAGTATAAAGAAACTTAATTTAGAAAAAAAAGTGGCAATAATAGGAATAGCTAAGAAACTTGAAGAAATATTTAAACCAAATGACAAACTTCCTCTATACATTGACAAAAAGTCAGAAACTTTAAAATTAATTCAGCAATTAAGAAATGAAGCACATAGATTTGCAATAAATTTTCATAGAGATATCAGGAGTAAAGGTGCTCTTAAATCAGGCATTGATGATTTAGTTGGAATCGGTCCTATTCTTAAAGATAAATTATTAAAAAAGTATAAATCATTTATCAGACTTAAAGAATTAGAAGAGGATGAGTTAATAAAATTTCTTGGTAATAATAGAGGTAGATCAGTTTTTAATCAATTAAGAAATTAATTTTATTTAATTTTGTGTAGGAAAAATGAAAATTACTATACTGTACCTTAAATCTCTATTTTTTAGTATTAATCTAATTTTCAGTCAAACAACTTCTGCTGAATTTGAGCCATTTAAAGCTGGTGAAAATCTTGAATACAGAGTCCATTATGGAATTTTTAATGCTAGTTATGCATCTCTAACCCTTTCAAATGAAAAGGTTGATGGGGAAGACGTTTTGCTCGCATCTGGGTATGGAAAAACAATTGGATTAGCTAGACTTTTTTTTAAAGTTGAAGATTATTACAGCAGCTACTTTGAAATAGAAAAAGTTCAACCTAAGCTTTTTAAGAGAAATATCTATGAAGGTGGGTATACGAAAAACTTAGAAGTAAGTTTTAACTCAGAAAAAAAAGAAGCTACTGTTAATAATATAAAAAAGGGGACAACTGATATTATTTCTACAAAGAATAATGTTCAGGATCTTATATCGTCATTATATTATCTTAGGAAGAATTTTTCTGCGGATGAGATTAAAGAAGGAGATTTTTTTACTATTAATATGTTCTATGATTCCAAGAATAGAGAGTTAGCTTTAAAATATCTTGGTAAAGAAACCATAAGAACTAAGTATGGTAAAATAGAGTGTCTGAAACTTATGCCTGCAACAAATAGAAGTAGAATTTTTAAAGGTGAAGGGAGTATAACTATCTGGCTTACAAATGATGAAAATAAAATTCCTATTCGAGTTCAGGCAGACTTATTAGTTGGTTCTATTAAAGCAGATTTGGATAATTACTCGGGAATTGTGAACCCTCTTTTAATTAAACAAAAAAGCTGATGAATAATAAATATTATTTTTTCTCATTGTTATTTTTAATTATCAACTTATTTAGTTCATGTGGATCTGATATCGCCTCAGTTATTTTAGATGAGGAGGAACCAATCATTTATAAATATGGGTATGACCAGTCAAAACATATTTTTGAAGAAAAAAAAGTTGGAAGAGGTGATACTTTTGGAGATATACTTGAAGCTCAAGGTATTGACTATCCTGAAATATATAAAGCTTTAGAAAAGACCAAAAATGATGTTGACTTTAGAATACTTCAACGCGGAAAACCGTATACACTAATATTCACAAATGACTCAATACCAAGCTTAAAAGCATTTGTCTATCACCCAACGATTGAGGGATATTCTATGATTCAACTCAAGGATAGCATTTATGGAAAAACTTTTAAAAAGGAAAGAACATATAAAGATTTATCTGCATCAGGTAATATTGAAAACTCATTATACTTAACACTTGAAGAGCAGGGCAAAGACCCTTTGTTAACATATTATTTATCTGATATATATGCCTGGACAATTGATTTTTTCAGACTAGACAAGGGTGACAAATTTAAAGTTATCTACACACAAGCCTACGTAGATGACACTATACCTGTTGAAATCACAAAAGTTAAAGCAGCATATTTTTTACATAGAGGAACAGAAAGGTATGCATTTGAGTATGAGACTGATTCTATAAAAGGTATTGTTGATTATCTTGATCAAGATGCTAAGAATCTCAGAAGGGCTTTTTTACAATCTCCAATAAAATTTGGTAGAATTTCATCAAGATATAATCTTAGGAGAAGAATCGCACTTTATAACAATCGAATTAGGCCACACAGAGGAACAGACTTTGCAGCACCAATTGGCACACCGATCTTATCAACTGCAAACGGAACTGTTACAGAGGTAAGCTATACAAGAGCAAATGGAAGATATGTAAAAGTTAAACATAATAACACATATACAACTCAATACCTCCACATGCAGAAAGCTAATGTTAAAGTGGGTCAATTTGTTGAGCAAGGTGATGTAATAGGTTTTGTAGGGGTTACTGGATATACCACGGGACCTCATGTATGTTATAGGTTTTGGAAAAATGGACGCGAAGTGGATCCATTTAAACAAAAACTACCAGAAGCTAAACCAATTAATGAGTCCTTAAAAAAGAAGTATCTTAATGATATTGTTTTAATTAAATCACAAATTGATTCTATAATAATTAAAAATAAAACCTCTATATAATGGCTTTATCAAAGATTAATCCTACGAAACTATCTTCATGGAAAAAACTTGTTGAGCAATTTAATAAAGAGAATAATCATCATATTAATGACTTTTTTAAAGAAGAAAATAATCGCCTTGAGAACTTTTCTATAAGTTGGAGTAATTTTTACCTTGACTTCTCAAAGAACAGACTTAGCAATAACACATTCAAGCTTTTAACGAATTTGTGCGAAGAAACCAATCTTAAAAATAACATTGATCAATATTTTAATGGAGCTATTATAAATGAGACTGAGAGCAGAGCTGTACTTCATACTGCCTTGAGATCATCAGGGAATGATGAGGTAGATAAAACATTAAATAAAATAATTAATATTTCAGATGAAATAAACAATGCAAAAAGGTCAGGATATAGTGGTAAAAGAATTACAGACGTTGTAAATATTGGAATTGGAGGATCCCATTTAGGTCCAGAGATGGTAACAGAAGCGCTAGCATATTATAGCAAAGGCATTAAACCACATTTTATCTCAAATATAGATCCTGACTTTACATCAAAACTTCTTAAAGACCTAAATCCAGAAACTACACTTTTTATAATTGTTTCAAAAACCTTTACAACTATTGAAACACTTGAAAATGCGAATAAAGTAAGAGCATGGTTTATTGATAATGCAAGTGAAAGTGCAATAAAAGATCATTTTATTGCTATTTCAAATAATACTGAAGCTCCAAAAAAGTTTGGGGTTTCTCAAGATAATATTCTTTCAATACCTGAGTGGGTTGGTGGAAGATTTTCATTGTGGGGGTCTGTAGGGCTTATTATTTCAATCGTTATAGGCTCTGAAAATTTTAAAGATTTTCTAAAAGGTGCACATGAAATGGATGTTCATTTTAAAAATTCTCCATTTGAAAAAAATATTCCAGTAGTCCTTGCTTTAATTAGTATCTGGTATAATAATTTTTTTAAGTGTGAAACTGAAGCTGTCTTGCCTTACAGCCAGTCCTTAACAAAACTTTCTGATTATCTTCAACAAGCAAGTATGGAGAGCAATGGTAAAAGTGTTGACAGAAGTGGCAAAAAAATAAATTATGAGACCGGATCAATAGTATGGGGGTCAACAGGAACTAATGCTCAACATGCATTTTTTCAACTAATGCATCAAGGGACTAAAATTATTCCATCCGACTTTATTGCATTTAAAAAATCATTATATGGTGATTCTAATCAACATAAAATTTTAAACTCAAACTTTTTAGCTCAAACAAACGCCTTGATGACAGGTAAACTAGCCTCAGGTAATGACGTTCACAAAAATATTGATGGGAATAAACCATCAACTTCAATAGTTATTAACAAGTTAGACCCATCAAGCCTTGGGTCATTGATTGCAATGTATGAAAATAAAATTTTTACAATTGGATCTATTTTAAATGTATTTAGCTTCGATCAATGGGGTGTTGAGTTAGGAAAATCAATAGCTAAAGAAATTTTACTTGGTAATGATGATGCCCTTGACAAATCCACAAAAAAAATAAGGGAGCAACTAAAAGATTAATTCACCAATTTTATTTGAGTATTGATTAACCTTATGTTAATATTTCGTTAATGCAAATACGGGTGAATAATTTTACTTTTGTTTATAAACAAAAATTAAAGTATTCATGAAAAAATTAAGCTTAATCTTATTTGCTTTATTTACAGCTACTGCTTATTCGCAAGATGCAGAGCTTGATTCAATTGCTCTTTCTGAAGTAACCGTAACATCCAAGGTTGTTGATGTTGCAAAAGAGCGTCAAACTCCAATTGCATTTAGTACAGTAACTGGAGCTGAAATAGAGTTAAAAGGGGGAAACTTAGAGTTTGTAGAAACTCTTAAAAGAACTCCTGGTGTTTACACCAATCAAGATAACGGTGGGTATGGTGATGGTCAAATGTACCTTAGAGGTTTTGGCTTTACAAATACAGCATACGTTATAAATGGTCAACCTGTGAATGATATGGAAAATGGAAGAATATACTGGTCAAACTGGGCTGGACTTCTTGATATTGCTTCAAGTGTTCAGATTCAAAGAGGTCTAGGTTCAACTTCTCTTGCCGTTCCTTCAGCAGGTGGAACAGTCTCTGTTAATACAAGAGCTGCTGAGGCAACTCCTGGTTCAGGACTAAAGTTGATGTTAGGTGACAACGGTTATCAAAAAACAACAGCATTTCACAATACTGGTGTAAATGAGTTAGGCTGGTCATCAAGTTATCTTCTTGGATTCTGGCAAGGTGATGGGTGGAGAAATGGTATGCAAGGTGAAGGTGTAACATATGCCTTCTCTGTAGGGTATACTCCAAGAGGAGGAGACCATCAATTTAACCTATCTGTACTAGGAGCTGGTCAATGGCATCATCAAGCATATTATGGAACTCAAATTCAAGATTATCTAGATTATGGTCCTGGTCAAGGTGACGACTATAGAAAGTTTAATCAATTATATGGTGACTATAAAGGTGAAGAGTTTTCAGTTCTAAGAAACTATTACCACAAACCATTAGCAACTCTTAACTGGGATTGGGAAATTAGCAGTAGAGTTACACTTGCAACTTCTCTTTATGCATCTGCAGGAAGAGGTGGTGGAACTGGTCTAAGAGGAAGAGGTTCATATGGAGCTACTTCTTTTAGAGAGTCATTTGCGGAGTATATGGACGATCATTCAGAGTGGAGAAATGCAGATTATACAATTAATTGGAATACTGCGGTTTCAAAAAACTTAGCTGGTGCTCATGTACCAGATAGCGGTCCTTTTGCAGGTATGAAGCTCGGATATCATAATACGATTGATGGGTTACCAAGTAAATGGGGTGCAGACACAACAGTTAGAAGATTTTCTACTAACTCTCATAACTGGATTGGTGGTATTTCTAAAATTAAAATTGACTCAGATAACTTTAGATATGAGTTAGGAGTTGATTTAAGATCTTATAAAGCATACCATAGAAGAGGTATTAGTGACTTCTTAGGACTAGATGGTTATATATCAACAATTAATGGTTATAATTTTTCTGGAAATGGAGACAGAATTGGAACTGTTGTAACGACTTCTTATGAGTCTTCTCCTTTTAAGAATCTTGGTATGGATGATCCAAATGGAACACAGAGATATTACATCGGTTATAACGATTGGACAGGTATAAACGGGCTTATTGAATATACTGGAAATGACAGGTTCTCTGCTGTACTTCAGGTTGGATCTACTACACAGAAATATCAAATAGAGCATTTTTATACTACTCAACCTGATACAAAGAGTAGAAAGATTACTGTAAATGGTGGTTATATTAAAGGTGGTGCAAACTATAACATTAGCGACAGAGCAAATGTGTTTATGAATATAGGTCAAATAAACAGACCTCCTCTAGTTGATGGTGTCTTTACAAACGCAGATTATGACTTTAGAGAAGCTGAAGACATATCATCGGAAAAGATTACTTCTTTTGAATTAGGTTATGGTTACACTGGTTCTAATTTTAAAGCAAAGGTAAATGCTTACTCAACAGTATGGGGTGATAGAAACTTTAGAAGATCGACATCAGTTAATGATCAAGGAATAACTATAGTTTATAATAATGTAGAGCAAACACATCAGGGTATTGAGGGTGAGTTTACTTGGTATCCATCAAGCAGACTTAGACTTAAAGGTATGGCTTCATTAGGTGATTGGAAATTTTCTAAAAACTTTAATGGTACTTCCTTCTACAATGACAATGGTCAAAATGCTGGAGAGACTGGTACACTTTATTTAGAAGGTGTTAAACTAGGAGATGCTGCACAGACAGTTATGTACCTTGGAGCTACTTATAAAATGTCAGACAGGTTATCTGCAGACATTGATTTCCAGACATATTCTAATCTTTATGGAAGATTTAGTCCGCTGGATAGTGAGTTTTTCTCTGCTAATAATAGAGGTTCTATCGAACTACCTAGCTTTAGTCTGATTGATATAGGAGCTACATACAGGACTACGTTCTTAGGTTATGAAACAATTGTTAGGATGAATGTAAACAACTTATTTGATGAAGAATATCTTTCTCAATCACAGACAAACATTCATAATGATGGTGGAAGAGCATGGAATGGTGTAAATGTGGAAAACCTTGTATACTTTGGAAAAGGTACAACATGGAATTTAGGAGCTACATTTAGATTCTAAGCTGATCTTAGATTTTAATTTAAACCCTGCCAATGGCGGGGTTTATTTTTTTATAAATACCTCTCTTAACGTTAACTCAATCATATCTTGACCTGAGAATGAATTTAGATTAACATTATAAAGAATATCAAATGATGATTTAAGGTCAACTAATTCACTCTTCTTATCAAAACATATAAACGGTAATTGTGACCCATTTTTATCTTTAATTTTTGATTTAACAACTTGCTCTTCTTTACCTAAAAACCTCAATTTAGAATCTATTAAACAATTATTAGTTCTAAAAACCGGACGTTTATTCCCTAAGCCAAAAGGAGCCATTCTTCTAATAATTTTTACATTTTCAATAGTTAACTCTGAAAAGTCAATTAAATGATCATATGAAAAAGATCTTTTAAACATTTTTTGACCTACAGAATCTTTGACAATATCTTCAAATTGATTTTTGAAAATATCAAAATTTGTTTTTTTTATTTTTAATCCAGCAGCATACTTATGTCCTCCATATTGAAGAATAATGTCCTCACAATCTGATAAAGATTGATAAACATCATAATCTTTGACTGACCTGACAGATCCAGTCAAAATATGTTCATTTGATTCTGTCATAACTATCGTTGGCTTATAAGATCGTTCAATTATTCTTGAGGCAACTATCCCCAACACTCCCTGGTTCCATCCTTCTCCATAAACAATATTAGTAAAACGCTCATTGTCGATTTGCTTTAAAGCCTCATTAAGAACATCTTTTTCTATTCTTCTTCTGTTTTGATTTAAAAATTCAATCTCATTAGAAAGAATGTTAGCTCTATTCACATCATCTTCAACTAACAAATCAACAATTATTTTTCCTGTCTTCATTCTTCCAGCTGCGTTTATTCTTGGCCCAATATTAAATGATATTTTTGATTCATCAACTTTACCATTAATTGACTTCAAAAAGTTTCGAAGACCTATCCTTGGTTTTGAATTTATAATATTTAGCCCGTGGAAAACCATAATTCTGTTTTCATCAATAAGAGGCATCATATCAGAGATTGTTGCTAGAGCCACAAAATCTAAAAATATAGATATATCAATTGGATTCTTTGACAATGTGTTATGAGCTGTTATTAATTTATATGCAATACCACAGCCACATAAATCTTTAAAAGGATATTTACAGTTTTCTTGCTTTGGATTTAGTATTCCAAATGCATTTGGAATTTGATCACCTGGAAGATGATGATCACATATTATCATCTCTATATTCTTTGAATTAGATATATCCACTTGGTTGATTGCTTTTATACCACAATCAACTGTTATTATCAATGAGACCCCGTTTTTCTCTGCATACTCAATAGCTTTTTCAGAGACTCCATAGCCCTCGCTGTATCTATCTGGAATATAGTATAGAATATCATAATTAATATTTTTAAAATATTTATATAACATGGCTGTAGATGTTGTACCGTCAACATCATAATCTCCTAAAATCATTATCCTTTCTTCTCTTGAATTTTCAATTTTTTCAACAACCTTTTTCATATCCTTCATAAGGAATGGATCGTAAAGTAAGTTAATATCAGGACGAAAAAATTCTTGAGCTTTTATTAATGTTCTAACTTTTCTTTGAAGTAGCAAAGAGCATAAAAAATCATCAATTTTTATATCTTTTTTAAGAGACTGGATTGTCGCTTTGTTAGGCTGCTCCTTTTCTATCCAATTATTCATGAGAAAATTTAACTTCAGTCTTTTTCCTTATTAATACATATTACAAACTCACCCTTTATTTTTTTATCAGAAAAATGAACCAAAGCATCACTAACTTTGCCCCTAAATGTTTCCTCATATATTTTTGATATTTCTCTACTGACAGACACCTTCCTATCACTCCCTAGAAATTCTAATAAGTCAGACAGTGTTTTAATAATTCTATATGGTGATTCATAAATAATAGTAGTAACTGTATTATTTGAAATCTCTTTAAGTTTTGTTTTTCTGCCTTTTTTTCTTGGTAAAAAACCTTCAAAGATAAAGGCATCACTTGGCAGACCACTTAAAACAATAGCGGGAATTAAAGCTGTAGGGCCAGGTAAACATGTAATTTGAATTCCTTTTTTTATTGCTTCCCTAACTAATAAAAAACCAGGATCCGATATGCATGGTGTTCCTGCATCTGTAATTAATGAGATTGTTTTATCCTGAAGCATCAATTCAACATACTCATCCACTTTTTTATGTTCATTATTCAAATGATAACTTTTGACTTTTGTAGATATTTTATAATGACTTAAGAGTTTTTTTGCATGTCTAGTATCCTCTGATAAAATTAAATCTGAGTTTTTTAGAGTTTCAATTGCTCTTATTGTTATATCATCTAGATTTCCTATTGGGGTTGGTACAATATAGAGTTTGATATCATTTATCATCATCTGACTCAGGTATTTCAGTTACTAAATCTTTAATTGTATCAATTAGAGGGATAATTTCACTTGCATTATGAGGAGTTGAAGTTGTTTTTTTTGTATCCAGATTTAGATCTTTTAATGTCTCTTTGAGTCTTTCCTCATGAAGGAGCCAGTCAGCATCTCTTTCTTGATTTTTAAGATATTTATGTATCACTGTTAATTCATATAACCTTTTAGAATCTTCATAAATACTTTTTGAGTCATTTAGTCTTGAATCATGAATTCTTAAAGCAAGTTCTTTAATTTTATTTTCTAATTTTTTAAACACCTTAGTTTATTATTATAATGATCTACTTTTTGATAAATTTGTTTTTATTATAAATCAAATTACAAAATGTTTTTAGAAAATCCAGTATATAACAATGAACAATTCGGATGGATTGAGGTTATATGTGGATCAATGTTCTCAGGAAAAACCGAAGAGCTTATTAGACGTATTAAGAGGGCAAAGATTGCTAATCAAAAGATAAAAGTATTTAAGCCTATCATTGACTCAAGAAGTAAAAATTTTATTGAATCACATGATGAGAGCAAGCTTGAATGTATAGAAGTAAAGTCTTCAAATGAAATTTTGGAGAAAGTTAATAATTGCGATGTTGTAGCTATAGATGAAGCTCAATTTTTTGATGATCAAATAGTAACCGTATGTAATAAAATAGCAAATAGTGGTACTAGAGTTATAATTGCTGGGTTAGATATGGACTATCTTGGAAATCCTTTTGGACCAATGCCAAATCTAATGGCAGTTTCAGAGTATGTTACAAAAGTACATGCCGTCTGTAAAAAATCAGGAAATATTGCAAACTATAGTTACAGAAAAAATAATAAAAAAGACATAGTTGTTATTGGAGAAAAAGATAAATATGAGCCTTTAAGTCGTCCAGTATTTTACAAAAAAATGAACAAAAATAAATAAATATGAAAGTAGCTGTTGTTGGTGCAACGGGAGTTGTTGGAACTGTTATGCTAAACCTCCTAGAGAAAAGAAAATTCCCTGTTACTGAGATAATACCAGTTGCCTCAGAAAGGTCTATTGGAAATAAGATTAAATTTCATGGTAAAGAGTATAGTATAGTTTCATTAACTGACGCTGTAGAAATGAAACCAGATATTGCGCTTTTTTCGGCTGGCGGTTCAGCCTCACTGGAATGGGCTCCAAAATTTGCGGAGAAAGGTACTCGAGTTGTAGATAATTCATCTGCTTGGAGAATGGACTCATCAAAAAAGCTTATAGTTAGTGAAGTAAATTCAGAATCTTTAACAGAGCATGACTATATAATAGCTAACCCAAATTGTTCTACAATGCAGATGCTTGTCGTATTAGCTCCTCTTCACAGAAAGTTTAAGATTAAGCGTCTTGTAATATCTACTTATCAATCTGTATCTGGTACAGGTAAAAATGCTATAGACCAGTTATATAGTGAGAGAAATAGCTCTAACCCTGAAAAAGTTTACCCATATTCGATAGATCAAAATCTTTTGCCACATTGCGACGTTTTTGAAGAGGGTGGTTACACGAAAGAAGAGAATAAGCTAATCAACGAAACCAGAAAAATATTAAATGATAATAGTATTCAGATTACATCTACTGCAGTTAGAGTGCCTATAGAAATCTGTCATGGCGAGTCTGTTAACATTGAATTTGAGAATGACTTTAAACTTGAAGAAGTGTTTAGTATTTTAAGAAGCTCACCCGGATTAATTGTTGAAGATGAACCAGATAATAACATATACCCAATGCCTATTAACGCATCAAATAGAGATGAGGTTTTCGTTGGAAGGATTAGAAGAGACTTTAGTATAAAGAGTGGATTAAATCTTTGGATTGTTGCGGACAACCTTAGAAAAGGTGCTGCTACAAATACTATTCAAATTGCAGAAAAATTAATTGAGATGAACCTTGTTTAGCACTCCATCTCAAATGATTCCATAAACTTAGTCGTGTAATTTCCTGAGATAAAGTCAGGATTCTCCATCATTTTTTGATGAAATGGAATAGTTGTTTTTACTCCTTCAATAACAAACTCATCCAAAGCTCTTTTCATCTTGTTTATTGCCTCTTCTCTAGTCTGAGCAGTTGTAATCAGTTTGGCGATCATTGAATCATAGTAGGGAGGTATTACATAACCGCTGTAAACATGTGTGTCAATTCTTACGCCGTGTCCACCAGGAAAATGAAGAGTAAGAATTTTACCTGGATTAGGCATAAATTCATTATGAGGATCTTCAGCATTAATTCTACATTCTATTGAACATAATTTAGGGAAATAATTTTTTCCTTTTATTGGTTCTCCTGCAGCAACTTTTATTTGTTCTCTGATTAAGTCATAATCAATCACTTGCTCGGTAATTGGGTGTTCTACCTGAATTCGTGTATTCATCTCCATAAAATAGAAGTTCTTATGCTTATCAACTAGGAACTCTATTGTCCCTGCACCTTCATATTTAATTGATTCCGCAGCTTTTACAGCAGCATCACCCATTGCTTTTCTCAATGGCTTAGTCATAAAAGGTGAAGGAGTTTCTTCAATTAATTTTTGATGACGTCTCTGAATAGAGCAATCTCTCTCAGAAAGATGACAGGCCTTACCATAGGAATCTCCTATAATCTGAATCTCAATATGTCTTGGATCCTCAATAAACTTTTCCAAATACATGTCATCATTGTCAAAAGCCAATTTTGATTCCTGTCTTGCAAGCTCCCAAGCACTTGCCAGTTCTTTTGGTGTTTTAGCTATCCTCATTCCTTTTCCTCCTCCCCCAGCAGTTGCTTTTAACATTATAGGATAACCTATTTCAAGTGCAACATTTTGAGCATCTTCAAGAGTTGGAACTAAGCCTTCAGATCCTGGAATAGTTGGAACACCAGCTTTTTTCATAGTCTCTTTTGCAGAAGATTTATCTCCCATTTTATCAATCATATCAGGAGATGCTCCTATAAATTTTATATTGTGCTCATCACAAATTTTTGAAAATTTACTGTTCTCTGATAAGAACCCATAGCCTGGATGTATTGCATCAGCATTTGTAATCTCTGCAGCTGCTATTATATTAGCAGGCTTAAGGTAAGAATCAGCGCTAGCAGTGGGGCCTATACATACAGCCTCATCAGCAAATCTTACATGTAAGCTTTCCTCATCAGCTTTAGAATAAACAGCTACAGTATTAATACCCATTTCTTTACACGTCCTAATGACACGCATAGCGATTTCTCCTCTATTAGCAATTAATATTTTTTTAAACATTTTTTATGATGGGTCGATGACAAATAGTGGTTGATCAAACTCTACAGGGCTTTGGTCGTCTACAAGAATTTTTACGATTTTTCCTGAAACCTCAGATTCTATCTCGTTAAATAACTTCATTGCTTCAATGACACAGAGAGCATCTCCTTCAGCTATATTCTGTCCAACCTCTACAAATGAAGGCTTATCCGGTGAAGGTTTCCTATAAAAAGTTCCAATTATTGGAGACTTAATTATTATATGATTTGAATCTTCAGTTTTAGAGACCTCAACATCAGGAGTCTTTTCTTTATCAATGTCTTGACTAACTGGAACTGCAACTTGAGTTGGAATATTTATTTTATTAGGTAATTCTTCAACAACTATTTGCTGTGGCGTGTTTTTCTTTGTTTTAATTGTTATTTTAAAATCCTCTCTTTCAATTTTTACCTCCTCAACACCAGATTTTGAAACAAATTTTATTAGGTTTTGTATTTCTTTTATATCCATAATTTTTATTTTAATTATAGGCCCATGTTAAATATGCTGCACCCCAGGTGAGACCTGCTCCGAACGCAGCAAGAATAATTTTATCACCTTTATTAAAATTATTCTCATAGTCATGCATTAGCAGAGGTATTGTTGCTGCTGTTGTATTCCCATATTCTTCGATATTCATTAATACTTTATTTTTATCTAAATTAATCTTTTCTGCGGTAGCATCAATAATTCTCTTATTAGCTTGATGAGGTAATAGATATTTTATCTCCTCAGGATCAAGATTATTTCTAATAATAATCTGCTCTGTTGCATTAGCCATTTCTGAAACTGCTGATTTAAAAACAGTCTTTCCATCTTGTGTAATATAATGCCATTTATTTTCAAAAGTTTCTTTTGAAGTGGGGTATAATGAACCTCCTGCTTTGATTTTTAGCCACTCTGCACCTATTCCATCTGATCTTAAGAATTCGTCCTCCCAGCCAAAGTCATTATCACTTGGTTCAATCAAAACTGCACCTGCTCCATCTCCGAATAGAATGCTAGTAGATCTATCGGTATAATCAACAATTGAAGACATCATATCTGCTCCAATTAAAAGAACTTTGTTATATCTACCAGATTCAATATAACTAGTGGCCGTTGACATTCCAAACAAGAAACCAGAACATGCAGCATTAATATCAAATGCATATGCATTAGAAGCGTTTATTTGGGATGCAACTGTTGGAGCTGTTGATGCTCCATGAAAGTCTGGAGTTATTGTAGAGACAATTACTAAATCAATAGTAGTTGGGTCTAATTTCTTTTTGTTAATAAGGTCGTTGGCTGCATTTATAGCTAAGTATGATGTGGCCTTCCCCTCTTTTTTAAGTATTCTTCTTTTTTTAATCCCAGTCCTCGCAGTTATCCACTCGTCATTAGTGTCAACCATTTTTTCTAAATCTTTGTTGGAGATAAAGTCTTCTGGAACATAACCGCCGATTGCAGTAATGGCGGCTTTTATTTTTTTTGTCTTGTTAGATATCATACTAACATCAATTATGTCATTAGACAATTAAATTGATAATTTAAGATACTAGTTTTTTATGATTCTAAAGAATCAACTAAAACTTTTCCTCTATAATAAAGCTTTCCTTCGTGCCAATGAGCTCTGTGATATAAGTGTGACTCACCTGTAGCCTGACATATTGAAATCTGTTGTTTCTCAGCTTTAATATGAGTTCTACGTTTATCTCTTCTAGTTTTAGATATTTTACGTTTTGGATGTGCCATTTATAATAAATCTTTTAATTTGTCCCACCTAGGGTCAGTTTTTTCTTTAAAATTCTTTTTAGGTTTTAGTGCTTCTAGTTTTTCAACTATTTCTGATTTTAACGAGCCGTTTTCTATTCCTGGATGAACCTTTTTTTGAGGAACTGCTAAAATTATACTTTCGTAAATTAAATGAGAAACGTCAATACTATGTGAACCCGCTGGCATGAATATAACTTTATCGTCTGTAGATATAATATCATCTTTAAACTTCACAACTACTCCATGTTCGGTCTCTAATTCAAGATTAAAACTTTCCATAGAAACATCACATTGAACCTCAATTTCACCATTAAAAGAAAACTTAAGGTTTAAAAGCGTGGATTGTTTCTCTAACTCGAGCTTAGCAAAAAGCTTTGCATCGAGAAAATCATAATAGTCAAAATTTTTAAAGAACTTATTTCCTAGTTCATAGTTAAAGAGATGTATACCTTCTTTCAAACCTGAAAACTTTATCAAATATGGCGAAAGCGATTTCATCACTTAACTATTGAGCGGCAAATTTATAAAAATTTATCTATTTAATGTTAAAGTATTTTATTTCTTGCCTTGTATATGTCCAATGCTAATTTTAAAGCATATTTAAAAGAAGATGGATCCGCAATACTTTTTCCTGCAATGTCAAAGCCTGTGCCATGATCTGGAGAAGTTCGAATAATAGGAAGACCTGCACTATAATTTACCCCTTTACCAAAAGAAATGGTCTTGAATGGAATTAATCCTTGGTCATGATATACAGATAGAATAGCATCATATTTAGCATAATTATTGCAAAAAAAAGTGTCAGCTGAAAACGGACCAGAAACTATATCTTCCTTTTGATTTAACTCATTTATAGCTGGGGTTAATAATTTTTGATCTTCAGTTCCAATTACACCGTTATCTCCAACATGTGGATTAATTGAAAGAACTGCAATCTTTGGCTTAATTATACCAAAGTCTTTATTTAAGACTTGGCATAAGAGTTTTAATTTCTTAGTTGTTTTTTCAGCTGTAATATTATGGACAACATCTTTTAGTGCTATGTGCTCAGTTAGTAATCCCACTTTAAGTTTCTCAGAAACCATTAACATTATTGGTTCTTCATTAAAATAGTGTCTTAAATAATCTGTATGGCCTGAATATTTGAAAGATTCAGAATAAGACAGGTTTTTATTAATTGGCGAAGTAATTAAAACATCTATTTTTTTATCACTGGCATCTTTTACAGCCTCTTTAAAAGAAATAATTGCATTTTTAGAAACTAACTTATCAAATACCCCAAATTCATATTTTGATTCAGTAAAGACTTCTTTAATATTGATTGAGTTTGAAGATATTTCATCAAAGCTTGTTATTGTTTTTAATTGAAGTGAGTTAATATTTAGATCTTTTTTCTGATTTACTATTAACTCATAAGAAGAATAAATTATAAAATTGCAATAATCATTAGAAGGCCTGTCAGATAGTGCTTTTAGCATAACCTCAATTCCAATACCATTAGGGTCTCCTATAGAAATTCCAACATTAATTTTTTTTGATTTTCCCACTAGTTAATTTAATTAGTAATTTTACTGAGCAAAAACAAAGATAATAATGTTCACTGGGATTATAGAGTGTTTAGCTACAGTTAAAAAAGTTGAAAAAGAAAAGGGCAATCTAAATCTTTCTTTAGAGTCCTCAATAACCAAAGAATTAAAAATTGACCAAAGCCTTTGTCATAATGGAGTATGTCTAACCATAGTTGACATTAAAGATGATGTTTATACTGTAACAGTTATTGAAGAAAGCCTAAGTAGAAGTAATCTTGGTAAACTAATTCCTGGCGATCTTGTAAATATTGAAAGGTCAATGTCAGTTAATTCCAGATTTGATGGGCATGTTGTTCAAGGTCATGTCGATGAAGTTGCAATATGTTCTGAGGTTCAAGAGACAAATGGTAGTTGGAAATATGTGTTTGATCATAATAAGGAAAATATTACAGTAGGGAAAGGTTCAATAACTATTAATGGTGTTAGCCTAACTGTTGTTGATTCATCATCTGATTCTTTCTCTGTAGCTATTATTCCCTATACCTATGAAAACACAAATTTTAAAAACATTAAACCAGGGAGTTTTGTTAATCTAGAATTTGACATACTGGGTAAGTATATCACAAAACTAATTGCTAAAAAAGACTAAAAATGAGTAGAATTCCACAAGTAAACTTGAATGATTATTTATCAGGGGATGATAGTAGCAAAGAAAAATTTATTAAAGAACTTGGAAAGGGTTTTAGTGAGATTGGGTTTGTGGCAGTTAAGGGTCACTTACTTAATGATGAAGTAAAAGACTCTTTATACAAAGAGGTTAAACAATTTTTTAATCTTCCAGATAGTGTTAAGTCTAAATATATTATTAAAGGTCTTGCAAGCCAAAGAGGTTTTACACCATTTGGCAAAGAACATGCAAAAGGAAAAAATGTAGGTGATTTAAAAGAGTTTTGGCATTTTGGCCAGTATGTTAAAAATGAACCTGAACTAGAGAATAAATATCCTAAAAATGTTATTGTAGAAGAACTTGAAGGTTTTAATAAGATTGGTCAAAAAACCTATGAGCTACTTGAAGATACAGGAAGACATATTTTAAGAGCAATTGCCTGCTATTTAAACTTGAAAGAAACATATTTTGATAAGCATATATTTAATGGCAACTCAATTCTCAGAGCAATTCATTATCCGCCTATTAATGAAGAACCAAAAAAAGCAGAAAGGGCTGCTGCTCATGGTGATATTAATTTGATTACACTTCTAATGGGTGCACAAGGTAGAGGCTTGCAAGTTTTAAATAATAAAGGAGAATGGGTGGATGCAATAGCTGAAGATGATGAAATTATTGTCAATATTGGCGATATGTTGTCTAGACATACAAATAATAAATTAAAATCTACAATACATAGAGTTGTAAATCCTCCAAAAAGCCTTTGGAATAGCTCTAGATATTCCATTCCTTTTTTCTTACATCCTAGGCTTGAAATGCCATTAGATTGTATTGATTCATGTATTGATAAGAATAATCCAAAAGGTTTTGAAGATATAACTGCAGGGGAATTTCTTTATCAAAGATTAGTTGACCTTGGTTTAGTTAAAGACTAATCTAAAAGATTTTTATAAAGAGCTTTTGATAATTTTGATAAAAAAGGAATAGCTGTATCTCCATACTCATAAATGTTGTCATTTATTATTTTGTTTTTGTTTGTATAGATAGTCGCTGTTAAGAAAAACTCAAGGTCTTCTTTATAATTTTTAATGTATGCGCTGTCAGTTGATGTTCCATACGCCTGGCCAATCTTATTGTATACCCTGACATCAGTATTGTTTATAATTGTATCAGTGCCATGTATAAAAAATTTATTGTAAGAGTTAAAGAATTTAGAATCTCCAATATATTTAACTCCAAGATCTTCATGGGTAAATCTGCTCATCCAATACCTTAAGAAATCATAGTCTTCTACATTTAAATTAAATTTAGAAAGGGAGATTTCAGGATAAATTATATTCTTCATTATGTTATGCATATCTGTCAATGATGATCTGTTCTTTGATGAGAAATCTAGTGATTCATTTTTTATCTCCCCATTAATAAATCTTTTTTCACCTTTTTTTAAATTAGAAATATTGCTGCTAGCTAAAACAGTTATTTGATTTTCATTGGATGATATTATCTCATTATCAAGAGAACTAATTATCCATGATGAATCTACAAAAGGATCAGGATTGAACTTATGATTTAAATAAGTGTTTGCAAACCCTAAATTACTCATAGATGAGTTAAAATAATTGTAGCCTATAAAATCAATTAAGACATTTGAAGCCGAGTTATCACTAACTAGGAAAACATCAGCAATTAAATTCTGAAAAGAGGTAATTGAGTCCTTTAGAATTATTTCGTTGTTATTGTTTATTAGAGAAAGTTTGATTTTAGATTTAGGAGAAATATTTGACCCTTCAGCCCTAAGCTCATTAATTTTTGAAAGAGCCAGTATTGTAATAGGGAGTTTTATTGTGCTTGCTGGATAAAAGTATTTCTCATCATTTACTTGAAACTGAAAATCTGAAAATTCAGCTTGTCCAACACTATTTTTTGAAACTTCTGTATAAAGAATTTGTATTTCATAGTTATCCTTATTTTTTACAATACTTCTTAAAAAGTCATCTCCTTTAAAAGCTGATCTAATAGGATCAGGATTAAAAGAACAGCTAACTAAAAGAATTAGAGATATAATAAGCACGAAAGTATTCCTCATAGTATCAAAAATAAAAAAACCCCCTCATATGGGGGGTTTTTAAAAAGTTGTTTTTTTGGAATTATTGTGTTGGTCTCAATGAGATACCTGACCATAGTCTTATACTACTTACATGCTTTCTCATTTTAACAACTTCTTGGAGCTGTCTATTGGCATTCTGAGTAGGAACTCTTGAGAGCATTAAATCAGACATGTTTTCATAGAAATCAACTGTCATATAATTGTGATGAATGTCATCTCCATAATTATCTATTCGCTTTAGTAACCCCCAACCTAATCTTGGGCCTAAATCTCCTGAGTTAAGACTGTTCTCTAATGCCTCATATTTGGCATCATTAGAATAATCTGTCTTCATTGGATTTATTACGGCAACTTGAGGTACTGCAGGTGTTTCACCATTATTACCAGCAAAATTTAATCCTTTATTTACATAAACATTTTGCCAAACTAGAGTCCTTGCCTTATAGTTCTTTTCTAGGAAGATCTCTCTATCCATTTCACTATATTCAGGTCTCATTTTTGGCACTCCCACATTTGCGTTAAGACTGTCTGGATGTCTTGCAACTGTAACAATTAGAAGGTTCCAATCAGATTCTGGAGTAGCACCCACTCTCCACCAGGTATCCCATCCAGTAATTGTTCCCTCATCTATTCGCATTTGATGAAGCTCTTTCCATTTTTCATTCAATATAACGTTATATTGTTCACCTGGTGTTGTCTTAACAAATTGAAAAGAAACAAAGTCACCGTTTCCTTGAGCAGAGATTGATCCTACTGCAAGAATTGCTATAAGTAAAAATAATTTTTTCATTTTTTTGATTTTAGTTTAGAATTAATTTGAGAACTAAATTTAGGTAAAAAACCAATTCCTTTTATTAATTTACAACTTATGAAACGAAGATCTTTAATTAAATCCATTGCTGCTGCTTCAATAGGAGCCCCTCTGGTTAGCTTTAATAAGCTAGAAAGAAGCAATAACTTATCATTAAAAAAAATTAAACATAATCCCATTGGTGTGTCAACTTACTCTTTCTGGCAGTTTAATGGGCGAGAAACTCCAATTGAATATTGTATTGATAAAGCCTCTGAATTTGGATTTGACGGAATAGAACTTTTACTTATTCAAATGGAATCAGAAGAAAATGGTTATTTACAAAAACTCAAAAAAAGAGCATTCGATTCAGGTTTAGATATTATGGGACTCTCAACCCATCAAAGTTTTGTTAGTCCTGATGCATCAAAAAGAAAAGAAAATATTGAATTAACAAAGCATCAGATTGAAGTGGCTTATTCTCTAGGAATTCCCACTATTAGAATTAATACCGGTAGGTGGGGAACAACAAAACCGATTGGGAACAAATCAGAATTTGATGTTTTAATGGATAACAAAGGTGTAGAATCTGTAATTGATGGCTATTCCGAGGAGGAAGGGTTTAAATGGGTTATTGATTCTATTGAACAATGTATTCCAACAGCAGAAAAGTGTGGTGTCGTTCTCGGTCTTGAAAACCACTGGGGTTTAGGTCTAACTTCTAAAGGAGTGATGAGGATCGTCAATGCAATAGACTCTCCATGGCTAAGTGTTACATTAGATACAGGTAACTTCTTTGATGACAGAGAAAAACAACTTGCTGAGTTAGCTCCCCATACCTGTTTAATTCAAGCAAAAACATACTATGGTGGTGCAAAATGGCCAGCGTTTGATCAGATTAATATTGATTATAAGTCGATAGGTGAGTTAATGAGAAAGAACAACTACAAAGGATATATTTCTCTTGAGTTTGAAGGAAATGAGGATGCGAACATTGCCGTACCAAAAAGTCTTGAATTATTGAGAAACTCATTCTATTATAATCTTAGTTAAATAGTTTTTATACATTTGAAAAAACCACTTTAGTATGGAAGAGAATCCAATCCCAATTTATGTCGTTGAATTTATGACAGATGAATGGAAAACTTGGACTCTTTTTTCATTAGTTTTCATATCTGTTCCTTTAATTCTTGCTAGATTTTTAAATAGGAGACAGAAAGTCCAAGTTACATATCTTATTGGTGCTATAATGATTCTTGATTTTATAACTGAAAATGGAGGATATATTATGAGTGGCACATGGGATATCCAATATAATTTACCTATTCAATTATGTGGAATATCGTCTCTTATATGTTGTGTTCTTCCCTTTATTAAGAAAAAAGATAAGCTGTTTCAGTTTGTATATTATACAGGTATTATTGGTGGAATAATGGCAATTTTAACACCACAGATGAACTATTTTGATGGATCTTTGAGGTACTATTTAAACTTCTATGTATCTCATAGCCTAATTATAGTTCTGCCAATTTTTATGTTTCTACATTTAGACCTTAAGCTTCCTAAATTTTCTTGGTTTAAGATTTGGATTCACCTAAATATCCTAATGGCAATCATAATGCCAATTAATTTTTTATTGGACTCTAATTATATGTATGTAAATGCTCCCCCTGAAGTAAGTAATCCCCTTGTTATTGGAGAGTGGCCATACTATCTGCTAATTTGGGAACCTCTTGTAATGATTATTGCATATTTAATTTATGCTATAAGTAGAAGAAAAATAATCCTTTGAGTATTTTAAAAATATTAGTGCTTTTAATGGTTGTTTCATTTGATAAACCTAGTGATGACTGTTCTAAAATATACCTAATTAGACATGCTGAAAAAGTAAGAACTGATAAATCAGATCGCGATCCTGATCTAAATAATAAAGGGTTTATAAGAGCTGAAAATTGGAAAGACTATTTTTTTGATAAAGACATTTCTAAAATATATTCTACGAATTACAAAAGAACGATAAAAACAGTTAAACCTCTTGCCGAAAATAAAAACTTAGAAATAATAATTTATTCTTCAGATGATATTGTGTATCAGGATTTTTTAAACTCCAGTGTTGGAGAGAACACTGTTGTTGTTGGTCATAGTAATACAATACCAGACTTTGTGAATAATCTTATTAATGAAGATCATTATGATCAAATTGATGACTTAACTAACTCTAACCTTTATATAGTCTCTCTCTGTAACTCAAGCATAACCCACAAATTAATTACTGTAGATTAGATGGATTCTCCTATTAAAGTTTTTAGTAATTGGGTTTTAAGTGGAAAAGATGAAGGTATGGAGAAAAACCACTCTGCGTCTGTTGAAAATATGATTGAATATTCAACTAAAGGGATTGACAACTATAATTTTATAGATGCTGGTTGTGGAAATGGTTGGGTTATCCGCGGTATTTCCTCTGATCCAAGATGTAGACAAGCTATAGGTGTAGACGGGTCATTACACATGATTGAAAAAGCAAAAAGACTGGATAAAAAAAATAATTACTTCTGTTCTGACTTATTAGATTGGACTCCCAAAGAAAAGGTTGATATCGTTCACTCAATGGAAGTGTTCTATTATTTTAAAAAACCTGAAATTCTTGTGAGTCACATTTATAACAATTGGCTACGTGAAGGAGGTCGATTAATTATGGGTATTGACCATTATAAAGAAAATAAACCATCAAACAACTGGAAGGAAGAGACATCAATAAGTATCATGCAATTATTCTCAGAAAACACATGGTTAGACTTTTTCAAAACAGCAGGGTTTGTTAATATAGAGTCTTGGTGCTATGGTAAAAAAGGTGAATGGAATGGAACGCTAATTGTTACTGGAGTTAAGTAGATTTTCAACCTGTTTAGAAAATATACTTATCTGTTTATCTAAATCTTCACTTAATTTTTTATCTGTAATTCCATCAGAGTCAGAAAAGTTTTCATTAAACTTAGGAAGAGCAAAATGAGGAATCTCTAGGGTACTTTGTCGAGAAAAACGAGAGAGGGCTGTTTGAAGAACTGTATTCCCTGCATTCTGTCCATCGCTAGTTGATAATAAAATTAAAGGCTTATTACTCCATACTGTTTTTTCAATTACCGATATCCAGTCATATATGTTTTTGAATGCCGAGGTATAGGAACCATTATGCTCAGCAAGTGAAATAATTATCCCAATGCTTTCATTAACTAATTTTTTAAACTCATATGCTTTATCTGGAATACCTGCTTCTTCTTCTCTATCTTCACTGTAAATAGGCATTTCAAATTCATTTAAGTCAACAAGAATAGCCTCTTTTGGAGCCATTCTCTTGGCAACATAAGAGGCTAATTTTTTATTCTTTGAGTTTTTTGAGGAAGAAGCCCCAAAAGCAAGTAATTTACTCATTATTGATTACTGTGAGAACCATCACAAAATCCTTCTGGGTCTTGAGTGTTTCCACAGCCACATCTAGGTCTATTAGAATTCATATTATGAAGTTTTTAAGTTAATTTTTAGTTCAATATCATCGTATATAAGCTTATCCCCAAGGTTTTCAAAAAATGTTCCTGATCTAAATTTTACATTATACTTAGAACGATCAAAAACGAGGTTAGCATTCCATCCATCCTCAGTATTTGCCATTTCAAACAATACTGGATGTGAAATGTCCTTAATTGTTAAAAATCCATTAACCATCCATTTTCCATTTGAAATTACTTCAGAGCTTGAAATATATAAGTGTGCTGTTGGGAAAGATTCGACCGAAAAGAAATCATCTGATCTTAAATGTCCTTCTAATCTTTCTTTACTTCCTCCTGTCATGTCTTGAACATTAATAGATGTCATGTCAACAAGAAATTCTCCTTGCGAAATTAGACCATCTGCAATCTCAAATTGTCCAGATGTGAAGTTGATAGTACCATAATGTGAACTAGTGGAAACTTCTCGCCCAGTCCAGACAAGACTGCTTTCTTCTTTTACAATATTATAAGTTGCGTCAGCAGCGGTAATTGTTGCATCATTGGTGTCTTCTGTTTTATTTGAGTTCATGTTACATGAAACCAGAGAGACAAACATTAATAAAGTGAATAATTTTTTCATTGTATTAAAATTTGCGTAAAACTAGAAAAATCAACTATCTAGGAAGCTTTCTTATCTATTTTTAAATATTATTTAACATCTTTTAGACTAATGTAAAGTAAACTATACATTTGTAATGTAAAGCTAACTTTACAAATAACAGAAATATTAAATAATGTAAAGTTTATTTTACATAAATTTTTACTATATTTGTAAAGTTTATTTTACATATGCTAATAAATAGAGTTAAAGATTATCGAAAAGGCGCAAACTTAACCCAAGAAGGTTTGGCAACAATGGCTGGAGTTAGCCGGCAAACCATAATATCGATAGAGAAAAATAAATTTGTGCCAGGCCTAGATGTAGCTATAAGGATTTCTGAATCGCTAAAAACCCCAATTAATAAGCTTTTTTATTTTGTTTAGATGGAAAAAATTGATGCTGTAATTACATGGGTAGATGGTTCAGATCTAAACTATCAAAAAAAACTCAAAAAGTACCTTAAGGATAACAACACCATAAGAAGACAATATCTTCAAGCAAACGAAATCTGCCTTTGCATTGCTTCAATAATTAAATACGCTCCATTTATAAGGAAGATCTTTATTGTTACAGACAATCAGACTCCTGACCTAAATAACATTAAAGATTTTGTATCACTAGACAAAGTGATAATAATTGATCATAAAAAAGTTTTTGAAAATTACGAGGGTTTTTTGCCAACCTTTAATATTAGATCTATAGACGCTGTTCTACACAGAATAGAAGGACTATCTGAGAAGTTTATATATTTTAATGATGATATGTTTCTTATAAAAAAAACAAGTCCAGAAGATTGGTTTGTTGGCAATAAGGCAGTTTTAACTGGAAACTGGGTAAAATCTTATAATAAAAAACCCATTAAAGTGATTTCACAAAAAATTAAAAGCTTTTTCAATATGAGACCTAGTTACAATGCCTCACAATCAAAAGCAGCTAACATTGCAGGTTTTAATAGCATGTATTTTAAATCTTATCATTGCGGTAGGCCTCAAAAAAAATCAATAATTAAAGACTTTTATAACAAATTTCCTCAGAGACTTGAAAGTCAGATAAAACACAAGTTTAGGAACCCAGAACAATTTATGCCTTATAGTCTTTGTTGGCACCTACTAATTAAAGAAAACCTGTATGTAGAATCATCAACCAACAAATTAATCGAAATAGAGAAATCTAAAAAGCTGTCTCCTGAAGAGCTTAGTAAGTTATTGCACTCTATAGACACAAAAAAAGAGGTAAAGTTTTTGAACATACAAGATTTGAACCTAGCTCAAAAAGAAACACAAAAAGTTTTTCAAAACTGGTTTTTTAAAAAATTAAGACAACAAACTAAATAGCTTTAATGGCCTCAACTACAGTGTCTATTTCATTTTTTGTGTTATATAAAGAAATTCCAAGCCTTGTAACCCCCCCTTTACTTTCTAAACCTAATTGTTGAATTGCCTTAAGGGCATAGAAATGGCCGTCCCAAGCGCATATATTATGCTTAGCTAAGAATTCGCAAACCTCTTGAGGAGAGCAGTCAGAATGAACAAATGAAACTGTCGGCGTCCTTTCTCTTGTAGAAAAATCAGGACCTATAACTGTTGTTTTTTCAAATCCATCTAATGATTCATATAGATGTTTGGCAAGATTAAACTCATGATCACTGATGTGTAAGTATGCACTTTCCAATTTTTCTCTATATGACTCGCCTTCTCCAAGAGTTGAAATAAAGTCGATGGCAGCTGACACACCTGCACATGAAGCATGGTTTAGTGTTCCTGTCTCAATTATGTAGGGAGCTTCCTGGTCTTGAACCACCAGTCTATCCGGGTCAAGGCTTTCTAAAACGCCAGGTCTTGAGTAAAGAAAGCTTATATGTGGGCCGTAAAACTTATAGGCTGAGCACAGCATAAAGTCACAACCTAGCTTTTCTACATCAATTGAAAAGTGAGGAGCATAATGAACAGCGTCTAATAAAAAGAAACACTCTCGCCCCTTTAAATATTCTTTAACCTTAACAAAATTATTTAATGTTCCCAATGCATTTGAAGACATACCCATACAAACCATTACTGTTTTCTCATTTATCTTATTTTTAAAATCAGAGTAGTCCAGCGTTCCGTTTTGCATTAACTTAACTTCAATAATTTTAACACCTGCCTCTTTCAATATCATCCATGGACCTCTGTTTGCTTCATGGTCTAGCTCAGTAACTATTACCTCGTCTCCTTCTTTAAATTTTTTTGATAAAGCCCTTGCCAAACTATAGTTTAATGTTGTCATGTTCTGGCCTATTGAAATTGAGTTAGGGCTTTTTGC
>CACJHI010000010.1 GCA_902593165.1 uncultured Bacteroidota bacterium | reverse complement strand
TTTCTAATCAAGAAAAACTGTTTTTGACTTTTTAACGGCTTCATCGCATGCTAAAGCAATTTGAAGGCTCTTATAAGCATCTTCCATATGAGACTTCAAATCAATATTTTCACAAATAGATTTATAAAAATATTCTTGCTCATAGTCACATAAGTCTTGGTGAGAAGGATCCTCATCATATACAATCTTTTTATTAGGTGAAATAAAATTGTGATCTGAATCTAATTTAGAGCTATGTATTTTAAGGCAATTATTTTTGGTATGATTTTCTAAATTGTCTGAATCTTTTTTAAAGGTATCATCATCTGACACAATTGATACTGATCCATTTGGACCAATTACATCTTTTACAAAAAATGCTGTTTCACTTATCATTGGACCCCATCCAGCCTCATACCAACCGACTGAACCATCCTCAAATCTAATTTGAAGTTGGCCATAATTATAATTATCTGTTGGAATCTCATCTGAGAGCCTAACGCCAATTGCTGATACACTAAGTGGCTTGGATTGTGTAATTTGACACATCACATCTAAATAGTGAACACCACAGTCTACAATTGGGCTTAAAGATGCAAGGAGATTCTTGTGAACTTCCCAAGTTTCGCCTGAACTTTGTTGATTAAGATTCATTCTCATTGCAACAGGCTTTCCTAATTTTTTTGATTCTTTTATAAACTCTTTCCATATTGGATGGTGCCTCAAAATGTATCCGACAACTAATTTTTTGTTATGTTCTTCCGCTTTCTCTATTATTTTTCTTGAACCTACTAAATCTGCAGCAATAGGCTTCTCTAAAAAAATATGACAGTTATTTTCAAGTGCGAATAGAGATATTTCTTCATGAGTATCAGGGTATGTTGATATACAGACTGCATCAGGTTTTGTCTCGGATATTGCTAACTTATAATCAGTAAAAGTGCTGTAGTTGCTTTTAAGTGAATTATTTAAAATGTCTTTACTTTTTCCTCTTGATACTAATCCACATATTTCAAATCCATCATGAGTATGATATGCTGTAGCATGAGATGCTCCCATATTCCCACATCCAATTACAAGGACTCTTATTTTTTTACTCATATTTTAAATTTTCATAATTATAATTCAAACTTATGTATTAACAAAATTTTTTCATATTTTAATACTAACATGAAAAACCATACACTTTCTTTAGCATTATTCATATGTTTTTCAGGCTCAGTTTATAGCCAAAATGAAGAAAATCCATGGTTATTTGAGTTTGGAATTAATTCAGTTAATGCTGAAGAATCTGATAAAACAGGGTATAAACTCCCTACACTTAGTCTCTCAAGATATATTTTTAACAACTTTTCAGTAGGTATAAATTATTCAGAGAATGATGTTAATGTCTCAAATGAGGATTTATACTATTATTCTTTAGATGGAATTATCAAATATAATATTCCAGGAGAATCCAAGTTTTTGGGTATGGATACTAACCCTTATCTATATGCAGGTTATGGTTTATCCAATTTTGGAGAGAGTGACGTTAGTTTTGCATCAAAAAACACTTCCTATGGACCATCATTTGGAGCTGGAATTGACTTTCAAATTTCAAAAAACATAGCTTTAAATACAGGAATTAGTTACAAAGCATTAGACGAAAAAAATGCCTACAGTAATCTTCAACATGTAGTTGGAATAAAGTTTAATTTTGGTAAAGGTGATTCTGATGGAGATGGAGTCCCTGATAAAAAAGATTACTGTCCTGACCTTCCTGGCCTTTCAGAGTTAAACGGATGTCCTGATTCAGACGGAGATGGTATATCAGATCAAAAAGATCAATGTCCTGATAAAGCTGGTTTAAACTCTATGGGTGGATGTCCTGATTCAGACGGAGATGGTTTTTCAGATTTAACTGATCCATGTCCTAATAAGGCTGGATTAAATGGAGCTCCATGTCCTGATTCTGATGGAGATGGTATAAATGATAATCTTGATAATTGTCCAAATATAGCTGGACCAAAATCTAATGGAGGATGCAAATTAGCTGACATAGATAATGATGGTATTCCAAATATTAATGATAATTGCCCAAGCGAAGCAGGAGAAAAAGAACTTGGTGGATGTCCAAAACTTCCAGTTTCTCTATCTAATTTTCTTAATAATTATTCCGAATTTTTCTTTGATTTTGATAGTTATGAATTAAATAAAGCTCAAAAATTAAATATTTCTGATCTAAGCAAAATATTAGATAAATATGACTATGTAAAGGTCAATATAGATGGGCATGCATCATCAGAGGGAGAATCTGATTATAACATGCAATTATCGAAAAATAGATCTAACGCAATAAGAGATAATTTAATTGAAAATGGTGTTCAAGATTCAAGATTAAACACCAGGGCTTATGGAGAGGATAAGCCAGACTACCCTAATATCCCTCTTAGTGAAAGAAAGAAAAACAGAAGAGTTATTCTATCAATAAATATGGATCTTTAAATTTCCCAGCCTGATCTATATTCTCTAGTTAGATATTGATTAGCTCTATCAAGGTTAGTTATAACCATATTTTTACTGTCATATAATAGCTGTTTCTTACCTATAAAGACGTTACTCCTAGGTGATCTCTTTAAAAGGCTGCTTCTAATTGCTGCATTACCTAACAATACAATCTCAGATAACGGCCCAGCAAAATCAAAATTTGATGTAAGATTATTATATTTTTCACTACCATATCCATCTCTGATAGCATCAACCCAATATTTCTGATGTCCAAATTCAACCGCATTTATTTCAGAAATTTTTCCTTTTTCAACTACTCCTTCTACACCATTTATGTATAATCTAGCATTAATACCATAATTATCACTCCAGATTAAACCATTTTCTCCAAACATTAATACTCCATTTTCTCCAATATCATCTTTATCTGTTATAATATCAGGATGAGAAGGTCTTAATCCTCCGTCCATCCAGATCAATTTAACTGGTGAGTCATTGAGCTTAGATGGTCTAAACTTGTATGTCACATAAGAACTTGGAGGACATGAGTCATCATAAATTGGAGCTGGTGTATAGTCAGCTACGTAGGGTGTTCTAGGAACACTAGCCTCAATACTATATGGCTCAAACATTCCAAGAGCTTTAATCGGGACATCCATAATATGGCATCCCATATCACCTAATGAACCTGTTCCATAATCCCAGTATCCTCTCCAACTAAATGCGTGTAGACCTGGTGTATATCCATTATTTTTTGCAGGCCCAATCCATAGGTCCCAATCCATACCATCAGGTTTTTGAGATGGATCTGGATCTGGCATTGGAGAACCTTGAGCCCAAACTGGTCTATTAGTCCATGTATAGACAGTGTGCACTTTTCCAATTCTTCCATCTTTTATCCATTTCTGGATCATTTTTTGCTCCGGGTTTGATGCCCCTTGATTACCCATTTGAGTAACAATTTTATTCTTTGTTGCAAGCTCTGTTAACATTCTCGCCTCTTTAACATTATGAGTTAAAGGTTTTTGAACATAAACATGAATTCCTTTTTCCATGGCTGCCTTAGAAATATTAGCATGAGTATGATCAGGAGTGGAAATTGTAACTCCATCCAGATCTTCTTTTTCTAACATCTCTCTGTAATCAGTATAAAATTTTGCTTTTGGAAATTTCTCTGCAGCAATTTGAGCACCATATGCATTTTGATGAACATCACAAAGGGCTACAACATTTTCTCTTCCACCAACACTTGCATGAAGTATGTCTGAGTTTCCTTTACCGTGTAATCCTATTCCAGCCAGATTAAGCCTATCACTTGGAGCAGTATAACCTGTGCCACCTAAGACATGTCTTGGCACAATGAATAGTGATGATGCTAATGCTGAATTCTTTATAAATTTTCTTCTAGATTTATTTGATGAGGCCATAGTTTTTATTTTTTTATGAATTTAATAAAAAATCAGAAATTATTTGTTTTTTTTGAACCATTGTTCAACTCTAATTTTCGCATTTTTCTGAATGTCTACCCAAAACAAATTAATATCTGCAAAATGATAGCTTCTTACAGGTTTAAGTAATAATTTTCCTGGGACATTAGGTAATGAGGCCCATACGATGCCATCTATTAATTTGATGTCAATGTTATTATTAAAAATTTTGAGATTCCTATACAGTAATCCTTTGTGAAGCTCTTTACCTACTTCCTTTTTATCATCCCATGTAATTGGATTACTGGTCACTCCACCCTTAAACCAGTTTTCATAATTATTTCTTTTAGGGTATTTATTGTACTTAAATGTATTCCATGATACAAACCCCCCAACTTCAAATGGAGAATTCATTGGTTTTATATCTTGAAAATCATTTTCAGAGACTTTAATTCCTACTAAATATGCAGCAATTAATTTTTTCTGTAACTCTTTTCCATCAATAAATTCAGATATCAATCTTTTAGCATGAACCGTACCTTGACTATGGGATGCAATTATAAAAGGTTTCCCATCATTGAAGTTTTCAAGAAAATATATAAAAGCTTCTCTTATATCAGAGTATGCAAGATCGAGAGCTTTTATACCATCTTTCTTAAATTTTTCATTAAATACTCTTATATGTGCCTGCCTGTAAAATGGAACATACAGATTTCCAGCTTCCATCCATGCAGTAGATTGATATTTTACTGGTCTATTAATAACATCATACCTAATCTCCGGATCCCATATATTTGAATTCCATTCTTTTTGATTTTTTCCATCAATTAATGTTGGATATATAAAAAAAACATCAGCTTTTTTCTCAGAGTTATCTGTTTTAAATTGAGTTATTTCTTCTGGAATTTTATCTGGTAGTACAGCCCAGCTATCATTTTTACTATAATTTGGTTTTAAGATTTCAGGACTTTCCTCAAAATCATATGTATTATAGGTTACTTTACAGCCTGTTATGAACCACAATAATATATATATTTTAAAAAAATTTCTTTTAAACATTTTTAATTTTAATTTAGCATTATGAAAACAATAGCCTCTAAATTAATTATATTTTTAGTTTTAGCTGTCTTTATGGGTTGTAATAACAATAATGATAGTACTCTAATTATAAAGAAGTCAATAATTCCTCTTAATAACTCCAACATTTCTGGAACTATATCTTTTACACAAAAAAATGATTCAGTTCATTTAGAAGCTCATGTATATGGTCTAGAACCAGGTTTAAAAGCTATTCATATTCATGAATTTGGTGATTGCTCATCAAGTGATGGTTTGAGCACAGGTGGTCACTGGAACCCTACTAACACTAAGCATAGCAAATGGGGAGACCCAACTGGATTTCATCTTGGTGCTGTGGGTAATTTTGAAATTGATAGCTTAGGTCATGGTATGGTAGATTTTTCTACTGATCTATGGTGTCTAGGTTGTGGAGAAGATAATGATCTACTAGACCAAGCTGTAATAATTCATAATGGTCAAGATGATTATGTTTCGCAGCCCTCTGGAGCTTCTGGTATGAGAATTGGTTGTATGGAAATTAATATTCCTGAGGAATTATCAATGGAAGTATCTAATTAATTATTTGCTCTAATTCTAAAGTTATTTCTTCAATTGATCTGTGAGTAATATCTTTTCTTAAAGGCTTCAATATTTCAATAGAAAACTCTTTTTTTCTGTCTATCACCTTTAAGCCATTTCTCTGAAAAACACTACTAAATCCAGAAATCTTTATTGGAACTACAAGGGGAGCATTACTTTTTATAATATGTGCAGTACCTTTTCTAATTGGTTTTGTGTTATCTGTTGTTCCTCTTGGAAATGTTATTACCCATCCATCTTCAAGTGCTAATTTAATATTATTAGGATCCTCTGATCGAATTTCTCTTGATACAGATTCACCAGAATCTCTCCAACTTCTTTGAACTAAAACAGCTCCAGCATATGTTAACAATTTTGTAACTAAAGATTTTTTCATCGTTTCTAAAGATGCTATATAATATAGATTTGTCTTAGGACTTATAAGGTATTTAGGTCTTTTAACTGAATCAATCCTTCCTTTGACAGATGAATTAAATACATGTAACATAGCTATTACATCATAAAAATATGTTTGATGATTACTTACAAACAGAACATTAGTTTCTGGAAGATTAAATAAGTTTTTTGAACCTTTAATTTCAAATTTATTACTTCTAAATGTCCTGTGAGTAATTAGGCCTACAAAGCCTATTATCAATCTTTTAAGAAAGATTGTTTGGCCAAAAATATTTTTTTTCAAAACATTTTATTAAAGACCAAATATATAAACATATGTTATAATAGTATTTAACATTTCTTTAATTTTAAATAATAAAATTTTATTTAGTTTTGAATAAATATAAATTTAACTTATAATGACAATTACACAACTTAAGTATACTTTAGCAGTAGCTGAACATGGCAATTTTACTACTGCCTCTGAAAAGTGTTTTGTTACACAACCAACCCTAAGTATGCAAGTCCAAAAGCTTGAAGAGGAACTTGGTGTAACAATTTTTAATAGATCAACAAAGCCACTCCAGGTTACCGAAGTTGGTGAGAAGGTTCTAAATCAAGCAAGAAAGATTATTGAAGAATCTACAAGAATGAATGATGTCATCTCCGAAGAAAAGGGCGTAATTGGTGGAACTTTAAAAGTTGGTATTATCCCAACTGTAACTTCTACTTTATTACCATTGTTTCTAAATATTTTTACAAAAAAACATAAAAATGTCGATTTAAAAATAGAAGAATTTAATACTGAAACAATAATCCAAAAATTAGAAGATAATACCATAGACTGTGCAATAGCTGCTACACCTTTGAGTAATAACAAGATAGTAGAGAGACCGTTATACTATGAACCATTTGTGGCTTATGTTCCAAAGCATCACTCACTTTCTGGTAACAAATATCTAGAAATAGACGACCTAACCAATGGTGATCTATTAATTCTTCAAGATGGACATTGTTTCAGAAATCAAGTTTTAAACATATGCTCGCTGGAAGACTTAAATAAACAATATGAATTAAAAAGTGGAAGCTTTGAAACATTGATTAATTTATCAAACAATGGGCCATGGATGACAATTATTCCCTACTTACATTCAAATAATCTATCACCAAAAAATATTGAAAATGTAATTCCTTTTCAAGATCCTGCACCTGCTAGAGAGATAAGCATGATATACTCAAAAAGTCAACTAAAACTTCCTGTAATTAATGCATTAATGTCTAATATATCCTCTGTAATTAGAGGACAGATAAAGTATAACGATATAAAGATTATGTCACCAGTTTCAGTTTAAGTGATTATAGTCAAATAATTTGGCAAGAATTTAATTAAGCTTATATTTGCAACTCTTTTTCGGGGTGTAGCGTAGCCCGGTTATCGCGCCGCGTTTGGGACGCGGAGGTCGCAGGTTCGAATCCTGCCACCCCGACATAATTAAGTAGTTATTTAGCTGCTTTTTTATTCTATTTTTAAGAAATCAAATAACTAAAACCTATTTTAAAATTATATTTGTATTAACGGGATGTGGCGCAGCTCGGTAGCGCACACGCATGGGGTGCGTGGGGTCGCAGGTTCAAATCCTGTCATCCCGACTATAAAGGTTTGTTGTATATTTAATTTATGACAGGTAATAAGAAACTAATATCAAAGAAGAAGCCATTCTTCAATATCTCAAAAAAATTAAAAGATTTTTTAAAAACTCATGACAGATGGATTGATGATGTTATATCCTATGATGATTTATTAAGATTTTCTGACTCTGTAAACCTTTATGATAAAAAAAACAGAGACACTCTATGGATAAGGCTTATTTTTAACGAGACTGAGAGACAAGAGATTGATAACAACTTAAAAATAATTTACACATTATTACATTCAGATGGAAACCCCTCATCGATACCTTATCTATCAATAGACTCTGTAGATTATTGCACTTTTGGAAACTCTAAGCCATTTAGGATAAAAATTAGAAATATTGTAAATGATAATTTTACATATTTCTATGTCAAAAAAACAGATGCTTCGAGAGTTTACGGTATTGAATTTGAACATATGCTCTCTCCTAGAAATCTTAATTTTCTGGTTAATGATTCTTCACTAATTGAAGAACATATAGCTGGAATTCCTGGGGATATATTTATTCAAGAATATTTACCAAAATGTTCAGAAATACAAAAAGCTCAAATTGCTAAAGAGTATGTAAAGTTTAATGAGAGATGTATGATTAGATTACTTGGAGATATGAGATCATATAATTATGTAGTTATTCCCATTCATGATTTCGATCAAGTTATCTACAAAATTCGTGCAATTGATTTTGATCAACAATGCTTTGAAGGAAAATTCTCAGTATATAGGCCTCAATTTTTCAAGGAGAACAAACCAATGATGGATCTAGTTAGATCTAAGCTTAAGGCAGATTCTATTACTCAATATAAAATTGAAGAAAGATCAACTATTTCAAGAAGGCTCATTATCTCTGATGAAAGAATGAAATTATTGATTAATATTATGAAGGAGGACACAGTAAGTATAAAAGAAAACGTAGTTAACTTAAGAAAAGAGATATTTAAATTTACCAATGAAAATTCATTTTTAAAATGTAAATCAATGGGAGATTTAATGGAAAAGACATTAATCTATTTAAAAAGAAACTATCAGAATGTTAGTTTAATTGACTTGATATAAAAAAAACTTTATTGAGTGATTAAATTATTTTAAATTCGAATTAATTATGAAGAATACACATTTTTATTTAATACTAATTTCACTATGTACAAGTTTTTCATGTGCACAATCTGAAAACCCCCCATTTATTGAGCTTGGTGATGAATCTAAAATATATTTAGAAAAGATAGTAGATGGAATTGATATTCCATGGGGTATATCATTTATAAATGAAAATGAAATCCTTGTAACTGATAAGAAAGGTATACTGTACCATGTTAAAGATAATACTAAGACTCCTGTCAAGGGTATACCAAAAGTTGTTGAGAACAGACAAGGTGGTCTTCTTGATATAGAGGTTGACAAAGATTTTGAGAATAATAGAAGAATTTTTTTAACTACCAGTAACAGTTCATCAAATTCAAAAGAATCTAACACTGCATTATATAGTGCAGATTATAATGATTTTAAGATTTCTAATCTAAAACTTTTATATAAAGCAACTCCTGACTCAGATCAATATAGACACTATGGAGGTAAAATTTTATTGGATGAGAAATATGTCTATTTTACTGTTGGCGATAGAGCTGGAAGAGATATATATCCTCAGGATTTGACAAAAGATGGAGGCAAGTTATACAGGTTGTATTTGGATGGGAGTATACCTAAAGACAATCCTTTTTACAATATGAAAAATGCAAAGAAAGCTATTTGGAGTTATGGTCACAGAAATCCTCAAGGAATTATTTTTGGAAATGAACCTGGTAATATAATCGTGCATGAACATGGCCCAAGAGGCGGAGATGAAATAAATATAATTCGTGAAAGAGACAGTATTAGAGAGGAGCCATTATTAACAAGAAACTATGGCTGGCCGATAGTCTCGAATGGTATAAATTACAATGGGACCTCATTTACAGACCTTACTTCTCTTGAAGGAACAGAATCTCCTGCATATTTTTGGACACCCTCGATTGCTCCTTCAGGAATGACAATGCTGACGTCAGATATATATGATGAATGGGAAGGGAATCTATTTATAGGATCACTTAGGTTTAGATATTTAGAAAGAATAGAATTAATTGGAAACTACGTATATAAAAGAGAGAAACTTTTAGATAGAGTTGGAAGAGTTAGAGAAGTTGTCCAAGGGCCTGATGGCTATCTATATGTGGGAATTGAAAAAAAAGGTATTTTTAAAATAATTCCTTCTAAAGTTTATATTAAAAATGATATAGTAGAATAATGAATAAAATTTTTTTAAAACTAAAAGTTTTAATTAAAAAATCTTTTTTCAAATATTTAATTATTTCTATTGCTTTTTTGATCTGGATGACTTTCTTAGATACAAACTCGCTATTAATACATGCTGAGTTAAATCGGGAAATTAAGAAACTTAAAAGTAAGAGAAATGCTCTTAATGAAGAAATACTTAAAGATAAATCACTTATCGAAAAACTTGATAATATAGATAGTCTTGAACATTATGCTAGAGAAAAGTATAATTTAAAAAAAGAAAATGAGGATATTTATATTATTGAATTTAAATCTGAAGATGAATAATTGATGGGAAAAATAATTTCAATTGCAAATCAAAAAGGGGGTGTAGGAAAAACTACAACCTCAGTCAATCTTGCTGCATCACTAGGAGTTTTAGAGAAAAAAGTATTACTCATAGATGCAGATCCTCAGGCAAATGCATCATCAGGATTAGGTTTTGACCCAAATAATAAAGACCTGTCTCTTTATCAGGTTTTATCTGGAACAAAGAGTTTCTCTGAGGTTATAAAAAAAAGTAAATCTCCTAATCTTGATATAATACAGTCAAGTATAGATCTTGTTGGTATTGAAATTGAACTAGTTGATCAAAAAGCAAGAGAATATAGATTAAAGGAAAAAATTAATGAGGTTAGAAGTCTCTATGACTTTATAATAATTGACTGTGCTCCATCTCTTGGATTAATTACTCTAAATGCACTTACAAGCTCTGATTCTGTTCTTATTCCAATTCAGTGTGAGTATTTTGCCTTGGAGGGGCTCGGAAAACTATTGAATACTATTAAGAGTGTTCAAAAGGTTCATAATGAGGAACTAGATATTGAGGGAATATTACTTACCATGTTTGATTCAAGATTAAGACTTTCAAATCAGGTAGTAGAGGAAGTTAAAAAGCATTTTGGAGATATTGTGTTTAAAACTATTATCCAAAGAAATATTAAATTAGGTGAAGCCCCAGGTTTTGGAAAAGATATAATAACTTATGATGTCTCATCAAAAGGAACTAAAAATTATCTTTCCTTAGCAGATGAAATTATAAATAAAAATTAGATGTCTGAGAAAAAACAAAAAAAAGTACTTGGAAGAGGTCTCGATGCACTATTAGGCGATTCCAGTAATACTGATTTTTCTAATGATGGAAGGAAGAATACTAATAGTCTTCAATTATCATTAGATAAGATTCATGTAAATCCAAATCAGCCAAGAACAAATTTTGATAGTGATCAGATTGATAATCTTGTAGTTTCAATTAAAGAACTTGGAATTATTCAGCCTATTACTGTAAGAAAAATTAAGGATGATAAGTATGAAATCATTTCTGGTGAAAGAAGGTATCGAGCATCAAAAATAGCTAATCTGGAATCAATACCATGCTATATAAAAGCAGTTGAGGATGAGACTGATTTATTAAAGATGTCGTTAGTTGAAAATGTCCAAAGAGTTGACCTTGACCCAATAGAAATTGCATTAACATATGAGAGATTTATAAATGAGTATAACTTAAATATTGATGCTATATCTAGGCTGGTAGGTAAGGATAGGTCAACTATATCAAATTATATTCGTCTTTTAAAACTTGACCCAATTATTCAATCAGGTATAAGAGATGGTTTCTTGACTATGGGTCATGGAAGAGCTTTAATAAATGTTGATGATAAAAAATTACAAATTGAAATTTATGAACAAATAATATCATCAAAGTTATCTGTAAGACAAACAGAGAAGATTGTTAGAGGAAATAAAACCACAAATATTAATAACTCTAGTTCAGATGTATCGAAAATATATATAGATGCAACTAATAAATTTGAGAGGCTATTTAATTCAAAAGTCACCTTGAAAGAAAATAGCAAAGGCAGGGTATCCCTTTCAACTACTTTCAAGAGTATTAATGAGTTATATTCCTTTTTAAAAAAGATATCAAATTGAGAAATACAATTTTATTAATAATAATTTCTCTTTCATTCAACCTGAATGCTCAGGCTGATATTGATTCAACTTACATTAGTCCAAAAAAATTAAAGTTAATTAATGACCCTCTAACTCCATCAAAAGCTGCATTCTACTCTTCTGTTATTCCTGGTTTAGGTCAAGTATATACAAGAAGATATTGGATGATTCCAATAATTTATGGAGGCCTAGGAGCATCTGCATACTACTACAATTACAATAATAAGGAGATGAACAAATATAGAACAGCATATAAGAGGAGACTTGCTGGATACTTTGATGATGAGTACACTGAGATAATTCCTGAAAATGAAAAATTACTGGAGGGGATGAAGTTCCACAGAAGATATAAAGACTTTTCCTTCATGTTCCTTGTAGGTACTTATGTCTTAAATATTATTGATGCAAATGTCGGAGCACACCTACTCCAATTTAATGTTAGTGAAGATTTATCATTTGAGCCATACATAGAAAATAATTATTTTGATTTTTCTCAAAGTGCTGGAATTAAATTTAAAATAAATTTAGACTGATATGAGTATAAACGAATGGTTACTTTTTTTTCTATCCTATAATTTATTAATATTCGTTGGATCTCAAAGACTTTTTAAACTTGCAGGTGTTGATAGCTGGAAATCATTAATTCCTATATACAATATAGTAAAGCATTTAGAAATAATTAACAGACCTAAATGGTGGGTCATCCTAGTTTTTATTCCAGTTATAAATCTTCTAATGATTCCGGTAATTTGGGTAGAATTTATTAAAAGATTTAATCATAACTCAAAGTTAGATAGGATACTGGTTATTATAACTCTGGGTCTTTATCTATTTTATGTAAGTTATGTTAGCAAAAGAACAAAATATGTAGATAATATCTCATTTTCGAATTTTGAAAGGTCTCTTGGGTCTCTAGTTTTTGCAGTTGTAATTGCAACTATAGTCCACAATTATATTCTACAACCATTTGTAATTCCTACTGGCTCACTTGAGAAAACATTAAGAGTTGGAGATTTTTTATTAGTAAGTAAATTTCATTATGGTGCGAGAATACCATCTACCGTTATATCTTTTCCAATGGTTCATGATACTATACCCATACTCAAGACTAGGTCTTACCTAAAGAAACCTCAGCTTCCTTATATTAGAATCCCAGGTTTTCAAGAAATTAAAAATAATGATATAGTAGTTTTTAATTGGCCTGCTGATACAGTCAGAAAGTTTTTTGTCAAGGAAAAAGGTGTAATAAAACCAAGAGATAAAAAATCAAACTATGTCAAAAGAGCAATTGGAGTTCCTGGTGACTCATTAGAAATCAAAGATGGTATAGTTTATTTAAATGGTCAGGAAAATAAATTACCGGAAAGGGCAAAACCATTATATACTTACAAAATTTTTTCTAAAGATGGAGTGTCATCAAACAAGTTAAAAAATCTTGATATTGATGGGTTTATTAGAAAATTTATCATTAGAAATTTATCTCAAGAATCATATAATAGTCTGAAGACCAATATTTTGAGTATCTCCAATACTAATGAAAATGAATATCTTATTTACACTGATGATCAAGGTATACCAATTAAAAAAGTAAGAGAACTTAACATAGATATTAGAGAGATAATAGATAACGAGAGAGAGTTGAGTCTTACTTTTAATGATGCAAATAAAATTAGAAATTCAAATGAGTTTGACACAATATTTAGATCTATTGAAAAGACTAACTATATAAACTCCGTTTTCTTTCCAGGTAATAAAAGGTTTAGTTGGAATAACGATCAACTAGGCCCAATATATATTCCAAAGGCTGGTGAAAAAATTAAATTGACTATTGATGATCTTCCATTATATAAAAAGATAATTAAAGATTATGAGAATAATGAAGTTGAGGTAATAGATAATAACATATACATAAATGGTGAAATATCAAGTAATTATACTTTTAAACAAGATTATTATTGGATGATGGGTGATAATAGATATAATTCTGAAGATTCAAGAGTTTGGGGCTTTGTTCCATTTGATCATGTGCTTGGGAAGCCTGTTTTTATTTGGATGAGTATAGATGGATTATTCAATGGTATTAGTAATTGGAAATTTAGATGGGACAGAGTTTTCACAACTATCGGTTTTGATGGAAAGCCAAGATCCTATTTACCTCACTTTATAATTTTTATATTAGTCTGGCAATTATTTAGTTATTTAAAAAAGAAGAAAAATAAAGTTTAATCTTTATTTGAATTTTTGAAAAGAAACTCTTTTTCTTTTTTTGTTAAGCTCTCATATCCTGACTTACTTATCTTGTCAAGAATAATGTCAATATTTTTTTGATTATCTCTGTTTTCATTTGGCTTAATCTTTACATTATTTATCAAGTTAATAATGAAGTCAAATGGTGAATCTGATGAATTAAAGCTCCTTGCATAATAGAATCCATATAGGGCTCCTCCAAGGTGAGCAATATTTCCACCTGCATTGCTAAATGGGATTTGGATTAAACTCAGAAGGACGTAGAATAAGCCTAAATTCTTGAGTTTTACATTAAAGAATATCAAGTTAATGCTTGTGTTAGGATAATATGTACACACAAAGATAAGAAGTGAATATACAGCTGCAGATGAACCAATTAACGGAGAAAAAGAATTTTCAAAAGCTGGGAAAATATTATAAGAGAAAATAAATAAAAGACCACCTGAGATAACTCCGTAAAAGTAGATTTCAAGGAATTTTTTATTATCTAAAAATGAAAGGAAATAATCAGAAACAACATAGAGTATAAACATGTTCCAAAAAATATGAAAGAAATCTAAATGAAAAAATGAATAAGTTATTATACTCCATGGGCTCATTATGAATTGTTCAAAATTTGGATGAAGATCAAAAAATTTAATAATGTTAATTTGAGGAATATTAAAAAGGAACAGGAAAGTATTGGAAACTAGAGGTAGCAAGAAAATTATAACATTGATAATAATAATTTTCTTGAATATAGGCTGATTGTTAAAATATCTATATCCTAATTCCATCTTTTATTATTGAACTGATTTTTTTTCCAATACCACATCATAACAAATCCTGTAATTGCTCCTCCTATATGAGCAAAGTGAGCAATAGGTCCTACTGAATAAGATGTAAAACCAAAAAATAGGTCAAACAAAATTAAAAGAGGAACTAGGAATTTTGCTTTTATTGGAATTGGAGGAAATAATAGCATTAGCTGCACATTAGGAAAAAGCATAGCAAATCCCACTAAGATTCCGTATAAGGCACCAGACGCACCAACCATTACTGCTTTAAATGATTGAATACCTGAATATAATCTCTCCTCCCCTACAGATTGAATTACAGAAGTGTTAAGTCTACCCGTTTCATAAAAAGAATTCACATCAATTTTTGTTAGGCCATTATCTAAAAGAATTTGAGTTACTGAAATAACATCATAGTGATATACTAAAGTTTGAATTAAAACAGCTCCTAACCCCGCAGACAAATAATAAAATATAAATTTCTGTTTACCCCACATTTGTTCTAAAGGAGTTCCAAACATCCATAAACCAAACATGTTAAAAAGTATATGTGTAGTATCTCCATGCATGAACATATGTGTTAGTGGTTGCCAAATGATAAAGTCTGGATTTTTTGGATAATGCATGGCAAATAAGTCATACATAAAATCACCAAGAACTGTCGAAGCAATAAAAAAAATTACATTGATTATAATTAAATGTTTTACTATTTCGCTAACTCTTCCCATTAGAATATATTTTCAATATCGCTTTTACTCAAAGTAATAAATATTTGCTTATTGTAAGGACTCAAATTAGGCTCCTTACATGAAAAAAGTTGATTTACCAAAAACTCTTGTTCATTTGGGTTTAATTTTTCACCTGATTTAATAGAAGAACTTTTTGAAAGTGCTTTTGCAAAAAAATCTGAATGACTAAGACTATTGGATTCATTGAAATCATTATCATTATCTAGAATATCATCAATTATTTCTTCGACAGAATTATTTTTTAGTTGGTTTGGTACTGAAGTAATCTTTAGTAAATTCTCTTCTAGTTCAAACTGAAAACCTAAGGATTTAAATTCTGAATCAATCTTATTAAACATTGATAATTGTTGCTTGGATAAATTTATTTGTATAGGAAAAACTAGTTTTTGTGAATCTGTAGAACTTTCAAACATTGATTTTAAAAAACCCTCATATAATATTCTCTGATGAGCTAGATTTTGATTTATTATAATCAAAGATGATGTGCTAGCGCTGACAATAAATTTATTAAATATTTGAAAAATCTTAGTAAATTCTTTAACGGTGTTCTCAAAGTCTGATTCAATATTCTCAGTTGATTTTTCAGAAAAGAGATCTCCTAATTTCTCATCATTAAAGATTTGAAAAGGGTTAAAGTCAGAATCTATCTCAACACTTGGAATTTTAGGATCAGATTTGACTTGTGAATAAGATATATCCATTGATGGATCTTTTTCAAAGTCTAAGACTGGACTCACTTGGTAAATTCCAAGGCAATGTTTTACTGCAGAATTAATAATAGAATAAAGGTTTTGATCATCATCAAATTTTATTTCAGTTTTATTAGGATGGACATTTACATCAATCTTACTTGGGTCAATATTAATAAACAAGAAATAGCCTGGATAGTATCCATCTCTTAAAAGACCATCAAAAGAGGAAAAAATAGAATGATTAATAAACTGACTTTTTACTGATCTATTGTTTACAAATATGTATTGATTTGATCTAGATTTTTTGGCAAACTCAGGTTTAAGAATAAATCCATGAAGATTTGCTATTTGAGTGTCCTCATCGATTGGAATTAGGTTTTCACGAATCTTTTCACCAAAAATTGATATTATTCTTTTCTTCAGTGATTCTTTTTTCAAATAAAAAATTTCTTCATCATTATTAATAAATGTAAACTCAATTTCGTTATGTGAAATGGCAATGTTATTAAAAACATTGATTATATGTTTTAATTCAACAAAGTCAGACTTTAAAAAATTCCTACGAGCTGGCACATTGAAAAATAAATTTTGAACTTTTATAGAAGTTCCCTCATTAATATTTAATTCTTTTTCAGAAATAATATCACCTCCATTAATCTCAATATAATAACCATCATTTTCATTTATTTTTGAAGAAGACATCTCAATCATAGAGACAGATGATATTGCAGCTAGAGCCTCACCTCTAAATCCCATTGAGTTAATGGAGAAGATATCGTCAATATTATTAATTTTTGAGGTTGCATGTTTTATGAATGATGAATGCATATCGTTTTTTGACATACCTTGACCATCGTCAATTACTTGAATTAAATTTTTACCTGCATTCTTAATAATTATTGTAATCTTTGATGATTTTGCATCAATAGAATTTTCAAGAAGTTCTTTTAGAACAGATGAGGGTCTTTGGACTACTTCCCCTGCAGCAATTTTATTTGAAACGTCAGCTGGTAAAATTTTAACTATATCTGGCATTAATCGAGTTAGAAAATTGTTAGATCAAAATCAATGATATATAAAAATACCAAAATTAAAAAAACAATAACTAGGATTAGAGTCATATTAACACCCCTATTCTTTCTATTTCGCATTTTGTGTCTTTCATCCTTCCATTTTTGTCCTATATCAATAGAGTTGTAAGAGTCTCGATATTTAGAAAATTTAGATTCAAAACCGGTAGAAATACCCTCTTTTCCTTTAAAAAAACGTGGTGTATAGTTAAACCTTCTATGTTTATTTAATTTAAACAAAACTATTTTGAATTAACTAAGATCATTTTTAAGGCAGCTTCAGCAGCATCCTCCCCTTTGTTTCCAAACTTACCCCCACTCCTATCAATCGATTGTTGAATATTATCATCAGTAGTTACACAAAGGATTATTGGAATATCCGATAGAATATTTAAGTCTTTAATACCATTAACAACAGCATCAGAAATAAAATCAAAATGTTTTGTCTCACCCTTTATAATGCATCCAATAGATATAATTGCATCATAATCTTGCTTAATTAAAGTTTTTGTCCCAAAAATTAGCTCAAAGCTACCTGGAACATTTATCTCATGAATATTTTTTTCTAGCAATCCATAACTTAAAAATTTCTTCTTAGCACCAATGAGTAAATTTTCAGTTATTTCATGATGCCATTCAGATACAACACATGCAATCTTAATGTCTTCTGGATTATTAATTTCAAAAGATCTGGTTAAATTTTGACCAGTCATTTTAGTTGACATACTAGTTATTTAAGTTTTCTATTCTTCCTAACTGGACTTCTACTAAACTAGATTCATAAGAGTCTGGAAAATCTTCTTTAATTCTATTTAAAAAATTTATTGAAGATTTATATTTACCAATTTCTGAGCCTATAAGAGCTGCTTTAAATAAATATTTAGGCGTAGTGTAAATATTGTCATTATGCTTAAATGCTTTTTGATAATATTCAAAGGCTTCATTTGGCTGGTTAAGTTCAGAGAAACAATCCCCAATTGTTCCAAGTGATATTGATTGAAGAAGAATATCATTTGATTTAAACTTTTCTAAATAAATAATTGCATTATCATATTCTTTTAAATTAAGATAAGACATGCCAATGGAATAATTAGCGAGATTCGCGGCTTTAGTACCTGAGTATTCATCAATTATATCTAAAAAACCATATTTACCCTCACCACCATTCAGTGCAAGTCTAAATAGAGAATCTGATTCATTCGAAACAAGGGCCATTTCAAAAAAATATTGAGCTTTATTAAGTTCGCTTATAGCCTCTTTCTCTTTTGGATCAGAGATAAATCGTTCATAGCCTAAATATGATAGTACTGAAATTGATATAGCAGCAATTACTATAAATATTTTATTTTGGTTTTTGAGTATCCATTTTTCTGACTTATTTGCTGTTGAGTCTAGTGTATCAAATACCTCAGCTGTTTGGCTTTTGTCAGTACTTATATCTTTATTTGATTTACTCTTCTTATATCCTCTTCTATTAAATGTTGCCATAATAATTTTTTGAATCCCAAAATTAATGTTTTATTTTGAATACTTATTATGTTTTTAAACTCTCTGAAAATTGATAACTATAAAAATCTTGAAAAGCTCAAGCTAACTTTTAATAAAAAAATCAATTGTTTTATTGGAAAAAATGGGATAGGAAAGACCAATATTGTTGATTCAATATATCATTTAGCTTTTACAAAAAGTTATTTTAACCCATCAACATCACAAAATGTTATGTCTGGATCAGAGTATTTCTCAATAATTGGAGAGTTTGATATCGATAAAAGAATTGAAAGTGTTCATTGTTACTATAAAATCGGCGAGAAGAAAGTTATAAAAAGGAATAGTAAAGTTTACAAGAGAATCTCAGATCACATCGGATTAATTAATCTGATAATAATTTCACCACATGATAGAAATTTAATTACTGAGGGTAGTGAAATGAGAAGAAAATTTATTGATTCAGTCATTGGACAAGTAGACAAGGTTTACCTTCAAAGAGTTATCGATTACAATAAAGTCATTACTCAGAGGAATTCTCTATTAAAATATTTTTTTATCAATAGAAAGTTTGATAAGGATACTATCGAATCATATGATCAACAACTTATTACAATTGGAACTCCTATATATAAGGAAAGATCTAAGTTTATGACTTCATTTATTCCAATTTTTAAAAAGTATTATTCTGATATAAGTTCTGGGAATGAATTAGTTGACATAAACTTTAAAAGTGATCTGAACTCAGGTAGTTTCTCTGAGGTTCTTAATGAGAGTCTTTCTAAGGATCGGTTTTTACAATATACTTCAAAGGGAGTTCATAGGGATGATCTAATCTTTACAATTGATGGAAATAAAATTAAAAACTTTGGTAGTCAAGGACAACAAAAATCTTTTCTTATAGCATTAAAACTTGCACAATTTGATTATTACAGAACTAAATTTGGCAATTCACCAATAGTACTTCTAGATGATATTTTTGACAAATTAGATCAAGAAAGAGTGAGACAGATTGTTCAGATTCTTGAAAAAAAAGATTTTAGTCAAATATTTATTACTGATACTCATGTTGACAGAGTAAAAGATGCATTATCTGACTCAAAAAATAAAGAGGAAATATTTGACCTTGAAAAATTAAATAGTTATGACTAAAAGAGGTGAACTAAAGAATGTTTCAAAGGTCATTGAGGAAGTTTTTTCTCAAAAACACTTCAGGATTGGAATTGACAATATAAAAGTTCAAGAAGCATGGATAAAGACTATGGGAAAGAACATCCAGAAATATACATATAAGGTTGTATATAAAAAGGGAGTATTATACGTTAGATTAAAATCTTCTGTTCTCAAAGAAGAGTTAACATTTGAAAAAACAAAGGTAATTAAGCTTCTGAATCAAGAGCTTGGTAAGGAGTATGTAAAAGATCTAATAATTAGCTGAAGATCTCTTCATTGTCAAAATGGAAGCTTATTTCAATTTCTGCATTCTCATCACTATCTGAACCATGGACTGCATTTTCTCCTTTAGATTTAGCATATTTTTTTCTTATAGTACCTTCTTCAGCCTCATTTGGATCTGTAGATCCAATAAGGGTTCTAAAAGCATCTACAGCATTATCTTTTTCTAATGCAGCAGCAACTATTGGGCCTCTAGTCATAAAAGTTACTAAATCATTGAAAAAGGGCTTGTCAGAGTGAATGGAATAAAATTTTTCAGCTTCATCCCTTGTCATCCTTTTATATTTCAATGCAATAATTTTAAAACCTGCAGCTTCTATCATATTAAGTATTGGAAGCATATTACCCTGCTCTATTGAGTCAGGTTTTAACATCGTAAATGTTCTGTTTGTATTCATGCGGCAAATTTAATAATATCTCTGATTAATCAAAGTTTTAGGAATTACTTTATTTTAGTTTTCAATATAATATTATATTAGCCCACTTATGGATGACCACATACTTAATAGTGTTATTAAATTATTTTCTAAAAAAAGAAATATAATTTTAATTCCTCACAGTAGTCCGGATGCTGATGCACTAGGTAGCTGTCTAGCGCTATATCATTTTTTTAAATCAAAAAATGAAGTGAATATAATTTCACCAAATGAGTATACCGAAATACTCAATTTTTTGCCCGGATCTCAAGATATTTTAATCTATGAAAATGATAAAGTGAAATGTGAAAATGCATTTAAAAAAGCTGATGTTGTTTTTACTCTTGATTTCAATAGTCTTAGCAGAGCAAGAAATTTATCAAGTTTAATATCCAATTCAACAGCAATAACTATCATGATAGACCACCATGAAAATCCTGATGATTATGCCGATCTAACTATTTCAAATTCAAAGATGAGTTCAACTTGTGAAATGGTTTATGATTTTATTTGCTCAATTGACAAAAGTAAAATTGATAATAAAATAGCAACATGTATTTATACTGGAATTGTTGCAGATACCGGATCATTTAGATTTCCATCTACAACATCAAAAACACTTAAAGTAGGTTCTGAATTAATCAATTACGGAGTTAATGTTACTGAAATTTTTGAGAAACTTCATAATAACTTTCAATTTAAAAGGTTAAAGCTCCTGGGCTCTGCTATAAATAATTTCAAAAAAATTGATGGATTGCCTGTAGTATATACTTCAATAACAGATAAGGATCAAAAAGTCAATGATTTTAAAAAAGGCGACAGTGAAGGATTTGTTAACTTTGGACTAAGTGTAGCCGATATTTTATGTTCAGTTCTTTTCATTGAAAAGAAGGATGAAGGCTTGATAAAAATTTCATTTAGATCTAAAGGTGATTTTAAAGTTAATATATTTGCTTCTAAATACTTTAATGGTGGTGGACACGAACATGCATCAGGAGGAATTTCAAAATTAAGTTTAAAAGAAACTGAAAAAAAATTTGTAACTGATATTACTCAATATATAAACCAAAACTATGAATAAGAATTTTATAATCTTAATCTCAATACTAACTTTAAACTCATGTAATATGAATAATTATTCTGATCTATCTGAAGGACTATATGCAGATATTGAAACATCAAAAGGAAATATTATCCTTGAATTGTATTATGAACAAGCACCAACCACTGTGTCAAATTTTGTTGCTTTAGCAGAGGGTAATCACCCGGTTGTAGATGATCAACATTCTGGAGAACCTTATTATGACGGATTAAAGTTTCATAGAGTTATTGAAAATTTCATGATTCAGGGTGGAGATCCAACAGGAACAGGATCAGGTGGGCCAGGATATCAGTTTGATGATGAGTTTAATGATGAACTTAAACATGATGGACCTGGAATATTATCTATGGCTAATGCTGGACCTGGAACTAATGGTAGTCAATTTTTTATCACGCACGTTGAAACACCTTGGTTAGACGGAAAACATTCAATTTTTGGTAAGGTAAATACCGGTCAAGAAGTAGTTGATAATGTTGAACAGGACGACATTATTAAAAAAGTTAAAATTATAAGAGTTGGAGAAGCTGCAAAAAGTTTTGATGCTCCTAAAAATTTTGAAGATTACATTTCAGAGAAAAGTGAAGCTGATATCTTAAAGGCAGAAGCTGAAAAGGAAAGGATAGAGCAATTAACAAAGGGTATGGAGGAGACTGAAAGTGGTTTAAAATATAAAATTTCAAAAAAAGGGTCTGGACCTAATGCAAAAACAAATGATTTATTATCTGTGCATTATTCACTTCAATTGATCGATGGTACAGAAATTGACTCTTCATTTACTCGTGGTGCACCAATTGAATTTACATGTGGTGTAGGTCAGGTTATAAAAGGATGGGATGAGGCAATGCAACTTTTGAATAAAGGTTCTAAAGCAAGATTAGTAATACCAAGTGAACTTGGATATGGAGCAGTTGGAGCTGGGAATGGTGTAATACCTCCTAATGCAACTCTTATTTTTGATGTAGAACTAGTTGATATTAAATAATGAAGCTAAAGAGTTTTTTTGCTCTTATTCTAATACCTCAAATACTATTAGTAAATTTCATTAAAAATAATCCATCAATCATTGATGATTATTATCCAGATTATTTATACAGTTATATTCTCAAGATAAATTCATTTATATATTCTGATATAAATATTCCTATAGGTGAGATTTTATATCTAATTCTCATTGTTATTGTTATTTATCTGGTTTACAGAGTTTTTTCATTCAAACTAAATGATTTGGTAAACCTTCTGGCATTTATTTCAATAGTTTACTTTATTTTTTATTCTTTTTGGGGATTAAATTATTTCAAAACCTCCATTTCTTATAAATTAAATATTAAAAATGATTACGAATTTGAAGAGTTAGATAATACCTTGAATTTCATTATAACTAAGATAAATGATGAAGTTCCATTACTTCAGGATTTTAATGAATTAAATTTTCTTGAAATAACTAACATGAATGACTTAAATGTAAAACAGTCTTTAGCACCTAGCTATCTTCTTCTTCAAACAGTATCTGGACACTTTATTCCATTTACATCAGAATCAGTAGTAAATTTTGATATTCCCAAAATTGATTTGCCAGTTGTTATTTTTCATGAGTATGCTCATCAGATGGGATATGCAGATGAAGCTGAAGCAAGCTTTATTGGATTTATGAAAGCAGTTGAAAGTAATAATGCGAATGTTAGATACTCAGGCTATTTCAATGCACTCTTAAATCTTTTAAACGAGATTAATAAGAATCATAAAGAAGAATTACAAAATTACATCTCAAAACTCAATGAGAGGGTCATATCCGACATAAATTATAACATGGAATTCTGGAGTAAATATTCTAATAATTATTTTGATAAAGTACAGAAATATATGTATGATTTATATTTAAAATCAAATAATCAAAAAGCTGGGATTTTGACCTATAATAAAGTTTCCAATTTTATTATTGACTATTATCAAAGAGAAGAATTATCAAATTTTTTTAATTGATTTACTATAGTAATAACCCTTTCAATCCATAATTATTATTTGTAAATTTAGATAAGTAAAATTTACAAGTGCTAATTGAAAATAAAATATTACCTAAAAGTATATCTGATCTTTATGAAGATTTGATAGATAGTAGCTATCAAAAAATATCATCCAAAGAAAAAAAGGTAATATACCAGTCTCTAGTTATTGCTTTCAATGGTCATGATGGTCAGATGAGAAAATCTGGTGAACCTTACATTCACCATCCTATAGAAGTCGCAAAAATAGTAGCTAAAGATATTGGACTTGATTATATATCAATTGCTTCTGCACTTCTTCATGATGTTGTTGAAGATACTGATGTTACTTTTAAAGATCTAAATGAAAGTGTTGGAAATGAAATTTCAAGAATTGTCAATGGATTAACAAAAATATCAACTTTAAAAAAAAATGAAGATTATTCAGTTCAAGCTGAAAATTACAGGAGGATGCTCCTCACTCTTCATAGTGATATTAGAGTTATATTAATTAAAACAGCTGATAGACTTCATAATATGAGGACAATTGACTTTCTATCTAAAGCTAAGCAAGATCAAATGGCATCTGAATCACTCTACATTTATGCACCTTTAGCTCATAGAGTTGGCCTCTACAATATTAAGAATGAACTTGAAGATTTGAGCCTAAGAATTTTGGAGACAAGAAAATATAATTTAATTAAAAACAAAATTGATAAAGAATTTGTAAATCAAGAGAAGTATGTTGAAACCTTTAAAAGTCTTATTAATAATAGTCTTGACGATCAAAAAATTAAATATTCTATAATTGGTAGGAATAAGTCAATTTATTCTATTCATAATAAAATTCAAAAGAAGAATATATCGTTTGATGAGGTTTATGATCGATTTGCTATCAGAATTATATACAAGTCAAATCCAAAAAATGAGAAATTTATAGCTTGGAAAATATATTCAATTATTACCGATCATTTTACTTCAAACCCAACAAGGCTAAGAGATTGGATTACTCTTCCTAAGACTAATGGATATGAAGCACTACATTTAACAGTTGTAGGACCTAAAAATAAGTGGGTAGAAATTCAGATAAGGTCAGAAAGGATGAATGAAATTGCTGAAAAAGGCTATGCAGCACATTATGGATATAAACATAAGGAATCAAAGAAAAATGAAGTTGATCTATGGTTAAATAAACTTCAAGAAGTTTTAACACATGATAATGAACATGCTGTTGATTTTGTTGAAGATTTTAAATTAAATTTTTATTCAAAAGAAATCTATGTTTTTACTCCTAATGGTGATCTAAAATCACTTAAAAGTGGATCAAGTGCATTAGATTTTGCATTTCATGTACATACTGATGTTGGAATTAAGACAAGAGGAGCAAGAGTTAATGGAAAGCTTGTACCTCTTAGCCATACATTAAAAAGTGGTGATCAAGTAGAAATTATAACATCTGAGAATGTTAAACCAAATGTAAACTGGTTAAGTTTTGTTGAAACCTCAAAAGCAAAGTCTAAAATAAAGTCCTCTATTAATGAAGAGAAGAAAAGAATATCATTAGACGGAAAGGAAATCCTAGAAAGGAAGCTTAAGCAATTAAAAATAAAACTCGATGATAAAGTCTCAGGTCAAATGATGAAATTTTTTAAAATTAATGCAAGTAACGATCTGTTCTATAAAATTGGTACTGGATCTATTGATAATAAACAGATTAAAAGCTTTGCAAATGATTATAACAGCTACATTGGATTCTTTAGAAGAAGGATTGGCTCTAATACTAATAAAATTGATAAAATTTCTGAATCTGCAAATTTTATAAAGTTTGATAAGTTAGTATTTGGAAAGGAAAAAGAAATGCTAAAATATTCAATAGCTAGCTGCTGTAATCCTATACCAGGCGATAAGGTTTTTGGATTTATATCTGTCAAAGATGGAATTAAAGTTCATAAACAAGATTGCCCTAATTCAATTTCACTAAGATCGAATTATGCATACAGGATCATTTCTGCTAATTGGATAGATTCAGAGAATCATGAATTTAATGCTCAAATACAATTAAGTGGTATTGATGATATAGGTTTAATCAATAGCATTACTTCATTAATTTCAAACTCAATGAATGTTAATATGAATAGGATATCTTTTGAAACAAATGATGGAACATTCTCTGGATTTGTGAGTGTAGAAGTAAAAAATAAAGTAATTTTGAATAAGTTATTAAAAAAACTTTCTTCAATTGATGGAATTGAAAAAGTATCTAGAAAATAATAAGAATGATTACAAAAAAGAAAAAAAATAATGATGAAGTTGTAGATGTTTTCACAAAATTTTTAAATCATCACAATCATAGAAAAACTCCAGAAAGATTCAGTATTCTTAACGAGATCTATTCAATTGATGGTCACTTTGATATAGATTCATTGTATGAAAAGATGAATAAGAAAAATTATAGAGTAAGCCGTGCAACTCTCTACAACACAATTGATCTTTTACTTGAGTCAGGTCTTGTAAGAAAGCATCAATTTGGAGATTCTTTTTCACAATACGAAAGGTGTTATTTTAACAACCAGCATGATCATATAATAATTACAGATACCGGAGAGGTAAAAGAATTTTGTGATCCAAGAATTCAATCTATTAAAAAAGATATTGAAGAAATTTTTGATGTAAATATTGAGGATCATTCCCTATATTTATACGCTACTAGTAAGAAAAAAAAATAAATATTTTATGTCGTTAGATCTTTTGTTAGGCCTTCAATGGGGAGATGAAGGGAAGGGAAAAATTGTTGATGCAATTACACCAGATTATGATATAATAGCTAGATTTCAGGGAGGACCAAATGCTGGACATACAATTGAGTTTGATGGGCACAAACATGTATTACATACGATACCATCAGGAATTTTTAACAAAAATTCAGTAAATGTAATAGGGAATGGTGTTGTAATTGATCCTGCAATTTTTTTAAAAGAAATTGATGGTTTAAGTAAGTTCAATATAGACCTAACTAATAAACTATTAATTTCTAAAAGAGCTCACATAATACTACCAACACATAAAATTATAGATGCTTCATCTGAAGCCTCAAAGGGAAAGAAAAAAATAGGGTCAACATTAAAAGGGATAGGCCCTACTTACATGGATAAGACTGGTAGAAATGGTATAAGAGTCGGAGATATAATTGATCCACAGTGGAAAGATAGATATCAAAGTTTAAAGGAAAAACATCTTAATTTAATATCAAATTTTAATCAAGAAATTGATTTAAACCTTGAATCACTTGAAGATGAATTTTTCAAAGGAATTGAATGTCTTAAATCATTTAATTTAATAGAGAGTGAGAACTATTTAAATCAATCAATTTATCAGGGTAAAAAAATTTTAGCAGAAGGTGCTCAAGGCTCTCTTCTTGATATTGATTTTGGTACTTATCCATATGTAACATCATCCAATACAACTTCAGCAGGAGCATGTTCAGGCCTAGGAGTTCCACCTAATAAAATTAGAAATATAAGAGGTATTTTTAAGGCATATACTACAAGGGTTGGTTCTGGGCCCTTTCCAACAGAATTATTTGATTCAACAGGAGAAAAAATTAGAGAAATAGGCCATGAATATGGAGCAACTACAGGTCGTGACAGAAGGTGTGGATGGCTAGATTTAGTTGCATTAAAATATTCAATTCAAATAAATGGTGTTACTGAACTAAATATCATGAAATCTGATGTACTAAGCACAATTAAAGAACTTCTTGTGTGTACATCATACAACCTAGATGGTAAAGAAATTGATTTTTTCCCATATGATATTGTCTCAAAAAAGATAATTCCTAGTTATAAGAAATTTAAAGGGTGGGATGAAGATATTACTCAAATCAGAAATGAAGATGATCTTCCTAACGAGCTCATAGATTACATTGATTTTATTGAGTCATATGTTGAAGTTCCTATTAAATTAATATCTGTAGGACCTGACAGAAAACAAACAATCATTAGAAAAAAATGAGATTTTTTAAAAGTTTTTTAATCTTTCTATTGACTTTAAACATAGTCAATAGTCAAGAACAGAGAACTATTGAAATAATTCAAGCAGGTAAATCTATAAGAAACTCTACCGATTTCCCTGGTGCAAATATCCTACAGAAGGATAATAATTTAAGAGTAATTCTTTTTCATGATGGAGCTAGAATAGAATCAGACCTTTCATATTATTACTTCAATGAAAATTCATTTAAAGCTAATGGAAAAGTTAATTTTAATCAAGGAGATTCTTTATTACTTACTTCTGATTTTCTTGAGTATGATGGTCAGACAAAAAAAGCCTTTGCATATGGAAATGTTATTCTAACTAGACCAGATATGAGGCTTGAAACTGATACGCTATATCTTGATAGGACCAAGAATATTGCCTTTTATAATTCTAGAGGAAAAATAATTGATAATGAGAATACTTTGAGGAGTAACTCAGGAACATATTTTATGGGTCCAAAAAAATATATATTTAAGTCAAACGTGACTATTGTGAACCCTGAATATAATGTAGATTCTGAAGAACTTGAATACTTTACAGAGTCTAACTATACATATTTTAATGATAAAACTTTAATTACTGGAATTGATTATTCAATATTATGTAAAAATGGATTTTACGATACTTATAGTCAAAGAGGATTCTTTAGAGATAATGCAGTTATTAATTATGATGGAAAAATAATATATGGTGATAGTATTTTTTTTGAAAATGAGAAATCATACGCCTCAGCAACATACAATGTAAGAATTAATGATACTATAAATAATTCAATAATTACTGGACACTATGGAGAAATATTCAAGGAAAAGGACTCTGCAATTATCACTAGGAATGCTCTTGCTGTTAACATAGTTAAAAATGATTCTTTATATATTCATTCTGATACAATTACTATAACTGGACCGGATGAAAGAAAAATATTAAAAGGGTATTATGATGTAAGAATATTAAAATCAGATGTAAGAGGCTTGTCTGATTCTATACATTTCAATCAAGAAACGGGCTTGATAAAATTATTAAAACAACCGAAAAGCTCTAAGTTCTTAAAAACCCTTACAGATGAAGAAAAAAACAAAATCAATCCAATTATTTGGTTTGGAAAGAACCAAATTACTGGAGATCAGATATTTTTAAAATCAAATATGCAGACAGAAGAGCTTGATTCTCTAATTATTAGAGGAAATGTATTTATGAGCCAGAAAGATTCACTGGTTGATGATAGGTTTAATCAAATAAAAGGAGAAACACTTGATGGATTTTTTAGAGATGGTGCATTAGATAATGTATACATAGTTAAAAATTCTACTCTCTTATACTATATGTACTCAGATGAAGGAGAATTTATAGGAATGAATAATACTCTTGCGAGCTCAATTTTAATTAGATTCAAAGAAAATGAGATATCTGAAGTCTCGTTTTATAGAAATCCTGACGGAAACGTTATTTCTGAAAATAAAATTATTTTAAATGAAATGAAGCTTCCAGGCTTTATTTGGAGAGAAGATGAAAAACCTGAAACCATTGATGATTTATTTAGTGAGTCTGATAAAGAGCTTGAAATTATTGAAATAGAGTAAACTAAGATGTTAATTATTTTGTTGAAAATAATTTCATTGTAAAATAATACAGGCTCATGTGATAACTAACTTAGATAAAAAATAATCTTTGAGTAATCTAAGTAGTTCAATTTTAAGATTCGAGGAAATGTTAAAGACAAATACTGTCTTTTATTTTGACTCAACTGAATTCATCTCAATTTCTCACCACTATATAGATCAAGCTAATTATTCTCTAGCTGAAAAATCAATTAAAATGGGGCTAGACCAACATCCAAATAATACTGACCTAATGCTTCTTAATTCTGAATTGCTGATTTTCAACTCAAAATATGAAGATGCTTACGAAATATTAAATTATTTAGAGGAAGTTGATCCTGAAAATAGAGAGGTATATCTTCAGAAAGCAACTATTTATTCAAAAAATAATCACAGTGATGAAGCTATTGCTATTTTAAAAAGAGCACTTCTTTTTATAGATGATAAACTAGAAATCTGGAATATGATTGCTATGGAATTCCTATTAAATGAAGATTTTAACTCAGCTATTCCATTTTTTAAAAAGTGCCTTGAGTATGATAATGAAGACTACCAATCTTTATATAATTTGATTTTTTGTTATGAGAATCTAGATATGATTGAGGAATCAATTAGTGAACTAAGTTCAGTTCTTGAGAAAAGGCCTTATTCAAAAATAGCATGGCATCAACTAGGTAAAATCTATAACAAACAACAAAAATATAAAGAGAGTATATCAGCTTTTGATTTTGCAATAATCTCTGATGATCAATTTGTTTCAGCATATATAGAAAAGGCAAAAGTTTTGGAAAAAGTAGGTAGAGTAAATGAAGCTTTAGATAATTTTAGATTATCAATAGAATTAAGTGAACCTAACTCATATATTTATTATAGGATTGCTAAATGCTATAAAAAGTTAAATAATAAGAAGTTATTCCTGAACTATATTAAAAAAGCTGTTAGAGAAGAGCCAGGCAATGAAAAAGCTTGGTTATTCCTAATTAAATATTACCTAAAGAAAAAAAACTTAAGACAGTCAAAGTACCTATGTTCTAAGGCACTTGATAATAACCATAATAGCATTAAGATTCTTGAAATAAGTTCTAAAATTCTGCATAAAACTAAATGCTACGAAGACGCCATTAAATCTTATAATCAGATTCTCAATTTTAAAGAGGACATTTCATGGAGAGTATGGAAAGGCTTTATTAAATGCTTAATTGACGCAAAGAGATGGCCAGAACTTTTAAAAATATCCTTAAAGGCAAAAAAACATTTTCCTAATAAAGCATTTATTGATTTTACAATAAGTGGGTGTTTGCTAAAAGATGGAAAATTAAATGAAGCTATTTATTTCTTTCAAAGTGGTAATAAAGTTTGTGAAGTTCCTAACAAACTAATTGAGTCATTTCCAGAATTTACTGAAAACAGGACTTTACTTGTTTAATTTATTTTATATTAAATATGTTAAAAATGAACTTTCTTCTTTTTTTTAAAGGTCTTGCCATGGGTGCTGTAAATAAGATACCTGGTGTCTCAGGAGGTACAGTCGCTTTTGTTACTGGTATATATGAAGATTTACTTAACTCAATTAAAAAAATAAATTTTAAAGCATTTAAAATTCTATTTACAAAAGGTTTTAAAGCTTTTTATAAAGAAATTAATGGAAAATTTTTAACTATAGTTTTTTCGGGTGTTATAGCCAGTTTTTTTAGTGTTTCACTTATACTTGATATTCTTATTGAAAAGTATGAATTGTATGTTTTTGGATTATTTTTTGGGATGATTGTTGGATCTTTTTATGTCATTTATTATCAATTAGAAAGGATTACTACAAAAAGTTTAATTGGAATAATTATTGGTACTGTATCTGGATTATTAATTGGTTTTGCAGAAAATTATAATGTTGGAACTTCTGACCTAATAATATTTTTTTCTGGTGTAATAGCAATCTCTGGAATGATATTACCTGGATTATCTGGATCCTATTTACTATTATTAATGGGTAATTACACATTAATTATGGTTGACTCAGTAAATGCTTTATACTTCACTCTGATTGAATCAGCCTCACTTGATTTTACGTTTATTAATGATCCTGAAAGATTATATCTATTGAAAGTTCTTATGTTGTTTACACTAGGCTCTATTTTTGGTTTAATCTTTTTATCCAATGTTTTAAGCTCATTACTTAAAAATTTTAAAACAATTACGATCTCAATTATAGTTGGTTTTATAGCAGGATCCTTAGTTGGTGTATGGCCATGGAAAGACGAAGATATGATTGGAAATGTATCATTATTTTTTCCAGATCTTTCAATCGCACAAACTTGGATAACCATTTTTAATATTCTAATTGGTATTTTGTTTGTAGTTTTATTAGAGAGATTAGCTAACAAACATTGAGAAATAAAAAACAATTTGGTTTAATTGGAAGAGATATTGAATATTCATTTTCAAGAAAATACTTTTTAGAAAAATTCAATTCTAATCTTAATCTCTCAGACTACAATTATAGAAATTTCGATATAGAATCTATTGACTTAATCAAAGATTTCATAAATGATAAAGATCTAGGCGGATTAAATGTCACAATCCCATACAAAATTGAGGTAATTGAATATCTTGACGAAATCTCAGATGAAGCAAAAGAAATTGGAGCAGTTAACACTATATGTTTTGAGAATGGTAAAAAAATAGGATATAATACAGATATATTCGGCTTCAGTGAATCCTTAAGAGCTAGTTCAGTCGATAGTATAGATAGTGTAATGATATTAGGTACAGGTGGTGCTTCTAAAACAGTTATATATTACTGTAAAATAAATAATATTCCATTTAAAATATTATCTAGAAGTAAATCTCAAGATTTTCTATCATATAAGGAAATTGATCAAAGTTTTTTTAAAGGAAAAGTATTAATAGTGAATTGTACTCCAATAGGGACATATCCTAAGATTAACGAATGTCCAGACCTACCCTATAATCTTCTAAATAAAAAGAATATTTTATTTGATCTAGTTTATAACCCACCTGAAACACTTTTTATTAAGAGGGGAAAAGAAATTGGTTGTAAGACTATTAATGGATATGAAATGTTAAAACTTCAAGCAGAAAAGTCTTGGAATCTGTGGACAAAATCATACAAATAGGATTGCAATTTTTTTTTGTTAATTTTAGTGAATAAATAATATCAATAAACTTAATGAAAGACTCGAATAAAAAATCGGACAAGTCTTCATCGGATTCTAATAGTCCAGTTAAAAATACAATTCCCGAAATGCCTAAGGATAAAAGAACTAAGGCATACAAAGAATGGATAAAAAAATATGGTAATCAGACTTTAGAATCAAATGTAATTCCTGAAATGCCTAAGGATAAAAGGACAAAGGCATATAAGGACTGGGTGAAGCAATATGGTGATCATAAAGTACCTTCAGAGAAGGTAGAAGTATCTTCAAAATCAAATAAAAAAGAAACAAAAAAGGCTAAAGTCAAAAAAAGTAGTCTTTCTAATAAAGTAGATCTTTTTCAAGAGCAAATAAATTCTGAGGACTGGTTTAAAAAGAGGAAGGAAATTGAAGAATTAAGATCAAATATTAATACTTTAATAAAAAAGGATGAATCCGATGATGGTGTTAAGACTAAGTCTATATTCTTTCAAACATTAAAAATATATTCAAACAAAAAAAGAAAGTATTTTAATGATTTAAACTCAAATCAGAAAGAAAATCTTATCAAAAGACAAGATTTAATTGAAAAGATAAAAGATTTGATAGTTGTCGATGAGAACCCTAATAAATTATATTCTAAGTTTAAGTTACTTAAAGAAGAGTGGCATAATACAGGTCAAGTTCCGATAACAGATAGGAATAATATTTGGGAAACTTATAGACACCATGTTGGCAAATTTTATGATTTTCTTCATCTAAACAGAGATCTTAGAGAGCTTGACTTTAAGCATAATTATGAGGAAAAGTTAAAAATTATTGAGAGAGCTGAACAATTAGATAAAGTTGATGATATAATTAAGGCCTCAAGAGATCTAAATGATTTACACAGATTATGGAAAAATGAATTAGGTCCAGTTTCAAGAGAGTTTAGTGATGATCTATGGTCAAGATTTCAAGCCGCCTCTCAAAAAATTCATTTAAAAAGACAAAACTTTCAAAAAGAGATTTCTTCTACTCAACAAGAAAATTATGAAAAAAAACAAAATGTAATTATTAGAATGAGAGAATTAACATCGAGTTTACCAAAATCTCATTCCGAATGGCAAAATAAAATAAAAGATTTCGAAAAATTAAAAGTTGAATTTCAAAGCATTAAAAACCTCCAAAGAAATAAGAATAAAAAATCTTGGAATGACTTTAGATTAGCTACAAAAGAATTTAACTCTGAAAAAAATAATTTTTATAAAAATCAAAAAAAGGAGCTAAAGAAAAGCATTGATATCAAAAAATCACTCATTGAAGAAGTAAAGGGTATTATTGAAAGCAATAAGATTTCCGAAAACTCAAAAAGAATTAAGGTAATACAAGAAGAATGGAAGAAAGTTGGCTATCTGCCTAGGAAGATTTCAAATTCTCTTTGGGATGATTTCAAACCGTTACTGAATAAATTCTACGATATGCTAAAATCAGGAGCTGTTAATATGGATGAAAATGAGCAGAAAATCTTTGATAAGAAATCTAAATTTATTGACAAACTTAAATTTTCAAAAAAGAAGTTTACAATTGATGAACTCAAAGAAGAGTTTATAAAATCTATAAAAAATTTCAATGATCTTGGTGAACTTAATTTAAGTTCATCTAATATACTTAACAATAATATGTTAAGAAAGATTTCTTCAATTATTAATTCTCTTGAAATTGAAAAAAATGAAAAAGATGATTTATTATTTGATTTAGAACTTGAATTATCCAAATCAAATTCTAACGAGATTAATAAAAAGATTCAAACTATAAAAAGAAAAATATCTGATCTTGAGGTTGAGTCAAATCAATTTCAAAATAATTTAGAATTCTTTTCTAGTTCAAGTAGCGAGAATCCTTTGTTTAAAAATGTTTCTACTAAAATTAATTCTATTGAAAAAAAGATTGAGTTTTGGAGGGATAAGCTTAGGAAGATTGATAAAGTTTAATCAGGCTTATTAAAGAAGCTCATTTCATATTTTACTTCAATATCTCCAATTGATATTAAATTTAGCTCTTCTTTTAGGTACTTTCTTTTCTTGTATGAAAGTTTATCAGTAAACAAGACACCTTGTAAGTGATCATATTCATGTTGAATTACTCTTGCTATTATTCCTGAACACTCCATTTCTTGTAATATTAGGTTTTCGTCTAAAAAGTTAATTTTCAAACTACTCTTTCTTACAACATTTTCTGATATATTTGGTATACTCAAACAACCTTCTGGATAAGTAAAATTTTCACCCTTTTCCTTGACAATTACTGGGTTAATGAATACTTGTTTCATATTTATTAATTCCTTTTCAAAAAAATTGTCTTCATCCTTAAAAAAAGAAAAATCAGCAACAAAAATTGCTTTAGATACTCCAACTTGTGGAGCTGCAATACCTACCCCTTTTGCATTATACATTGTATCCCATAAGTCTCTAATTAGTAATTTCAATTCATTAGTTTGACTTAAATCAATTTTTTCTGCCTTCTTTTTTAAAACTGGATCTCCGTATGCAATTATTGAACGTATCATTTGGTTGTTTTGATAAGATAGGATTCTAGAATCAAAGATGCACTAATTTTATCTATAATTGATTTATCCATTCTAATTTTTTTCTTTGTTTCTAGTTGATTTAGAATCTTCTTTGAAATTTTAGATGTAAATCTCTCATCAACTCTATGTATAGTTATATTAGGAAAAGATTTGTTTATTGATTTAATGAAATCAACAATTTCATTTTCTATAAGGTGAATATTGTTATTTAATTTAAGAGGCTTGCCTATTATGATTTTTTCAATTTTCTCTTTTTTTGTTAGATCTTTTAAAAAATTTAAAAGATTTATTGTTTCAACGGTCTCCAATGGAAAAGAAATGATTTTCTCATAATCAGAAATTGATATTCCTGTTCTCTTTCTTCCATAATCAATTCCGATATATTTTGTATGTGGATTATTTAACAAGATTCTAACTTTTTGAAAATATTAATTAAAGATCTTTAGAATTAAATTCAATACTTTTACATGTAAAATTATCAAAAATTGGAGAATGAATTAAAAAATGCTGTGAATGCACTGGAATCAGGTAAAACAATTTTATATCCTACAGATACTATTTGGGGTATTGGCTGTGATGCAGCTTCAGATAATGCAACAAAAAAAATATTTGAAATAAAGAAAAGAGATTACTCAAAAGGTTTAATTTGTTTAGTTTCAAGTTTTGAAATGGTTCAGGATTACGCAGACATAACTGAAATAGAGAAACATAAAAATGAATCAAGTGAAACTCCAACTACATTTATATTTGAAAACCCAAGGAATATTTCGAGTTATGTCATAGGTAATAATAATTCTATAGCATTTAGAGTTCCCAATAACAATTTTTGCATAAGATTAATTGAAGCTCTTGGGAGACCATTGGTCTCTTCATCTGCTAACTTATCAGGAAATCTAATACCCAAAAGCTACGATGATATTAGTCGTGAAATAAAGAAAAATGTTGGATATATAGTTAAACTCAAAAAATTTAATGATTATAAAGTATCATCTAGAATTTTAAAATATAGCAGCAATGATGGTAGATTCCATCAATTAAGATGAATTTAAATAATATTAACATATCAAACTTTCTTAAATCTGATATTTTTGAGATTATTTCTGAAGCTGCGGATAAACTCTCTGTTGAGACATATGTTGTGGGTGGTTATGTTAGAGATATTATATTAAAAAGGGATCTAAAAAAGGATATAGACATAATGTGTGTTGGCTCAGGTATAGAACTAGCAAAATATATTCAAGGTAAAATTAATCCAAAGAAGAAAATAAATATTTTCAAAAGATATGGTACTGCAATGATATCTTATAAAGACTATAAAATTGAATTTGTTGGGTCAAGAAAAGAGTCCTACTCAAAAGACAGTAGAAACCCTAATACTCAGCCTGGCAGCTTTATTGATGACATGTTAAGAAGAGACTTTACAATAAATACGCTTGCAATAAAACTAAATAAAGAAAATTTTGGAGAATTGGTTGATACATTTGGAGGTATAGAGGATATTGCTAAAAAAATAATAATAACCCCAACTGAACCAGACAAAACCTTTTCAGATGATCCATTGAGAATGCTCAGAGCAATCCGATTTGCTTCACAGCTTGGATTTGATATTGATGAAAAAACTAAAAAATCAATTCAAGAAAACTCCAATAGAGTTGACATACTCTCTCCAGAAAGGATATCTGACGAAATAAATAAAATACTTTTGACAGATAGTCCTTCAACTGGTTTTAAAAATTTAGAAAATTTAAATCTTCTAAAATTTATAATTCCAGAATTAATTGACCTAAAGGGTATTGAAGAAGTTGAAGGCCAAACACATAAAGATAATTTTTATCATACTCTAGAAGTTGTAGACAATATATCTAAAAGCACTGATAATCTTTGGCTTAGATGGGCGGCACTTCTTCACGATATTGGAAAGGCTCCTACTAAGAAGTTTGATAAAAAAATTGGTTGGACATTTCATGGGCATGAGTATGTTGGTTCTAAGATGGTTAAAAAAATCTTTGAGAGATTGAACTTACCATTAAATGAAATTCTTAAGTACGTTCAAAAGATAGTAATGATGAGTTCAAGACCAATTATAATTTCAGATGATATTGTAACTGACTCAGCTGTAAGAAGGTTAATTTATGATGCAGGCGATTCAATTGAAGACCTACTAACTCTGTGTGAGGCAGATATTACTACTAAAAATCTTAAAAAGTCTATTAAATATCAGAATAATTTTAAGATTGTAAGAAAAAAAATAAAGGATGTTGAAGAAAGAGATAATATAAGGAACTTTCAACCTCCTATTACTGGTAAGATAATAATGAATCATTACAATATTAAGCCTTGTAAAGAGATTGGTTTAATAAAAGATAAGATAAAGAATGCCATCTTAGATGGTGATATAAAGAATGATTATGAAGAAGCATTCAAATTAATGCTTAAGATTGGTAAATCAATCGGATTAAAAGATGAATAGTCTATACAGAAAAACAATAATTTCAATTGTGATAGTATACCTGGTTATTCTTGCTGGTGGGATAGTTAGAATGACTGGAAGTGGAATGGGTTGTCCTGACTGGCCTAAATGTTTTGGATTTTTAATACCCCCTACCGAAAGATCACAATTAGAATGGAAGTCAAACTCTGAATACAATAAAAATCAAATAGTAATTATTGATGAGAAATTATTTTATGCTAATAACAAATTCAAATCAAAAAGTAAATTTGAGATGTCAAATTGGAGTAAGTACACTAAACATGATTATTCAAAATTTAATGTTTATCATACTTGGATTGAATACATAAATAGGCTTATTGGAGCTATCGCTGGATTATCAGTTTTAATTCTCTTTGTTAATTCATTAAAATTTTTAAAAACTAAAAAAATAATCACGGGATTGTCGTTCTTAGCCTTGATTGCAATAATTTTTCAAGCCTGGTTAGGTAAAATGGTGGTAGACAGTAATCTCACAGCAAATACTATAACTATCCATATGTTAATGGCAATAATTCTATTATTTATTTTATTTTCAATTCTAGCAATTTCTAATCCTAACAAAAAGAGGGTTAAAATTTCAAGAAATATCTCAATATTAGTTTTGATATCAATAGTTCTTCTTCTAATTCAAATAATCACTGGTACTGAAGTTAGAAAATTCATTGATATAAAAATGGAGTTACTCAATTATGCTGAAAAGGAAAGATGGATTGAGAATATTTCTAGTTCATTTAGTTTTCACAGAAGCTTTTCGTGGGCAATCATATTTGTAAATAGTTTAATTTACTATCATGCAAGAAAACTTGGATTAAAATTAAAAATTATACATATTGTTAATACTTTAATTTTTTTCCAAATATCTTCTGGTATAATCATGTATTATTTTCATTTTCCATTTAGCTCCCAACCCATACATCTTCTTATCTCTACCATGATTATAAGTATTCAGTTTTATTTTTTATTACTTTACAAAACCTCAAAAAATGCAATTAAAATTTAGGATAATATTAAACGTTAAGAATGATGTATTGAGAGATATAATAGTAGAATCTAGTATCTCACTCATAGAATTTAGTAAAATAATTTCCAGTGAATTTGGATTTGATTCATCTGAGATATCTACATTTCACCATACGGATGACAATTGGGAACAACTTGAAGAAATTAAAATTTTTAAAATAGATGATCAAGACAAGATCATGGATAATGTTTCGATTTCAAATTTCTTTATTGCTAAAGATGATAAACTTATTTTTATTTATGACTTTTTGAATTATTGGACATTTTTCGTTGAGCTTTACGAAGTTGGGGAATTCAATATTAATGATAAAAATTATTTAACAATAAACTCAATAGGAGAAGTCCCAAAAGAAGCTCCATCTGATATATTTAGTCAAAGTGGTGAGACTAATCAAATTGACTTTGATGATAACCTGATTGATTAATGAGTTTCTCACTTACATCAGAATTTAATCCAACTGGAGATCAGCCAAGTGCTATAAAGAGTATAGTTGACTCATTTTCCAATAATCAGAATTATGTTACTCTTCAAGGTGTTACCGGATCTGGAAAAACTTTTACTGTTGCAAATGTTATACAAGAAATAAAAAGACCAACATTAGTATTAGCTCATAATAAAACATTAGCTGCTCAGCTTTACTCAGAATTTCAAAGCTTCTTCCCTAATAATTCTGTTGAATATTTTGTTTCTTATTATGATTATTATCAACCTGAGGCATATATCCCATCATCAGGTCTTTATATTGAAAAAGATTTATCAATAAATGAACAGATTGAAAAATATAGACTAAGTGCAACTTCTTCTCTTCTCTCTGGAAGAGATGATATTATTGTAGTTGCATCGGTATCATGTATATATGGGATTGGTAACCCATCTGAATTTAAAAAGCATGTTATTGAAATAAAGGTTAATCAAGAAATCCAAATTTCTAAACTATTATCATTATTTGTAAAGAGTCAATACTCTAGATCTATAAATGAATTAAACAGAGGAAGTTTTTCAGTCAAAGGAGATGTAGTAGACATTTTTCCAAGCTATTCAGATATTTTTTATAGAATTAATTTTTTCGGGGATATGATTGAAAGCATTGAATCAATAGATCCTATTTCAGGAAATAAGATTGAAGATTTCAATAGCTTAAGAGTTTTTCCGGCAATGATTTTTGTTACTTCTGAATCCAGTATTAAATCTGCAATAAATAATATTGAATTTGATTTAGAAGAGCAGATAAAATATTTTGATGAAATTGAAAAAAATCTTGAAGCAAAACGCATAAAAGAAAGAACAGAATTTGATCTTGAAATGATAAAAGAACTTGGATACTGTTCTGGAATTGAAAACTATTCAAGATACTTGGATGGAAGAAGTCCTGGTACAAGACCTTTCTGCCTATTGGACTATTTCCCAGATGATTACCTTATGGTTATTGATGAGAGTCATGTAACTATACCTCAAGTTCATGCTATGTACGGGGGAGATAGAAGTAGAAAAGAGAATTTAGTTGAATATGGGTTTCGATTACCAGCTGCACTTGATAATAGACCTTTAAAATTTGAAGAATTTGAAAACCTTCAAAATAATGTATTATATGTTAGTGCAACACCCGCAGATTATGAGCTTAAAAAATCTGAAGGTGTATTCGTAGAACAAATTATTAGACCTACTGGCGTACTAGATCCGATCATAGAAGTACGTGGGTCAGAAAATCAAATTGATGACTTAATTGAGGAGATCTTAAAAAGGGTTGAACAAGATGAAAGGGTTTTAGTTACTACTTTAACTAAGAGAATGGCAGAAGAGCTAACAAAGTACCTTCATAAATCCAAGATTAGAGCTAATTATGTTCATAGTGATATTGATACCCTTGAAAGAGTTGAGATAATGCAAAATTTAAGAAAAGGGATATTTGATGTTCTTGTTGGTGTTAATCTATTAAGAGAAGGCCTTGACCTACCTGAAGTATCATTAGTTGCAATTCTGGATGCTGACAAAGAAGGATTCTTGAGAAGTCATAGATCTTTGATTCAGACTGTTGGAAGGGCGGCTAGGAATATCAATGGAAAATCTATAATGTATGCTGATATCATTACTGAGAGTATGAAAAAAACAATTAAAGAAACTGAGTATAGGAGGAAAAAGCAGAAAGAGTTCAATGCAGAGAATAATATTGTTCCAAAGCAAATGGAAAAATCATTCACTAACTCTTTTGAAGAGTCAAAAGAGAGTGTAAGTAATAATTACGAAGACTTTGAAGAGGAGATTAAGAGCTATCATACTAAGAATCAAATTGAGACTAAAATTAAACAGTTAAGGAAAGAGATGGAGAGTGTTGCTAAGAAACTTGACTTTTTAAAAGCTGCTGAACTTAGAGATAAAATTGAATATCTTAAGAAAAAGGTTAAATAAAAAAGGTGCACAAATGTGCACCTTGATTATAGATTATTAACCATAATTTAGCTTATATCAATTACCCTATTTGGTTTTGTTATGCTATCTTTTCTCTTTGGTAACTTAATCTTTAAAATTCCATTTTTATAAGTTGCTTTGATCTTATCAAGTTCTACTGATTCTGGAACTCTAAATGATCGCTGAAAAGAAGAATAATTAAATTCATTTAATCTTGTTCTTTCATTTTGATCATAATTTGAGTTATCTGATGAAATAACTAAAATTTTATCATTTAGTTCAATTGTAAAATCATCTTTCTTCATTCCTGGCACTGCAAGATCGATTTCAAAAGAATCATTATTTTCAACTGAATTAACTGACGGAACTGAATGTCTTCTATTAAAAAAATTCATTCTTAAATCATCATTAAAAAATTCATTCATTAATGATGGAAATACGTTGTTGTTATTATATTTTACTATTCTCATAATTATTTTTTTTGTTAAACATTGAATATTTAATTCAATAGATAATAGTCAAATAGAATACCAAATATAAAAATATGACAAAATGACGTTAAAAATTAAAAAAAGATGACTAACTGTCAGTTAATGGCAGCTTGAACCTTTATAGCTGCCTCATCAAACGCAGTAGCTGAAAGAACATTTAACCCAGAGTTATCGATTATTTCTTTAGCCTTATCTGAATTAGTACCCTGAAGTCTGACTATTATGGGTACATTAATATTATCTAAATTCTTGTATGCAGAAACAATACCCTCTGCTACCCTATCACACCTTACTATACCACCAAATATGTTTACCAAAATTGCTTTTACATTTGAATCCTGAAGTATTAGCCTAAAAGCCTTTTCAACTCTTTTTGAATCAGCAGTTCCACCAACATCAAGAAAGTTTGCTGGCTCTCCTCCAGCAAGTTTAATAAGGTCCATAGTAGCCATTGCTAACCCTGCACCATTAACCATACATCCCACATTCCCATCTAAATCAACATAGTTTAGACCATTCTCTCTTGCTTCAACCTCAACTGGATTCTCTTCATTTAAATCTCTAAGGGATTCATAATCTTTATGTCTAAAAAGGGCATTCTCATCAATTGTAACTTTTGAATCTACAGCAATTATTTTATCATCTGATGCCTTGAGTACTGGATTTATTTCAAATAAAGAAGCATCGGAGTTAACATATGCATTATAAAGATTGGTGACAAATTTTGACATATTTTTAAAAGCCAAACCTTCCAGACCAAGGTTGAATGCAATTTTTCTTGATTGAAATGGTAAAATCCCAGTTCCAGGATCAATTTCTTCATTAAAAATTAATTCCGGTGTATTTTCAGCAACTGCCTCAATATCAACTCCTCCTTCAGTTGAATAGACTATCATATTTTTAGATGAAGCTCTGTTTAATAAAACTGATATATAAAATTCTTTTCTATCAAACTCTCCATCATAATATACATCCTCTGCAATAAGCACTTTTCTAACAAGCTTTCCATCCTTTGATGTTTGAGGTGTAATAAGGTTCATACCTATAATATCTGATGAAATTTTCTTTACTTCTTCTAGACTCTTAGCAATTTTAACACCTCCTCCTTTTCCTCTACCACCTGCATGTATTTGAGCCTTTACTACAAATATTTTAGTTCCTGTCTCTTCAGTAAGTTTTTCTGCACATTTTACTGCTTCATCCGGTGTATTGGCAACATAACCTCTTTGGATTGAAACATTAAAGTTTTTTAGTAGTTCTTTTCCCTGATATTCATGTAAATTCATGGCGACAAATATAACCACAAAACTTAAGAAATTTGAATTATTTAAAATCAGATTTATATTTAAAGATTAATTCATCATATGAATATTGAAAAACTTAAAAAAGCTTCCGAAAATTTTGGAACTCCACTTTATGTATATGATTTATCCATAATAGATAGTCAGCTTAAAAAACTTAAAGAGGCATTCAAAAAATTAGACAATTATCAAATTCACTTTGCAGCTAAAGCTCTTTCTAATATTTCAATATTAAAATACATCAACAATCTAGGTCTAGGACTCGATGCAGTTTCAATTGAGGAAGTTAGAACAGGAATTAAATGTGGATATGACGTTAAAAAAATTCTATTCACACCAAATGGCGTAAATTTTTCTGAAATAAAAGAGGCAGTGGCATTAGGTGTAAAAATTAATCTCGATAGCCTTGAGTCTTTGATAGATTTTTCAAAAGCTTATCCCAATCAAACTGTATCGGTAAGAATTAACCCAGGAGTCATGGCAGGTGGAAATGAAAATATAAGTGTTGGGCATTTAGATTCAAAATTTGGTATTACTGAAGAGAGCCTAGATGAGATTGTGAAAATGGATAAGGAAAAAAAAATTAAAGTAACTACGCTTCATATTCATACAGGTAGCGATATTATTGAAAATAATCATTTTGAGTTGGGAATAAGAAAAATATTTTCTGTTGCACACAAATTTCAAAATATTGAAACGATCGATCTTGGAGGTGGAATTAAAATTCCCTATTTTTTGGGAGATACTGAAACTGACCTTAATAAATATGCAGAGGTCATTTATGAAGAAGTTGAAAAATTCAAACTAAAAAAAGGAAAAGACATAAAACTTATTTTTGAACCAGGAAAATTTTTGGTCAGCGACTCAGGATATTTTATTACCAAAGTTAATTATGTAAAAAAATCAACTAAAAATACATTTGTTCAAGTTAACTCTGGTTTTAATCACTTTGTTAGACCCACTCTTTATAAATCATATCATGAAATAGTAAACTTATCTAATCCAAATGATAAAAAATTTGATTATTCAGTAGTCGGTTATATATGTGAGAAAGACACTTTCGCAGAAAATAGAGAGATATCAAAAGTTTCAAAAGGAGACTTGTTATGCTTTAAAAATTCTGGGGCTTATGGCTTTACTATGACTAGCAATTATAATAGTAGGCTTAAACCAACTGAAGTCTGTATTCATAAAAATGAAATAAAGATGATCCGAGAGGGTGAAAAATTTGATGACCTCTTCCGCGGTCAAATCGATATATTTAGTGAATAATTTATTGTTTAAACTTTTTAGCTTTGGGAGTTTCTAAATGATATAACAATTAATTTATTGTTAAATACGCTATGAGATTTACATTTTTTAAGAATATTATATTTAAGTTTGCGATGAAAATTTACAAAATGAAATATATATTTACCTTTTTAATTACTGCCGTTCTAACTTTTAATTTACAATCCCAAGGTAACATTAACGGAAATATTACAGGAGCTACTCAACAAGCCTTAATTGATTTTGGTAACAAATCAACAAGAGCTCCTCAACCATTGAATGTTCAAGGGACTCATTATTTTGATGCTGATTTCAATGAAGCAACACTTGAATATTTTGGTAAAGAGTTAAATGACACTGGTTATATGAGGTATAATGCCTTTAGGGATGAAATTGAAATGGCTGATACACCGTCTCAATCTGAATCCGATGTGATTTTAATAAAAAGTGCAGATGTAATTCCTTTAATTAATGGTGAAAGATATCAGTATCTGCCATACAGATTAGAGAGTGGTAATGCTTACATTGGTTATTTGATAAACATATTTGATGGACAAAAAGACAAGTTGTTTCTAAAGAAAAAGAAAACATTCATGGAGGCAAAAATTGCTAGAACTTCTCTTGAAAACTCTTTCCCACCAAGGTATGTTGAAAGTGTTGAGCTATATATAAGTTCAAACGGAAGCACACCTGTAAAGCTAAAGCAATCAAAGAAGTCAATTATCAATTATTTTGGAGACAACTCTGACAAAGTGAAGAAATTTATAAAATCTGAAAAGCTAAAAGTAAGTGAATTGAGTTCAATTATTAAGATTTTCGAATTCGCAGAGAATTTATAGATTTATTCAGAATATGTTAATTTTTTAACTAAAAATTTGTCATATTATCAATAATCACCCTTTTTTAATACAAAAATCTCGTTTTTTTTAATTTTTTTCCAATAAAATTTAGAAGTTTCTTTTTTTTTTGAATTATTGATGTAACTTAGCGTTTACGAAAAATTTAAGAAAATTTTAACAAAAATTTATTAATAACTAAATAACTAAGTATGAAAAGCTTATTCAGATTACTAGTGGTTTTCTTGCTAACGGCTCAATTGTCGTTTGCTCAGAAGACAGTAACTGGTGTTGTTTCTGATCCAGATGGTCTTCCTTTACCGGGAGCTACTGTTCTAGTTCAGGGTACAACTACTGGTGTAACCACTGATTTCGATGGGAACTTTTCTGTTAATGTATCTGAGGGCCAGACTCTGGAATTCAGTTTCGTTGGTTATGAAACGGCAGCAATAGCTGTTGGAGCAGGCAACGTCATTAATGTATCTCTTTCCCTAGGTAATCAACTTGAAGAAGTTATCGTAACCAGTTTAGGTATTACAAGAGAAAAACGTGCACTAGGATATGCTGTATCTGAGGTTGACAATAGTCAAATCGAAAATAGAGCGTCTGGTGATGTTGCGCGTGTACTTTCTGGTAAAGCCTCTGGTGTACAAGTAACAAATCAAGGTGGTATTTCTGGATCAGGAACAAGTGTTATTATTAGAGGTTTAAGTACCTTTAGTTCAAGTAACCAACCGTTATTCGTTGTTGATGGTGTCCCTTTCGCAAGTGATACTAACTCAATGGGTAGTTTTACCTCAGGTAACAACGGTTCTTCAAGATTCCTAGATCTAGATCCAAATAATATTGAATCTGTTAACGTTCTTAAAGGTTTAGCTGCGGCTACACTTTATGGATCGCAAGGTAGAAACGGTGTAGTATTAATTACTACAAAATCCGGTACTACTGCTTCAGGTATGAAAGCTCAAAAAAATGAAGTGACGGTTAACACGTCTTACTTTGTAAACGAGCTTGCCATGAAGCCAGAATATCAAATGGAGTATGGTAATGGTTTCAACCAAAACTTTGGTTGGTTCTTCTCTAACTGGGGTCCAAGTTTCCGCGAGGAAGGTCCAGCTGGATGGGGTAAACAATCACAGATTAATGGTACAGTTTCAGGTCAACCTGGATTTTTGAAACACCCATACAATAGTAACTTAAATGCGAGGTTCCTTGCAAGAGATCTTTTACCTTTATTAGGTTTATCTGAAGACTCTCTTTGGGAATGGAAGCCTTATGACAGTGTTGGTGACTTATTCCAGCCTGGAAGCATAATTAATACAAACATTAACTTCAGAGGTCAAAGTGATGACGGAAAAGTATCTTATAATGTTAACTATGGTAATTTAGATGACGAAGGATTTACTCCTGGAAACACTCTAAGAAGAAACAACATTAGTTTCGGTGGTAGAGCTGTTTTATCTAACAAAATTACTGTTAACGGTACGCTTAACTATTCATTTACTGACTTTAAAACTCCACCTATTGCTGCGGCATATAGTAGTGGTAGTTCTGATTCATCATTATATGGTAACGTATTCTATACTCCAAGATCTGTTGGTATAGGTCAATTACCATATGCACACCCTATTACAGGAGCATCTATATATTATAGATCATCTAATGGTATACAGCACCCACTTTGGACTGTTGCAAATACTCAAGATGCACAGGCTACTCACAGGGTTTATGGTGGTACTTCAGTTCAGTATGACATCTCTGATAATTTAAACGTTCAATATAGATATGGTTATGATGTATATAGTGAGGATAACACAAGTTATCAAAACAAGGGTGGTGTTGACGGAAGTCTTGAAACACAATCTGGATTCTACGAAAAGTGGAATAACACTGCTACAATCTTTAACCACCAAATAACTGTTAACGGAGATTTCGAACTTGACAGTGATTGGTCTATGACTTTTAACGCTGGTGCTACATCTAATGCAAGAGAATATGATAGAAATGGTGTAAGAAGTACTGGTCAGAATGTATTTAATGTTTTAAGACATTATAACTTTAACTCTCAGGAAGAAATTGAATTTTATTCTAGAAGAAACGTACTTGGGGTCTTTGCTCAAGCTTCTCTAGATTATCAAAACTACTTGTATTTAACATTAGCATCTAGAACTGATTGGGTATCTAACCTAGCAGAAGAAAATAGATCTATTACTTACCCATCTGCAAGTATATCTTTCGTTCCAACTTCAGTTTTAGACTTTGGTAACTTACCAGTCGATTTCCTTAAGGTTAGAGCTAGTTATGGTACATCTGCGACATATCCTACTGGATATCCAATTTCATCTGTACTTAACTTAAATACAAAAGATTATAAGATTGATGGTGTTGATGTAATTACAAACACATCTGGTTCATCTCTAGGTAACCTTGGTTTAAAGCCTGAGTTACTTGCTGAGCTTGAGTTTGGTTTAGAAGCTAATTTATTTGATAATAGATTATCTGCTGAAATTTCTTACTTTGACAGAACAACTACTGATCTTATTATAACACAACCACTTGACCCATCAACAGGTTATACTTCTACTAGTACAAACATTGGTGAAATTAGTGCAACTGGTTGGGAGATAGATCTTAACGCTGATTGGATTAGAGGTGATAAGTTTAACTGGAATACTAGTGTAAACTACACAACTAACCAAGCTATTGTTGAAGATCTAGGACAAAATACTGATCAAATTGTTTATGCTGGTTTCTCTACAAGAGGTAACGCTGCAATTCCTGGATTACCATTAACATCTATGATTGGAACATCTGTTTCAAGAGATAGCTCTGGTAGACCACTAATTGATGCTGCTGGTAGTTATGGTACAAACAACGATACAAATTACAAGACTAACAAGTATTCATTAATTGGTGATAGTAACCCAGATTTCGTTGCAAATATTGGTAACACTATTACATATGGAAATTTATCTTTAAATGTTCTATTTAATGCTACTATTGGTGGTGATATGTATTCAAGTTTTATTATGACACTACTTGGTAGAGGTCAGACAATTGATACTGTTGATAGAGAATTACCATATATTTTACCTGGTGTTCTTTCTGATGGTTCTCCAAACAATAAACAAATTGATAACGCTACAACTTACTTCGGTAACTTGATTTTAGGAGCAGACGAGTTAAGAACTTGGGATGCTAGTGTTTTAAGATTAAGTGAAGTTTCACTTACTTTTGACGTACCTAAAAATTGGTTAGATAAAACTCCATTTGGAGCGGCTTCTGTTTCTGCACAAGGTTTCAACCTTTGGTATGATGCTTATAACACGCCTGAAGGTATTAACTATGATCCTAACATCGCCGGTCTTGGTGTTGGAAACGGTTCTGGTTTTGAATACTTCAATGGTGTAAGTGCTAGAAGATATGGTGTAAGTTTAAAATTAACGTTCTAATTCAAAAATTTAAAAATTATGAAAAATTTTAACAAACTTTCGATTTTAGCTTTTTCTAGTTTACTAGTATTAAGCTCATGTGAAACTACTGAGTTAGATCTTACTGTTAACCCTAATGCATTAAACCCAGCTCAGGCTAGTACTGACTTGTTTATTAACAACATTCAAGAAGACTTTGCTTCTTGGGTTGATAATATGGGTGATGTAGGTGCAAGACTTACAAGAGTTGCGTACTTAGGTGGAGACAGAATGTATAGAGATAATTATTCTCCTGGCTCATTCTCTGGTACGTGGTCAAGCGCTTACCAAGGTATGATGGAGGATATTAGATTAATGAATATACTAGCTGCTGAAAACGGTCTTACTTATTACATTGGAATGGGTCAGGTTATGCAAGCTTATATTATGTTAACTCTAGTAGACTACTTTGGTGATATTCCATATACTGAAGCATTACAAGGTTCTGAGAACCTTAATCCTGCTGCTGATTCAGGTCAGTCAGTTTATAATGCTGCTATTGGTTTACTTGATTCTGCGATTAGTAACTTTAATCAAGGTGGTGCTACCCCACAGTACGATATGTACTACGGAGGTAATGCTGCTGGATGGATTAAAGCTGCAAATAGTATTAAGAAAAGAGCATACCTTAACCTAGGTGACTATGCAAGTTATAACTCTATCACTAATTATATTACTGATAGTGCAGATGACTTTGAATTCAAATGGGGTACAAATGCAATTAATCCTGATACTAGACATCCAATTTACAGATATAACTACTCTAATACTGGAGCTGGTGACTATCAGTCTAACTGGATGATGGATCGTTTAATGAAAGGTAGAAATGGTGTAAGAGACCCTAGAATACTTTACTTGTATTATAGAAATGTTTCTGAAACACCTGGTGCTGATGGACCTCCTAACGAAGTTCAGATTGAATGTTCAACACCTGGTTACTATATCGAACCTCACAGGGTTGCTTACGGATTGTACTGTGTACTTCCTGAGGGATACTGGGGAAGAGATCATGGAAACGATGAAGGTATTCCACCTGATGGTTTCGAAAGAACTCTAGCTGGTATATTCCCTGCTGGTGGTGCTTACGATGACCTAAGTTTTGGTGGTCTTGGTGCTGGAGATGGTCAAGGTGGTGCAGGTATTACTCCAATAGTTGCTAACTCATGGATGCATTTTATGAATGCAGAAGTTGCAGTTATGACTGGAGGTGATCCTACAAATGAAACTTTAGCTGGTATTAGATCTCACATGAACAAAGTGGATGATATAACAGGAGCTCCTGCAATGGACCCGGCAGCAATTGATGCTTATATAGCAAACTTTGCTACTGAATGGGGTGCTGCGTCTACATTAGATGGTAAGCTTGAGCTATGGGCTGAAGAATTCTGGATTACTCAAAGAGGTAACGGAATCGATGCATATAATTCTTATAGAAGAAATGGTTATCCAAAAAACCTTCAACCTATGGTTGAACCAGATCCAGGGCCATTCCCTGTATCAATGTGGTATCCACAAAACTATGCGGCTAACAACTCTAATGTTACTCAGAAATCTGATTTAACACAAAGAGTATTTTGGAACACTAACGGACCAGCGGTCGATTAAAACTAGAAAACATGAAAAAATTATTTATATATCTTAGTTTAATTACACTAGTAGTTTCTTGTTCAAAAGAATTTTCTTCTGATGAATATGGAGGGTACGAGATGATGACTGACTACATGCTTAAAGAGTATGAGCAAGGTGCTGCACTTAGACAAATTTCAAAGTCTGGTGAGTATCAAGCAGCTACTCCTGGTACGTCAGTTGTTAACTGGACACTTGAGCCACACGATAAAGAAATGGGTGGTTTAACACAAAACGTAGAAATCTATCTACAGTTTAACTCAGGTGCAGAAGTTTTATATCAGACTGTTAATAGGTCTGAAATGTATGACGGTCCTGTTGGACTACCTAGATTTGACTTTTCATTATCATTAACTCAAGCATTAGGAGCATTAGGTGTTTCTAGCTTTAAAGGTAATGATGTTGTTACTGTAAGATTTCAATTAAACCTTACAGACGGAAATTCTTATTCAAGATCTTCTGTAACTGGATCAATGACAGGTTCATATTTTAGATCTCCTTTCTTATATCCAATAGTAATTGGATGTAGATTTGATGCTAACAATTCTGGTGCGGTAGCTGGTATTTATACTATTACTGGTCAGGATAGTTGGGGAGATGGTTGGAATGGTGCTACATTAAAATGGACAATTGATGGTGTTTCTACATCATGGACTGTTTCTGGAACAGATGGGACGACTTCGTTCACAGTTCCTGCAAGCGCTTCAACTTTCGGATTCGAATTTACTTCGGGAGACTGGGATAGTGAAATTACTTATCAAGTTAACTGGACAGGTTTAGATGGTTCTGGATCTCAAACTGCTTTATCGGACGGTACAAGTCCTGCAGTAGGATTCAAGGCTATGAATATTTGTCAATAATTTGATAAATTATTATATTAAAAAGGAGGTTTTTTAACCTCCTTTTTTTTTATATATATATTTTATATGGATAAACAAGTAGAGATTTACGGCATTAGATCTATTATAGAGGCAATTGAATCATCAAAAGAGATCTCAAGAGTATATCTGCTTAAATCAAATTCACATCAAAGTAGTTTATTTAAGTCTTTAGTCAGATTACTAGAGAATCATAATATTAAATACTCGTTTGTTCCAAAAGAGAAATTTAAAAAGTATATCAATAAAAATCATCAAGGAGCAGTAGCAATATTATCTCCAATCAAATTATTATCAATTGAAGAGCTAGTATCAACTACATTTGACAATAACTCCCCAAAAACATATTTATTATTGGATGGAGTAACTGATACAAGAAACTTTGGAGCTATTATTAGAACAGCTGTGGGAGCAAATGTAGATGGAATAATTATCCCTCAAAACAATTCTGCACCAGTTAACTCTGATGTAGTTAAAACTTCATCAGGAGGAGTATTTAAAATACCAATTGCAAGGGTTAACAATATAAAAGATGCTATCCTACATTTAAGCTCTCTAGAAATTGACATTATAAGTCTTTCTGAAAAGGGAGAAGACACAATATACAGTTCAAATTTTAAAAAATCTGTTGCTATCATTATGGGATCTGAAGAAAAAGGTATCTCTAAAAGTATTTTAAATCTATCAAATAATATTTTAAAAGTACCGATAAGCTCAAAGATAGATTCACTTAATGTTTCTGTCGCATTTTCAGCAGTTGTATTTGAAATCATCAGACAAAGAAATTTTTAAGGTAAAAACTGTAATTTAGTAAAAAATTAAAGTTGTCTTCTAAAA
>CACJHI010000009.1 GCA_902593165.1 uncultured Bacteroidota bacterium | reverse complement strand
ATATCTAATTTTGATAAAGAAGTAATATCAAATAAAGTATTAGTTCTTGGTGATATGTTTGAACTAGGAGAACACTCTGAAAAAGAGCATCAAGATGTTGTTGACTTAATTGATAATAAAAATTATAAAAAAGTTTATCTAGTTGGTAATATTTTTTTCAATTGTGAAAGTAAAGAAGCACATATTGAAAAGTTCAAATCTTTAGATGAAATGTCTAAAGCAATAAATTTAAATGATCTTAATTCAATGAATATATTGATTAAAGGGTCAAGAGGAATTGGCTTAGAAAAGTTACTTAATTACTTGAACCTTTAATAATTTCATCAACAACATCTGGGTTAAGTAAGGTTGAAGTATCACCTAAATTATCAAAATCATTACTTGCGACTTTCCTTAGTATCCTTCTCATAATTTTACCCGATCTTGTCTTTGGTAAACCACTTACAATTTGAATTTTATCTGGTTTCGCAATAGGACCAATAACTCTTCTTACAACATCTGTAATTTCTTTTTTAATTAAATCATCTGATGATTTAGAATTAACTATAACATATGCATATATTCCTTCACCCTTAATCTCATGAGGATAACCAACAACAGCAGATTCAATTACTTCCTCATGTTCGTTTATTGCATTTTCAACCTCTGCAGTTCCCATTCTGTGACCCGACACATTTATTACATCGTCAACTCTTCCAAGAATTCTTAAGTACCCATCGTGATCTCTTTTTACTCCATCTCCAGTAAAATACATACCCTTATAATGTGAGAAGTAAGTATTTATACATCTTTGGTGATCTCCATAAGTAGTTCTTAATATTGATGGCCATGGAAATTTAATACATAGATTACCTTGAACATTATTACCAATTAATTCGTTACCATCTGAATCAACAATTACAGGTTGAATTCCAGGCAGAGGAAGAGATGCATGCGCTGGTTTATTTGGAGTAATTCCAGCAAGTGCAGAAATCATTATACCACCTGTTTCAGTCTGCCACCATGTATCAACTAAAGGACAATTTCCTTTTCCAATATTATCATGATACCAATGCCAAGCTTCCTCATTAATTGGTTCTCCTACAGATCCTATTACCTTTAAAGAATCTAAAGAATTATTTTTTAAAGGTTCTAGTCCATGAGCTTGAAGTGCTCTAATTGCAGTAGGAGCAGTATAGAATTGATTGACTTTATATTTATCAACAACATCCCAGAACCTACTGACATTAGGAAATGTTGGAACACCCTCAAACATTACTGAAGTTGCACCGCAAAGTAGAGGTCCATATACTATATATGAGTGACCAGTTATCCAACCAACATCTGCAGTACACCAATAAATATCATTTTCATCATATTGAAATACATTCAGGAATGTATATGCAGAATATACCATATATCCAGCAGAGGAATGAACAACGCCTTTAGGTTTTCCTGTTGATCCAGAAGTATATAATATAAACAGCATATCCTCTGAATCTAAAATCTCAGGAGCACATTGTGAGGAAATACCATCAATACAATCATGCCACCAATAGTCTCTCCCCTCTGTCATATTAACTTTTTGTTTTGTTCTTTCTAATACAATGACACTCTCAATTGTTGAGCACTTTTCAAGTGCCTCATCAACAACAGGTTTAACGGGAATGGTTTTATTACCCCTAAAATTACCATCAGAAGTTAATATCATTTTTGCTTGACAGTCATTAATTCTATCAGCAAGGGATGTAGATGAAAAACCTGCAAAAACTACAGAGTGAACAGCACCAACTCTAGCACATGCTAACATTGCAATTGCTGCTTCAGGTACCATTGGCATATATATAATTACTCTATCTCCTTTTTTAATTCCTTTATCTCTTAGAGCATTTGAAAACTTACAAGTTTCTTCATAAAGCTCATTATATGTTAAATGAATTGAAGACTCTGTAGGATCATTTGGTTCCCATATAATTGCTGTTTTATCACCACGATCTTTTAAGTTCCTTTCAAAAATGTTTTCAGTTATATTAAGCTTTGCATTTTTAAACCACTTAATATCTACACTCTCAAAATTCCAATCTAATACCTTGTCCCACTTTTTTTTCCATATGAAAGTATCCGCTATCTCTGACCAAAATTTTTCAGGATCTTTTTCACTTTGTTCATATTTTTTAAAATAATCGGAAAGACTAGTAATTCTTTGCATGTCTATTTAGGGTATCTTATACTTTCAACTAAATCTTTAATTTTATTTGGTGTTGGTCTTGTAATTCTTGAGACAATTAAAGATACTATAAAGTTAATAATCATACCAATTGTACCAATACCTTCAGGAGATATTCCAAATAAGTAATTTTCTGGTAAGCCTGGGCCACCTAGTTGAGGCTTGAAATAAAATATATATATAGTTGTAAAAACTATTCCTATTATCATTCCAGATAAAGCACCTTCTTTATTCATCTTTTTATCAAAAATCCCCAAAATAATAGCAGGAAAAAAAGATGAGGCTGCCAAACCAAATGCTAGCGCAACAACTTCTGCAACAAAACCTGGTGGGTTTAACCCTGCAAGACCAGCAGCAACTACTGCTACTGCTATAGAAATTCTTGCAGCCCATAATTCTCCTTTTTCAGAAATATTTGGATTAATATTTTTTTTCAAAAGATCATGGGAGATTGATGTTGAAATTACTAGAAGTAAACCAGCAGCTGTTGAAAGTGCAGCAGCTAATCCCCCTGCAACTATTAATCCAATTACCCATGCTGGTAGATTGGCAATTTCTGGATTTGCTAAAACCATAATATCTCTATCAATAGTTAACTCATTTACTTGACTATCTGCAACATATTGAATAACACCATCCGCATTTTTATCATCAAATTCAAGAAGCCCAGTGTTTTCCCAATTCTTAAACCATTGAGGCATTTCAGCATATTTAGCATTTGATACTGTATTAATTAAATTCACTTTAGCAAAAGCAGCAACTGCAGGAGCAGTTGTATAAAGTAATGATATAAATAATAAAGCCCATCCTGCCGAGATTCTTGCATCTCTGACTTTTGGAACAGTAAAAAATCTTACAATTACATGAGGAAGACCTGCTGTTCCAAACATAAGAGCTGCTGTAATAAAGAATACATTTATCAGAGTTGTTCGGTTAATATCAGTATATTTTTCAAATCCGAGATCTACTGATAGTTGATTTAAATTTTCTAATAGATATACTCCATCTAATGTTTTACTTCCGAATCCAATTTGAGGTATTGGATTTCCGGTAGCCTGAAGAGATATAAAAATTGCCGGTACAGTAAATGCAAATATCAAAACACAATACTGCGCAACTTGAGTATAAGTTATTCCCTTCATTCCTCCAAGTACAGCATAGAAAAAAACAATACCAATACCAATAATTACTCCTAAGTCATATGGTATCTCCAAAAACCTTGAAAAAGCAACACCTACGCCCTTCATTTGTCCAACAACATAAGTAAATGAGACAAAGATTGCACAAATCAAAGCAACTGTTCTAGCAGTTTGGGAATAGTATCTTTCACCAATAAAATCAGGAACAGTAAACTTACCAAATTTTCTGAGGTATGGAGCTAAACATAGTGCTAATAGCACATATCCACCTGTCCAACCCATCAAGTATTGTGAACCACCATAACCAAGAAATGAAATTATTCCAGCCATAGATATGAATGAGGCAGCAGACATCCAATCAGCGGCAGTTGCCATTCCATTAATTACAGGATGAATACCTCCACCTGCAACATAAAACTCCTTAGTGCTTTGAGCTCTAGACCAAATTGCTATTCCGATATAAAGCGAAAATGTTACACCAACTAATAAATATGTCCAAAATTGAGCATCCATTTTATTCTTCTAAATTATGTTCTTTGTCTAATTTGTTCATCAAATAGACATATATGAAAATTAATATTACAAATATGTAGATTGAACCCTGTTGTGCAAACCAAAATCCAAGAGGAAAACCTCCTAAAAAAATTGAGTTAAGTTTTTCTGCAAATAAAATCCCAAATCCAAAAGATGATATAAACCAAATGCTCAAGAGGATTCTTAAATACAAAATATTTTTTTTCCAGTATTTTTCCTTCATTTAATTTTCATTTTGCGTTAAATTATCAATTTAAATTAAAAACATAAAAAATAATAATACTTCATAATTACTGCTCATCGATCATATTTTCTGGAAATTTTCCGTGCTTTCTCATATCTGCCTTAGTAAGTATTTTAAAAGAATCTGATTTTGAACAGTTTTTAAAAATTTCAAAAGATTTCTCTGGCATTGATGTCAGTTTCCTTGTTTCTGTATTTATAAGACCAAAAGCAAGATCAAGATGAGCAAGATGATTTCCTGCATTATCATAAAAATTTTGAAACAGCGAAAAGAATCTTCCATCTTCACTATATCCATTTATTTCAATATTAATTCTAAATTCAACTTCCATTAAAATTTCCTTGTAGTAGTGTATATGTTCATAGAACAACACTGGTCCAATTTTAAAATTTTCAAAAACATCTTTATTCAGTTTAATAAATGAAAAAAAAGATACCCTTGTATCAGCTGCATATTTAATATATGCATGATTTGCGACATGCCAATTTGGATCTAAATCTGTCCATGATGCAAAAAAGGTTTTTTCAAATTTTTTCAATGTATTTATTTAATTGGTAAATTCAATTTAGGAAATTATTTTAAAAGAAACTCTCGCGATATCCCCAAAAAATATCAAAATAAAAAAATAAGAAACTTAGACTAATTAAAAATTTAATAACACTTCCTGCAATTACACCAACAAATGATCCAAAAGCAGGTTTTATTGAGTCCTGAAATGATTTCTTTGCTGACATTTCACCTAATAATGCTCCCAAGAAAGGGCCAATAATAATGCCTATAGGTCCTAAGATTATTAGAGCTACAATTAGACCAACAGTGGTTCCAATCTGACCAGATCTAGTACCACCCAACTTTTTTACACCTAATATTGGGATAATATAGTCTAAGACTCCAACAGATATTGCTACGGTTAGAGTTATTAAAACGAAGTTTAAATTAAATTCAACTACTGACGTTAAATTTAAAAGTAAAATACCCAGCCAAGCAGTTACTGGGCCAGGTATTATTGGTATAAAGCTTCCAACTATTCCAATTAAACATAATAAAAGACCTAAGACTAGAAGTATTAAATCCAATATGTTTTATTCAGCAGGTTGAGTCTGTCTATCGTAAACAATTATGGTACTAACAAGTCCGTCAGTAAATTGAATATCTAGCATGGTTCCCATAGAGGTTTCAACTCCATCTACTGTTGTTTTTGTTTGATGTCCAGCAATCATCCATGTTTCTCCATTATTAACTCCAACATAAGGCATTCCCCAAAAAGGGTTAAAAGACGGATCTGTTTGGTCAAACCAAGATTGAAGACCTTCCAAATGGGTTGATTTACCCTCTACAGTTCTTCCGTCAGAATGATAAATAATAAGTTCTTCAGATAACATAGATGCTACTGCCTCTATATCCTTTTGATTATGAGCATCTATAAATTTGTTATATAAATCAGTTGTTTCTGATGGTCCTGCAACAAATGTCTCATTCTCATCACCAAGCCAAAAACCAAAGCCTTTAGTTTCTTCCATTGGTGTATCACATGAAGCAAATAAAATTGCCAATAGTAAAATATATTTTCTCATTTTAAATAATTTTTTGTTATGAGATAAATATATGGAAACTAACTAAGAGATACTACCAATATTAACAATTTGGTTATATATTTGGATAAATAACTAATTATGGCAAGAACTCCTTCAAATATGATTTCTCTTGGATCAATAGCTCCTGACTTCAATCTAATAGATGTGACTTCTGATTCTAATTTTTCTTTAAAAGAAAACAAAGGGACTGTTGGAACAGTTATAATGTTTATCTGTAATCATTGTCCATATGTTAAACATGTAAATCCTACAATAAGTAAATTGGCTAAAGAATACCAAAGTGATGAAATAAAATTTATTGCTATCTCTAGTAATGATGTCATTAATTATCCCGAGGATAGTCCTGAAAAAATGAAAACAAATGCTATTGAAAATGATTTTAATTTCCCGTATTTGTATGATGAGAGTCAAGAAGTAGCTAAAGCATATGATGCAGCATGTACTCCAGACTTTTATTTATATGATCACAACCTTAAATTAGTTTACAGAGGACAACTTGATGATTCGAGACCAGGTAACGAAATTGAGTCCAATGGGAATGACATTAAAAATGCAATTGATTGTCTTATTAATGGTATTGAAAATAATGATCTACAGAAACCAAGTATTGGTTGTAATATAAAATGGAAATAAAAAAATTAGATTTAACAGATTGTCATAATCGGATCAAACCATTTATTCATAACACTCCTGTTTTAACATCAAGTTACATAAATGAAATAACAGGTGCTGAAGTTTATTTTAAATGTGAAAATTTTCAGAAAATGGGTGCATTTAAAATGAGAGGGGCAGCAAATGCAATTCTTAAACTTTCTGATGAGCAGAAAAGTAATGGTGTTGTTACTCATTCTTCAGGTAATCATGCTCAGGCAATTTCACTTGCTGCAAAAAAAATTGGAATAAAGGCATATATAGTTATGCCATCAAATGCTCCTAAAATAAAAAAAGAAGCTGTTAAAGGTTATGGCGGAAAGTTAATTGAATGTGAATCAAATCTTGAAGCTAGAGAAGCTGCAGCTAGAGATGTAATGCATTCTAAAAGTGCTACTTTTATTCATCCTTCCAATAATTTAGATGTAATACTAGGACAAGGTACTGCATCTAAAGAGCTTATTGAACAATATGGTTCTTTTGATCATATATTGGTTCCAATAGGTGGTGGAGGTCTCATAGCTGGAAGTGCACTAGCAGCAAAATATTTTGGAGATAATTGCACAGTTATTGGGACAGAACCTTTTGAAGTCGATGATGCCTACAGATCTTTAATAAGCGGTAAAATTGAGACTAATATTACAACTAACACTATTGCTGATGGTTTAAGAACTCAGCTTGGAGATAAAAATTTTCCTATTATACTTAATGAAGTAAAAAAAATTATAAGAATTACAGAAGATGAGATAATTGATTCAATGAAATTAATTTGGCAGCGCCTCAAGATAATATGTGAACCATCTTGTTCACTTCCACTAGCTGGAATCATAAAAAATAAAGATGAGTTTAAAGGAAAAAAAATTGGAGTTGTTATTACAGGTGGTAATATAGATTTAGATAATCTTCCTTTTTAAGAGAGTTTTCTATACCCCCATAATGAGACTAAAAACATAAGGATACTTCCCCAACCAAGGTAAATAAAAGGAGAACTAGGTATAAGGGTATATGCCATTGTCTGAGCAGAAATTACCATTAAACCAATACAAATCAATAAGTTTCTTGCAAAGGCTTTATTTTCAATAAATTTTGTTTTAGCAAAAGAGACTATAAAAATACCAATTATAGAAACCCAAAGACCAAAGAAACGATAGATTTGCTTGAGGTAGCCTGGCAGAGTTTGATTAATTTCTTCATTAAATAATTGACCAAAAGTCATATTGAGCCTTTCTTCATTTGCAACTTTATCAAGCATCCAAGGCTCGTCAACTAACATCCATCTTAATCCAAGAACGATAAAAATAATTCCTAGTGTAACTATTGGTAATAAAAATATTTTTTTTGTCATAGTGGGTGATACTGGATTCGAACCAGTGACCCCTACCCTGTCAAGGTAGTGCTCTAAACCAACTGAGCTAATCACCCTTTGTGCAAATCTAAATGTATTTATTTAAGATAGTTTTCAAGAAATGTTAAAATCTTTTCATTACCCTCAATTTGCTGTTCTTTTTTTATAAATCCGTGACCTGCATCTTCAAACAAAACATATTCTACATATGCACCAGCATCTCTTGCCTCTTGAACCATTTCATCAGACTCAATTTGTAACACCCTAGGATCATTAGCCCCTTGAAGAACCATTACTGGATTTTTTATATTCTTTGCATGAAACAATGGAGAAATATTATAAAGCCTTAATGAATCCTCTGTATAAGGGTTTCCCATTTCTTTGTATAAAGATTCTCTTGTTGATTCCCAATATGCAGGAATTGATCTTAATGTTCTAATCCAATTAGTCACTCCATATATATTTACACCAACTTTGAATTCTTCAGGTTCAAAAGTCATTGCTGCCATTGTCATAAAACCACCATAACTTCCACCAATTATTCCAATTTTTTCAGGGTTAATATAATCTTGATCCTGAAGCCATTTTTTACCCCATACACAATCTTGAAGATCATCCTCACCATGATTTAGATCATCTAGTGAGTAGAATGTTTTTCCATAACCACTACTACCTCTATTATTTACTGCAAGAATAGCATATCCATGATTTACTAGGTATTGGATTAAGGCACGGTACCCAACTCTCGATTGTCCACCAGGACCTCCGTGAACCCAAACTAATGCTGGTACTTTATTTTTTTTACTAGCTGAATGTGGCTTATAAAGTATAGCTGGAATCTCTAATCCATCAAAGGATTCATATCTAATTACTTCAGCATTTACAAGATCTTTAGGGTTAACATTTGAATTTAAATTTGAGGTAATTTTATTTAGTTTATTGGTTGATAATTCATAGGTATATATATCTCCCGGACTATTTGGGCTTCCAGCAGAAACTCTTAATAATTTTTCATCTTCAGAAAAACCAACACTATTTATATTCATATTCTCAAAGCCAATTAAATTTAGGTCAGTTTGATCACTCATATTTTGAATACTGAGCTTATTCTGAGCATCTTCATTGACTGCTATTACTCTATATGAATTATTTTTTGAAAGATAACTAAATGCAACATCCCAATTTGTTTTGTATACAGTACTTCTTTCACCATTTTTTAAATTATATGACATCAAATAATAAAACTCACTATCATAGTTGGTAGTATAAAAGTAGTTTTCATCATTTTTGTCAAAGTTTTGTCCTGAGAAATTAGCAGCTTGATCTGAAATTTCAACTTGTTGGTTACTTTTAACATCATGTAAAAATAATTTTTGCTCGCTCCTAGAAAGGTTTAAACTTAAAACAAGGTAATTATCATTATTAGATATACTGTTAAGATTATATCCACTATCATTTTTAAAAACAATCTCCGACTTAAGTGTTACAATGTCTATCTTGTACAAATCAAAGAATCTTGGATCTCTAGAATTTGAAATGACATACATTCCTAGCTCATCTTTTGTCCAACCAACATATGATGCTTTTGTATTTTCACCAGGGGTTAAGTCTATACTATTCCCTTCCCTGATTATATAAATATGAGAGTTTTCATTACCCCCTTTATCTGCTGAGTATATAACCTCACCAGTACTTGGAGAGTAACCTCTTACAAAGAATGACTCCTCTTTTGAGTATGTTAACTGAGTTTCTTCATTAGTACTTAAATCAACTTCGTAAATATTAAATATTCCAGATTTATCTGAACTGTAAATTAATTTGTCTGCATCTTTTGAAAAATAACCACCTGAGCTTCTGTTATTTGACATAAGAGTTTCTATTGAATATTGCTGAATGTTTTGTGAATCAGCACATGACATAACAAGAAAAAATACTATAATTAATTTTAAAAAACTTTTCATATTTTGATTTTTAATGAGCTTAAGATATTTAATTTATAGTAATTATATAAATTATTAGCTTATCTATTTTCGCGTACAAATTTAAAAGATTTCTTTATACTTTTGGTTAATGAAACATTTATCTAAAAAGGACTTTGACGACTTACAGAAATTTTATAGAATTAATCTTATAAATTCATGTACGGGGTATAAATCTGCTAATCTTATTGGTAGTATCTCAAAAGAAGGAGTTGAAAATGTAGCAGTCTTTAGTTCAATTACACATTTAGGTAGTAATCCTGCAATGCTTGGATATATTTTAAGGCCTACAACTGTTCCAAGAAACACATTTAAGAATATTAAGGAAACTAAATTGTTTACAGTAAACCATATAGTTAGTGACATTATTAATGATGCTCATCATACGAGTGCAAAGTATCCAGAAGAAATCTCTGAATTTGATAAAACTAATCTTGAGCAGGAATATAAAGATGGGTGCAAAGCACCATTTGTGAAAGGCTCACCAGTTCAATTAGTTTGTAAATATCTTAATGAATATAATATTGAAGAAAATGGAACAATACTTGTAGTTGCATCTATTGAAGAACTATATTTTAATGAAGATTTAATTAGTGATTCAGGATTTCTCCAATTAGATAAAGGAAATGTAGTTACGGTTAATGGTTGTGATGGATATGCTCTACCAAGTTTATTAAATAGATTTGAATATCAAAGACCTAAAAAATAAATGGATTTTATTTCTGAAAAATTAGCTGAATATCTCTCGCAAAACTCTGATAAAGAACCAGAAATTTTATCAAAACTCAATAAAGAGACACATCAAAAAATTCTTCAACCAAGAATGTTGAGTGGTCATATTCAAGGAAGGTTTTTAAGTTTAATATCTAAAATTAAGTCACCGCTTCATATACTTGAAATAGGAACATATACTGGTTATGGGACTTTATGTCTTGCAGAAGGTTTAGCAACTAATGGAAAAATTTTCACTATTGACAGAAATGAAGAACTTATTAATATTCAAAACAAATACTTTGAAGAAAGTGGGAATAGGGATAAAATAGTTCAACTTACTGGAAATGCTGTAGATATATTAATGGGTCTTGATGAAAATTTTGATCTTATCTTTATTGACGCAGATAAAGAAAATTATATAAAATACTTTGAAATAGTCTCAAAGAAATTAAATCCAAATGGTATAATAATATCTGATAATGTTTTATGGTCAGGTAAAGTAGTTGAGGAGAGTGAAAATGACCAAGAGACAGATACTTTAAAGAAGTTTAATAAGCTTTTGAGCAAAGATGAAAGATTTGAAACTATAATTCTCCCTCTTAGAGATGGGCTTTCTATTTCAAGATTAATTTAAATCTCTTTTTATTGAGTCTTTTAGATCATCAAAATCTTTTTTGATGTCACCGACACTATCCTTTAAATCTTTAGTCACAGATTCTGTTGGATTTTTCATATCAGTGTTTTTTGATATTTCTGTTTTTATTTCGTTTGTAGCTTGCCTAATTTGAGTCATACCTTTTGCCAATCCTTTTGCAATTGAAGGAATTTTATCTGCTCCAAACACTAATAAGACAATAAAAAAGACAAAGACTAACTCTGCCCCACTAATGAATAAAATCATAATATCAAAACTAATCATAAATTCAACCTCTTAAAATTTTTTTTAAAATATTCTATTACTATTGTGTAATTACCCATCTTAAATTCTTCTTCAATAGGAAAGTTTTGGTATGTAGATGTTACAAAATCATGAACGGCAATTTCTTCAAGCTTAAACTCATCAATAAAAAATCTGAGACCATAAAATTTTATAATTTGATCTATTATATTGAAGTCATTTTTAAATTCAATTTCTTTTCTCTTCTGTTTGTAGTATCCTGATATCCAATTATACATCCTCTCTATATCTAAACCACCCACTAATGGTGCAAGTAAGACCTCTTTTACTAATTGTGAGTTGGAAGGAATATCCTCTTGTCTAATCCCTGTAAATCCAGGTATACCTAAATCATCAAAGTTTAAATTTTTTATAACACCAGAATTTTGAAGATCATTTAAGAGGTTTCCAGATAAACCACTTGAGTTTAGGATTACTTCATCTAATTCATTTACAAACTCCTCTAGATAAATTGTTAATGATACCGAATCAAAAATGTCTTGATCTACAATTATTTTTTTTCTTTTAAATTGAATACCTGAGAATATAAGTTCATCATTAATATCTACTAGGATTTTAAAATTTCCCTCAGAGTCAGTTATTGTAGCATCGTCAGATGTGATATTTAAAACATGTATTCCTTCAATAGAATATGAGTTGTCATTATAAACTACACCCTCAATTATTTTTTGATTTTCTGATTGTGAAAAGGAACTGAATGATATTAAAAGGAAAACAAAAATAAATTTTCTCATTCAACCCTAAGTTCTTTATATGTATCTGATTTATTTAGTAAATAGTCAATTAACAGAAATTGATTCTTTTTTATTATTAACTGCTTAATTTCTGGATCGAGATCTAATTGTAATAAAAAATCATTTACCTCAAAAAATTCTAATTTAAGAATATCAGTAAAAAAATTTTCTTCTAAAATAAGTGGGAGAGCCTCACTTGGTAGGATACTAAGTTTTTCTTCTTCTGATTTAGAATCAACGAGAGAAGACAGAAGTTTAAAGATATTCACAAAGTTGAGTCCATTTACAACTTGTCTATTGTCAGTAAGTATATTTTCAATTTTAGTAGATTTATCAGCTAAATAATCAAAACCTTTAAATTGTTCTTCTTTTAAGTCTAAAAACTTATCAGTATCATCAGGAGTAATAACCACTTCATCTAATTCTCTAACTCTTTGATTTATTTGAACAATTAATCTTTTATTTTTTAATATTTCATCATTTACTCTAACTGTTCTAATTATGTATTGAACTGAAGAAAAGATTATTTCATCACCTTCTTTTGCAAAAATTTCGAATTCTCCTTGATCATTTGTTATAGTTGATGTTTGGGAAGTATTGTTTATAACATTAGCTGCAGGCACATTGATATTTCTATATATGACTTTTCCCTGGATTAATTCTCTTTCTTGAGAAAAACTAAACTGTGCTAGAGCAAGTAATAAAATTATTTTTTTAAACATCAGCTTTTGATTTATTTAAATTTACAAATAAATCAATGATAAGTTCAATATATAATTATCTAACAAATACTGGCTCTAAAGGATTACTGGTTTCATCCTGACTGAACATGTATCCAGAAGAGTTGAAACCCTCAATATCTGATATAGTCTTGATATTATTATCTATTAAATATCTTGTCATTAACCCTCTAGCTTTTTTGGCATAAAATGAAATAATTTTAAGCTTTCCATTCTTAAAATCCTTGAATTGTGGTGAAACTATAGTATTAGGAATAATTGTTCTATCAATCACAGAGAAATATTCATTACTAGCAAGATTTATAATAAAATCATCCTCATTTATTTCCTCTAATAATGAATTTGTAACATTCTCTTTCCAGAATTCATATAAATTTTTTGAACCATTAATAGAAATTTTAGTTCCCATTTCAAGTCTATACGCTTTAATCTTATCAAATGGTTTTAGGATCCCATAAAGACCAGATAGTATTCTTAATGAATCTTGAAGTTTTTCATGACTATACTCATTAATAGTATTAGCATCAATACCATCATAAACATCTCCGTTAAAAGCGAAAATGGCTTCTTTTTCATTTGAATTATTATTTTTAAAATCTTGATTTCTAGACCAATTTAGCTCACTCAATTTAGGTGATATGCTCATAAGGTTAGAAAGTTCTGGCACAGATATATTTTTAATTATATCATTTATCTGATGTGCTTGATCAGTAAATATAGGCTTGGAGCTGAGACTTGTTTCAACTTTGTTATCGAAGTCAAGTGACTTTGCAGGAGAAATAAGAATTTTCATTTTTTTATTTCAAATTTATAAATTTTTATGTTTAGAATAAAGCCTCCATTTGTTAATTACGGAGTTCATATCTTTAGGAATTTCAGAATCAAATGAAATTTTTTCATTTGATTTAGGATGAGTGAAACCTAATGTTTTGGCGTGAAGTGCCTGTCTTGGTAGGAGTCTAAAGCAATTGTCTACAAACTGTTTGTATTTTGTATATACAGTTCCTTTTAAAATTTTATTACCTCCATATCTTTCATCATTAAATAGTGCATGACCAATATGTTTCATATGAACCCTAATCTGGTGTGTTCTTCCAGTTTGAAGCTTACAACTTATAAGTGTAACATAACCAAACCTTTCAATTACTTTATAATCTGTAATAGCATCTTTTCCACCATCAATATCTTCATAGACTATCATTTGAAGTCTATTTTTTGGATTTCTTCCTATTGGGGCATTAATTTGTCCTTCATCATCCTTAACATCTCCCCAAACTAATGCATAATATTCTCTGTCAACACTTTTTTTAAAAAATTGCTTTGCTAGAAGCGTCATTGATATCTCTGTTTTTGCAATTACAAGAAGACCTGATGTGTCCTTATCTATCCTATGGACTAGACCAGGCCTATTTGAAGAGTTGTTTGGAAGATTATCAAAATGATATAGTAAGGCGTTGATTAAAGTTCCAGAGTAGTTTCCATGACCTGGGTGAACAACCATTCCACTTTCTTTATTTATAATTATTACATATTCGTCTTCATACACTATATCTAAATCTATCTTCTCAGGTGTTAAAAGATTTTCGTATGGTGGATGAGTAAAAAGTATTCTTATTTCGTCATTCTTTTTTACTTTATAACTAGATTTTACAATTTTATCATTTACCCTTATAGATCCCTCTTTTGCTGCTTTTTGAATTTTATTTCTTGTAGCATTCTCAATTCTGCTCATAAGAAATTTATCAATCCTTAATGGTTCTTGACCAGAATCTATTTTAAATGAAAAATGTTCATGGAGCTCTTGCTCAAAGTCTTCCTCTTTTGACTTATCTTTCTCCATTTCCAAGAATTAAATCAATTTCTGAATTCATTGGAATTTTTTGACCAGGTAATACCTTTTCACCTAGATATAGAACATCTAAAACCATATCCTTTCCAATATTATCAACATAACTGTAATCTCTTACTTTAAATCCAAGTGCAGTAAGTATAGATTCAGCATTTCTTTTTGTTATCTGAATTACATTTGGGAGTGAAACTTTTTGAAAATTTTTAGGGTTTACATTTAAGTATATTTTCCTATTTTTTTTCACTAGCTCTAATTCTTTTGGTATCTGAGATATGACTGAATAGTTTGGGATGTTAACAAAAAACTTCGAAGAGTCCAATACTTCATATCTTAGTTTATTATCATCAAGAACACTTATTGCTTCATCAAGATTTTTTCCAGCTAAATCAGGAACTTCTATATATCTACTATGTTTAGTGTAGATTTTAAGAGAATTATATACCAAAAAAAATACTATAAATACGACAACTAACATCAGGAATACCTGCTTAGCTAATGAGTTACTTTTAAAATGATCCAAAATTTTCATTTCGATAATTTAGTGTAAATATACTAAGACATAATTGTCTTTTGATATAATGGCTTACATTTGAAAATAATATGAAAAATATTGCTGTCGTTTTTGGTGGTTTTTCCTCTGAGTATGAGGTTTCTTTAAAAAGCGGAAAGTTCATTTATGATAATCTAAAAGATAATCCAAATCTCAATGTCTATCAAGTTTGTATTTCAAAAGAATCTAATTATGTTACATACAACAACAACAGGTATGATTTTGATTATGATAATTTTTCATTTACAATGAAAGGTGAGGTAGTCAAATTAGATGGAATTTTTAATATTATTCATGGGGAACCAGGAGAGAATGGAGATTTAGCTAATATTCTTGAAAAAAAGAATTTATCTCAAACTGCTTGCAATAGTTTTGTTTCAGATTTAACTTTTGATAAAAAGAAATACATTGATTTTGTAAATAAACTTGATGTCCCCTCCTCAAAACAAATTATGTTGACAAATAAAGCGTTTCCAGAATTATCTAAGATTAAAAGTCAAATTAGTATACCATGTATAGTTAAACCAAATAATGGAGGAAGCAGTATCGGAGTCTCAAAAGTTAATCATATTAATGATCTTGAAGACAAAATTAAAATTGCATTCAAAGAGAGCGATCAAGTATTAATAGAAGACTATCTTTCTGGCAAAGAAGTTTCAGTCGGTGTAATTGAGACGAACAATAAAAGAATTATTCTTCCAGTAACAGAGATTATAAGTGAAAATGAACTTTTTGATTATGGAGCTAAATATTTAGGACAGTCTAAAGAAATTACTCCAGGTAATATTTCTAGTGAAGAGGAAAATTTAATACATAAATACATAAATAAAATCTACGATAATATTGAGTTAAAAGGGTTTACCAGATCTGAATTTATAATTGTTGATGGAATTCCTCATATACTTGAAACAAACACAATTCCTGGATTCACAAAACAGAGTATTATTCCTCAGCAAATAGAAGCTTTTGGATTATCTGTAAAGGAAGTAATTAATAATCAAATAGAATCAATTCTTTAAATTATTTTTAATTTTAAATTATGAAAAAAGCTGTTTTTCCAGGTTCATTTGATCCAATCACAATTGGCCATTTAGATATTGTAGAAAGAGCCATCAAGGTCTTTGATGAAATTATTATTGCTGTTGGAGATAATACGGACAAAAAATATATGTTTCCTAAAGAAAAAAGAGTTGAATTTGTAAAACAAACATTTTACAATTATGATAATGTCAAGATTGAATCATATGATGGTTTAACTGTTGATTTTTGTAGAAAAAATAATATTGAATTTATGATAAGAGGTCTTAGAAATCCTGCAGATTTTGAGTTTGAGAAAAGCATTGCCTTAACCAACAGAGAAATGACTGATATAGAAACTATATTTTTTTTAACATCACCTGAAAACTCTTTTATTAGTAGTAGTATTGTGCGTGATCTAATTAGAAATAATGGCGACTATAAATTATTTATTCCTAAGGGTATCACTCTTTAATACCTCTAAAACAATTATTCTAATATTTTCAAAGGCATCGTTTAATATTTCATCAATTTTTTCTTTTGACACCCATTCAATTTTTTTTATCCCTTCTTCAATTTGAGGCACAGTTTCCCCCATATATGATGTTGACATCTTAAACCAATATGTCTTCTTAAGTCTAAATCTTTTACCTTTTTTAAAAATATGGAATGTCTCAGATAGCTGTTTTTGGACTATTAAGTCTGATACTCCTGTTTCTTCTGTTACTTCTCTTTGGGCAGCCTCAATAATAAGTTCCTTTTTTTCGACGCCTCCCTTTGGAAGATCCCACTTATTATTTCTAAAAATAAATAATAGTTTATTATCAGTTCTTTCAACTAATCCTCCAGCAGCTTCGACAATAGGAAATTTTTTTTTAAAAGATTTCCATAGTTTTTCGATGTCTTTATGATATAAAAATACTTTTCTATTTTTTGACGATTTTAAAGCTTTGATAATTTGAGCTACACTTGTATACTTAATAAAAAGTAATGGTTCATTATCAGATAAATCTTGAATTTCGTTAGTAAGGATCAAAGGCTTTTGGTTGAAAAAAACTTTATACATTTGTAATAATGGTATTAGACAAAAAAGTTGCAGAGCAAACAGTAAATTTTCTTACACAAATTAATGCAATTAAATTAAATACCAAAAATCCTTTCACATGGACAAGTGGTATAAAATCTCCTATTTATTGTGATAATAGATTAGTTCTTTCGTATCCAAAAATTAGAGAATTTATAGCTGATAGTATGACCTATATTATAAAAAATAAATATGGAGATGATATATCTATTGCTGGAGTGGCTACCGGTGCCATTGCTGTTGGAGCAATGATATCTGAAAGACTTAATGTTCCATATGCATATGTTAGGCCTGAACCAAAGGGCCATGGTCTAAGAAACCAAATTGAAGGATATATAGAGGATAAATCTAATGTTGTAGTTATAGAGGATTTGATTAGTACTGGTAAGAGTAGTCTAAATGCTATAAATGCTCTTAAGTCTGAAGGCATAAATGTAATGGGTATGTTATCTATTTTCTCTTATAATTTTGATTTTGCAAATAAAAAATTTATTAATGAAAAAATCACTATTAACTCACTAGCAGATTACAATACTTTAGTTGGAGTTATAGAATCAAATGGTAGCCTTGAGCATGATGATATAACTAGACTAAAGAGATGGAGGGAGGATCCTGAAAATTGGAGTTAATCATAAAGTAATTTAACCTTTCTTGAATCGTAATTTACTATCTCTGAACCTGTATTCAATTTTATAATTCCAGTATTTGAGATGCTAATTATTCTTCCGCTGTATTCTTTACCATTTATAATAAACTTACACCCTTCTTTACCAAATATGTTTTGATTGTACTCATCATTTATATATTTGATATCATTTATTTTAGTAAAGTAGAATTTATAACTATTAATCAATTCATTTAATACTCTTTCAATATCAATATTTTTATTTGAGATTTTTTTTATAGAAGTTGCATTAGGTAACCTTTTAAAAAATACTTGATTAATATTTATACCTACTCCAATTATAGAATGATTTACTTTATTTGAACTCAATGAATTCTCAACTAATATTCCAGCTATTTTTTTATTTACTGACAAAATGTCGTTGGGCCATTTAATTAGACATTTTTCATTATTAAATTTTCTTATTGTTTTTAATACCGCAAGACTTACTGCTTGGTTAATTATAAATGTTTTATCCGCATTTATATCTAAAGGCCTGTAAAATAAAGAGCATAGAAGGTTTTTACCATAACTTGAGCACCACTTATTCATTCGTTGTCCCCTACCCCCATATTGATATTTTGCAATAATTAAATCTCCGCTTAATATTTTTTTTGATTTAATTAACATCTTCACTTTGTCATTTGTTGACCTAGTGGCATTAACTTTGATTATCTTAGATGTGGACATGTTGTTAAAAGTAATAAATTTGAAAAAAGAAAATATACATGGTTAAAGCCAAATCAGGAGAAACAAGCTTAATTGATGAAATAATATTTGGTATCGAAGACGTAAAAGGAATTGAAGTTAACATTATGGATCTTAGTAAAATTTCAAATACTGTTTGTAAATTTTTCATTTTGTGTACAGGCACATCCAACACACATGTTACAGCAATAGCAAACTCGGTAAGAAAGAATGTTAGTAAGAAATTGAAAGAAAAACCCTTTAGTATGGAAGGTATTGAAAATCAAGAATGGGTTCTTATTGATTATGTCGATGTTGTAGTTCATATTTTCCAAAGCGAAATCAGAGAGTTCTATGATATTGAAAATTTATGGGGTGATGCAAAAATTATTAATGTTGAATTAAAAGCGTAATTAATGGCTAATAAGAAAAAAAATAACAAATCTAAAATTAACATCTACTGGTTCTATGCATCCATAGTGTTCTTTATTTTAAGTATTGGACTACTTGGTGGTGACAGTGGTATTCAAAATACTCAACAAACCGATATATCATCTTTTGAAAATTATTTAAGGAGTGGAGATATTGAAAAAGTAGCAATTATTAATCAAAGATACGCGAGAATTACGCTAAATGAAAATGCACTTGAAAAAGATATTCACCGAAGGGTCAAGTCAAAAAACTTTTTAGGTCAAGAGAATATTGCTGGACCTCACTATCAGTTTGAAATAGGAACTCCTGAACTATTTGAAACAAAACTCCAAGAGATTAGGGAAATAGAAGGTTTAAACTTTTCAGTTGAATTCATTACTATGGAAAATAGGTGGTTGGATGTTTTACTTGGCTTTCTACCTATAATTATTATAATCGGAATTTGGATATTCTTAATGAGAAGGATGTCTGGAGGTGCTGGAGGAGCTGGTGGACAAATATTCAATATAGGTAAGTCGAAAGCGAAATTGTTTGATCAAAATACAGAAGTTAAAGTTACTTTTAAAGATGTAGCTGGATTAGAGGGAGCCAAAGAAGAAGTTCAAGAAATAGTTGATTTTCTTAAAAATCCCAAAAAATACACTGTACTAGGTGGAAAGATTCCTAAAGGGGCCTTATTAGTTGGTGCTCCAGGTACTGGTAAAACACTTCTAGCAAAGGCAGTTGCTGGTGAAGCTAAGGTTCCATTCTTTTCATTGTCTGGATCTGATTTTGTTGAAATGTTCGTAGGGGTTGGTGCATCAAGAGTTAGAGATTTATTTAAACAAGCAAAGGATAAATCACCGTCAATAATCTTTATCGATGAAATTGATGCTATTGGAAGAGCAAGAGGTAGAAGTAATATAACTGGTTCGAATGATGAAAGAGAAAATACTTTAAATCAATTATTGACTGAAATGGATGGATTTGGAACTGATACTAACGTAATTGTTGTTGCAGCTACAAACAGAGCTGATGTTCTTGATAAGGCCTTAATGAGGGCCGGAAGATTTGATAGACAGATTTTTGTTGATCTTCCTGATCTAAACGAAAGAAGGGAAATATTTAAAGTACACTTAAAACCACTTAAGAAAAGTAGAGCCCTAGATGTAGAATTCTTAGCTAAACAAACACCTGGTTTTTCTGGAGCTGATATTGCAAATGTTTGTAATGAAGCTGCATTAATTGCTGCTAGAAATAATAAAAAATCTGTTGGAAAACAGGACTTTTTAGATGCAGTAGACAGAATTGTAGGCGGACTAGAAAAGAAAAATAAAATTATTACTAAAGAAGAAAAGAATACAATTGCATTTCATGAGGCTGGACATGCAATAGTAAGCTGGCTTTTAGAGCATGCTGCTCCTTTAGTAAAAGTAACTATTGTGCCTAGGGGACAATCATTAGGTGCTGCATGGTATCTTCCAGAAGAAAGGTTAATTGTAAGGACAGAACAAATGTTAGATGAAATGTGTGCCACTTTAGGAGGAAGAGCTGCTGAGAAGATTATGTTTAATAAAATATCAACAGGTGCTTTAAGTGACCTAGAAAAAGTAACTAAACAGGCAAGAGCAATTGTGTCTGTTTATGGGTTGAATGATAAGATAGGTAACATTACATATTATGATTCAAGTGGACAAACAGATTATAATTTTACAAAACCTTACTCAGAAGAAACTGCAAAAAAAATTGACGAGGAAATATCGTTAATTATAGAAAAGCAATATAAAAGAGCTTGTGATATTCTTAAAAAGAATAAATCAAAGTTATCTGCTTTAGCATCAAGGCTATTAGAAAAGGAAGTTATTTTTAAAGAAGATTTAGTAAAGATTCTTGGAGAAAGACCATATAATAAAGAAGAAGTAAAGGATAAAACTAAAGAATAGATATTTTGGGATTTTGGGACTTTTTTAAAAGTAAAGAAAATGATGAATCAAAAAGTGATGAATCAACATTACCTAAAGATGGCTCAAATGATTTAACCTTTGCAAAGAACTTCACTGATTCAGGTGGCAGATTTATTTTTATTGACGAAATAAACTCAACAAAAGAAGTTTTTGAAAAAATTATTGAGGAGAATCAATGGGAACCAGAAAATGTTTGTTCACTTGATCCAAATATTTCTAAAAACCTTGAAATTCGGTCTATAAGGAAAATAGATAATGAAGATGTTAAGGCACTAGTAACAGAATGTGAATTCTTATTATCTAATACTGGAAGAATACTAATTTGCAATAAACAGATTAAAGCTAATAAAATAGAAGACTTACCATCAGTTGTAATTATTTTGGCAAAATCAAATCAATTTGTCTCAGACGTAAGTGAAGGTATGACCAAATTAAAAAATAAATACAAGAATAATTTTCCTACAAATATCACAACAATAAATGTTAAAAATAAACTCAATGAGGATAATTTTTTAACCTATGGCAATAGTGCTAAAGATATATACCTAATATTGAGTGATGATTAATTTTCTGCCTAGGCTAATTACAGGTATTATATATATTACTCTTGTTAGCGGTTCAATAATGTATAGTAGCAAAAGTTTTGTCTTAATCTTTAGCATTTTTACACTTCTTGCCATATATGAATCACACCAATTATGGAAAAAAATAAGATTAAATAATCCTAAATATGATTATCCAATACCTCAGCTATATGTTCTTTTTTCAATGACTACGTTAATTTTAGTACCTTTCTATTTTAGTGATTCATACACTCCATTCCCAATTCTATTAATATTTATTTTAATATGGATAAGTGATACAATGTCTTACTTCTTTGGTTCTTATTTCGGAAGAACAAAAATGAAAATTAAAGTATCTCCAAATAAAACATGGGAAGGATTTATTGGAGGTTTTTTATGCTCTGTTGCGTTTAGCACTTTATCATTTTTATATTTTCAAGAAATATTTCCTTTTTGGAAAACACTTTCACTTGGAATATTAATACCAATTTTTGGTCTTATAGGAGATACTTATCAATCTAAAATAAAAAGAATGGCTGGAGTAAAAGATAGTGGAAATATATTACCAGGTCATGGTGGAATCTTTGATAGGCTTGATAGTGCGATGGGTATTTCTTATATATCTTTGTTAATAACCATTATATAATGTTTCATAAAGAAGGACATAGTCTTATAATTCTATTTTTTATTGTTATAACTACTGATGTTATAATGCTTGAAATGTTAATTGACGATCAATCATATTTAAAATTAATTTTACAGACTTTTTCACTTATTTTATTTGTATTTATACTCTGGTTTTTTAGAAACCCCAAAAGAAATATTTTAAAAAATCCCGAAATAATATTAAGTCCTGCTGATGGAAAAGTTGTATTGATTGAAGAAGTTGATGAATTAGAGTTTTTCAATGAAAAGAAAGTTAAAGTTTCAATTTTTTTATCTCCTCTAGACATTCATGTAAACAGATATCCAGTTTCTGGTAAAGTTCTATATAGTAAATATCACAAGGGTAAATATCTTGTTGCTTGGCACCCTAAGTCCTCAGATAAAAATGAAAGGAGTACTGTTGTTATAGAAAACAAAAAATTTGGTAAAATAATGTACAGACAGATAGCAGGAGCAGTTGCTAGAAGGGTTGTAAACTATGCAAAAGTTGATTCCATTGTAGAGCAAGGAGATGATTCTGGGTTTATTAAATTTGGATCTAGGGTTGATATTTTTCTATCGAAAGACTGTAAATTAAAAGTTAATGTTGGAGATAAAGTTAAGGGAGGAATTTCAGTTATTGCTTGACTAGCTCAGCTCTGAAATAGACTTTTTTAGAGACTCAATCTTTTGTTTAGCATCCTTTATTTTTTGTTTTTCTTTTTCAACTACAACATCAGGAGCATTGTTTACAAAATTTTCATTCTTCAATTTATTTTCAACTGATTTTAAAAAACCTTTGTTGTAATCAAGTTCTTTTTTTAACTTATTAATTTCAGATACTTTATCAAAACCATCTTCAAGTGGAATAAAAAATTCAAAATTTTTGATTATGAAAGATGTCACCATATCAAAATTTTCTTTACTTGACTCTTGGAGTTTATCTATAGTTGCAATTTTTTTAATTATTTCAACATTATTCAGTTGATTGTCATTTGGAATAAAATATAAATCCAATGATGTTTTAAATGAAATATTTTTTTCTTTTCTGTAGTTTCTTATTTGTGAAATTATCTCTTTTGTAGTCTCAAATTCTTCTACAATTGAAATTTTATAGTCTTCTTTATTTGGCCAAGGTGATATTGTTAGAGGACCTGAGTTACTTGAATTAGGGATATTATGATAAATTTCTTCAGTAAGGAAGGGCATAAATGGGTGAAGTATTTTAAGGTTTTTCTCAAATAATTCTATTAATTCAGTCTTTGACTTTTTATCTATTTTATCTCCATAACCAGGTTTTAATATCTCTAGTAACCATGAGCAGAAATCATCCCATATCAATTTATACGATGACATTAAAACATCAGATATTCTGTAACTGTCAAAGTTTTTGTCAATTAACTCTAGGGTATTATTAAATTTACTATTGTACCATTCTAATGCTAACTTATTTTCGATTGGTTGGGGTTTTTTTTGATCAATTTCCCATCCATTAATAAGTTTAAGAGCATTCCACAGTTTATTTGTGAAATTCTTACCCTGTTGACACAGAGATTCGTCAAATAGTAAGTCATTCCCAGCCGCAGAACTTAGCATTAATCCAACTCTTACAGAGCCAGCACCATATTCCTCAATAAGTTTAATTGCATCAGGAGAATTACCCAGTTGTTTCGACATTTTCCTTCGTAATTTATCTCTAACAATACCTGTAAAATACACATTTGAAAATGGCTTCTCATTTCTAAACTCATAGCCTGATATTATCATTCTGGCAACCCAAAAGAAAATAATATCTGGTCCAGTAACTAAATCTTGAGTTGGATAATAATATTTTATTTCATCATTATCTGGATTCCTTATTCCATCGAATACTGAGATTGGCCAGAGCCAAGAAGAAAACCAAGTATCTAGGACGTCGTTATCTTGAATTAAATCAGCTTCTTTATACTTTTTATTTGTTTGATCATTGTTTATTTTTTTTAATGCATCTTCCTTATTCATAGCTACTACATAGTCTTCATTATCCCCATAATAAAAAACAGGTATTTGATGACCCCAAGATAATTGTCTTGATATGTTCCAGTCTTTAATATTTTCAAGCCAATATTTATATGTTGATTTAAACTTGCTTGGAAAAAACTTGATATTTTCATCTTTTAAGACATTATCAATTGCAGGTTTAGTAATGTCATTCATTTTAAGGAACCACTGTTTTGATAATCTTGGTTCGATTACTGCATTTGTTCTCTCTGATCTACCAATATTATGAGTGTAGTTTTCTTTTTTTATTAAGAGATTATTTTTTTTAAGCTCAGCTTCAATTTCCTTTCTAACTTTAAACCTGTCCTTACCGTTGTAATGCATACCATGGCTATTAAGGGCTCCATCTTCATTAAAAATATCTATAGTTTCAAGATTATGTTTAATCCCAAGATTGTAATCATTTATATCATGAGCAGGTGTAACTTTTAGACATCCAGTACCAAATTCTAAATCTACATATGTATCAGAAATTATAGGTACTTTTCTATTACAAATTGGAACAATTGCATTTTTACCAATAATTTCTTTATATCTATCATCATTGGGATTAACACAAATTGCTGTATCACCAAATATAGTTTCAGGTCTTGTGGTTGCAATTTCTAGATCAATATTTGAATCCTCTATTAAGTATTTTATATAATACAGGCTTGAATCCTCCTCAATGTAATTTACTTCTTCATCTGAAACAGTAGTTTTGGCTTCAGGATCCCAGTTTATCATTCGGTGACCTCTGTATATTAATCCTTTTTTATGAAGAATTTCAAAGGCTTTAATTACAGATTCATACATATCATCATCAAGAGTAAATTTCGTTCTGTCCCAATCACATGAACAACCCAGCTTTTTTAATTGGTCTAAAATACCTCCTCCATATTTATCAGTCCAGTCCCAAGCATGTTTTAAAAACTCATCTCTAGAAATATCTGATTTATTGATTCCCTTTTTTTTAAGATTTTCAACAACCTTTGCCTCTGTTGCAATAGAAGCATGGTCAGTTCCAGGAACCCAGCATGCATTTTTACCTAACATACGAGCTCTTCTTACTAGAATATCTTGAAGAGTATTATTAAGCATGTGGCCCATATGAAGAAGTCCTGTAACATTAGGAGGCGGGATAACAATAGTGAAAGGCTCTTTGTCATTTGGAATTGATTTAAAAAGATTATTTTTCATCCAATATGAATACCATTTTTTCTCAATTTCAATATGGTTATACTTGGGAGGAATCTGCATCAATTCATAAATATTTTAATGTAAAACAAAAATAACATACCTTGAAGTATATTTACAAAATTAAGTTAAATAAATGCCAACAATCTCAAAAAAAGGAATTAATATTCCATCCTCACCTATAAGAAAACTGGTACCTTATGCGGATAAGGCAAAACAGAATGGGATGGATATACTTCATCTAAATATTGGTCAACCAGATATTAAGTCTCCAGTTGAGTCGATTAATGCTATAAAAGATATTGATTTAGAGTTATTAAAATATGAATACTCACAAGGATCTTATGAATTTCGGAAAAATTTATGTTCATATTATTCAGGTCATAATATTAATGTGTCTCCTGATGATATAATTACAACTGTTGGTGCTAGTGAAGCACTATCCTTCACAATGAATTCTATATGTGATCCTGGAGATGAGGTCATTATTCCTGAACCTTTTTATGCAAATTATAATGGATTTGCCCATGCTTCAGATGTAAAGGTTATTCCAGTTACATCAAAAATTGAAGATAATTTTGCACTACCCTCTCTAGAATCTTTTGAAAAAAAAATTAATAAGAGGTCTAAAGCTATCCTTATCTGTAATCCATGTAATCCTACAGGATATGTTTATTCTAAAGAGGAGATCATAAGTATTGCTAACCTTGCAAAGAAAAATGATTTGTTCATAGTAGTTGATGAGGTTTATAGAGAGTTTATCTACACTGATTTGAAACACTACTCAATTTTAGAAGATAAAATGTTTTTTGATAATGCAATTTTAATCGATTCTACATCTAAAAGGTATAGCTTATGTGGAGCTAGAATTGGTTTTATAGTATCAAAAAATTCAAACTTTATTGAAACATGTTTGAAGTTTGCACTTGCAAGATTATCTCCTCCTACTTTAGCTTTAATTGCTGCAAATAAAGCGCTGAACTCTGATCAAAAGTATATAGATGGCGTTATAAGTGAATATTCTCATAGAAGAGAGGTGCTTATAGATGAATTATCAAAAATTAATGATATAAAATTCTCAAATCCAATGGGTGCATTTTATTCCATTATCAAACTACCAGTTAAAAATGCTGAAGATTTTGCAAAGTTTTTACTAACTGACTTTTCTATTAATAATGAAAGTGTAATGGTAGCCCCAGCATCTGGATTTTATAGCTCTGAAAATAATGGAGAAGATGAAGTAAGAATTGCATTTGTATTAAACTCTGAGAAAATTAAAAGAGCAATTAATATAATAAATATTGGGTTGAAAGAATATACTGGATAATTAATGAAAATTAATAAAGAAGCTTCCCTAAAAAAATTTAATACATTCAATGTAAGTGAAACTGCAAATTTTATTTATGAAGTTGAAGAAATAAGTGAGCTTAAAGGAATTTTATCAAACAGTAAGGGTAAAATCCTAATTTTAGGTGGTGGAAGTAATATATTATTTACAAAAAGATTTGAAGGTACAATCATAAATCTTAAGAATAAGGGAATTAAAGTTATAAGCGAGAATAAAGATTCAATACTAGTAGAGGTAGCCGCTGGTGAAAATTGGAATGATTTTGTGATTTGGGCTGTTGAAAATAATTATGGCGGTATTGAAAACCTGTCTTTAATACCTGGAAATGTTGGGGCTGCTCCTATACAAAATATTGGAGCATATGGTGTAGAGCTAAAAGATATTTTTTATAGCTGCTCGGGAATTGAATTAGATTCCTTAGAAGAATTTGAAATGAAAAAATCAGATTGTAAATTTAGCTACAGGAACTCAATTTTTAAAAATGAGCTAAAAGACAAAGTAGTTATTACATCAATTAAATTAAATCTAACAAAAGATAATCACCACTTTAACATAGATTATAAAGACTTAAAAGAAAATTTATCTAATTCTGAACTTTCATTAAAAGTAATCTCTGATGAAGTGATAAAAATTAGACAGTCTAAATTACCTGATCATAAGTCAGTTGGTAATTGTGGAAGTTTTTTTAAAAATCCCATAGTTAATCAATCAAAACTTAAAAAAATTAAAGCAGTATATCCTAATCTACCATCATTCAAAATTGATTCAAACAATTATAAAATTCCAGCGGCATGGTTAATTGAAAAATCAGGATTTAAAGAGAGAGGGAATAAGAATGTTGGTGTTTATGAAAATCAGCCTCTTGTTATTATAAATCGCGGAAGTGCTTCAGGTAAAGATATCCTGGATTTTGCAAATGATATTAAAGAAACGATATTTAATAATTTTAATATTCAATTAGAGGAAGAGGTGCTTATTATTTAATCATTCTTTATTCTTGGAATCAATAATAATTGTTACGGGTCCATCATTTATTAATCTTACTTTCATATCAGCACCAAAAATTCCAGTTTTAATCCTATTATTTAGATTAGATTCAAGTAATTCAATAAAATAATTATAAAGTGGAATTGCTATTTCATGTGAAGCAGACTTTATATATGATGGCCTGTTACCCTTTTTAGTCAAGGCCATTAATGTAAATTGAGAAATAACTAAAATCTCTCCTTTAATATCAATTATAGATTTATTCATGACTCCATCTGAATCATTAAAAATTCTGATATTTAAAACCTTATTTACTAACCATTCTACATCTAATTTATTGTCTTCCTGACTGATTCCAATCAAAACTAAAAGACCTTTTCCTATCTCAGCTTTTATCTTATTATCAATTTCTACACTTGATTCTTTAACTCTCTGTATTACTAGCTTCATCTGACTTCCTGTATATATTTTGATCCTTTAACATGTCTAGATATGTATTATATCTACTTTCAAATATTTCTCCCTTTTTTATCTTATTCTTCACATTGCAATCAGGCTCATCTAGATGTAAACAATTTTTAAATTTACATTTTTGCTTAGCCTCAAAAAATTCTGGAAAAAAATCACCCAACTCATACTTTGTAATATCAACTAATCCAAAACCTCTTATACCAGGGGTATCAATAATTTTAATGTTAGAATCGAGGTCAAACATTTCAGCATATGTAGTAGTATGTTTTCCTTGCTTGTGTGATGAAGAAATTTCTTTTGTCTTAAGTTTCAAGTTTGGGGATATTGAGTTAATCAGTGTCGATTTACCAACTCCACTATGTCCTGATATAATACAAGTTTTATTTCTGATTAATTTAATTATTTCATCTACTCTATCACCATATTTAGCAGAAATTAATTCACATTTATAACCTATCGTTCTATATATGTTAATTATTCTTTCTATTTCATCAGATTCTTTCTCTATGTATGTATCTTTTTTGTTAAATGCAATAATTACTGGTATATCATATGCCTCACAGCTCACCAAAAATCTATCAATAAAATTTGTTGATGTAATAGGATTATTTAATGTAACTACTAGGACTGAAATGTCAATATTAGAGGCAATTATATGATACTGTTTAGATAGATTAACTGATTTTCTAATTATATAGTTTACTCTTGGTAATATGTTAGAAATAACTCCTTTGCCACCACTTTCCATTTCAAATTCCACTTCATCGCCAACAGCTATTGGATTAGTAGTGGCTATATCTTTAAGTCTGATCTTTCCTTTAATCCTGCATTCAAAAAATTTATTTTTTGATTTTACTAAATACCAACTACCTGTTGATTTATATACTATTCCTTCTGGCATAATTAATTAACAATATATTTTTTCCTAATCATATTAACAAATCTACTTGATGATATTTGTATCTTTAAATAAAAAATTGAATAATAAAGTTTTACTATTAATTCTTGATGGATGGGGTATTTCCTCAGATAAGAAAGTCTCTGCTCCAGATATAGCGAAAACACCAAATTATAATTTTTTAAAAGACAAGAATCCTAACAATTATTTAATTACTCATGGTGAACAAGTTGGACTTCCAGTTGGTCAAATGGGTAATAGTGAGGTAGGCCATATGAACATAGGTTCTGGGAGAATAGTTCTACAAGATTTATTACGAATTGATGAATCAATAAAGAATGGTCAGTTTCATAAAATGAAAGAATTTCAAGAAATAATTTCATACACAAAAAATAAATCTTCTAATATTCACTTACTCGGACTCATATCAGATGGTGGTGTTCACTCACATATTAATCATTTAAAAGAAATTATAATCTCTTTAAAAGAGGTTAAAGAGAATATCTTTATTCATGGGTTTACAGATGGAAGAGATGTTGATCCTAGATCAGGAGTCAAATTTATAGATTCAATTGAAAAGTTTTGTGAAAGAAATGGTGGAAAATTAGCTACAGTTATAGGGAGATATTTTTCAATGGATAGAGATAACAGATGGGAAAGGGTAAAAAAGGCTTATGATTTAATTTGTAATGGCATTGGGAAAAAAACAATTAGTTTTTGTGATGAAATTAATGAGTCGTATAAAAATAATATTACTGATGAATTTATTAAACCTATAATTAAAACTGATGTCAATGGTAATAGCATTCATAGATTTAATCAAGATGATATAATAATTTTTTTTAATTATAGATCAGATAGAGGGAGACAACTTACATCAACTTTATGTGAGAAAGATTTTAGTGATGCTGGAATGAAATCAGTTACTAAAAACTTTTATACACTAACAAATTATGATGAAACTTTTACAGTAGCTAAACCTATTTTCAAAAAAAATGTTTTAAAAAACACTTTAGGTGAAGTACTGTCTAAGAATGGTATACCTCAATTAAGAATTGCTGAAACTGAAAAGTATCCTCATGTTACATATTTTTTTAATGGTGGTCTGGAAGAATCTTTTACAGGTGAAGAAAGAATCCTTTGCCCATCTCCAAAAGTTGCTACATACGATTTAAAACCCGAAATGAGTGCAGAAGAAGTTTCTAAAAATGTAATCATTGAGATTAAAAAGAATAAGTTTGGATTTATTTGTCTAAACTTTGCAAACCCTGATATGGTTGGACATACCGGTAATTTCAAAGCAGCTATTGAGGCATGTGAATCTGTAGATAAGCACTTAGGGGAAATAGTTAACACAGCAAATAACAATGATTATGTAACTATTATTATTTCAGACCATGGTAATTGTGAAAAAATGATAAATAATGATGGGTCAGAGAATACATCACATACAATCAATCCCGTGCCAATAATTATTGTTAATTCTGGTACTGACAATATAAATAATGGAATATTAGCTGATATTGCTCCCACAATTTTAGATATTATAGGAATACATAAACCAAATGAAATGAATGGAAAATCTTTAATAAAATGAAAAAAATTATTTATTTACTCACTCTTTCATTTATAGCATGTACTTCAAGTGAAAAGTATCTTATAACAGAGGGAGAAGTTGACATTGACTATTTATTTAATTCACCAAATACTGCTTGGTTTCAAAAAAATTATGAATCATATATAATAGATGATTTCGCCCTAAATGAAGATTTTTCAAAATTAAATGAATATAATATTGAAATTTTTATGAATACTAGATGTCATGATAGTGAGAGAGAAGTCCCAAGATTTTTAAAAATTTTAAATTCATTAAATTTTTCAAATGAAAATATCAGAATAGTTTTATTAAATTCTGAAAAGAAAACTGCAGATGGGCTTGAAATAGGGAAAGAGATAACTAATACTCCAACTATTATATTTCTCAAAAACTCAAGTGAAGAAAACCGAATAGTTGAATTTCCATATGAAAATTTAGAAAAGGATATTTACAGGATAATAAATAATATGGGGTATAAAAATGTATATTATTCAGAATGATATTAAAACAAATTGAAGAAATAACAAAAATTCGTGATAGTGCTCAATTAGTATCTAAGACTCTGGGTCTTATGGCAAGAGAAATTAAGCCAGGAGTAAACTCTTTATATCTTGATAAAATTGCAGAGGAATTTATTCTTGATAATGATGCAAAACCAGGATTTAAAGGTTATAACAACTTTCCCAACACATTGTGTGTGAGTGTAAATAATCAGGTCGTTCACGGAATTCCCTGTAGTGAACCATTAAAAGATGGGGATATAATATCTGTCGACTGTGGAGTCATTAAGAATGGATACTATGGTGATCACGCTTATACTTTTAAAGTTGGTGAAGTATCTGAAAAAATTGAAAAATTATTGAATGTAACTAAAGAGTCTTTGTATTTAGGTATAGATAAAATGCAGATTAATAATAGAGTTGGTGATATTGGTAATGCTATTCAAAATTATATTAATCAGCATGGTTATGGAATAGTTAGAGAATTAGTTGGTCATGGTTTAGGAAAAAATTTACATGAAGAACCTGAAATTCCAAATTATGGTAGGTCAGGATCAGGTAAAATTTTAAAAGATGGACTTGTCTTGGCTATTGAGCCTATGATTAACTTGGGTACAGAAAAAATTAGTCTAGAAGATGATGGTTGGACATTTGTAACTCAAGATGGACTGGTTAGCGCACACTTTGAACATAATATTGCTATAATAAATGGGGAACCTGAAATTCTCTCAACCTTTGATTATATATATGAAGAACTTGGAATAGATTCTAATGAAGAAAGAAAGTTTAAAAAATTTTTTAATTGATGAAGTATATATTGAAATTCCTACCAAGGAAATTTTTAATAAAATATAGCTTTCTTGTTACACCGATACTCAGGATAATATTCCAAGGAAAAAAATACACAGATCCAATCGATAAAAGTAATTATTCGCGATTTCTATCATATGGGTATAGAAAACTTAGAAAAAATGCTCTATGCCCAGGTACTTTATCTCTTGAAAGACATAGGCTTCTATGGTTATATATTGAGAAAGAAACAAATTTATTGAATTCGAATTTAAAGGTCTTACATGTTGCTCCAGAACAAGTTTTTTATAAAAAATTTAAAAAATTAAAAAACTGGGACTACTTAACCTTTGACTTAGATTCACCAATTGCTGATATAAAAGGAGACTTAACATCTATGAAATTTGAAGATGATTCTTTTGACTTAATTATTTGCAATCATGTACTTGAACACATAGAGGATGATAGATCAGCATTAAATGAGATATATAGAGTTTTAAAGGATAATGGTATATCAATTTTACAAGTACCTATAAACCTGAATAGAAAAAAAACATTCGAAGATCCATCAATAAAATCTAAAATTCAACGAGAAAAATATTTTGGACAATATGACCATGTCAGAGAATATGGACTGGATTTTAAAGATAGAGTTGAGCAGGCAGGATTCAAAGTTGAAATGTTAAACTATTCAACAAAAATTTCTAAAGATCTGATTATAAAATATTCTCTAATCCAAGATGATATAATACCAATTGGAAAAAAATTACCTGGTAATTAAATCCCAGCCTTCTGATTTAATGGGTATAATTTGATCATTTACTGCAGTCAATATTAATACTTCTGTATCTTCAATGTTGTTTATAATTTTTGTAGCTTCTATTGGGTCCATTAACATTAAACTCGTTGCCCAAGCATCTGCTTCAATACATGAACTAGAAACTACTGAAGCACTTAATATATTATTCGTCATTGACTCACCATTAATTGGATTAACTATGTGTGCATATCTTATACCAGTTTGAGAATCAATTCTAAATTTTCTATAGTTTCCAGAGGTAGCTAGTGACATTCCATCTATTGAAATCTCTGTATAATAACTATTCAAATCAATAGGATTTTGGATCGCAACTTTCCATTTAGTGTTTTTTTCATTGACCCCCTTGGTGATTAATTCTCCTCCTACCTCAATTAAAAAATTTTCTGAGTTTATCTTAGTCAATAAATCTTTAATTAAGTCTACAGAGTAACCTTTTGCAATAGCATTAAAATCAATATAAACACCTCCTTTAGCTTTCACTATTTCATTCTGATTATTTAAGTATACTTTATCTAAACCTACATATTGCATTACACTATCAATTTTATATCTATTTATTGACTGAACATTAGTATTTGGACCCATTCCATATAAATTAACAATAGAACCAGCTGTAGGATCAAAATAGCCATTAGAAAGTTTCCATATCTCTTGTGATTTTCTAAAAACTTCAATAAAGTGATAGTCAACTTTAACTGGACTTTGAGACTGATTAACTCTTGATATTATTGAATTAGTCCTATAAGTTGACATTGAATTATTTACAACCTCAAAAATTGAGTCAATACTCTGTTTAATTTTACTGGAATTTAACTCAGATTGAACTATCACATTATAAGTAGTACCAAGAGCATCACCCTGAATTCTTTTATAACTAGATGAGTCTGTACTACAACTAATGAGTAATAATGAGAGTAAAGAAAATATTTTAACTAAGATATTCATTAACCACCGAAGTCATCAAACCTGACATTCTCAGGTGGGACACCGAAATCTTCAGCCATTTTTTCAACTGCTTGATTCATTAGTGGAGGTCCACAGAAATAAACTTCAATATCTTCTGGTGAATCATGCTTGGATAGATAGTTGTCAATAACTACTTGATGAATAAATCCAATAAAACCATCTCCATCACCATCAAGAGAATCTTTAACTTTCCAATTATCCTCCTCTAAGGGTTCAGATAAAGCGATATAAAATTTAAAATTTGGATAGTCTTTTTCTAAAGCCCTAAAGTGATCAACATAAAAAAGCTCTCTTTTAGATCTACCTCCATACCAGAAAGTAACTTTTCTACCTGTCTTGATAGTTCTGAACAGTTCATATAAATGAGATCTCATTGGTGCCATTCCCGCTCCTCCACCAACATATAGCATTTCTGAATCTGATTCATTAATAAAAAATTCTCCATATGGTCCTGAGATTGTAACAGTGTCACCAGGCTTTTTTGAGAAAATATAAGAGGATGCAACTCCAGGGTTTACTGACATCCAATCATTTTTTTTACCATCCCAAGGTGGGGTTGCAATCCTAACATTTAACATTATCTCTTTACCCTCAGCTGGATAAGATGCCATCGAATATGCTCTTTCAACGGTTTCGTTGTTCTTCATATTCAAGGGCCACAGATTAAAGTTATCCCATTCTAGTTTGAATTTTTGAGGATCATCTGGATGTTCTTTAGGATGAGATGTTATATCCATATCCTGATAATTGATATCACACTCAGGAATCTCAATTTGGATATATCCTCCTGCTTTATAATCCATTTCCTCAGGAATTTCAATCACAAATTCCTTAATAAAGGACGCAACGTTGTAGTTACTTTTAACCTTAGCTTCCCATTTTTTTATACCAAAAACTTCTTCAGGAACTTCAATTTTCATATCCTGCTTTACTTTAACTTGGCATCCAAGTCTCCAGCCTTCAGAAATTTCTTTTCTTGTAAAATGAGGTTCTTCTGTTGGAAGTATATCGCCACCTCCTTCAATTACTTGGCATCTACATTGAACACAAGTTCCACCTCCTCCACATGCAGATGGAAGAAAAATTTTATTATTTCCAAGAGTAGTTAATAATGTATCTCCAGAACTAACTTCAACATCTTTCTCACCATTAATTATAAGTTTTACAGGACCAGATGGCAAAAGTTTCTCTTTTGCAACAAGTAGCATTGTAACTAAGAGAAGGGTTATCACAAAAAGACCTATGGTGCTTGCTATTATTACATTTATATCCATTTTTTAAATTTTAATTCCCATAAAACTCATGAAACCTAGAGCCATTAAACCAGTGATAATAAAAGTTATTCCCAGACCTTTTAATGGATCTGGAATATTAGAATATGTGATTTTTTCTCTAATTGCAGCAATGGCAACTATTGCTAAATACCAACCAATTCCTGAACCAAAACCGTAGACAGCTGACTCAAAAGTATTTACAAAGTCTTTTTGCTGCATAAAAAGTGAGCCTCCAAGTATTGCACAGTTTACAGCAATTAGTGGAAGAAATATTCCTAAACTCCCATATAAAGTAGGAGAAACTTTTTCAACAATCATTTCAACTAATTGAACCATTGATGCTATAACAGCAATAAACATTATGAATGTTAAGAAAGATAAGTTTACATCTTGAAATTGAGGTCCTATCCATGTTAAGGCACCAGGAGCTAAAAGATACTGGTCAATTAAATAATTAATTGGAACAGATATTGTTAAGACAAAGATTACTGCTTTACCTAAACCATCAGCTGTTTTTACAGTCTTTGAAACTGCAAGATATGAACACATTCCAAGGAAATATGCAAATACCATATTTTCAATGAAAATACTCTTAATAAATAAATTAGCTAAATCTTCCATTTAATCTTTCTCTATTAGTTTTCTGTTATAATATCTTTGAATCCAAATATAAACACCAACAACAATTAATGCCATAGGAGAAAGCAACATTAGTCCATTATCTTGATAACCTAAATCATAAACAAATTGAGGTATTACTGGGACACCCCAAAGCTCTCCTGATCCAAATAATTCTCTAATAAAAGCAACAACAATTAAGATCCATCCATATCCAGCAGCATTTCCAACTCCATCTAGAAAAGATTTCCAGACACCATTACCAAGCGCAAAGGCCTCAAACCTTCCCATTATTATACAATTAGTAATTATTAGTCCAATAAAGATTGCTAATTGTTTACTTACATCGTATGCATAGGCTTTTAAAAATTGATCAACAAGTGCAACGAGTGTTGCTACAACTAGCAGTTGTACAATAATTCTAATTCTTGTTGGTATAACATTTCTTAAAATAGAAACAATAACATTTCCAGCTGCCATTACAAAAATTACTGAGAGTGTCATAACGACTGCAGGTTCAAGTTTAACAGTAATAGCAAGAGCAGAACAAATACCTAAAACCTGAACTGTGATTGGATTATCATCATCCAATGGGTCAGTAAGCAATGCTCTATTCTTTTTTGAAAATAAAGGCTCTTTTTCTTTACTCATTATTTAAACTATTAAAATATGGCAGATAATTTTCAATTCTTTCAATAATCATATCAGATACACCATCACCAGTAATTGTTGCTCCTGATATTGCATCAATTTCATTATCCATTTTATCGGAGTTACCTGGATCATTATTTGTTTTTGTTAGATATACTCCCACAAAATTTCCCTCTGAGTCATTTATTTTTTCGTCATTAAAACTATCTATAAACCAGTCTTCAGTTATTTCAGCACCAAGTCCAGCAGTTTCCGACTTATGGTCAAAAGAAACTCCTTTTATAGTATTAATATCATCTTTAAGAGCTATATAACCCCAAATTTCTGCCCATAAACCTGCTCCCCTGAGTGGTATTACATAGAATTTTTGATCTTCAACATTAGCTATGTAAAGAGGGAACCTTTGAATATCTTTATCTTTCTTTACTTCTAGTGCAAGATTTATATTAAAAGCATTTACTTGATCGTCGACAGATCCATCAGACTTTAAAGAAAGTTCTTCTTTTACGTAATCACCATATAGTGACTCTGATTCATCTCTACTAACATTGATTCCAACTGAAGAGAGTATATTTTGCATCTTCTCTTTTTTAATGTTTGCATTCTGAAGATCCTTCAATGACTCAGATGTGAACGATAATACTGAAGCTACAGATACAACCATAATTGTTGCAAAAATATATGTATGTTTATTTGATTCTCTATTCATTAGGTAGTATTTAGTTTTACACCTTGCCATCTTTTTCTTCTCATACTTACATTAGATTCTATAACATAGTGATCTATTAATGGAGCGAAAACATTCATTAATAGAATTGCAAGCATTACTCCTTCTGGATAAGCAGGATTAAACACTCTAATAAGTATACAGAATACTCCAACTAGGAATCCATATATCCATTTTCCTTTTGTGGTTTGAGCTGCTGAAACAGGATCAGTGGCCATGAACACAATACCAAATGCGAAGCCTCCAACTAAAAGGTGATTATACCATTCAAAACTCATCAGAGAATTTGCACCCCAAAGATTAAATAAAATTCCAACTACAGAAGCTCCAATTACTCCACTTAACATGATCCTCCAACTACCAACTCCAGTAATGATTAGAAGTAATGCCCCAATCAAAACAAAGAAAACAGAAGTCTCTGCAACAGATCCAGGTATTGAACCCATAAACATACTAGCTGATGAATATGCAACTTCTCCATTAGCAGCTAAAGTTCCTAAAATAGTTTCACCAGAAATTCCATCAACATTAGTTGCCTCAGAAACCCATACTTTGTCACCTGACATAAATGTGGGATAAGCAAAAAATGCAAAGGCTCTTGCAGTAAGAGCAGGATTTAAAATATTCATTCCTGTTCCACCAAAAGCTTCTTTGGCAATTAATACAGCAAATACTACTGATATAGCAAGCATCCAAAGAGGCATGTCAATTGGCATTATCATTGGTATAAGCAGCCCTGTTACTAAATATCCTTCATTTACTGGATGATTTCTATAAACTGCAAATGCAAATTCAATAGCTAATCCAACAGCATAAGAAACCGCAATCATTGGGAATATTTTATATGCTCCATGTAAAACAGCATCTAGAAAGGTAAATTCAATATTAGTCTGAATAAAATATTGATAACCGGTATTATACATTCCATAAAATAATGCTGGTACAAGAGCAATTATAACTGTTATCATTGTTCTTTTTAAATCAACACCATCTCGAATATGAGACCCTTTAGAGGTTGTGTGATCAGGAACAAAAAGCATTGTTTCAAATGCATTAAATGCCGGATATAATTTTTCTAATTTACCTCCCTTTGTAAAAGGTTTTTTTAGTACATCTACTTGTTTTCTAATAAAATCCATTAACCCACTTCTTTTAACATAATTTGAATTCCACTTTTAACTATTTCTTGAGCTTCAATTTTTGAAGTACAAGAAAAATCAACTAAACCAAAATCTTCAGGGACAACTTCATATATACCCAGAGATTCCATTTTTTCAATATCTCCTCTCATACATGCTTTGATTAATTGCATAGGGAATATGTCCATTGGAAAATATTTTTCCATTTCTCCCGTAACAACTATTGCTCTTTCTTCACCGTTAAGGTTTGTATTAACCCTCTTTTCACCTCCTAATAACCATGAAAATGAGGTTTTAGAAAAACTAGGAACTGAATTATACAAGAAAGGAAGCCATCCTAACATTCTAAATTGGTTTCCTTCCTTAATAACACTTAGGGTGTTATTATAGAATCCTAAAAAATCTGAATATTGAACTTTAGTTCCCGATAAAGGATCACCATTAATAAACCTATAATCTTCTGCATTAGATAATTGTTTTGAATCAACTAACGTGGAAATAGAGGACCCTATAACGGTATCAAAATACTTAGGATATTTCAAGGAATCTCCAGACACAGCTACGATTCTTTTAGGATTATAAATTCCTGTCTTAAAAAAAGATCCAATGTTTGCGAGATCCTCGGGTTTAATTACCCATACTATTTCTCCAGAGTTTAATGGATCGATTCGATTGATCTGAAAACTTTCATTTCCTGAAGGATGCGCGCCTTTAATTTTATATATATCTACATTCTGAAGACTAGTAAAATCACTTTCACAATTATGAGAGATTGAGAGGTTAATTGGTTTGTCAATTAATCGACTCATAACATCAACTCCAGTTTGGAATTCATCCATTCTATTTTTCAAAATAAAAGCATAATCAGCAGCATATGGAGCAGTTGAGTGAATTGATACGAAGATAGATTTTGGGAGCCTATCTGGTCTTGCAATTATATTGTATGGTCTCTGTCTTATAAAAGCAAGTGAACATGATTCGACAAGAAGTTCTAAGATTTTATCCTTACCAATGTTAGATAAAGCTGGAATCTTGAAATTAACAATTCTATCACCTTCTCTCTTGATTATAATATTAAGGATTTTTCTTTTAGCCCCTCTCACTATCTCAATAATTTTACCACTTACTGGAGAAGCTATTTTTATTGATTCGTCACTTTTATCGTGAAAAATTGGTTGACCAAGAGAAACTTGATCACCTTCTTTGACAAGCATACGAGGAGTTAAACCAAAAAAGTCATCAGGATTAAGAGCATAATTTAAGCTCTTTTTAGCGACTTCAAGATCCATTGAAGCAAGTCCTTTAAGATTTAGGTTAGCACCATTTCTAATGCTTATGTCTGTAGACATCAATTATTAATAATTTATGTCGCAAATTTAATAATAACACATCAAGAAAAAAAAGTATTTTTATTAAAATTATTATCAATTTAAACTAATTTAGATAACCAAAAATTATGTTATGAATAACTCTATAGTTAATGTTCCAGTTCCAGTAAATGAGCCTATTAAAAATTACAAGCCAAATAGTCCTGAAAAAGAATCAGTTCTAGCAACATACAAGACTCTAAAGAATTCAACAACTGATGTTAAGATGTGGATTGGAGGGAAATTTATTGAAAGTTCAAAGACATCAAACATGTCTCCCCCTCATGATCATAAACATATACTTGGTAAATATTATTTAGCAGAAAAAAAACATGTTGAGATGGCTGTAAAATCTGCTCTAGATGCAAAAGAAAAGTGGGCTGGTATGAGATGGGAAGAAAGAGCAGCAATATTTCTAAAAGCTGCAGAACTTGTTGCTGGTCCATATAGAGATAGAATTAATGCCGCTACTATGCTAGCTCAGTCAAAAACAATATTTCAAGCTGAGATTGATGCTGCATGTGAATTAGTTGACTTTTTAAAGTTTAATGTTTACAGTATGCAACATATATACAGTCAACAACCAAAATCAGACTCAGGAGTTTGGAATAGATTAGGATACAGACCACTAGAAGGATTTGTATATGCTGTGACGCCTTTCAATTTTACTGCTATCTCAGGTAATCTTCCGGGTAGTGCTGCAATGATGGGAAATACTGTTGTATGGAAACCTAGTGATCACCAGATATTTTCAGCTAAGATAGTTATAGATGTATTTAGAGAAGCTGGCCTTCCCGATGGAGTAATTAATGCAGTTTATGGTGATCCTGAAATGATTACTAATACCATTCTTGAGTCAAAACATTTTGCAGGTATACATTTCACTGGATCTACTTCAGTTTTTAAAGGCTTATGGAAAAAGATAGGTGGTAATATTGAAAACTATAATTCTTATCCAAGAATTGTTGGTGAAACAGGAGGTAAAGACTTTATTATTGGTCATAAATCTGCTGATATGGATGAGTTTGTTACTGCAGTAATAAGAGGAGCATTTGAATTTCAAGGTCAAAAGTGTTCAGCAGCATCAAGAGTTTATGTGCCTTCTTCAAAGTCTACAGAATTTTTCAAGAAGTTAAAAAGTGAGATTGCAAAAATTAAAATGGGTAGCCCAGAGGATTTTAAAAATTTTATGACTGCTGTAATTCATGAAGGATCATTTGATAAACTTGTTGTGGCTATTGAAAATGCAAAATCTGATAAAGATGCTGAGGTAATTATTGGAGGTGGCTACGACAAATCAAAAGGATATTTTATAGAACCTACAGTAATCAAAACTTCAAATCCAAAATACTATTCTATGGAGACAGAATTATTTGGACCAGTAGTTACAATTTATGAATATGATGATAATAAATGGGATGAGACTTTAAAGATTGTTGATGAAACTTCTGAATATGCTCTAACTGGTGCAGTTTTTTGTGAGGACAGATACATACTAAGTGATGCTGTAAACAAATTAAAAAATTGTGCTGGTAATTTCTACATAAATGATAAATGTACTGGAGCAGTTGTTGGACAACAACCGTTTGGTGGAGCTAGAGGATCAGGGACAAATGATAAAGCAGGATCTTATCTAAATCTTTTAAGATGGGTCTCGCCTAGATTAATTAAAGAGGTTTTTGTTCCACCCAAAGACTTCAAATATCCTTTTATGGGTTAATTGATTATTTCAACTTTATTGATGTAGACATTATTTAATGGCCAATCTCTCTCGTCAGTTGGAAGATTTGCAATTATATCTACAATTTCCATCCCATTAATAACAGTTCCAAAAATTGTATAATTTCCATCCAGATGATGAGCTCCATCTTTTTTTTGAACTATAAAAAATTCATAAGGTGATGCCATTTTATATGGATTATCAATTGAACTACTTGGCATACTTATCATACCTCTTTTATGAGTATGTCCCTTATTGAAATCATTAGGCAAAAGGTACTTGCCAATTTTTTGTCTTTTTAAAGAAGTTTTAATATTATCGCTGTTTCCTGCTTGTATCACAAAGTCATTAACTACTCTATAAAACTGCGTGCCTTCAAAATAGTTTGATTTAGTTAAATAAATAAAATTTGATCTATGATAAGGTGTGTTTGAAAATAATAAAACATCTATTTCACCATAATTAGTGTATATTCTTACCTTATTCTCTTTGTTATTTTTTTCATATTCAAAAAGAAAATCAATTACGTTATCATCTGTTAATTTAAACTCTTCTTTAATCTCTTGATTTAAAACCTCTTCATCCTGATTTAAAATCTCTTCATCTTGATTAATACTTCTAGTCTCAATACTCTTACTTGTTTTATTATTGCAACCAATAATAATTATAACAGATATTGTGATAAGGAGATGATTAATTAAATTCATTGTTATTCTAATTAATTAGAGTAAGGGATAAAGACTATCTTTTTTGTTTTAAAAAAATCATTTGAAAAAAATTCTGATATTTCAAATATCTTATAATCATTGAAGTTCTTTAGTTCATCTTCCAAGTCTCCACCCTTAAGAGAAATTATTCCATTAGGTATATTACTTCTTGATTTTAATTTAATATTCTTATTAACCATTGAATAAAATCCATCCATTTTAGATACGGCTCTTGAAATTATAAAATCATACTTTAGGTTATGATTTTCAGCTCTATCATTGACAGTTCTTACATTGGTTAGAGACAACTGCTTAGATATATCTTCTACAACTTTAATTTTTTTTGAAATGCTATCTAGTAGTGTAAAATTTACTTTTGGGAAAAGAATAGCCAGAGGTATGCCTGGAAGCCCTCCTCCTGTTCCAACATCAAGAACATCTGTATCGTCTATGAATTCATGGATCTTAGCAATTGAAAGAGAATGAAGTATATGATTTACATACAGATTATCAATATCTTTTCGAGATATAAGGTTAACTTTTGAATTCCAACTTTTATATAATTGGATTAAACTATTAAATTTTTTAAGCTGATCCTGAGATATCTTAGAAAAGTGTTTATCGAGATCTATCAAGTTAATAATTCTTTAATTCTACTAATAGCCTCTTTTATTTGTTCACGTGATGCAGAATATGAAATCCTTATACAATGGGGGTATCCAAAGGCATCTCCAGGGACAGTTGCTACATGAGCTTTTTCAAGAATTAGCATTGATAAATCATTAGCATTATTAACTAAATGCCCATCAAAGGTCTTTCCAAAAAGCTGAGAAACTTCTGGAAAAATATAGAAAGCTCCAGTCGGAGGCTGCTTTACATTAAAACCATTAATCTGATTTACTAGATCGATAATTAAATCTCGTCTAATTTTAAATTCATCAACCATATATTTTATTCTATTTGGCGACTCTTCTAGTGCTGTAATTGCAGCTCTTTGAGCAATACAATTTGCACCACTGGTAATCTGGCCTTGCATTTTATTACATGCCTTAGCTAGAATCTTTGGAGCTCCAAGGTAGCCTATTCTCCATCCAGTCATTGCAAAGGCTTTCGATATCCCATTTACAGTAACTGTCCTTTCATACATTCCAGGCAAAGACGCAAAACTTACACTTTCAACTCCATAATTTATATGTTCATAAATTTCATCTGAAACAACTATTATCTTAGGATACTTCATAAGCACTTTTGAAAATTCCAGATACTCCTCCTTTGTAAATACAGAACCACTTGGGTTATTAGGTGAGTTTAGCATTATCATTTTAGTTTTATCAGTGATAGCTGATTCGATCTGTGCTGCAGTAACCTTATAGTTAGCATCCTCATTAGGATGAACAAAAACTGGAATTCCATCTGCTAGAGAAACCATTGCACTATAACTTACCCAATAAGGTGTAGGAATAACTACTTCATCACCTTTATTTATTAATGACATACATACATTTGCAATTGATTGTTTTGCTCCGGTAGAAACTACAATCTGATCTGTATTATAATCTAAGTTATTATCTCTCTTAAACTTTTTACAAATTGCTTTTTTTAAATCTAGGAATCCGTCAACTGGAGAATATTTATGATAATTTTCATTAATAGCATTTACAGCAGCCTCTTTAATATAATCAGGTATGTCAAAGTCTGGTTCACCAGCACTTAAAGTAATAACATCAACTCCTTGATTTTTTAGATCATGGGCTTTTGCAGTCATTGCTACAGTTTGAGAAATTGGTAAAGAATTAATTTTATCTGATAACATTTTTTTGAATTATTTATTTAGTATTTTTTTTTGATTATTAATTGACTCTTGATGAATTGCTTTGAAAATTCTTAAAATAAATTCTTCACTTAAACCATGGTCTTCGCCATCTAGAATCATCTTCCCTAAAATTTCATTCCATCTTTTATTTTGAAGAATAGCCACGTTATTCTCAGACTTTAGTTTTCCAATACCTTTAGCAACTTCCATTCTCTTTCCAAGAGTTGTCAATAAATTTTGATCAGCTGCATCAATTTGTGATCTTAAGTTATTAAGTTTATTCTGGTAGTCTTCCCCTTGCGATGTTTTATCTCTAATCTTGAGGTCTCTCATTATCTCAATTAATCGTTCTGGAGTTACTTGTTGCGCTGCATCACTCCAAGCATTATCTGGATCCCAATGAGATTCAATCATTAATCCGTCATAATTTAAGTCAAGTGAAGTTTGACTTAAATCAAAGATTAAATCTCTTCTTCCTGCTATATGAGAAGGGTCACATATTAGTGGAATATCTGGAAAATTATTTTGAAATTCAACAGCGATTTGCCATTCAGGATTATTCCTATATTTTGATTTATCATAAGATGAAAAACCTCTATGAATTACTCCAATATTTTTTATATCAGCAGTATATATTCTCTCAATACCTCCCATCCATAACGAAAGGTCGGGATTTACTGGGTTTTTAATTAAAACTATTTTATCTGTTCCTTTAAGTGCATCTGCAATTTCTTGAACAATAAAAGGGCTAACAGTTGATCGAGCTCCTATCCATAATATATCTACATCATGCTCTAGTGCAAGATCAACATGAACAGAATTAGCAACTTCTGTTGCTAACATGAGTCCCGTTTCTTTTTTAACTTTTTGAAGCCACTTCAAACCAATAGCTCCAACCCCTTCAAACATTCCAGGTCTAGTTCTTGGCTTCCAAATTCCAGCACGATATGCAGTTACGTCGCTATCTTTTAATTCATGCGCAATTTTTAAGACTTGTTCCTCAGTCTCAGCACTACATGGGCCAGCTATAACAAGTGGATGATCTAGATTCATTTGATCAAGCCAGTTACGATATTCTTTTTTATTTTCCATAATTACTTAATTAATTCCTTTTAATATTTTTTTAATTCCATTGATTCTCCTCATTTCATCATTTAGAGTTTTTTGATCACTGACCTCAATTAATTTTTTAAAATTATTAATATTTGAAATGTATTCATCAAGAGACTCAATAATATTTTTTTTATTCTCAACAAATATTGAAGACCACATTTCAGGTGAGCTCTTTGCTAATCTTACCGTTGATTCAAATCCACTACCTGCCATATTATATATAGCATGTTCATCATCTTCTTTGTCCATGACTGTCTTACCTAACATAAAAGATGAAATATGTGAAAGATGAGACACATAGGCAATATGTTTATCGTGTTCTTTTGAATTCATTGTTTTGATACTCATCCCTAATGATTTAATGATTTTTTTAGCATCTAATAATAAATTGGGATCTGTTTTTTCAGTATCACATAGAATCATAACCTTGTCATCGAATAAGTCTTTTGTTGCTGAATTAGGTCCAGAAAACTCGGTTCCAGCAATTGGATGAGCAGCTAAATAATTCTTTCTGTTTTGATTATTCTCAACTGAATTACAGATTTGAAATTTTGTAGAACCTAGATCAATTATTAGTGTTTTATCAGATATTTTATTCAAGTAGTGAGAAAGTTGATTCTTAATTGATTCAACAGGTATAGCAAGAAATAGAAAATCTAACTCAGATATAAATTCTTCATCAAATTTTACATCAATAATTTTATTTTTTAGACAATAACTAATTGAATCATCATCTATATCATAACCATAAATTACCATATTATCATATAAATCTTTCAGTTTTAATCCTATCGATCCACCTATTAATCCTAAACCAACTATACCAACTTTCATAATTTTTGATCTTTATATTCACCAAGTATTTTTAACTCTTGAGCCATAAGCTCAATAATCTTGATTGCTTTTTTATAATTTTCAATTGAATCAAAAGTAATGTCTACAAAGAATGCATATTTACCAGGTGTTTTAATTACTGGAAGAGATTGGATTTTTGTAAGATTCAAGTTACAATCGCTCATCATATTTAATATTGATGCTAGACTACCTCTTTTATGATCAAGGATAAACTTGAGAGCAGCTTTATTAAAATTTGATATATTTTTCTTATTCTTTTCAACTATGACAAATCTTGTCATATTATTCTTGATTGTTTGAATTGAAGAATTCAAAATCTCTAAATCATATATCTCAGCAGCTTCTTTACTAGCTATTGCCCCCACTCCATTAATTTGATTTTCACTGATTTTTTTTGCAAATAAGGCTGTATCCTCACTCTCGATTAGCTTTATATTGGGATGTTTAGTAAAAAATTTTGTACACTGAAGCAATGCCATTGGATGAGAATGAACTTCCCTGATATTATCAATACTTTGACCCGAAAGACACATTAGATTATGATCAATACTAAGACTATATTCACCAGTTATTGACAAATCATATTCATCTATTAAAGCATAATTAGGAAGTATTGACCCAGCTATAGAGTTTTCAATAGCCATTACTCCATAATCTGAATCTTCATTAATGACAGACTTAACAAGTTTATCAAAAGTTGAACATTCATTTAATTCGAATGAACTAAAGTACTCAGCTGTCACCTTATGGTGGAATGATCCTTTTATTCCTTGAATTGATACTTTCATATAAAAAAAAAGTCCTGATTTGACAGGACTATAATATTTTAATTTTTAATTACATAGTTATCCTGCCTTCTGGTCTAGGAAGTAGAAATAATAGTTAAAGTAAAAATTAAATTTGTTGTTCATAATTTACAAAAGTATAATAGGTATCAATAAAAACAAACTTTTTATCCTATTTTTTGATTAAAGACCCATTGAGATAAATTGAATGATCAATTGAAGTTGACTTCTCTAGGTTTTTGGAAACTGAACAATATTTATCAAAGCTTAAAGCTGCAGCACGTATAATTTTATCACTTGGAATGTTACCTTCAATATACAATTTCACATGAATACTTTTCCAGGGCTTACCTGGTGTAGACTCTCTTTCCCCTTCAACTTCCATTTTATAAGAGTCTGGATTTAGCTTTTGTTTCTCTAATATTGAAATAACATCAATACTACTACATCCAGCTACCCCCATTAATAATAATTCCATAGGACTTGACCCTTGGACATTATAATCAGGTGAATATTTTCGATCTAGTAAAACCTTGTGTCCATTTTCATTTGAAAGTTCAAATAAATACTTGTCATTAATTCTGTCTAAATAAATTGCCATTATTTTAAAATTTTAGTAAAGATATCTGAAATTTGTTTTGTTTCAATCAAAAAAGCATCATGACCATGAGTTGATTCAATAATATGGTTTTCAATTTTTACATCTTGTTTTTTTAGCCTTGAGGTAGTGATTTTATCTTCATCAGGTAGAAAGAAAATATCTGAGTCTACTGATATTATATGAATTTCTGATTTTGAAGGCTTAATTTTAGACTCTAAACTTAAATCATCTCTAGTAATATCAGTAGATCTTAAAAGATTATTTAAAAATTTATAGGAATTAAGACTAAACCTTTGATGGAGTTTTACTGCATGATGATCAAGCCAAGATTCAACATTATATATTCCTTTTTCAATGTTCTTTGATCTTGAGAATCTTTGATTTAAAGACTCAGGTGTGCGGTAGAACAACATTGCATGAATTCTGGCATCTCCGACAGGATCTCTTGAGTTTTCTAAAATTCTATCCTGTAAAAAGGTATTAGCTATTAACCAGTCATTTGCTTTCCAATCAGAAGCTATAGGAATAATCTTATCTGCTATGTCATTTTTTATAGCAATCATTTCCCATGATAAACATCCTCCAATAGATCCACCAATTATAGCGTATAGTTTAGAAATTTTTAATTTTTCTAAAACTTTAATAAATAGATGTGCTATATCTCCTAGGTTTAATTCTATACTATGATCAAAGTTGTTCTCATTAAATCCGTTTCCTGGTATATTAATACATAATACAGTGTATTCATTTAAATCAATTGCCTTATCTATACCTACAATTTCACTCCACCATCCATTTTTTCCACAGACAAGAGAATTCCCAGTTAACGCATGATTAATAAGAATAATTGGAGCAGTACCTAATTTCTTTCCAAAAAACTGATAGGTTAATTGAAAACTTTGAAATTTATTACCTGATGAGGGTTCAAAGTTTTCAATTACTATCTTTTTTAGTTCATCTTTCAATATTTACAAAGATTTTATTGCATTTTTTAAGTCATCGATCAAGTCAGCTGGATCTTCAAGACCAATACTCAATCGAACTAAATCAGAAGTTACACCTGTTGAAATTTGTTGTTCCTCATTTAATTGTTGGTGTGTAGTACTTGAAGGATGGATGATTAAAGACTTAGAATCTCCAAAATTAGCTAATAGAGAAAATATTTTTGTACTATCAGTTAGTTTTTTTGCAGAATCAAATCCTCCTTTTAATCCAAATGTTACAATTCCACTTTGACCGTCTTTCAAATATTTTTGAGATAAGTCATAATATTTTGAGGACTTAAGACCAGGATAATTCACCCAAGCAACTTGACTTTGTTTCTCTAACCATTCTGCGACCTTGAGTGCATTTTCAGAATGTTTTTTGATTCTAACAGATAAAGTCTCTAATCCCTGTATTGTTTGAAAACAATTGAAAGGACTTGGAGCACTTCCAAGATCTCTCAAACCTTCAATCCTAACCTTAGCAATAAACGCTGCTGGACCCAACACATCATGATAAACTAACCCGTGATAGCCTGCAGATGGTTCTGTAAATTCATCAAACAATCCATTGCTCCAATCAAAATTACCAGCATCAATTATTATCCCCCCAATTGAGGTTCCATTACCTGTTATATATTTTGTAGTAGAATGAATAACAATATCAGCACCATAATTTATAGGTTTTAACAAATATGGAGTAGCGACAGTATTATCTACAATTAACGGAAGCTTTGCTTTTTTTGCAATTTTTGAAATTGATTCAATATCTAAGACATCTAACTTTGGATTCCCCATACTTTCAATGTAGATAGCTCTTGTATTTTCATTAATTGCCTTAGAAAAATTATCAACCTCATTAGGGTCAACGAAAGTTGTTGTTATTCCATATCTAGGTAATGTTACGTTAAGTAAGTTATATGTACCACCATAAAGGCTATTAGAAGATACAATATGATCTCCTGTCTTAAGAAGTGTCAGTAATGTTGTAGCTAAAGCTGCTGAACCAGATGAAGTTGCAACCGCAGCTATTCCTCCCTCTAAAGATGCTAACCTTTGCTCAAGGACATCTGCTGTGGGATTATTAAGTCTTGTATATATATATCCAGGTTCAGCAAGTGAAAATAATTTTGCTGCATGGTCAGTGTCATCAAACACATATGATGTTGTTTGATATATTGGAACTGCTCTAGTTCCCTCTGTTTTTGTTGTGTTATGTCCAGCATGTAATGCTAGAGTTTGATCATTTTGACTCATAATTTAAGTGTTTTAATTAATTGATTTACATACTCTAATTTTTCCCATGGGAATAGTTCAACCTCAATTTTTTTAACTCCAGAGTATTTAGAATTAAATGTCTTGGTTTTTTTTTCAGATTTTCTACCCATATGACCATATGATGCAGTCTCAAGATATATAGGATCTCTAAGTTTGAATCTTGATTCAATCGAATGTGGTTTTAAATCAAATATTTCGTTTACTATTTCGGATAGTTTAGAATCTGAAATGTTAAGTTTAGACTTACCGCAAGTATCTATATTGAGTGATACGGGTTCAGCAACTCCAATTGCATAGCCAAGTTGAATTAATATTTCATCGGATACTCCAGCCTTTACAAGATTTTTTGAAATATGTCTAGCTGCATATGCTGCACTTCTGTCAACTTTACTTGGATCCTTTCCACTAAAAGCACCTCCTCCGTGAGCTCCTCTCCCCCCATATGTGTCAATTATAATTTTTCGACCAGTCAAACCAGTATCACCATGTGGACCGCCAATGACAAATTTTCCTGTTGGATTTACATAGAATTTGATATCATCATTAAATAATTTTTGAATTTCAGGAGCATATGTATCTCTTACTATTGGGATTAAAATTTTGATTATATCTTCCCTAATTTTGTTTAACATTTTCTCATCATCATTATCGAACTCATCATGTTGAGTTGAAACAACAATTGTATCTATCCTTATGGGGACATCATTATCGTCATATTCTATTGTAACCTGAGATTTTGAATCTGGCCTTAAATATGGAATCTCTTTAGATCTTCTAAGTTTTGAGAGCTCCAATAGAAGTCTATTTGCAATATCCAAAGTTAGAGGAATTGAATTTTCAGTTTCATTACATGCATAACCAAACATTATTCCTTGATCACCAGCTCCTTGTTCTTCTTTTATGCTTCTTTCTACTCCTCTAAGTATGTCTTCTGACTGTTCATGAATTAGAGACATTACTGCACATGATTCTCCAGAGAATTTGTACTGATCATTGTTATATCCAATATCTTTTATAATATCTCTGGCAATCTCTTGAACATCTATATAAGTATTACTTGACACTTCACCAGAAAGTATAACTTGGCCAGTAGTTACTAATGTCTCACACGCAACTTTACTTTTAGGATCAAAAGCTAGGAAGTTATCGAGAATCCCATCACTTATTTGATCTGAAACTTTATCAGGGTGTCCTTCACTTACAGATTCAGACGTAAATAGATACGACATAAAATTAGTTTGTGAGAAAGAAAATGAATGATTGCTTGTAAAAGAATTACTGCTTTAGCAATTTTTTTGAGAGGTTGCAATCAGTCAAATCCTTCCTCTGTTACAGACAAAATTAAATAAAAAATTTTTATTTCAAATTATTCTGTTTTTTTTTTAAAAAAAACCTGTTATTTTGGCTACAATTATGAGAATAGCAATTGCAGGAAATATCGGTGCTGGTAAAACGAGTCTTACAAAACAACTTTCTAAGAGTTTAAAATATAAAGCATATTATGAAGACGTCATTGCTAATCCCTACCTAGATGACTTTTATAATCATATGGAGAGGTGGTCGTTTAATCTTCAGATTTATTTCCTTAATAGCAGATTCAAGCAATTAGTATCTATTGACAATTCTAAAGAAAATGTCATTCAAGACAGAACTATATACGAAGATGCATTCATATTTGCACCAAATTTAAATGCAATGGGTCTCATGCCTCAAAGGGATTATGAAAACTACTTATCCTTATTTGATACAATGCTTAATTTGGTCAAACCACCAGATTTACTAGTCTACCTTCAAAGTAGTATTCCTAACCTTGTGAATAAAATTCATAAAAGAGGAAGAGACTATGAAAAGACTATAAGTATTGAGTATTTAAGTAGACTTAATGAACGATATGAGGCTTGGATTACTAATTATGACAGTGGTAAACTTTTAAAAATTAATGTAGATGATCTTGATTTTGTTGAAAATAAATCAGATTATGAGACTATCCTTAAATTAATTAAAAAGGAACTTTAGTTATATCTTTCTCCATATTTTTGCTTTCCATTTTTAGCATTGTATTATATTTGAAAAAAATTTAAAAAATGGACTACATAAATCTTATCCCCTTAGCTGGTGTTATCGCATTAATATTTGTTTTTATTAAAAATTCATCAGTTTCAAAGAAAGAAGTTGGAAATGCAAAAATGGCAAAAATTGCAAAAAATATTGCAGATGGTGCAATGGCATTTTTAAAAGCCGAATATAAAATATTATCAGTTTTTGTAATTATTACTGCTGTGTTACTTGCATTCAAAGGTATTAACGAAGGAAGCAGCTGGTTAGTTGCTGTGTCTTTTGTAGTTGGAGCTTTATGTTCCGGTCTTGCAGGTTTTATTGGTATGCAGGTAGCAACAAAGGCTAATGTAAGGACTACAAATGCTGCTCAAGACTCCCTTGGAAAAGCACTTGAAATTGCGTTTTCTGGTGGTTCTGTAATGGGAATGGGTGTAGTCGGTTTAGGTGTATTAGGAGTTGGTTCTCTATTTATTATTTATAGACCAATGTTTACTGACATAAATACTGTCATACAGGTTTTATCTGGATTTTCACTAGGTGCTTCATCTATTGCATTATTTGCTAGAGTTGGTGGTGGAATATATACTAAAGCTGCAGATGTTGGAGCTGACTTAGTTGGAAAAGTTGAAGCTGGAATACCTGAAGATCATCCTTTAAATCCTGCAACTATTGCGGATAATGTTGGAGATAATGTTGGAGATGTTGCTGGAATGGGAGCAGATTTATTTGAATCTTTTGTAGGATCAATTATAGGGGCAATGGTATTAGGTGCTGCCTTTGTTGGTTTAAACGAATTTTCTGGAATTGAAATTAATGCAGTATTACTTCCATTATTTATAGCTGCATCAGGAATCATCATGTCTATAATAGGTACTTTCTTTGTGAAGGTTAAAGAAGGTGGTGATCCTCACAAGGCCTTAAATTTGGGTGAATTCGTTTCAGCTGGATTAATGATTGCCATAACTTGGTTCTTAATCCAATATTTACTCCCTGAATCTTGGGTTTTTAGTGGTACTGAATACACCTCAGTAGGAGTTTTCGTTGCTACAATAAGTGGTTTAATAGCTGGTCTTGCAGTTGGTAAAGTAACAGAGTATTACACTGCAACAGGAAAGAAACCAGTTCTATCAATTGTTGATCAATCAGAAACTGGGCCTGCAACTACAATAATTGCTGGTCTTGGTGTTGGTATGATTTCCACTGCCCTTCCAATAATTTTTATTTGTGGTGCTATATTAGCTTCTTATCATTTTGCAGGTCTTTATGGTATTGCGATTGCTGCTGTAGGTATGCTAGCAAATACTGGTATACAATTAGCTGTAGATGCGTATGGACCTATTTCAGATAATGCTGGAGGTATTGCAGAAATGGCGGAGTTAGATCCAAAAGTTAGAGAGAGAACAGATAAACTTGATGCAGTAGGAAATACAACTGCTGCAATAGGAAAAGGTTTTGCTATTGCTTCAGCCGCTCTAACAGCTTTAGCTTTATTTGCAGCATATATGCAAACTGCTCAAATTACTGCAATCGATATCTCAAAACCAGTTGTTATGGCTGGACTTTTACTTGGTGCAATGTTACCATTTGTTTTTTCTGCTCTTTCAATGAAGGCAGTTGGTAAGGCTGCAATGAGTATGATTGAAGAAGTGAGAAGACAATTCAAAGACCTTCCAAAATTAAAAGCAGCACTTGAAGTAATGAGAAAGTATGATTCAGATCTTTCTAAAGCATCAAAAGAAGATTTAAAAATCTTTAATGATGCTGATGGAGTTGCAGAATACAGTAAATGTGTTGAAATTTCTACGCAAGCTGCATTAAGAGAGATGGTTCTTCCAGGCTTAATGGCTATATCAGTTCCTGTTATAATTGGATTTGCAGGTGGTGCAGAGATGCTTGGTGGTCTTTTAGCTGGGGTTACATCATGTGGTGTTTTGATGGCAATTTTTCAATCAAATGCTGGAGGTGCATGGGATAATGCAAAAAAAATGATTGAGGAGGATGGAAGAAAAGGTACTGAAGCTCATAAAGCCGCAGTTGTTGGTGATACCGTTGGTGATCCTTTTAAAGATACGTCTGGACCATCACTTAATATTCTTTTAAAATTGATTGCTGTTGTTGCTCTAGTAATAGCACCACTACTAGTCGGTTAAATATATAGAACTTTTTTAACTGCCTTAATTACTTCCTCACTATTGGGAAGCCACTCTTCTAATAGAACAGGGGAATAAGGCGTTGGAGTATCTGCATTATTCACTTTTTCAACAGGTGCATCTAGAAAATCAAAAATTTCATTTTGAACTTTGTGAGATATATCTGTTGAAATATTTCCAAAAGGCCATGCTTCTTCAAGAATTACAAGTCTATTAGTCTTTTTCACTGACTCTAAAACTGTGTCATAATCTATTGGTCTTAGGGTCCTTAAGTCTATAATCTCACATTCAATACCTTCCTTTTCAAGAATATCAGCTGCTTTAAATGCCTCTTTTATTATTTTTCCAAATGATACTATTGTAACGTCTTTTCCTTTTCTTTTAATATCTGCAACACCGATTGGCAGTGTGTATTCTCCCTCAGGAATTTCTCCTTTATCACCATACATTTGTTCTGATTCCATAAAAATTACAGGATCATCATCTCTTATAGCAGACTTTAATAGTCCCTTTGCATCATAAGGATTAGATGGTACAATTACTTTTAACCCAGGGCAATTTGCAAACCAACTTTCAAATGCTTGAGAATGTGTTGCCCCTAGTTGACCAGCAGAAGCAGTAGGTCCTCTAAACACTATTGGACATGGAAACTGACCTCCTGACATTTGTCTGATCTTTGCAGCATTATTGATGATTTGGTCAATCCCTACTAAAGAAAAATTAAATGTCATAAATTCAATAATTGGCCTTGCCCCTACCATTGTTGAGCCAACTCCAACTCCCGAAAATCCGGCTTCAGATATTGGTGTGTCTATTACTCTTAATTCTCCAAATTCATCAAGCATACCTTTAGACGCTTTGTATGCACCATTATACTCAGCAACTTCTTCCCCCATTAAGTAGATACTCTCATCTCTTCTCATCTCTTCTGACATAGCCTCACATATAGCCTGTCTAAACTGCACTGTTTTCATATAGAATAATTTTATGCGAATTTAATGATAAAAAAAATATTTCCTATAGTGCTCTAACGAGATTTAAATATTATTTAATTAATTTGTGCCATTATAATTTTGAATGGAATTAGTAGAGTTAAAAATTCAAGGAATCTCCTACAGTGATAATACCTCAGGTGCATTTGCCCTTATACTTCAGGAAACAAATGGTAATAGAAAACTACCAGTTGTGATTGGAGGGTTTGAAGCTCAAGCAATTGCAATTGGATTAGAAAAAAAAATTAAAACTACGAGACCACTTACACATGAGCTATTTAAGAGATTTGCTGACAAGTTTGGAATCAAACTAAATCATATCATTATTAATAAACTAACTGATGGTGTTTTTTTCTCAAATATTGTATGTGAAGACAATGATAAGGTAATCAAGATAGACTCAAGAACATCTGATGCAATTGCATTATCATTAAGATTTAATGCCCCCATTTTTGTGAAAAAAAATATTTTAGATGAGGCTGGCTTTGAGGATGATTTAAAGTATTCGGAAGAAGTAAATCTTACCGATAATAATTTTTTTGACAGTAAAGAGTCAGAAAAAAAATCTCATAAACCAAAAGACATAAAGAAAATCTCAACTAATAAAATTAAAAAAATGCTTGAAAACAGTATTGAAGACGAAGACTATGAGATGGCAGCTAAACTTAGAGATGAACTTAACCTTAGAAAAAGTATAAAATGAAACAATACCTAGATTTACTCAAACATATAAAAGAAAATGGTGTTGAAAAAAAAGACAGGACAGGTACTGGAACAATAAGTGTATTTGGACATCAAATGAGATTTAATCTTCAAGATGGTTTTCCATTAGTAACTACAAAAAAATTACACTTAAGATCAATTATTCATGAGTTAATTTGGTTTATAAATGGTGAGACAAATATTAAGTATTTAAAAGATAATGGAGTTACTATATGGGATGAATGGGCAGATAAAAATGGAGATCTAGGACCTATTTATGGGCACCAATGGAGAAACTGGAACAGTGATGGGGTTGATCAACTTAATGATGTAATAAATTCATTAAAAACCAACCCTTTTAGTAGAAGAATGATTGTAACTGCTTGGAATCCAAATATAATTCCAGATAGTAAAAAGTCTTTTGAAGAAAACGTTAAAAATGGTAAGGCAGCTTTACCTCCTTGCCATGCTTTTTTTCAATTTTATGTTTCTGATAATAAGTTGTCATGTCAGATGTATCAAAGAAGTGCTGATGTTTTTTTGGGTGTTCCCTTTAATATTGCGTCATATTCTCTTCTAACTCACATGATTGCTCAAGTTTGTGGGTATGATCCGGGAGACTTTATACATACATTTGGTGATACTCACATATATTTAAATCATCTTGAGCAAGTAAAGCTTCAATTGACTAGAGAGCCAATGCCACTTCCTACATTGAAATTAAATAAAGATGTTAAGAATATAGAAGACTTTAAATTTGAAGATATTGAGATACTAAATTATAACTCTCACCCACCAATAAAAGGTAAAATTTCGGTTTAATAGATGACTAACGAACTTACAATTATTGCAGCGGCATCCAATAATAACGTTATAGGAAATAATAACAAACTTATTTGGCATATACCAAAAGATTTAATGAGGTTTAAAGAACTTACTTTAAACCATACAGTAATAATGGGAAGAAAGACCTTTGAATCTCTTCCAAACCCATTACCTAACAGATTAAATATAGTTGTAACTAGGAATACTAATTATAATCATGATGGAATCATAGTTTGTGAAAGTATTGAAGAGGCTCTTACCCATTGTACTAATGATTCACAACCATTTATTATTGGAGGAGGAGAAATATATTCTCAAACTATAGACTTAGTTGATAAAATTGAATTAACCAGGGTATATAAGGATTATAATGGAGATGCATTTTTTCCAGAGATTCCAGAAGAGAAATTTAAACTTATTAAGGATGATGCCTATGAACTTGATGGAAATGAAAATATTAAGTACTCCTTCTTAACCTATATAAAAAAGTAATATGAAAGCATATGTATTTCCAGGTCAAGGGTCTCAAAAACCAGGAATGGGACAGAGACTATATAATGAAATAATTGATTCAAGAGCTCTATTTAAAAAAGCTAATGAAATTATGAATTTTGATATAACAGAGTTAATGTTTGATGGGACAAGCGAAGATCTACTTCAAACTAGAGTAACCCAACCTGCAATCTTTATTCATTCAGTTATATTAGCTTTAACAACCAAATCATTTAAACCTGATGTATCTGCTGGTCACTCTTTGGGTGAGTTCTCTGCTCTTGCTGCATCAAATTCAATAAGTTTTGAAGATGGTTTAAAATTAGTTTCAATTAGAGCCAATGCAATGCAAAAAGCATGTCAAAATTCAGAAGGGACTATGGCAGCAATTCTTGGCTTACCTGATGAAATTATTGAATCATCTTGTAATGATGTTGATGGAATAGTTAAACCAGCAAATTATAATTGTCCTGGGCAACTAGTGATTTCAGGTGAAATTAAAGCAGTTGAAAAAGCTTGTGAAATACTAAAAGAAAAAGGTGCAAAAAGAGCATTAATACTTCCAGTTAGCGGGGCATTTCATTCCGAGTTAATGAGTTCTGCCGCTGATGAATTAAAAAAAGGTATTGATGAAACTGAATTTAGAAAACCTAAATGTCCTATTTATCAGAATTTTACTGGAAAGCCTGAACAAGATCCATCAAAAATCAAAATAAATTTATTAAAACAACTTACTGGAGCAGTACTTTGGAACCAGAGTATCAATAAAATGATAGATGATGGAGTCAAACAGTTTTATGAGGTAGGTCCCGGTAATACTCTCCAAGGACTAATTAGGAAAATAGACAGAGATATAGCTGTAGACAGAATTTGAGATTATTTTTAACTAAAGTAAATGGAATGATGAATTATTCAAAAAAACTAATGATAGTATTAGTGATATAATTTATCTGTCTTCTTGATAATTCAGTATGCATTGGTAAAGAAATAACCTGATTCTTAACTTCGTTCGTTACAGGGAAGTCTCCCTCTGAAAAGAACTCTTGTTTGTATGCCTTTTGTTCATGAAAACCTAAAGGATAATATATTCCAAATGGTATATTCTTCTTCGACAAATGTTCTGCTAGCTCATCTCTCGTTTCAGCTGGAACTTTAATTGTATACTGATGATAAACGTGAGACTCAATATCTGATTCTACAAATGGGGTTTTAATTTTTTCAATTTTTTCAAATGCTTGATTGTAAGAATGTGCTGATTCCTGTCTTCTTTTATTATACTTATCTAAATATTTTAATTTAACATTTAGAATAGCAGCTTGAATTGAATCAAGTCTTGAATTAACTCCAATTTCATCATGATAATACCTTTCATACATTCCATGGTTTACAATACCTCTCATTTTATATGCTAGATTATCTGAATTAGTAAATATTGCACCCCCATCACCATAACAGCCTAAATTTTTTGATGGAAAAAAAGATGTAGTTCCAATATCACCTATAGTTCCTGACATCTGTTTTTCTGAATTTGAAAACTTATATTTTGCTCCTAATGCTTGAGCATTATCCTCAATTACTTGAAGATTGTTTTTGTTTGCAATCTCAATTATTTCTTCAATTCTGCAAGATTGACCAAAAAGATGAACAGGAATTATGACTTTCGTTTTTTTAGTGATCTTACTTTCTATTAAGCCAGGGTCTATATTAAAAGTTCTTGGATCAATGTCAACAATTACTGGCTTTAAACCCAATAAAAGTATAACCTCAATAGTTGATGCAAATGAAAAGTTAGTGGTTATGACTTCATCTCCTCTTTTAAGGTCTAATGCCATTAGTGCAATTTGAAGAGCATCTGTTCCGTTTGCACAAGGTATAACGTGTCTAACATTTAAATAATCTTGTAAATTATTTTGAAATTCTTTAACAGCAGGTCCATTTATAAAGGAAGTGGACTTAATTACTTTTTTAATCTCTCTGTTTATTTGCCACCTAATTTTCCTGTATTGACCGTTTAGGTCAACCATATTAATTTTTTTCATTGAAAACAAAATTAAAAAAGTATTTTTGGAAAAAGGATTTAGTGAAATTAATTTATGATTTTTTTATTATTGTAGCATATATAATATGTCAACCTCTAAGGCTTATTTCCACCAAAGTTAACTTATCCTATAAAGGGAGAGGAAGATCATTTGAAATTTTAGAAAAGGAAGTTAACCCAAATGAAAAAAATATTTGGTTTCATGTTTCTTCTTTGGGAGAATTTGAAATAGCTAAACCTATGATTGAGTCATTAAAAAAAAGGTTTGATAATCTAAAAATTATTGTTACATTTTTTTCTCCTTCAGGATATGAAAATTCAAAAAAATATGGATATGCAGATTCAAAAGTATACCTACCACTTGATAGTTCCTATAATGCAAAAAGATTTGTAAGAACTGTGAATCCCAAAATTGCAATTTTCATTAAGAATGATATTTGGTCTAATTACCTAAACTATTTAAAGGAGAATGGTACTATGATATACTCTGTATCTTCAAGATTTAATAAATCACAGTTTTATTTTAAATTTTATGGATACTGGTTTTTAAATCAACTAAAGAAAATAGACTTTTTTTATGTGCAAGACAATAACTCAAAAAACATACTTGAAAAAAACTCATTCAAAAATATTCACATCTCAGGTGATTCAAGATATACTTCAGTTTTAGATACATTAAATAAAAACAAACCTATAGATAAAGTTGAAAAATTTATAAATGGTCAAAAGTGTTTTATCGCCGGAAGTATATGGGATAATGATATTAAATTGATTGATAAAGTTCTAAAGAGCAATATTAAGTCTATAATAGCTCCTCACGATACATCTGTAGATTTTATAACAAGTTTAAATAAAGAATATGGGGATAACTGTATCACGTTATCAAATCTAAAAAATGAGAATGATTTCAAAAAAAATATATTAATAATTGACTCAATAGGTATTTTAAAATATTTGTATAGATATGCACACATTGTCTATATAGGAGGTGGTATGGGATATAATGGCCTTCACAATATTCTTGAACCAGCAGTTTTTTCAATTCCAGTTTTAATTGGTAAAAATTTTAAGGGTTTTGCTGAAGCTGAAGATTTAACTTCATTAGGTGGAGTATTTTCATTAAATAATCCTGATGAGTTCTACAAATGTTTCAATATGCTTGACGATTCAGAAGAGCTAAGAAATAAATCTGGAGAAATTAATTCAAGCTATATCCAAAAAAATGTTCAAAAAAATAAAGTGTTTATTGATTCATTAGTAGAAAAAATAGAGTATTTATAAATTAAAAAATTAAATTTGGTGTATGTTAAAAAAATCAATTTTGATAACATTATTCTTATCATCTATTTATTCTTGTGATCAACAAACTGAGTCACCAAATATTATTATGATGATTGGTGATGGTATGGGGATATCACAAGTTTCAACAAGTATGTATTCAAGTGATAATTATACTCCTCTTGAAAGATCCGAATTTGTAGGTTTAAGTAAGACTCACTCTCTTGACGATCTGGTGACTGATTCTGCTGCAAGTGGAACGGCATTATCATCTGGAGTAAAAACATATAATGGAGTTTTAGGATTAGATAAAGACTATAATCCTGTAAAATCAATTCTAGAAATTTCTAGAGATAAAGGCTACATGACTGCAATTATAGTTACCTCTACTATTGTGCATGCTACACCAGCAGCTTATTTTTCCAAATCAAAGAGCAGATACGAGTATGATAATATTGCTGATGAATTATCTAAAAGCGGTATCAATTTTTTTGTTGGCGGTGGAGAAAGATACTTTAATGATAGAGATGATAAAAGAGATATAATTAATGAGATGGTGGATTACGAATTTGTAAATAGTATGGAGAACTATAGAAATACTGACTCAAAAAATATTGGTTTTTTTACAGCTTATGATGATCCTATAGAAAAGTATCTTGGTAGAGAACCATCTCTTGATGATTTAATTGAGGTAACTCTTCAAAAACTTAAAAGTTTTAATAAACCTTTCTTTCTTTTAATAGAGGGGTCTCAAATTGATTGGGCTGAGCATGATAATGATCCTGAATATCTTCTCAGCGAAATGTTAGAGTTTGACGCTGCTGTTGAAAGCTCTTACAACTTTGCTGAAAAAAATAAAAATACCTTAGTAGTTGTAACAGCAGATCATGAAACTGGAGGTGCTTCTATTGTTGATGGTAGTCTGGAAGAATCTATTACAAAGACTGAATACTCCTCAGATGAACATACTGCAGAAATGGTTCCAGTATATAGTTTTGGTTATAATTCTTCATACTTTACAGGTGTTTATGATAATACTGAAATTTTTGATAAATTAAAGGCAATCATAGAAAAATGAAAAAAATACTTTTAGTTTTTGTAATATTTACTTTATCATGCAAAACTGAGCCTACTAATGTTGATGTTTTAATCAGAGGTGGAGTTATTCACGATGGCACTGGAATGTCAGGATATGTTGGTAATGTTGCTATTAATAATGACACAATTTTTTATGTAGGGAGAAAAGATAATTTTATTGCTAATCGAACTATTGACGCTTCAGGAAAAGTAGTTTCTCCAGGTTTTATAAACATGCTTAGTTGGGGATATAATACCTTAATGCAAGATGGAAGATCCCTAAGCGATTTAAAGCAAGGTGTTACATTAGAGGTTTTTGGTGAAGGCACTTCTCCTGGACCCCGCGGATCTATAAATAGTAATAACTATGTTTCTTTTGGTGAAGCAATGGAGAATTTAGAGTCTAGTGGAGTATCAACAAATATTGCTTCATACCTAGGTGCCGCAACAGTTAGAATTCAAGAAATTGGTTATGCAAATAGAAAAGCTACTCCTAATGAAATGGAATCAATGAGAAATATTGTTAAGCTCGCTATGATGCAAGGTGCAATTGGTATTGGATCCTCTTTGATTTATGCTCCTGGAGATTATGCAGATACGGATGAATTAGTTGAACTATCAAAGATTGCATCTTCTTATGGTGGAAGATATATTTCTCATATGAGAAATGAGGACTTTAGAGTTCTTGAAGCCGTTGATGAATTACTTGAAATTGCAGAAAGAGCTGATATACCTGCTCAGATTTATCACCTTAAAACTTCAAGAAAACCTAATTGGCATTTATTAGATTCTGTAATTAATAAAGTTGAAACTGCAAGGGAAAATGGATTAAGGATAACGGCTGATATGTATACCTATCCTGCTTCCTCCACAGGTCTGACAGGTGTTATACCAACTTGGGTTCAAGAGGGTGGAACAAAAGCATGGATCAATCGAATGAAAAAACCAGATGTAAGAGAAAGACTTTTTAAAGATATTAGAAAAGAACTTTCAGAGCAACCACCTGAGGATATTTTAATGGTTGGTTTTAATAAACAATCAATGTCAAATAAATACCGAGGTATGACTATTGCTGAGGCAGCAGAGTTGAGAGGTGAGTCTCCTGAAGAGGCTATAGTAAATTTGATAATTGAAGATGGAAGTAGAATCCAATGTATATATTTTAGCATGTCTGAAGAAAATGTAAGAAAGAAAATTATGCTTCCATGGGTTTCTTTTGACTCAGATGCAGGATCTTACTCAGATATTACAAAAGATTTCATAACACATCCTCGAGCTTTTGGAAGTTTTGCCAGGGTTCTTGGTAAATATGTTAGAGAGGAGAAATTAATTACAATGGAGGAAGCTATTCGTAGATTAACTGGATTCCCTGCCAATAATCTAGGTATTAAGAATAGAGGATATTTAAAACCTGGTTATTTTGCAGATGTTGTAGTTTTTGACCCAGAACTAATTGAGGACAAAGCAACTTTTGAGAAACCACTTCAGTTTGCTGTTGGAGTTGAAGATGTATTTGTAAATGGTGTACAAGTGTTATCTGGAAGTGAGCATACAGGAGAATATCCTGGGAGATTTGTTAAAGGAGCAGGTTATAGCCCCTCTAACTAAAATAGTGCGGGTGAAGGGACTCGAACCCCCATGCTGTTAGGCACTAGATCCTAAGTCTAGCGTGTCTACCAATTTCACCACACCCGCAAAAGGTGAACAAATATAAATAAGTTTTTAAAAATATATCAACTATGAGCACATTATCTGAAGACGAAAAAAGTAAATACTTAAAAGAGCTATTTGAATTTTTGAAATTACCATCTGTAAGCGCAGATTCTAAGTTCTCAGATTATATGAATACAACAGCAAATTGGTTATCAAATGAGCTTTTAAAGTCTGGTTGTGATTCATCAAATGTTTATGAAACTGATGGGCATCCTATAGTTTATGGTGAAAAAATAATCAATCCTTCATGTCCAACAATTCTTGTATATGGCCACTATGATGTTCAACCACCAGATCCATTGGAACTTTGGACTAGCCCTCCTTTTGAACCGGTTATAAAGAAGACCAATATTCATCCAGAAGGTGCAATTTTTGCAAGAGGTGCATGTGATGATAAAGGTCAAGTATTTATGCATGTAAAAGCTTTCGAACAGCTAATAAAGAAGAATAAGCTTAATTGTAATGTAAAGTTTATGATTGAAGGTGAAGAGGAAGTTGGAAGTGAAAATTTAGAGAAATTCCTTATTGACAATAAATCTAAACTAAGTGCAGACGTTATACTAATTTCTGATACTGGGCTGAGTAGTCTTGATAATCCAACCTTAACAGTTGGACTTAGGGGTTTATCATACATGGAAATTAAATTAACTGGTCCTAATAGAGATCTTCATTCTGGCACATATGGAGGAACACTTGCTAACCCTATTAATACTTTGTCAGACATTATAAGCTCTCTTATAGATGAAAATGGTAAAATAGTTATTCCAGGATTTTATGATGATGTTGTAGAAATTGAAAAATCCAAACGTGACATAATTGAAGAAAAATCAAAATTTAATGTTCAAAAATTTAAAGATTCATTGGGCCTTCATGATGTAAAAGGTGAGGAGGGATATTCTACATTAGAGAGAAAATCTATTCGTCCAACTCTAGATGTTAACGGAATTTGGGGTGGTTATATCGGTGAAGGATCTAAAACTGTTATACCAAGTGAAGCTCATGCAAAAATTTCTATGAGATTAGTTCCAAATCAAAATTGGGAAAAGATAAGTGAATTATTCAAAAAGCATATTGAGAATATTACACCAAGAACAGTTTCAGTAGAAGTTTCAACTCACCATGGAGGAAATCCATACGTTACTCCAGAAGATTTTAAAGGTTATGAGTCTGCAATAAAAGCTTATAAAGATAGCTTTGGAATTGACCCTATTCCTCAGAAGGATGGTGGTAGTATTCCAATAGTTCCTATGTTTGAGAGCATTCTAGGAATTAAAACTGTTTTAATGGGATTTGGACTTGACAGTGATGCAATTCATTCTCCAAATGAGAACTTTGGGGTTAAAAACTTTTTTATTGGGATAGAGACGATCCAAAACTTTTATAAACATTTTGGTGATTAAGCAAGTTTGTCTGGATTCTTATTAATAAAACTTGACCAGTTTGAATATTTTTTTTTTTCATTTTCACTATCAAAATTAAAATAGTGACATACAGCGGCAGCTAGACCATCAGTAGAATCAAGATTTTTTGGCAACTCTTTTATATTCAGCATACTTTTTAGCATTTTAGCTACCTGCTCTTTACTTGAATTACCATTTCCAGTAATTGCCATTTTTATTTTTTTTGGTGAATACTCAGTTATTGGAATGTTGAAATTTAATGCTGCAGCAATTGATACTCCTTGAGCTCTTCCAAGCTTTAACATTGATTGTACATTTTTACCAAAAAATGGAGATTCTATTGCAATATAATTTGGATTATAATTTTTGATTAACTCAGATGTTTTTTGAAATATTTTAGAAAGCTTGACATTATGATCATCTTTTTTAGGAAGTTTATATTCGATCATATCAACTAAATTCATTTCATTTTTGATTATTTTAATTACTCCAAAACCCATAATATTTGTTCCAGGATCAATTCCCATAATTGTTGAGTTATTATTAAGCTTTTTATTCATATTTAAGTTTAAATGGGAGATTGAAACTTACTTCCACGAACTCTCCAACGTTAGTTTTTATTGCAGGTAATGCATTTGGAATATTCTCTACTGCACTTTTGATCAAATTAATTGATGTATTATCTAGTTTATTTGAAGGATTAAGCTTGTCTAAACTAAATTTTCCTATTGTATCTATTTTAAGTGTAAGTATGTATTCATTTGAATCTAAAGGGAAAACTTTATTATTAAGAAAGTTGTTTATTTCTATTTCAATAATATTTCTAAAACAATCTAAATGCTGATTATTTTTTAAATTTTCACACTTAGGGAATGATGGTGGTTGATCATTAATACTCCATGAAGACGCAGATTCAATTTCAGAATCAGGAACAGTCACATATTTCGAGTCACAAGATAGCATCGTGATTATCAGAAATGACCACAACATATAAAACTTAATATTCATAATTAAGTTAAGCACAACTAAAATTACGATTTTTTTATAGCTTTGTCCAATGGAGATATTTCTGATATCTGTTGGATTAATCGCAATTGCTTTCTCAGGTATTGCAATTAAACTAATATTTAAAAAAAATGGCGAGTTTTCTGGTACTTGTGCTAGTCAAAGTCCTTTTTTAAATAAATCTGATGAACCTTGTGGCATATGTGGAAAAGTTCCTACAAGCTCCGAATGTGCTAATGATATTCAATGATCAAATTAATTTCTAAACTTGGACCTGGATTACTTTTTGCTGGCGCTGCTATTGGAGTTTCACATCTAGTTCAGTCTACTCGAGCTGGTGCTGACTTTGGATGGGGTTTAATTTGGGCGTTAATATTGGTAAACATTTTTAAATATCCATTTTTTCAGTATGGCCCAAGATATGCAATGGCTACTGGCGAAAGCCTATTAGATGGATACTACAAAGTTGGAAAAGTTTTTTTAGTAACATACTTTATATTAAATATTGCAACTATGTTTACAATCCAAACAGCTGTTACAATTGTTACAGCAGGGCTTGCCTCCAGTCTGTTTGGTCTTACAGATAATATGGTTGTATGGAGCTTAATAATTACAGTTGGGTGTTACTTGATTTTATTATTTGGAAAATATCAGCTTTTAGATAAAATGATTAAAGTCATAATTCTAATTCTAGCTGTAAGTACCGTTTTTTCAACAGGTCTAGCTTCATTTAACTCAAATGAAGTATTAAATTTAGAACAAGTTTTTCCCACTGGAACTGGTCTTGTTTTTTTAGTTGCTTTCATGGGCTGGATGCCAGCACCTCTTGATATATCAATTTGGCACTCAATTTGGGCTATTGAAAAAAATAAAAATGAAAAAATTACTCAAAAAGAAAGTCTATTTGATTTCAATGTTGGTTACATTTCTACCGTTATTTTAGGTATTTGTTTTGTAAGTTTAGGCGCTTTAGTTATGTTCAACTCTGGAGTTAGTTTTTCTAACAGTGGTAGTATATTTGCAGGTCAATTAATTGAATTATATACATCTAATCTGGGAGATAGTTTTTATCTAATAATTTCAATATGTGCCTTTACTACAATGCTTAGTACGACTATCACCTGTTTAGACGCCTCACCTAGAACTATGTCAAGAGCTACTCAATTATTAACAAATAATAGTAACAAAAACTATTATTTTCATTGGATTTCTCTTTTGTCAGTGGGTACAATGTTAATATTTTATTATTTACTATCTGAAATGGGAGCTTTAGTTGAATTAGCTACTATTTTATCCTTTGTTACTGCACCCTTTTATGCAATCTTAAATTATAAACTAGTTGTTAGCAATAATATGCCTGAGTCCCATAGACCCTCTAAATCAATGAGAATTCTTAGCGTTGCTGGGATTTTATTTCTTTCACTTTTTGCTCTAGGATATATTTTGACTAGGTTTATTTAGTTTGTATCTTTGTGGGATGTCAGTTTCCAAAACAGTAAACAAAGGATGGGTGAAGTTAAGCTTACCCAAAAAGACATCTGAAAATAAGGTCAGAACTAAAAAGCCAAGTTGGATTCGTGTTAAACTTCCTATTGGTAAAAAGTATACTGAGCTAAGGTCTACTGTAGAGAAAAATAATCTTCATACAATTTGTGTCTCAGGTAATTGTCCCAATATGGGAGAATGTTGGACTGAGGGAACTGCTACATTTATGATTCTAGGAAATATATGTACAAGATCTTGTGGTTTTTGTAATGTTCAGACTGGTAGTCCTTTACCAGCAGATGAGTTTGAGCCATTTAAAGTTGCTAGATCAATTAATATAATGGGAGTTAAACATGCCGTTTTAACTTCGGTTGATAGAGATGATTTAAAAGATGGAGGTTCTATAATATGGGCTGAGACTGTGAAAGCTGTTAGAGATTTAAATCCTAAAACAACGATTGAAACACTTATACCTGATTTTAAAGGTGAAACTGAAAATATTGACAGAATTATTGAAGTTGCACCCGAAGTGGTATCACACAATCTTGAAACAGTAAGAAGACTAACTAGAGAAGTTAGAGTTCAAGCAAAATATGACAGAAGCTTAGATGTATTGAAATATTTGAAAGATAATGGAATAAACAGAACAAAGTCAGGTGTTATGCTGGGGCTTGGAGAAGAAAAACATGAGGTTTTGGAAACTTTAAATGATCTCAGGAATGTTGGAGTTGATGTTGTAACTCTAGGTCAATATCTTCAGCCTTCAAAGAAACACCTCCCTGTTAATAATTTTGTCACTCCAGAGGAATTTAAAGAGTTTGAAATTATTGCAAAAGAAATGGGGTTTAGACATGTTGAGAGTGGGCCTTTGGTTAGATCTTCATATAAAGCGCACAAGCACGTACTTTAATCTTTATTTATATAGTCTGAGATTGTTTCTTTAAAATTAAATTCATTCATTTCAGTATTAAATATCATTGATACTTCTACATAGTAAATTTCTCTGTCATTAATCTTAGGCCTTAGTCTTCCATAGTCTTTTTCAGTTGTCAATACTATTTTACCATTGGACAGGCTCCTTATTTTATCAATGGAAGGCTTGTTAAAATTATAATGATCAGAATATTTTAAATGCTTAAAATTAAAGTTCTTGCTTTTTAAAAAATTTACAAGATATGATGAATCTGCTATTCCAGTTACCAGAATAAAATCATTTTCACCTAATGTGTCAATATTAACCTCACCCAAATCAGATTTAATATTTTGTTTGTATGTTAATGTGCTAAAAAAAACCTTTTGATTATCTGTTGGATTTAATGATTCTATAAACGTCTCTTTATCTATAGTCTTAAGATCAACTGGACACTTAGTAACAATTATTATGTCAGCTCTTTTATAAGACTCCTTATTCTCTCTTAAATTTCCAATCGGAAGAATTTCATCCTTATAAAATGGATATTGAAAAGTGGTTGCTAATATCATTAAACCAGGTTTCACAAACCTATGCTGAAAAATATCATCCCATATACACAGTTCTGTATTTGGAAGATTATTTAGAATAATATTCATTCCTTTTCTACGATCTTCACAAACAACTACATTAATCTCAGGATGCTTAGAAAAGAATTGAAATGGTTCATCTCCAATTTCGTATGCATTTGAACTTTCAGAGGCATGCACGTAGCCCTTTGTTTTTCTGTTATATCCTCTACTTAAAGTTGTGATTTTTTTGTTTGTTTTAAATTTTTCGATAATGTAGTCAACTATAATAGATTTTCCTGTTCCTCCAGTTGAAATATTACCAATACCAATTGTGGGAATTTTATATTCAATAGAGTCAATTATTCCAATATCAAATAATAAATTTCGAAAAGAAGAGTATATGCTGTAAAATACTGAAAGAGGATATAATAAAAATTTCAATTTTTTCACCTGAGGAAAGATAGTATTATATTTGCAATGAAACTATTATTATATGAAAGTTAGTGAAATTGCCGAAATTCTAAACAATTGGATGCCAACATCTATTGCTGAGGACTTTGATAATGTTGGTTTAATTGTTGGAGATCCTAAGAATTTAGTTAATAAAATTCTAATTACATTAGACACAACTATTGATGTGGTAGATGAGGCTATTAAAGAGGGTTGCAATCTTATAATTAGTTATCATCCAATTATTTTTAATGGGTTAAAGAGAATAACACCTGACTCAGGTTATGTCCAAAAGTCTATAATAAAGGCTGTAAAGAATAATATATCTATATACGCTATTCACACTTCACTAGATAATCATCCAAAAGGAATCAGTTATTTTCTATCAAAAAAAATAGGGTTAACTAACCTCTCAACACTTATTCCAAAAGAAACTGAATTTAAAAATCTAAATACTGGAATGGGAGTTATTGGTCAATTGGATAAGTCGTTAGATGAAGATGCCTTTTTTGACTTATTAAAGGATAATCTAAACTTAAAGTATTTAAGACATACAAAAAAACTTAATAGAAAAATATCAAAAGTCTCAATTGTTGTTGGCTCTGGAAGTTTTGCGATAAAAAACTCATTGGATTCTAATATTGATGCGTTTATCACATCAGATTTAAAGTATCATAATTTTTTTGAGGCAGACAACAAGGCTATTTTGGTTGATATTGGTCATTACGAGAGTGAAAACCATATAAAATTGATAATAAAAGAATTTCTTAATAAAAAATTACCTAATTTTACGCTCCTTTTATCTGAGGAAAATGTTAACCCAGTAAAGTATTATTAAAATGGCAAAAAAAGTTGAAACATCAGTTGAAGAAAAATTAAGAGCTCTTTTTGATCTTCAATTAATAGACTCAAGAATTGATCAAATTAGAAGTATCAGAGGAGAACTTCCATTAGAAGTTGAGGATCTTGAAAATGAAATTGAAGGACTAAACAAAAGACTCGAAGGGTTTGAGAATGAAATTAAAGAAAGTCAGGATGGTATTAAGTACGAAGAAAATTCAATAAAAACTTCAAAAGAAAACCACAAAAAATATGAAGGTGATCTAAAAAAGGTCAGAAATAATAGAGAATATAATGCCATTGTTAAAGAACAAGAGTTTCAGGAGTTAGAGATTAAGCTATCTGAGAAAAAGATTGCTCAGTATAAGGAAACAATTGA
>CACJHI010000008.1 GCA_902593165.1 uncultured Bacteroidota bacterium | reverse complement strand
AGAGCCAGCATATACCACCTTGATGTTTTTGGTTTTTGCCCACTCCATTACCTTTAAGGTTCCTTTTACATTAACTCTGAAGCATTCCTCCGGATCATTAAAAGAAGGCTGAACTCTTGATTGAGCCGCTAAATGAAAGCATGTGTCAAATTCCATATCAAGTTTATGTATTCTCTCTATATCATCATTTATGTATTTTACACCTTTAACCTCGTTAGTAACAGTGCCGGTTGAATAATTATCAATAGATGTAACATTACAGCCCTTTTCAACTAATTTTTTAATCAAATTTGAGCCAATAAAGCCGACGCCACCAGTTACTAAAATATTTTTCATTTATTCTTAATAATCAAATATAAATTTAAAAAAAGTGTATAGAGGTTAATTAGATTCTTTTTTTTGGAAAATTGAGTAAATCTTTAAAAAAATTAAAAATATGAAACAAATTTACTTTTTTTTAAGTACTTTTGTGACTTGATATTGATTTTTAGATTATGAAAAAATGGTTTGTTTTATATACTAAGCCTAATCAGGAGATTAAAGTAGTAGATGATTTAAATAAAATGGGAATAAAATGTTATTGTCCAACAACAAAAGTCATTAGGCAGTATTCAGATCGTAAAAAAAAGATTTTAAAGCCACTTATGCCATCATATGTATTGGTTTTTATTGATGAAATAAATCGTAATGATGTTTTTGCAGTTTCTGGTGTTGTTAGATATTTGTTTTGGTTAGGAAAACCTGCAATAATTAGAGAGGGTGAAGTAGAATTAATGAAACGATACCTTAAAGGTGTATATGAATCAGTTTCATTAACAAATTTTACAAAAGGACAACTTTACAGAATTTCTGAGGGAATATTATCTGGAAAGACTGGCAGAGTTATAGAAACACACAAAAATAAAATTAAATTAGAGCTTCAAAGTTTAGGAATGGTTGTTACTCTTAAGCTGCAAGCTGTTTAATTTTTTTATAAAATACTTTAATACCACATGTGCCATGTAGCTCATGTGGCGGAGCCGTGAATTAATTTAAAAATAAAATAAATTGTTAGGCGAACTAATTACATCAAAAACTAGACTTAGACTTTTAATAAAGTTCTTTGTGTCTCAAGCTAATAGAGGTTACTTAAACGGATTAGCTACAGAGATGGGTGAATCAACAAACGGCATAAGGAAAGAACTGAATCATTTACAAGGAGCTGGTTATTTAAAGAAAGTAAAGATTAACAATAAAGTTGAATATAAAGCAAATGTAGACCATCCCTTATTTGAAGTACTTAGAAAGGTAGTACTTAAGCACCTTGGGCTTGAAGATCTTGTTGAGACTGTACTTGAAAGGATGGGAGATGTTGATCAGATAATCCTAGTTGGAGATTATGCTAGAGGAAATGACACAGGTAATATTGAAGTATTTTTAATTGGTCAAGGGCTGAATATGGACTATATAACACAGTTAGAAAATAAAATTGAAGATTTAATTGGCAGAAAAGTAAGCTTTTATTTAGCCTCTAAATTTTCTCCAGACAGAGAGCATATTATACTATTTAATTCTAAACCATAAATGATTTCTATAGAAAGTGAAGAAAGGCCTTGGGGACGTTTTTTTGTTTTGCATGATGAACCAAAATATAAACTAAAACGAATTGAAGTAGATCCAGGAGGGAGACTCTCCTATCAATATCATCATAAACGAAGTGAGGCTTGGACCATAGTCGAAGGAGTTGGAACGATTACCTTAGATGATGAAGTTAGAGATTATTACTCTGGTCAAACAATATTAATTCCCCTAGGCGCAAAACATCGCATTGAAAACAAGGGAGTGAAAAAATTAATTTTTATAGAAGTTCAAACTGGAAGCTACTTCGGAGAAGATGATATTATTCGTATTGAAGACGATTATAATAGATTATAAATGAAAAAAGCTAAAGCAATCATCGTGTCAGGATATTTTAACCCTCTACACAAGGGACATTTAGAGCTATTTGAAAAGGCTAAAGCAATTGGAGATGAGCTTTGGGTAATTGTAAATAGTGATTATCAACGCGAATTAAAAGGAAGTAAAAAGTTTATGGAAGAAGATGAAAGGATTGCTATTATAAGTTCTATAGGAATTGTTGACAAATCTTTAGTATCAATTGATAGAGATAAAACTCAATGTGAAACATTAGCTTTATTGGCTAAAGATAATAATAAAAAATACGATTTATTTTTTGCTAATGGTGGTGATCAGAATAATGATAGCATTCCGGAGGTTGCTGTTTGTAATAAATTAAATATTGGTCTAATTGAGGGTCTTGGAGATAAGATCCAATCTTCATCTTGGCTATTAAAAAAATAATATGAAAATAAAAAACATTTGTTGTATAGGTGCAGGTTATGTTGGAGGACCAACAATGGCAGTCATAGCACTTAAATGTCCAAATATTAAGGTAACCGTAGTAGATGCAAATACTGAAAAAATTAAAGCTTGGAATGGGCCTTTAGTTAATTTACCAGTATATGAACCTGGGCTAGCTGATGTTGTTGGTAAAGCAAGAGGAAAAAATCTATTCTTCTCAGATGACATCAAGGGTGCAATAGAACAAGCCGAGATGATTTTCATGGCAGTTAACACTCCAACAAAAACATCAGGAGAGGGTGCTGGAATGGCCGCAGATCTTACGTATATTGAGTCTTGTGCAAAAGACATTGCCAAATATGCAAAAAGTGATAAAATAGTGATTGAGAAATCAACACTTCCAGTTAGAACTGCGGAAAAAATAAAGGATATTTTAGAAGAAAATAGCAATGGTATAAAATTTGAGATTCTTTCTAATCCTGAATTTTTAGCTGAAGGTACTGCTATTAAGGATCTTTTTAAATCTGACAGAGTTTTAATCGGCGGAGATATGACCTCATCAGGACAACTAGCTGTTCAGGCATTAGTTGACATATATAGAAATTGGATCCCAAAGGAAAAAATCATAACCACAAATGTTTGGTCATCAGAACTTTCCAAATTAGCATCAAACGCAATGTTAGCGCAAAGAATATCTTCAATAAATAGTCTATCTGCATTATGTGAAAAAACTGGAGCAGATATAGGTGAGTTATCAAAAGCTATTGGCATGGATCATAGAATAGGGCCGCATTTTTTAAACGCATCTGTTGGTTTTGGTGGAAGTTGTTTCAAGAAAGATATATTAAACTTAGTCTACCTCTGTAAATTTTATGGTTTGATAGAAGTCGCAGAGTATTGGCATCAAGTAGTTAAAATAAATGATTATCAAAAAAATAGATTTGCTCAAAAAATTATTGAGTATTGCGGAGGAAGGCTAAAAGGTAAGAAAATTACAGTTTTAGGATGGGCTTTTAAAGCAAATACAAATGATTCCAGAGAATCTCCTGCTATTAATGTGACCGAAATGCTATATAATGCTGGTGCAGATATTGAAATTTATGACCCCATGGTAGAAAAAAAAACAATCTATAGTGACATTAAGTTGTATTGGAGGTCTAAAAAGGCATCCGAGAATATAACGATATTAGATGAGGTTAAACCTGAAGACCTTAAGAATGATATAACAGTAATCATAACTGAGTGGGATGAGTTTAAAGGGCTTGACTACTCTAAAACAAAACTTTTTGATGGTAGGTATATTATTTCTAATGAAATGATTGGTTGATCATAAATAATAACAAATAATAAAAAGTAATGACATATATTATAGCAGAAGCTGGAGTTAATCACAATGGGTCTTTAAAAAGAGCTTTGGAATTAGTAAAGTCTGCAAAAAGTTCTGGGGCTAATTGTATAAAGTTCCAAACTTTTAAAGCAGAAGACATTGTTACATCGTCTTCACCGAAAGCAGATTATCAGTTGAAAGTAACAGAAAAAGAAGAGTCTCAACTTGAAATGCTTAAAAAGTTAGAATTAGATAAAGATTCATTTATTCAAATTAAAAAATTTTGTGAGAAAAATAGTATTGATTTTCTATCAACTCCTTATAATTTTGAGGACGTTGACTTCTTGTGTTCTTTAAATGTAGATTCACTAAAAATTGCATCTGGTCAAATTACAGAACTACCTTTTATAGAATTTGTGGCAAAAAAAAATTTAAAAACTTTTATTTCTACAGGTATGGCATATCTTTCAGATATCATGAAAGTTGTTGAAATATTTAAAAAAGCTGGTAATCAGAATTTAATTATTCTTCAGTGTACAACAAACTATCCATCAAGAATTGAAGACGCTAATATTAATGTTATAAAGACATTAAAAAATATCAAGGGAATTAATGTTGGTTATTCTGACCATGTTGTTGAAAATTATGCATGCTTAGCTGCAGTTTCCATTGGTGTACATACTATAGAGAAACATTTTACATTAGATAAAAATTTACCAGGGCCCGATCACTCAAGCTCTTTAAATCCAAAAGAATTTAAAAAATTAGTTGAGGAGATAAGAAAGGTTGAGATTGCGCTTGGGTCATACCATAAAGCACCTTCAGCATCTGAAGAAAAAAACATTTTTGGAATGAAAAGGAGCTTGTTATATAAAAATGGAATTAAGAAAGATACAATTTTAAAAATTTCAGATTTTGCATTTAAACGCCCCTTTGATGGACTTTCGCCAAATGAGGTTAAATACTTTATTGGACAGAAACTTAATAAAGATGTTGAAAAGGACACTAAAGTAGATTACAGCGATATTTACACAAAATGAAATTTTTAAAAATAGTAACACAAGATGATCTACAAATATTATCTGAATTTATTGACAGTTTAAAAGAAGAAAAAGATACGTTTAAATACTTTGAAAAAAGAAAAATTGAAATTGTATATAGTCATGAGCTTACATACCTAATGATTGGTAGAGAAAATGAAATCCTAGCTTATGGACATATTGAAAAGGAAAATAATATTTATTGGTTGGGAATTTTAGTCCCAATAAAACATCAATCTAAAGGAAACGGTCTCTTAATGATGAATAAATTAATTGAGGAAAGTAAAAAATTAAAAATACCTAAAATCACTCTCTCAGTATACAAGACAAATGAAAAAGCAGCTAGTTTATACAACAAAATGGGGTTCTTAGTTGTGAAAGAAGACAAATCTAATTTATTTTTTGAGAAGATAATATGATGGATATCTACTTAAGCACCTTAGCATTTAATAATGACATATTTGAGACTGATAAAAACTGTCGCAAATTTAATATTGGTATTGAGTATAGCTCAGGTATTTCACACAATAACAATAATCTAATTCATTTTGAAAAAACATCATATCAAAAGCTATCACACAATTACTTCCCTCCACCTAAAGATGAGTTTGTTCTTAATCTCGCCAGTAAAAATGAGATAATAAGGAGAAGATCTATTGATCATTGCATATATAATTTACAGATATGTTCAAAAAATAATACTAAATTTTACGCAGCACATGCTGGCTTTTGTTTGGATCCATCTTATGATCAACTAGGAAAAGAAATAATTGTCAAATCTAATTTTAATAGAGAACAATATTTTAAGCTATTCTTAATCTCAATCAAAGAAATATTAGATAAAGCTCAAGAACTACAGGTACCTTTCCTAATTGAAAATAATGTTTTATCAGATATTAATTTTAAGGCAAATAATTATGTAAATCCATTTTTATGTTGTGACTCTGATGATATAATTAGACTTTTTGACTCTGTAAAATCTAATTTTTTTGGGCTTCTCTTAGATACAGGCCACTTAAAAGTTTCATCAAAATCTTTAAATCTTGATTTATTAAAAGAATATAATAAAATTAAAAAGTATATAAGGGCTGTCCACCACAGTGATAATGATGGATTAAAAGATTCTAATCAGATTATCACCAAGAAATATTGGTTCCTAGATTATATAGATGAATTTCAGAATTTATCTCATGTTATAGAAACCAAAAATATGTCAGAATCAAGTATTAAGGAAACATTAAATTTATTAAGTAGACATGATAAAAATTCCAATATATAAACCTCTTATCGGTAAAGAAGAAAAATTATTGGTAAATGACTGCATCAATACTAGCTGGATATCGTCATCTGGTATTTATGTTAAAAGATTTGAGGACAAAATTAAAGAATATATTGGATGTCGCTATGCAATATCTTCATCCAACGGAACTACTGCTCTTCATTTAGCAATGTTGGCTTTAAAAATTGGTAAAGATGATGAGGTAATAACATCAAATTATACATATGTTGCTTCAACTAATGCAATATTAATTGCTGGAGCTAGGCCTGTGTTTGTTGATATTGATCCTAATACTTTTAATATAGATATAAAGAAAATTGAAAATAAAATAACACGTAAAACAAAGGCTATTTTGGTTACAAACGTTTATGGCTCGGTAGCTGATTTTGTGTCTTTAAGAAAATTAGCAGATAGATATAGCCTAAAAATTATTGAAGATGCTGCTGAATCACTAGGTTCAAAGTTAGACGGTATAATGTCAGGAAATCTTGCAGATATTTCTACATTTTCTTTTTATGGAAATAAAACTATAACAACTGGTGAGGGAGGCATGGTAACTACAAATATTAAAGAGTATGCTGAAATAATCAAAAAATTAAAAAATCAAGGAAATTCTGAGACTAAGACTTACTTTCATGACATACTAGGTTTCAATTATCGTATGACAAATATTCAAGCAGCAATTGGAGTTGCTCAAATGAATAAAATTGAGTTGATACTAAAAAAGAAAAAAAGAGTTTATCTTTTTTATTATAAGCATTTGAACAAAATTGTAAGCTTTCCGAAAATTTTAAAAAATAGTGTTTCTTCTCATTGGATGTGCCCAATATTATTTAAAAACGAGAATCAACAAAAAAAAGCAGTAATGTCATTAACAAAAAATGCAGTTGAAACAAGGCCTTTCTTTACCCCAATTGATATACTGCCTTTTTATAAAACTGATTTAGAGTGCAAATCTGCAAAAGATATTTATAAAAGAGGGTTGCTCTTACCCTCTTTCCCATCATTAAAACAAAAAGAGTTAAAAAGAATTGTTGAAATTATTAAATATAGTTTAAAATGAAAAAAGCGCTAATAACTGGAGTGGCTGGACAAGATGGAAGTTATCTCTCAGAATTTCTATTGAATAAAGGATATGAAGTTCATGGAATTTTAAGAAGATCTAGCTTAGAGGTGAAAAGTAGAATAAAACACCTTTATGAAGGAAAAAATAAAAATAAAAACTTTAATGTTCATTATGGAGATGTAACAGATGCTTTATGCTTAAATAGCATAATATCAAGAGTTAAACCCGATGAAATATACAATTTAGCTGCACAAAGTCATGTAAGAGTTTCATTTGACCTACCACTTTATACAGCCAATACTGATGCTTTAGGTACTTTAAACATACTTGAAGCTATAATTCAAAACGGATTAGTTAATAAAACAAAATATTATCAGGCTTCAACAAGTGAATTGTATGGTAAAGTTGTTGAATCTCCTCAATCAGAGACAACACCATTTTACCCTAGGAGCCCCTATGCTATTGCCAAATTATATGCATACTGGTCAACTGTAAATTATAGAGAAGCATACAACCTATTTGCTTGTAATGGAATTTTATTTAATCATGAAAGTCCTAGGAGAGGTAATAGTTTTGTAACAAAAAAAATAGTTGAAAATATTGCACTCATTAAATCAAAAAGAATAAAATATTTCAAAATAGGGAATTTAGATGCAAAGAGAGACTGGGGATATGCGCCTGAATATGTTGAAGCTATGTGGTTAATGTTACAAAGTGAAATTCCTATGGATCTAGTAATAGCATCAGGGGAAACGCACTCTGTAAGAGAGTTTATTGAAAAAGCATTCTCAATTGCTGGCTATATTATTGAATGGAGGGGGTCAGGAATAGAAGAAGAGGGTATTTGTAAAAAAACAAAGGATGTTTTAGTGAAAATTGACCCATATTATTTCCGACCAACAGAAGTAGATCTTTTACATGGGGATCCCTCTAAAGCTTATAAAGAAATTGGATGGAAATCTGAAGTAAAGTTTGATAAATTAGTGAAAATAATGATGGAGTTTGAGTTAGATAAATTACTATCTGAGTAATAATTTATGAATTCCCAATACAAAATACTAGCAATAATTCCAGCCAGAAAAGGTAGTAAGGGGATACCGTCAAAAAATACAAAATTGATTTGTAAAAAACCTCTTGTGACATGGACAATTGAGGCTGCACAAAAATCGAAATATATTAATAAGATTATTGTTAGTACGGATTGCCAAAAAGTTAAAGCAATTGCAGAATCATATAATATCAATGTACCAAGGCTAAGACCAGATAATCTTTCTACAGACTCTGCTTCCTCCGACGATGTTATAAAACATGAACTAAAAGAGAGAAAGAATTTTGATATTGTATGCATGCTTCAACCAACTTCCCCACTTAGAGATTTTAAAGATATTGATGATGCGTTTGAGAAATTCTTTAAGTTAAATGCTAATGCTCTCGTAAGCGTGTGTAAAGATAATCATTCTCCATATTGGAGTTTCGAAATAAATGGATCATACTTAAAAACTCTATTCCCTGATAAAAAAATAAATAAAAGAAGGCAAGAGCTTCCTGAAACATACAAGCTTAATGGGGCAATTTATATAGCACGAATAGATTTTTACAGAAAAAATTCATCTTTTTTATCTAACAAAACAATTCCATATATAATGCCTTTTAATAAATCCATTGACATAGATACCAATGAAGATTTTAATATTGCAGAAAAAACGTTAGCAAAAGGCAAAAGTAGTTTATCATGAACATTAGAATAATTCCAAGGTTGGATATTAAAGGCCCAAATCTTGTAAAAGGTATTCAATTAGAAGGTCTTAGAGTTCTTGGTGAGCCATCAGATTTTGCACAATTTTATTATAAAAATGGTGCAGATGAGATTCTATATATGGATGTAGTTGCTAGTCTATATGGTAGAAATAGTTTAAATGAAATTATAGAAAGAACAGCAAGTGAAGTTTTTATACCACTAACTGTTGGCGGTGGTTTAAAGACACTCTATGATATAGAGAGTGTATTAAAATCGGGTGCAGATAAAGTTGTAATTAATACTGCTGCTGTAAAAAATCCAAACTTTATTAGTCAAGCCTCGAGAGAGTTTGGTTCATCAACTATAGCAATCTCTATTGAAGCTATAAAACAAGAAAACAACAGCTATTATGCATATACAGATAATGGTAGAGAGTATACTGGTTTAGATGTTCTTGATTGGGCTAAAGAAATTGAGCAAAATGGTGCTGGTGAAATAATAATCACTTCTGTAAATAAAGAGGGAACTGGTGAAGGTTTTGATATTGACTTAATTTCTAAGATTTCAGATATAATTAATCTTCCAATTGTAGCTCATGGGGGAGCAGGCAAAAAGGAAGATATATTAATGTTATCTAAGAGAAGTAGGGTAAATGCAATTTCAGCAGCCTCAATTTTTCATTATAACTACATACAAGAAGAAGGATACAATTATAATAATTTAGATGAGGGTAATACTGATTTCTTGTCCGATATTAGAATAAATAAAAATTTATCTCCACTAAACATAGCTGATTTAAAACAATATTTAAAAACAAATAACATTGATGTTAGAACCTAATACCATGAATAGTAAGCCAAATATTACAATATTAGACTTTGGAATAAATAACTTATTTAGTATTAAAAAGGCGCTAGAGACAGTTGGTTCAAATACAATAATTTCTTCTAATAAAGATGAAATACTTAATTCAGATGCACTGATTCTTCCTGGTGTAGGCTCTTATGATCGTGCTATGGACTCATTGAAAGAGAATGATTTAGTAGATACAATTAATGCTTTTGCAAAAAATAATAAATATGTTCTAGGAATTTGTCTTGGTATGCAACTTTTGATGGATTCAAGCGAAGAATTTGGACAAAATAATGGTTTAGGTTTAATAAAGGGGGTTTGTAAAAAGTTTGATAATTCACAACTAATTGTTCCACACATAATGTGGAATCAAATTGAAATTGCCAATGAAAAAAATATTAAAAATTTGTCTCCCATAAGTTTTTCTGAAAACAAAAATCATATGTATTTTGTTCACTCTTACTATGTTGAGCCAAAAGATAAGTCAACAATTTTGACTAAAACATATTATCAAAATTTTGAATTTTGCTCAGCGGTTCAGAAAAATAAAATTATTGGCTTTCAATTTCACCCTGAAAAAAGTTCAACGAATGGTATTCAAATTTTAAAAAACTTTATAAATCTTATAAAAAATGATAAAAAATAAAAATGTTCTAAAAAGATATAATCTTCCTGAAAAAGTTAAGTTTTGCAAGAAATGTATAATATCTAATCAAAGACCAAGAATAACATTTGATGAAAATGGAATCTGTTCAGCATGTAATTTTGCAGAAATGAAAAAAAATAAATTTGATTGGGTTAAAAGAGAAGAAGAATTAATTAAGCTACTTGATAAACATAGAAGAAATGATGGAAGGTATGATGTAATCGTTCCATGTAGTGGAGGAAAAGATGCGGCTTACATTGCACATCAACTTAAACATAAATATAAAATGAACCCTCTTACTGTTACCTGGGCTCCTCACTTATATACTAATATCGGCTTTGAAAACCTACATAATATGACAAGGACAGGTGATGTTTCAAATATTTTATTTACTCCTCCTGGTAAGACTCATAGAAAATTGACAAAACTGTCCTTTGAGGTTCTTGGAGATCCATTTCAACCATTTATTTATGGCCAATATAATTACCCTTTGCATGCATCCGTAATGTATAATATTCCACTTGTAATGTATGGAGAAAATGGAGAGGTTGAATATGGAGGCGATATGAAAAATGCATATAAACCGACAAGAGATTACAGGGGTGATCAGAAAAAGCATTATTTTTCAAATTTAGGTCCTGAAGAATTTACAAAATATGGAATTGATCAAAATGATCTTTGGTGTTATCTACCTCCAAAGCTTGAATTACTTGACAATCTAAAAGCTGAAATCCATTTTTATAGTTATTACAAAAAATGGATACCTCAAGAGAATTTTTATTATTGTGTAGAAAATACAGGGTTCAAACCAAACCCTGTTCGGTCAGAGGGCACATATTCAAAGTATGCATCTTTGGATGATCAATTAGATGGTTTTCACTATTATCTAGCGTATATAAAATTTGGTTTAGGAAGAGCAACCTCTGATGCAGCGCACGAGATAAGAGATGGTCATTTGACTAGGGATGAAGGTATTCAGTTAGTTAATAAATTTGATGGTGAATTTCCTGATAAACACTTTCAGACTTTTCTAGACTATTGTGATATTGATAAGGACTATTTCAATGAAGTAATTGACAGTTGGAGATCTCCTCATCTTTGGAGAAAAAATGATAAGAATGATTGGGAATTAATTCACAAACTAAGCTAATATAGTATTGATAAACAAATTTAAGGTAATGGTTATTTGTATAAGAATAAATTAGAATTTTGAAGAATTTAAAAACAATATATTTTTTAATTGGTAAAAGTTTTTCAAAAAAACTACTAGTTCTTTCAGTTTTTTTAGTTTTTGGAATGTTTTTTGAAATATTAGGATTAGGCCTTTTAATCCCTCTTTTAAATATTATAGCTGATCCTAATTTCTTAAATAACTCAGAACTATCTAGAATATTATCACAACTTAGTATTGATAAAAATCAGTTTTTCTATATTCTACTTGGAGTTACACTTCTTACCAATCTTCTTAAAACGATGCTTTTAATTTTGTTGAACTATAAACAGCTAAAAATATTAAATGATTTAAACACATATCTTTCCGTTAAGCTATTTTCTAATTTTCTTAACAAGGAACAAGAAAGTTTTAGGAAATTAAATTCTGCTTTAATGCAGAAAAAAATAATTACAGATACTAATCATTTTGTTGTCTACTGTTCAGCACACGTTACAGTAATTGTTGAAATAGCAATTATAGCTTCTATCATTTTGACTATAGTGTTTATTGATCCATATTCTATTATTATTGCTATATGTTCATTAACTTTTTTATCAATAGTCTTTTTTAGACAAACAAAAATAAAAATTCTTAAATGGGGTAGTGAAAGAGATCTTTTTGAAGAAAAAATTAATTTAGATGTAATCGAAGGACTCAGAGCATTTAAAGAGATTAGTATATATAATGCATCAAATTATTTTATAAAAAAGTTTCAAAATCATAAAGAAAATGTTTCTTTTTTAGATTCTAAAGTTCAAACTCTAAATGTACTACCAAGATATTTTCTTGAGTTTATGAGCATATTAGGAATTGTAATATTTCTATTCTTTATGGTAAGGATGGATCAGCCACTTGGCGATTTAATTTCAATTTTGGGTCTAATGGTTGCAGCACTTCTTAAGTGTTTACCCTCAATTAATAAAGTGCTGTCCTCTCTACAGAATATTAAATATTATTCTGCAAGTGTTGAGTCAATTAAAGCTTCATTGAAAGAAGCTGATATTGTCTATGATAATTTTAACGACGTTAAAGATTTTGATTTTAACAAGGATTTAATTTTAAACAATATTTATTTTAAATATGAAGAAAGTGATAAGTATGTTATTAAGAACTTAAATTTAAAAATTAAACCAGGATCATCGATTGGAATAGTTGGTCCTTCAGGTTCAGGTAAAAGCACATTAATAGATATTTTAGTTGGTCTTTTAAAACCTTCTCAAGGAATTATAAAAATTGGAGATAACGATATATATGATAATATCTTGCTTTGGAAAAAATCTCTAGGATATGTTTCACAAGAGATTTTTCTGACTGATAGGTCAATTCAAGAGAATATAGCTTTTGGATTAGAAAAAGAGCAAGTCAACAGTTCAAAATTATCTAGTGCTATTGATTATGCTGAATTAAATAAGTATATAAGTCAGCTACCTAATCAGATAAATACAAATGTTGGCGAAGCAGGATCAAAAATGTCTGGAGGTCAAAGACAAAGAATTGGAATTGCTAGAGCAATTTATAAAGACTCTAAACTATTAATATTAGACGAAGCTACTAGCGCATTAGATAACAAAACAGAAGATATGGTTTTAAATTCAATTTTTAAAAACAAAAATAAAACAGTGGTAATGATTTCCCACAAACTATCTTCTTTACGTTTTTGTGATAAAATTTATGAGCTTAAGAATGGGTCTTTAATTCAGAAAGTAAAATGAAAATTCTAATTACAGGTTGTTGTGGGTTTATTGGTAGTAGTTTAACTGAAAAACTTCTGTCTAAAGAAATCAAAATTATTGGAATAGATAATTTTGATAGTTATTATTCTAAAAAATTAAAATTAAGAAATATTAAAAATTCCCTAGAAAATAAAAATTTTCAATTCTTAGAAGGTAATGTAGAAAATTTATCAAAGTTATTAGATAAAAAAACCTCTGTTGATATAGTTATTCATCTAGCCGCATCTCCAGGTGTAAGGAATAGTTTTGAGAATACTTCTCACTGCCTTTATAACAATATTAATGTTACAGATAGGTTAATTAATTTTTGTATAAATAATAATATTAAAAAATTTATTTTCGCATCTTCAAGTAGTGTGTATGGGGTTAATAAAAATTTACCCTGGAATGAAAAAGAAGATTTGATCGCAATTAGCCCATATGCATTTACAAAGTTGTCATGTGAATCACTTGGTAGAATGTACTCAAAAATTAATAATATAAACTTTATCGCATTAAGATTTTTTACTGTATATGGACCTCGACAAAGACCAGATTTAGCAATTTTCAAATTCTTTGATAATATTGTTAACGATAAGAGGATTATTGTTTATGGGAAAGGTGAGACCTTCAGAGACTACACCTATATTGATGACATAGTTAATGGTATTATAAATACAATAAGCTTAAATTCAAATTATGAGATCATTAATTTAGGGAATAATCAACCCACTAAACTTTTAGATCTTATTGGTATGATTGAAAATATTACAGGTAAGAAAGCAAAAATTAAATTTAAGCCTTTACCAAAAGGAGATGTTCCTGCAACTTATGCCAATATAGATAAAGCGCGTGAATTAATTGATTTCTCTCCAAAAATAAAATTAGAAATTGGATTGCAAAAATTTTATGATTGGTACATTTCAAATAGATGAGATTTTTGATTAGTATTATAAATCGTATAAGTTTTAAATCTTGCAAAAAGAGTAAAATTATTGTTTATGATAAAAATTATAATCGAATACTTGATAATTTAATTGATGAAGACTTTATTGTTTTTAATATTCATGAATCAAGGCTAAATATATTTTTATTCACAAAGTCGACTTTTGTGTATTTATTTTCAAAACCAGAAAATGTTTCTTTTTATGAAATATATTTTAAAAAATATTTGCAAACAACAAATCCAGATGTTGTAATATCATTCGAGGACACTAACTCTGGGTTATTACGATTATCTAGATATTTTAAAAATATTAAGTTTATTTTAATTCAAAACTCATACAGGCCTCCTGGGTTTTACGGCAAAAAAACTCTAAAGAAAGATGACGTCTTAATTACATATTCTCCTCTTGTAAAATTTAATATTAGCTCTAATGAGGTTGCCATGAAATCTTTTAAATATTTTAAAGGAGATCATAGAAGTGACTCTTTGCAAAATAAAGTTATTCTAATAAGTCAATATAGACAATACTCCGATTCTGAACTTGTTCAGACTGAAAAGAAATACTATTCCGAAGTTATTGATAGTAAATATTTTCATAATAAACCAAAATTTTATTTTTATCAAGACACCTTTTTGGGTTTTCTATCAGATTATTTTAATGAAAATAAAAAGGACTTTTTTTATAAAAGCGCATCAAGAGAACAAACTACATTTTTAAAAGATAATGAGACAGCTTATTTTAACAAATTTAATATTAAAGAGTTTAAAGTATCAAATGAGGAAATTTTTACTTCAAGATCAAATGAAATTTATATTTGCTTTGATTCAACCATGATATTTGAATTAATTTCCAACAATAAAAAAGTGTTGATTTACCCTCATAGAAAACTGTTTCTGAATAGTAGTTGTAATCCTCACCTTGAAATTTTTAAAGAGAGATTTTCAGAGCTAGTAATATCTAAAGACTTGGCAGATTTTGAGGTTAAGTTTAATTTATTAAATGAGTTGTCTCTAGATGAGTATGCCCATAAAATGAAAATATTTAACTCAATGCAAAAATTTAATTTAAATCAATATTTATGAAAATTATAGCAATGGTACCCGGAAGGTTCGGATCTGAAAGATTTAAAAAGAAAAATTTTTCTAACTTAAAAGGATCTCCTTTGATGAGTTATGCATTAAATAGTTCTATTGAATCAAAGGTTTTTGATAAAGTAATATTAAATGGTGACACAGATGATTTCAAAAAAATTGCAGATTCATACAATGTAGAATTTTATAAAAGGCCATCTTATCTTGGAACTAGTGAGGCTAGAAGTGACGATGTTGTATATGATTTTATTAAAAAATTTGGAGGAGATATTATAGTTTGGGTTAACCCTATATGCCCATTAATGACATCTAAAACTGTAAAAAAAGTTGTTGAAGAATTTATTGATTATAATTATGATTCTGCTATAACTGGCAGAAAGATATACGCACATACAAATATTGATAACCATCCAGTCAATTATGACTTAAATAATAAATTTGCTAAAACTCAAGATTTAAATCCAATTTTCTTGTTTAGCTATAGTATTATGATCTGGAAGACAAGCTCTTTCCTAGATAAATATGAAAAAGATAAGAGTGCTTTTATTTTTGGCGAGTTTGGAGAGATTGAAGTAGATTTCTTTAGCTCATTAACAGTAAAATATGAGCATGACCTTGAGATTATTAGAGAACTATATCCTTTAGTCTATAATGATAAATAGATTTAAATTCCGTTTTTTAAGTAATTTTAAAACAGAGTACAGTAGGAGTTTATTTATGAACTATTCAAAATATTTTGATAGTATAAATGAATGTAATATTTGTGGAGAAAGCGATTATATAGATGTCTCTGGAAGAGATAAATATGGTTGCTACTATCCACTAAAGTACTGCCTTAATTGTCATAATGTTTTTACCACAATATCTTTAAAAAAAGAAATGTTGAATAATTATTATGATGGAATTGCTAATAAAATAAAAATTATTAAGAATCCTAAACTACTTTTTGAAAACAGGATAAAACCAAATGGCTATGCTTTTGATAGATATAAGTTTATTTATTCCTCATTGAAAGAAGTTTTAAAAGATAACACTTTAATATGTGAGATTGGTTGTAGTGATGGAGCAAATCTATTTCCATTTCACAAAAATAGTTATGATATAATAGGATTTGACTTTAACTCAAAAAGAGTAAAATTTGGAAATGAAATTGGTTTAAATTTATTTAAAGTTAATTCAGAAAATGAAATTTTTGAAAAAGTTCTAAATCTAACTAAACCTAAACTAATATATCTGTCTCACTTAATTGAGCATATAGTTGACATCTATGACTTCTTTAAAAGGCTTGTTGATTCAATGGTCTTTGGAGATTTATTGTTTGTAGAGACACCATGTATAGACTATACTTTAGATTTTGATAATTCAGCTTTAAATTTATATCCCAAGGATAAAAACTTTATAAATCATCTTCAATTAGAGCATACATATTTTTTTCAGAAAGATCAATTAAATAATATTCTGAAATTATTTGGCTTTAGAGAGCTTAAATCAAATAATACATATAGGGGATTATTTACTTTGGAGAATAAAGACTTTCCAAGTAGAAATTATTTTATAAAAAATATTTCAAAATCTAAACCAGCTAACATTTTAGGTAAGTTGAATTTACTAGAAGAAAAATACAAAAATGAAACAAATAATATTAAATTGTTGTATAAACATATATTTTAAGAAAAGTGAAAATTAGGTTATTAATTTTAGGGTCTGGAATGTTTGTAAATGGGCGAAATTCACAAACAAGAGGAGTTATACTTCCATCTATTTATCAATTCTTAAAGAATAACTCACATGACTTTGAGGTGTATCTTACGCATAGATCACAGTCTGGAAAAGAACACAATTCCAAGTGTTGCCAGTTTTTAAGTATCAATGATTTAGGTCAGATAAAGCATGTAAAATCTGACTTTTCTCCAAATGATATAGAGAAAATAGTCGAAAAATACCAAATAAACTCAGCAATTAATTCATTACCTGATCACTTACACTATTCTACATGTAAAGTCTTATTAAAGTGTGGGGTTAGTACTTTAGTAGTCAAACCTTTTGTACTCAATAAGAATGAAGCAGTTGAATTAGCTGAATTACAAGAGGCAAAGAAAGTTCATGGCCAAATAGAGTTTCACAAAAGACATGACCATTCTAATAGATACTTAAAATCCGAGTATATGAAGGGTTCCCTTGGGGATATATTAAAAATTGATGTAAGGTATAGTCAAAATAAAAGGCTTCCACTTGATTTTTTTAAGAGTTGGAAGAATTTCTCAAATGTATTTTCATATTTAGGAGTTCACTATGTAGATTTAATTTATTGGGTGACTGGCTATCTTCCGACAAAGGTTAGCGCTTTTTCTTCAAGATATTTTGATGAAAAAATTGATTTTGAACATTCTTTTGATGTAATCATAGAATGGCAATTGGCAGATAAAAAATTCAATTCAAATTTTTCCATTAATTGGGCTGAGATGGAATCTTCTCAAGCGACATCTCTTCAATACTTTAATACTCTTGGCACAAAAGGTAGAATTAATCTAAATCAAACTGATAGGGGGATTCATCATATTTACGAAAAAAATGGTTTAAAGCATATAAACCCTTATTATGTTTTTGAAGAGTTTGGTCAAGATCAAATTAATTATAGTGGGTATGGAATTGAAAGCGTAGTTTCGTTTCTAAATAATATAACTAATAAAAAAACAGAATATCCATCATTTAAAGAGGGGATTATATCTTCTGCTGTTATTGAAGCTGCAGAAAAAAGCTCAAAACTAGATGGTATGTCTGTTAAAATTTCATTGGGTGAAAAAATTTAATTTTTATAAAAAAGTAATAAAAGAAAAGTTCATAGAGCTTGGAGTTATTCCATCAATTGCAGAAAGTGTGAGTGATAGCCTTGTTTTAGCTACCTCCAGGGGGATTCATTCTCATGGAATTAACCTTGTCTATCATTATGGCAAATCTATTTTAACAGGAAGAAAAAATCCTACTCCAAATTTTAAAATCGACTACAAATATTTATCAAGTAAATCTTTAGATGCAGATAATACTTTTGGAGCTTCTGCAGGATATTATGCAATTAATAATATAAAAAGTGAAGTTAATAAATATGGAATATCCTCAATAGGAGTTTTCAATTCATCACATTGTGCATCATTGACTTCAATAGCTTTGCAAGCGGTTAAAGAAGGAATGATTTTTATTGGATTTACTCATGCAGACTCACTGATGAAATCACCTGATTCAAAAAAAATATTGTTTGGAACAAATCCAATTTGTATTGCAGCTCCAACAAAAGATAAGTCTTTCCCAATTTGTCTTGATATGGCGACTACAAAAATAACTTGGAACAAATTAAAAAATTTTAAAAGTCAAGGAAAGTTCCTCCCAAATAATATTGCTTGTGACTCAAATGGAGATTTAACCTTAGACCCTAATTTAGCAAAGTCTCTTATGCCAATAGGAGGCTACAAAGGATTTGCATTAGCAGCTATGATTGATTTTTTATGTGGTCCTTTAAATGGAATGGAATTTGGCACAGACCTAAAAAGTATGTACGAATTTAGCATGAAGAAAGTACGAAGACTAGGACAGTTTTACATATGTATGATGCCTGATGTTAATATTAGTAAAGAAGATTATTTTAAAAGAGCAGAATCATTTATTAGTATGATTAAAGAGGATCAAAATATGTTTTACCCAGGTGAAAAGGAAAATATTTGTGAACAAAAATCTCTATGTGATGGTATTGAGTTAAATGATGTTGAGAAAAAAAGTCTGTCTAATTTTCTAAAATTAACTCTTGAATAATTTTTGTAGCGTAATTAAGTTATGATAATTATAACGCCAGATAAGTTTAACAAATTTAATTTATTGCCTTCACGATTTGAATATTTTTCATTGAATCCTGAGATTAATGAATTATACAATTTACAAAACATAGAATTAGAAGACTTATTTTCCTCAGATTATGTAAGGAAATTGAGCTCATTTCAAAATAAGCTTTATTTCACCAAATTTCCAGATAAAATTTTACCAAATAGTTTAAAATATGATCTGAATTTTAGATTTACAAAAAGATTGTTTATTGAATCCTTAAAGAGTAAAATAAATAAACAAACAAAAAAAGAAGTCGTATTTATTGATGAGTTTAGAAATCACAAGTCTTTAAGAATTTACTTTGCTTTTTTATACTCAAAAGTAAAGATCTATCTAGACCTGAAATTTTTAATAACAATAGTTGTTTCTTTATTTAGAGCATTTATTTTGTTGTTTAAAAAGAATTTTAATCTATATATAACATCTAGAGCTCAAGCTAAAAATATTCAGAATAATTTAAAAAATTTAAATAGCAACTACCTAAACTCAAGTAACATTTTTAAGAGCAATACAATATCTTTAGACTCAATGATAACTATTTATAGATTTTTCTTCTTTCCTTTTGATATAATTGATTTAATTTACACTAGGATTATCTATAAAGATTTACTCAAAAATTTAAATATAAGCTCACTATATATCTATTTGGCATTAAGTAAATATAATTTTTCCAAATTTTTACGTAGTATTTTTAAATTCAATTTATACACAATATCAAATTATGGTATATCTGAAGCATTAAACTATTCTGGTTCAATAGAAAACAACTATATAATTAATCATGGAGTATATTATTTTGATAAAAATATTACTGCAAATTTATTTTGGAGATTTCATTCCTTAACAATGATAAACTCATCAAACTCAATAATTTTAAGTAATAATTATAAAGATCTAGACTTTTTACAAAAAAATAATTTAAATGTTACTTATGAGTATAAGAAAAATACGTTAAGAGAGCCCAGGGAAAAAATTAAACCAAAGAATAAAAAGATAATTCTGATAGCAGATTCATTCAAACCTCTGGATTTTTTAAGACCAGTTTTATATAATAATGTTTTTGAGTATCTAGAATTCATTAATAAGATTTGTAATATTGTACCTAAAGAATATCAAATCATTCTTAGACATAGGCCAAATACAATTATATCTGAAGAATTTATTTTAAAAAATAATAAACGACTAGTTGCCTCAAGAAACTCAAATATTTATGATGATTTTTTAGATGACCCTATTGTAATAGGTTATTCATCAACAGTATTATTTGAGTCTTCAGAGTTAGGATTAAGATCAATATCTTTTGACCCCTATGATAGAGATATAGAATTTTTAAATTTTCCCCAATATAACAATCGCTTTAATCCTTCAAAAAGATTTACATATTCTGTAAGGGGAGAGCAAAACTTAAAAAACCTTTTATGCAAGATTTAGTTTCAATAGTAATTAGGACATTCAACGAATCAAAATATATCAATATCTGCTTGAAAGCAATTGAAAAACAGAATTATAAAAACTATGAGATCATTATAGTTGACAGTGGTAGCTCTGATGATACTATTCCCAAAATCAAAACTAGAAAAAATATAAGTCACTATGTATATAAGCAAAAAGACTATATTCCAGGCAAAGCATTAAACTTTGGAGTTGAAAAGTCAAAAGGAAAATTCATTGTTTTCTTATCTGCCCATTGTATTCCATGTAATTCAGACTGGTTACAAAATCTTATAAAGCCATTTGAAAACAAGAAGATAGTGGGTGTATATGGGAGACAATTACCATTACCACATTCTAAACCAGAAGATAGAAGAGATTTGATGAACACCTTTGGGATTGAAGACAGAGTTCAAAAAAAAGACTCTTTCTTTCACAATGCAAACTCAGCAGTTAGAAAAACTATTCTTAATAAGTATAGGTTTTCTGAAAAAGCAAAAAATATTGAAGATAGAATTTGGGCAAAAGATGTGATAAATCAGGGATATGAAATCTATTATTCATCTGAGTCAAAGGTTTTTCACCACCATGGAATTCATCAATATGGAAATGACTCAAGAGTTATATCTTCAGATAAGGTTATAAATGAATTTTCTTTAATAAAAGGCAGTGAGCTGGAACTTGAAATTAGCAATGCTCAGATATGTGTATGTATACCTGTAAAAAGATTTCAAAAGAATGGGAAAGATTACCTAATAGACAAAACTTTATCATTTTTAAATCAGTACTCTTTCCTAGACAAAATCTACCTTTATACAAATGACAAAATTGATTTGAATAAAATTAAGAGAAGGAATACCTGTGAAATTCTGAACAGGCCAAAATCATTAGACAAACCAAAAGTTGATACCTACAGCGTGTTAAAAGAATTTAAAAAACAATGTAATTTAAAATCATACTTTCCAGATATAATAATTTACTTAGAAGAAGTATATCCATTAAGAGAGGATCTACTATTAGACAAATTTATTTTAAATTTATTAAACTCGGATTTTGATTCAATAGTTCCATCATTTCAAGAAAATAGAATGATTCTCTCAAAATCAAATCAAAATAATTTTTCTTTGATTAATTCTGGTTTTGTTCCCTCTAGTATTGGTTCAGACTTATTTGTAGCTTCAAAAGGGACACTCTTTATAACATACACTGATAGTTTAGATAAAGACTTAATTGATCAAAAAGTAGGAACAATTATCTTTGATGAAAACTCGGACATATTTAAAAAATATTAAGAATTATGAACACAAAAATTTTAGATTGTACATTAAGAGATGGGGGATATTATACTAACTGGGATTTTGATATTAATATAATTGAAAATTATATTAAATATACAAATGAGCTGGAAATTGACTATTTAGAAATTGGCTATAGAAATAAAAAAAATTTAAATGAATATAAAGGTCAGTTTTATTATTCTCCTAAACATACTTTAAAATATTTCAAAAAAAACTCAAATCACAAGATAGGTTTGATGGTTGACTATAAATCAATTAAAGCAAATGAAGTTAGAGATTTATTAGCTGACGCAACTGATTATGTTAATTTAATTCGAATAGCTGTATCCCCTGATAGTCTGGATAATGTCCAGATATTTGTTGACGAAATCAAAGCTATGAATTTTGAGGTTGCACTTAATATAATGTATATGAGTGAATGGAATCTGAAGAAAATAAAGGAGTCTATATCAAATATTCGAAATGTTGATTATATATATCTGGTAGATTCATATGGGTCAGTATTCCCAGATTATCTTGAAAATATAATTTCAGATCTCAAAAAAGTTAATAATTCAAAATTAGGGTTTCACTCACATGACAACATTGAACTAGCATTTTCCAACACGTTAACTGCAATTAAAAACGAAATTGATATAGTGGATTCAACTATTCTTGGTATGGGCCGTGGTGCAGGAAATCTAAAAACAGAACTATTATTAATGAAAATTTTTTCTGACTCTAAAAATAAATATAAAGTTTATGATGCGGTAGCAAAACTAGTTAGCTTATTCTCACCATTAAAAGAAAAATATAATTGGGGGTCCGACATTAGTTACAAGTTTGCTGGTATCAATTCATTTCCACAAAAAGATATAATGTACCTTAAATTGTCAAAAAATTACAAATTTTCTCAGATTTTAGCCCACTTTGATAAAGACGAATCTGCAAAGTTTGATCTAGAAGATATAAGTACAAAAAGTCTAAAAAATAATTTAGATACTTTAATTGTAGGTGGTGGTAAATCAATTATTGATCATAAGCCTGCAATCATAAAATTTTTGGAGAATCATGAAAATTATAATCTAATTTTCTCTAGTTCAAAATTTTCAGAACTAATAGACTCAAATTTTCAAAATTGTTATCAGATTGTGTTAGGGTCCGACATTTCAAAAATTATAAGCTCAACTAAAAAAAATGTAAATTACATTTTCCCAATAGATACTGTTAATACAAAAAAAAGTAACTTTTATTCTCTTAAGATTAAAAATAAAAATGAAGTTAACCACTTATTGTCATGCCTTGAATTAGCAACTAGAATAACAAAATCAAAAAATATTTTAGTAGCAGGTTTTGATGGATTTAGTCAAAATGACAATTTTTTCAATGTTTTTAAGTCTAATGAACTAATTTTTAAATCTTTTGAACAAAAATTAAGTATAAAAAGTATTACAGATACAAAATATTCTTTAGTTTTTGATTCAGTTTATTCCAAGCTATGAAAATGATGATTGTAATACCTGCAAGATTTGATTCTTCCAGGTTCCCTGGTAAACCATTAAAAAAAATTAATGGTATTCCAATGATAAGGAGAGTCCATGAACAATGTACAAAAGGGTTTGATGGCCATATAGTCGTTGCAACTGATAGTGATAAAATTTTCAGGTATTGTAAATCAGAAAAAATTGACTCTATTATGACTGCAGCTAATTGTCTGACTGGGACTGATAGAGTATATGAAGCTGCATTAGGCTTTGATGCAGAGTTTATAATTAATATTCAAGGAGATGAACCTGTTTTTAACCCTGATGATATTAAAAAATTTATATCCGCTATTAGAACCTTTAGTAATGAATATGAGGTTTTTGCAGGTTACACAAAAATTAAAGAAGAGAAGGATTATTATTCAAATCAAGTTCCTAAAATGCTGCTAAATAAAAATGATGAGCTTTTATATACTTCTAGATCCCCTGTTCCTGGAAATAAAAAAAGTGGATTTAACAATTCATATAGACAGGTATGTATTTATGCATATACTTTAAATGCTTTAAAGCTTTTTTGTTCTCAAAATAAAACTCCTATTGAGGAGATAGAGGATCTGGAGTTGTTAAGATTTTTGGAAAATGATGTAAAAGTCAAAATGGTGGAATTATCAGGTGATTCAATATCAGTTGATAATCCAGAAGATATCTTAAAAGTAGAATTATTCCTAAAGCATATAAAATGATTTGCCCAATATGTAACAATGCCGATAGTATTAAGTTTATTGATAATTATAAACTTCATATTGAGTATGACAAAGAATTTTTTAAAAATTTGAAAATATACAGTTGTAGTAGCTGTGATTTTTCATTTTGTCATCCAATGCCGGACAGAAAATTAATAGATAATTTTTACAGTAATATTTATAGAAGCTCTGGAAGACCTCATCAAATTTTTGATTTTTCATTGAACGAACTTCTTTACTCTGGTAGAAATAAAAACTATATACAATATTTGACTACGTTTTTAAATATTAATAAATTAGAAACTGTTTTTGACTTTGGCTCAGGAACTGGTGATCTAGGCTTCCTTTTGAGTAAATTAAATAAAAAAATTAATTTATATTGTGAGGAGAGTGATAATTTTTCAAAAAAAATCTTAACTAGCAGAGGATACACAAACCTAATTGATAGTAAGGAAAAAATATCAACGGATTTAATTATATCTCTTCATACTCTTGAACACTTAAGTGACATTACTGTCTTTGAAAAGCTTAAAGATATTGCTAAGCCTGAATCCTATATTTTTCTTGAAGTCCCAAACTGTGAATTTGATGGTAAATTTATTGATCGCCCCTATGATTCTCCTCATCTTCTTTTTTTTACAAAAAAAAGCTTCGAAAGAATTGCTCAAAAGTATGGGTTTGAAGTTATTGATATTGCATTAAATGGCATGTCTGTAAATGATCTATTTTTTGATATGAGGGAATCAAAGAAAAGGTTTTATAAGTGGAGGCCCAACCAATTTAGTTTAAAATTATATTTAAAAGAACTTATAAGATTCTTTACGCCTAACTTTATAATGAAAGTTTATAAATCTTATAACGCAAAAGCAAGTAATCTTAATGATTATCGTCTAAATGTTAATGATGCATGGTGTGTTAGGGCTATATTTAAAGTTCATAAATGATAACTAGTTATAAAAATATAATTTGGGATTTTGATGGTGTTTTAATTAATTCAAATCAAATTAGAGAAGCTGCATTTAGAGAAGCATTTAGCGGATACTCAAAAAAAAACATAGCTGAATTAATTGAATTTCATAAGTTAAATGAGGGCCTGTCTAGATATGTTAAAATTGAATATTTTTTTAATAAAATTTTAAGTCAAAAATTGTCAAAAAAAAAGAGTAATGAAATTTTAAAAATATACGGCAATATCTGTTTAGAGAAATTAAAGGATAAGAGTCTCCTGATCGATGAAACAACATCTTTTGTAAGACAATATAATAACACAAAAGATTTTCATATTGCTTCTGGCTCAGACAATAATGAACTAAATTATTTATGTAAATCTCTAGATTTAAAACCCTTCTTTAAATCTATCAATGGATCACCAGAGCCAAAAAAGGATATAGTGAAAAGAATTATTTCACAAAATAATTATTGTATTAGTGAAACCTGTTTGATAGGTGATTCCATCAATGATTATGAGGCTGCTCATTATAATAAAATCTTTTTTTTTGGATATAATAACTTAAAGCTTCAAAATATTCAAAACACGAGCTATTTAAAAAATTTATGATATGAAAATATTAATTACAGGCATTGCAGGTTTTATTGGTTCTAAAGTGGCTGAACATTTTTCAAAAAATGGACATGAGGTTGTTGGTGTTGATGATCTCTCACAAGGGAATATAAATAACATTCCAAAGGGAGTTAAGTTTATAAAATATGATTTAAGCGATAATAATGTATTGGATAAGCTACCAAACGACTGTGATTATATCTTACATATTGCAGGGCAGTCGTCTGGAGAAATTAGTTTTGACGATCCAGCAAGCGATTTAACCAAAAACACTCTGTCTACACTTAATTTAATTAAATATGGGATTGCTAAAAAAGTTAAAAAATTTCTTTTTGCAAGCTCTATGTCAGTTTATGGAGATGTGCCTAATCAAGCAATAAGCGAGAGTTATTTACCTAGTCCGGTTTCATGCTATGGAATTAGTAAATTGACTTCTGAACGATATTTAGATATTTTTAAGGATAAGCTACCTTTTATAAATCTTAGAATGTTTAATGTTTATGGTCCAGGACAAGATTTATCAAATTTAAGACAAGGTATGGTAAGTATTTTTTTAGCCCAAGCATTAAAAAAAGAAAGAGTACATGTAAAAGGCAGCTTAGAGAGATTTAGAGATTTTATTTATATAGATGATGTAGTTGACGCTTGGTATAAATTATGTTTAAATGATTCAAAAAATATTTCTATTAATATTGGAACGGGAAGAAGAGCAACAGTTGAAGAATTATTACTAATTATTAAGAAAAATATTAAAGGTGTAAATTATTTTTCTGAGGGATCAACTCCTGGAGACCAAAAGGGGATATATGCAGATAATACTTTATTAATAAAGACAATTGGAAGGACTAAGTTCACCACAATAGAGAGTGGAATAAGGACTTTATGTGGTTCAATTAATTCAAATTAGTTTGGATAAACAAAGATTACTTCACAGCATAACTATTGATTGGAATTACAGAAAAACTAATGGCAATATAGTTTCTATTTTAAATTATATTAATAAAAATGAAATTAAAATAAGAGATTCATATTTTAATTTCATAAAGTCAATTTCTCAAAAAAAAATAAATGGCATTACTTTAAATGATTGTTATCAATATAATTCAGTTTATAACTTATGGCAAATGTCGACTGTTTGCGAAAAGAGTTTTTATAAATCGCCTCAAATAACAAATGTTATTAAATTTCTTGCAATAGAGCTAATAATTCAAGAGCATCAACCAAAAGAAATACTGTTATTGAATGCCCCAGAGATTGTTGATCCAATAGTTAGAGAATATTGTATCAACTCCGGTTTAAATTATAAAAAAAATAATCAAATTAAAAGACCAAAGTTTAAATACCTTGAAGGAAAAAATTTCATTAAAGGAATTTTACTATATTCTTATAAGTATCTAGTAAACGTAAATATATTCAATAGACCCGTTAATTATTTTAAAGGTAACAAAAGCGCATTTTTAGTTTCATATTTAACACATTTTGACAAGGAAAAAATTTCAAAGAATTATTACGGTACAGGTTTATGGGGGGACTTTCCTGAAAATTTAAACAAGTTAGAACTAAGCATAAACTGGTTGCATTTACCTGTTAACTTAAAAAATGCAAAAAATTTATTCAAAGCTTTAAGATTAGAAAGAGTGGAACCTAATTCCGCTCATAATTTTCTTTATTCATATTTAAATTTTTGGTCTTGGTTAGAGATTCTAATTGACTATATACATGTGTCTTTAAAAAGTTTAAAAATTAATTCAAAAGAAATTTTTATTTATAAGAATAAGACAAATTTATTTCCACTTTTTTCTAAAGATTTTCATAGTTCTACTAGAGGACCTGTATTATTAGAAAATTTGATTTCTATTAAAAGCTTTGAAAAAATTTTTAGTATTATACCAACTCAAAAAATCGGTTTTTATTTACAAGAAAATCAAGGTTGGGAGTTTGCGTTGAACAGCGCATGGCGAAAGTATAATCATGGAAAATTGATTTCTGTTCAGCATTCAACTGTAAGTTTTTGGGATATGAGATATTATAACAGTTTTAAAGATTATTTATATCAGCCTGATATATTTGTTGTCAATAGTATAATTGCAAAACGGCATTTTAACAATTTAAATTATAGTAATAGTAAAGTATCTGTTTTAGAGGCATTGAGATATCAGAAATTAAAAAAGAATTATTTATTAGAGAAAAACCAAGACAAAGTATTAATTCTAGGTGATATATTGAAAAATGCAACAAATGAAATGCTAAATTCTATATATAAAGCACTACCCCACTGTGAGGATAAATGTTTTTATTTTAAACCTCATCCAGCACAACCAATTAGAATAGATAAAGATTTTGAGAATATAAAGATAATTGATAACCCTCTTAGCAAAGTTCTCAAAGAGTATAACACAGTAATCTGTCCAGCAAGCTCTGGAGCTGCGGTTGAAGCATTTTATGGAAACTTAAATACCATCGTTTTTATTTCTCATGGTGAACTTAATACAAGTCCACTTAAAGACTTCGATGGTGTAGAGTTTTTTTCTTATCCCGAAGAGCTGATAAGTGTTATTAATAAATCCAATGTCAATAATAACAATAAAGAGATTTTTCTAATTGATGAAAAAACACCCAGATGGAACAAGTTTTTAGAGAATATATTAAATTGAGTAATAGTTCAAATAATAAAATCCATGACTAGACAAACTTTTGAAAAAGCTTCATTAGTCTCTATTATTATGCCTGTATATAATGGATCCTCATTTATCTCTAGTACTATAGAGAGCATATTAAATCAAACATATACAAATTTTGAGCTATTGATTTTAGATGATTTTAGCTCTGATAACTCCATTGAAATTATTAAATCTTTTAAGGATGAAAGGATTAAACTGTTTACGAATAAAAAGAATATAGGATACATAAAAGGATTGAATTTTCTAATTAAAAATTCAAAAGGAGAATTTATAGCAAGAAATGATCAAGATGATATTTCTCTTCCTGATAGATTAGACAAACAGATAAACCTTTTTAAAAGAAAACCCAGATTATCAATTGTTGGAGGACAAATAAAAACTTTTGGGGAATATTGTAAAAAAGTTTCTTATCCAGTTAATTACAGTGATTGTAAGTCTCAATTACTTTTCAATACATGTTTACACCATCCAACTGTAATTTTTAAACGAAGAAAAATTGAAAAGTTTATTACTAAATTATATGATGAGAATAGAGCCCCAAGTGAAGATTATGACTTATGGACTAAGCTTTCATTGTATTTAAAAATTGAAAATGTCCCTGATATTATTTTAAAATATAGGATTCATAAAAATAATTATTCAACTTTACATCAAGAGAAACAATTTGAAAACAATCTAATTGTAAGAGAAAATTATTTTAAAAATTATCTAAACATGCCAATTAAAAAAGAGGAGAATATTTTAATAAATAAGATTATTTATGGTCAACATTTAACCAAAGAAAATTTTTTTGAATTTGCAATTTTTTTGAATAATATATTAAGTTATGCTAAAAATCATACAGACTTCTCTAGTATAAAACAGATTATTAGTTTTTACTGGCTAAAATCCTTAATTAATTATAAATCTATTGATTTGAGCTTACTTAGACTTTTTGTAAAAAACAACAAACTAATTTCATTAAAAATTTTCTTAAACACTTTTTACTTAAAAAAAATACTATATAGAATATGAAAAAAATTATAATTGCAGGAGCAGGTGGAATGCTCGGTGAAGCATTCTATAATGAGTTTAAAAATGATTATAATTTAACCTGTACTGATATTGACGTCAACGAAAGCTGGTTAATCTATAATGATTTTCGCAATTTTGAATCTTATAAAGAATTATGCTATAAAGTTAACCCAGATATATTAATTCATCTTGGCGCTCATACTGATCTAGAATTTTGTGAAGTTAACAGAGAAGAAGCATATAACACTAATACAATTTCTGTTGAAAATGCAACACTAATTTCTAACGAACTTGATATTCCCCTTGTCTATGTTTCTACAGCTGGTATTTTTGATGGTAAAAAAGATTCTTATGATGACTGGGATAAGCCTAACCCTTTATGCGTATACGCAAGAACTAAATATTTAGGAGAAGAATATGTTGTCAAAAATTGTAGAAGATACTTTGTTTTCAGGGCAGGATGGATGATGGGTGGGCATAAGAAAGATAAAAAGTTTATCTATAAGATAATTAATCAAATTAAAGCAGGTGCCAAAGAATTACATGTAGTTGATGATAAGAATGGTACGCCAACATATACGGTTGACTTTGCTAGAAATGTAAAACATTTAATTAATAAAGATCTCTTTGGAGTATATAATCTTGTTTGCGGTGGTTTAACATCTAGATTTGAAGTTGCTGCTGAAATATTAAGAATATTAAACTTAGATAGCAAGATTAAACTTCAAAAGGTCAATTCTGAACATTTTGCAAAAGAGTACTTTGTAGAAAGACCAAAGTCAGAAAGACTTGTAAATAAAAAGTTAGATTTAAGAGGCTTAAACATAATGAGAGATTGGAAAGAGGCATTGGTTGAGTATTTAAGTGACGTAAATTTAAATGAATGATATTATTTGATTCAATATATATTCATCAAGGAGGAGGTAGAACTATTTTAAATATCTTAATCAGTAATATTTTAGAAAATAATTCAGATGATTATTTTTTTATTATTGATGAGAGATATACTGACGATATATTAAAAAAAATTCCAAAAGAAAAGTTTTCAATTTTATACTCTTCAGAGATGTCAAGGCGAAATTTTTATCTTAAAAACCATAAAAAATTCAATACATTTTTTTGTCTTGCAAACGTTCCGCCTCCAATATATATATACAACAAAAAGGTTATTGTTTATTTTCAAAATGAATTGCTTTTGAATTCAAATCCTTTTCATTTAAAAAATCTAATTCTTTGGATCAAAAGACAGTATATATTTTTATTAAAGATGTCAAATTATAAATGGGTAGTTCAAACCAATTTAATGAAATATAAGTTAGCTAGAAGTCTAAAAATTTCTAAAAGTCATATAAAAATTTTTCCAATTTTTCCAAAATTAAAAAAAGTAAATAGTCTTAAAAGGTCTACTCAAAAATTTATTTATGTAGCAAGTGGTGAGAATCATAAAAATCATAAAAGACTAATAGATGCTATGGATAGAGCTAGTAGCAGACTAAACAAACCTATACATTTGTATCTTACACTAACTGAAAATAAATTTAACAGTTTAATTAAAGGAAACAATAAGTATAACCCAAAACTAATTATAAAGAATTTAGGGTTATTGAAGCAAGATATGCTATATGAAAAATATTCAGAATTAGGATATTTAATTTATCCATCACTATATGAGAGCTTTGGATTACCCCTTGTCGAGGCTGCTCAACTAGACCTAGTAGTTATTGCATCTAACTTGCCTTATGTAAATGAAATTATTTCAAATTATTATTCATTTGATCCACTTGATATAAATGATATATCTTTGAATATTGAGAAAGTAGTAAATTTAAGTGAACCTAATACTTCGCTTCTCAAAATAAAAAGTGAAGAAATAGCATTAATAAACTATATAAATGATTAATCTTAAAAATAAAACCTTATTGATTACCGGAGGTACTGGTTCATTTGGTAATGCAGTGCTTGATAAACTCATTGGTTCTGAAATTTCAGAAATAAGAATTTTATCAAGAGATGAAAAAAAACAGCACGACATGAGGGTGCATTACAATAATTCAAAAATAAAGTTTTTTATTGGAGATGTGAGAGATAGAGAGAGTATTAGAGCTGCTTTTAATGAGGTAGATTATGTTTTCCATGCAGCTGCTCTAAAGCAAGTCCCCTCATGTGAATTTTTTCCAATGGAAGCTGTAAAAACAAATGTTTTTGGAACTGATAATGTTTTATCAATTGCAATTGAGAATAAAGTTAAAAAAGTTGTATGTCTCAGCACCGATAAGGCAGTCTATCCTATTAATGCAATGGGAGTGTCAAAAGCAATGATGGAAAAAGTCTTTGTTGCTAAGTCTAGAACTTCAGACCACACGATAATCTGTGGAACTCGATATGGAAATGTTATGGCCTCTAGGGGGTCTGTTATACCTCATTTTTTTGAACAAATAAATTCTGGTAATGATATAACAGTTACAGACCCTGATATGACTAGATTTATGATGACACTTGAGGAAGCTGTAAACCTTGTTTTTTTTGCATTTCAAAATGGAAAAGCAGGTGATATTTTTGTCCAAAAGTCTCCTTCTACAACCATTGGCACCCTAGCTAAGATCATGAAAAAGATTTTTAAATCAACTGTTAAGATTAAAAATATTGGAATTCGTCACGCTGAAAAAGTGCACGAAACCTTACTCTCAAAGGAAGAGAGAATGGTTGCAAAAGAACTAGAAAAATATTTTGTAATACCATCTGATAACAGAGATCTTAATTATAACAAGTATTTTTTTGAAGGAAAAGCAAGTAAGAATTACGAAGAGTATAATTCATTTAACACAGATAGATTATCAGAAGATAGTCTAAAGAAACTGCTTGCTAGCATTGGATACAAATGAAAGTTTTAATTCTTGGGGCTGATGGAATGATTGGTCATAAAATGGCACAATCACTTTATGAAGAACATGGTTTAGAAATCATTCTAAATTCCAGGTCTAACTCAAAAATCCTTAGCCAATTCTACCCTGAGTGTAAAGTATTTAAATATGATTTTTTGAAAGATGATATAAATAATTGTTTAGAAATTGTAGCACCAGATGTAATTATTAATGCTGCTGGCGTAACAATAAGGAGAGGCGCAGACGATATTAAAAAAGCTACTTTAATTAATTCAGTTTTTCCTCATAAAATTGATAAATGGGTCTCAAAATTTGGTAAAAGATTAATCCATTTTTCTACAGATTGTGTCTTTTCTGGTAAAAAAGGTGACTATTTGGATAATGATACTCCTGATGCTGAAGACAACTATGGAAAAACAAAGGCCGATGGTGAAATAAATTCTAAGAACACTCTTACTATTAGATCTTCAATGATTGGTAGAGAGATATTCAATAAAACTGAATTAATGGAGTGGGTTTTTTCAAATAAGAATAAGAAAATTTATGGTTTTGAAAATGCAATTTATTCAGGAGTAACTACACTTTGGATGTCTAAAACTGTTGTGAAGATTCTAAAAGAATTCCCAAGTTTAACTGGTATCTACAACATCTCATCTGAACCTATTTCAAAATTTGATTTGATATCAAAAATCAATAATCGCTTTAAGCTAAATATAGATATAGAAGCTGATAACTCTTTTTTCTCTAATAAATCCTTAAATTCGAGTAAGTTTTTTTTAAAAACAAATTTAGAGAAACCGAAATGGGATAAAATGCTTTTAAGACTATTTAATGATAGTATCAAGAAAAATAAAATATATAATCTAAAATGACTAAAGTACTAACGATAGTTGGCACTAGGCCTGAAATTATTAAGCTTTCAAGGGTAATAGCTGAACTTGAAAGGCAAGTAAAACACATTTTGGTTCATACTGGTCAAAATTATGACTATGAATTAAATGAAATATTTTTCAAAGATCTTGAAGTTAAAAAACCTGACTATTTTTTAAATGCTGTTGGTGAATCAACAGCCCAGACAATTGGAAATATAATTTCAGAATCTGATAAGATACTAGAGAAAGAAAAGCCAGATGCTGTTTTAATATATGGAGACACTAATTCATGTCTTTCAATTATTTCAGCAAAAAGAAGGCAAATTCCTATTTTTCATATGGAAGCTGGTAATAGGTGTTTTGACCAAAGAGTACCAGAAGAATTAAATAGAAAAATAGTTGACCACTTGAGCGATATTAATATGCCTTTAACTGAGCATGCACGTGATTATCTAGTGTCAGAGGGAATAAATCCAGAAACCATTATAAAGACTGGTTCATGTATGAAGGAAATTCTATCTTATTACAAAGATAAAATTGATACAAGTAAAATTCTAGGAAAGTTAAATATTAAGAGGAATTCATATTTTATTGTTTCCTGTCATAGGGAGGAAAATGTCGACTATATAGAGAATTTGACTTCTTTTTTAGACAGTCTTAATAAGATAGCTGAGACGTTCAAGCTACCAATAATAGTATCCACTCATCCTAGAACAAAAATGAGAATTGGTAAGCTTAAAAAAATTAAAATGGATAAGAGAATTAAATTCTTAAAGCCTCTTGGATTTTTCGACTACGTTAATCTTCAACAAAATTCTAAATGTGTAGTTTCAGATAGCGGAACTATTTCAGAGGAGTCATCTCTTCTAAAGTTTCCTGCTATTATGATAAGAGCAGCACATGAAAGACCTGAAGCAATGGAAGAAGGCACATTTATTATGTCCGGTCTTGAAAAAAACAGGATTATAGAGTCTATAAATATGGTTACAAGTCAATTTGACTCAGGTAGTATCCCAAAAACTGTTGATGATTACGACGTGGATAATGTTTCAATTAAAGTTTCCAGAATTATACTAAGTCATATTGACTATGTTAACAGAACTGTTTGGAAAAAAAATAATTCAACCAGAATGCTATAAATGAGAATTCTAGTAATATCTCAATATTTTTTTCCTGAGAATTTTAGAATCAATGACCTCGTTTTTTCGCTTTTTAAAAGAGGTCATCAGGTTGAGGTACTAACAGGTAAACCAAATTATCCAAAAGGAGATTATTTTAATGGCTATTCTTGGAATGGGCCAAGTAAAGAGGAGATTCAAGGAGTTAAAGTTCATAGAGCTAATTTAGTTCTAAGAAAGAATGCTGGAGGAGTAAGACTATTTTTGAATTACATTTCATTTGTTTTATTTGGATTTATAGAGGTTTCTAAATTAAAAGGAAAATTTGATAAGGTATTTATTTATGCTCCCTCTCCGATTACAGTTGGAATATTGGGAATAATTGCTGCAAAAAAATTTAATTGTAAATCATATTTATGGGTACATGATCTTTGGCCTGAATCAGTTAAAGTTGCTGGGGGAATTTCAAATAAGGTTATTTTAGGTCTGATAAATTACATGACAAAACTTATATACAAGTTTACCAACATAATTTTAGTACAATCTCCAGAGTTTAAGAATTATATAAAAGATCAGAATGTGTCAGAAAATAAAATGATTTATTATCCTTATTATGCTGAAGATTTTTATAGAGTTGTTAAGAGACAAGAAGAGTACAAAAATCTTTTACCTTCTGGATTTAATTTAGTTTTTGCTGGAAATATTGGAGTAGCTCAAAGTTTTGATACTATTATAGGCGCCCTTGAGCTATTAAAAAACCATAATATAAACATAGTGGTTCTTGGAGATGGAAGAGATAAAGAGAGAGTGCAAAAGATAATTAAGGATAGAGGTATTTCCAATAAGTTTTTCTTTTTAGGATCTTTTCCTGCTAAGAAAATGTCCAATTTTTTTGCTTTTGCTGATGCACTGCTTATAACACTTAAGAAGGCTGATATATTCTCTTACACAATTCCAGGTAAGCTTCAATCATATTTAGCTTGTGGTAAACCAATTATTGGGTCTTTAGATGGTATAGGTAATAAAATTATAATTAATTCTAAATCAGGTTATGCATCTGAAGCTGAAAATGAAAAACTTTTAGCAGATAATATTTTAAAGATTTACAATTCTTCTAAATCACAAAAAAAGAAATTTTCATCTAATGCCATTAAATATTTTCGAGGTAATTTCAGTAAGAATTATCTTTTAGACAAGTTAGAAAATATTTTTGAAAATCATTAGAATCTCCTAAATCAATTCTATTAATATTTATTTATATATTTTTAAAAACTAGATTGCATATTGAATTTTAAAATAACAAAAGAATGAAAGGTATTATTCTTGCAGGTGGAAGAGGATCTAGACTTTTTCCAGTCACCTCAGTAGTCTCAAAACAACTATTACCTGTTTATGACAAACCAATGGTATATTATCCTTTATCTGTACTTATTCTTGCAGGAATAAAGGAAATATTACTTATTAGTACTCCAAAGGATATTACTAAGTATGAGGAATTATTGGGTAATGGAAATAAGTGGGGTATTGAAATAAAATATAAAGCACAAAAAGAGCCTAAAGGTATTGCAGAAGCTTTTATTCTAGGCAAGAATTTTATTGGTAAAGATTCTGTTTGTTTGATTCTGGGAGATAATATTTTTTATGGAATCGATTTCTCAAAACAATTGGAGGAAGTTGTCAATAGAACTCCTTATGAAAATAAGGCAACCATCTTTGGTTATAAGGTAAAGGATCCAAATCGATATGGAGTAATCGAATTCGATTCTAATGGAGATGCCTTATCCATTGAAGAGAAGCCTAAAATTCCTAAAAGCGATAAAGCAGTTGTGGGATTGTATTTTTATCCTAATGAAGTAGTTGAAATAGCTAAAACTATTAAACCCTCTAATCGTGGAGAGCTAGAAATTACTGCTATTAATCAATATTTTTTAAAAAATAAAAAACTAAAGGTAGAGACCCTAGGTAGAGAGTTTACTTGGCTTGACACTGGGACACATGAATCTCTATTGAAAGCTAGTCAGTTTATTGAAACCATTGAGAAAAGACAAGGATTGAAGGTTGGATGTTTAGAGGAAGTTTCATTTCGAAAAGGTTATATAACTCTCAATAAACTTTTAGAAAATGCTGAAAAGCTAAATGGAACTTCATATGGTGAGTATCTTTTAGAACTTTACCTTAATAATAAAACTAGCTAAAATTATAACCTTTTGTTTTAGATAAACAGTTATAAATTGTTTCCTTGATTTACTTTAAAATGATTACTTTTATTAGAATAGTTATAAAATTAACATTGATTTCATATACACTATAATGGTTGTTACCACCCAACTTGAGGATGTTTTTCTTTTAAAAACCAACTTACATAATGATGCCAGAGGGAGCTTTAAAGAGACATTTAATCTTAAAACTTTTGAAGATTATATAGGAAGAAGAATTAATTTTTGTCAAGATAATGTGAGTGTTTCAAGAAGAGGTGTATTAAGAGGCCTGCATTATCAATTAGATCCATTTAGTCAATCTAAGTTAGTTAGTGTTATTAGTGGAAAAGTTCTAGATATTGTAGTAGACATTAGAGAAGGTTCTCCAAGTTTTGGCAGACACCTTTCTCAAGAGCTAAGTGCTGAAAATGGATTTCAGCTTTTTATTCCGAGAGGTTTTGCTCATGGTTATATTACATTAAGTGAAAAGTCAATATTTCATTATAAGGTAGATGAGTATTATCACCCTGAAAGTGATAGTGGCATAGCTGCAAATGATAATACTTTAGGAATTAATTGGCAGATTCCAGAGTCAGAATGGATTCTATCTGAAAAGGATAAGAATCGACCAAATTTTGATCAGGCGACTCTCTTTAATTATAATACTGATTTATATGGCTAAAATTTTGGTTACTGGTTCAGATGGTCAACTTGGTCAATGTTTTAAGGAAGTAGCTAATGAGTTCTCAAAGCATAAATTATTATTAGTAAATCAAGCAGAAGTAGATATTAATAATAAGAAGAAACTTTCTAATAAGTATGAAAAAATTCCTTTTGATTTAATTATAAATTGTGCTGGTTATACAAATGTAGATAAAGCTGAAAATGAAGTAGCAGATGCAGAAGAGGTTAATTTTCTTGGAGTAAAAAGTCTAGTTGAATTTGCTGAAGAAAAAAAAATAAAAATTATTCATTTCTCTACTGATTTTGTTTTCGATGGCAAACTGTATAACAGGTCATATAATGAGATGGACACACCTAACCCCATCAATATCTACGGTAAAACTAAACTATCAGGAGAGAATGCTATAAAAAAAGCAAAATGTCCACATACAACATTTAGGATTGCATGGTTATTTAGTCCTTTTGGCAATAATTTTATAAAAACTATTATTAAAGCTTCCCGATCAAAAAATTCTGTTAATATAGTAAGTGATCAATGGGGTAAGCCAACATATGGAATAGATCTTGCAAGAGCATTATTAAGCAGGATAGAACACCCTGATTTATTCAAGTATGAAACTTATCATTATGCTCAAGGGCCTAAAACAAACTGGTTTAGGATAGCATCAAAAGTTATTAATTTATTAGGTGTTAATTGTAATGTAAGTCCGATCTCAACATCTGATTATCCATCAGTTGCAAAGCGACCTTTGAGTACACCTCTTGATACTAGCAGAGTTGAGGATACCTTAGCTTTGTCAATTAGAGATTGGGAAATTGCACTGGAAGATTGTTTAACTAATTTACAAACAAATGAGGTCATTTAAATCTTTATTAATTACTGGAGGAGCTGGTTTTATTGGATCTCATGTTGTTAGGTATATGGTCAATAATTATCCTGATACACATATTATAAATCTTGACGCCCTTACCTATGCTGCCAACTTAGAGTCATTGAATGAATGTGCAGAGCAACCAAACTATGAATTCATTCATGAGGATATAACAAATTTTAATCAATTGCAAAAATTGTTTTCAAAATATAATTTTGATGGAGTCATACATTTAGCTGCTGAATCTCATGTAGATAATTCCATAAAAAATCCATTTACTTTTTCTCATACAAACATACAAGGAACATTAAATCTTCTTGAGATTGCACGCAAAAGTTGGGATAAACAAAATGGTTCAGTGTTTTATCATATTTCAACCGATGAAGTCTTTGGCAGCCTAAGCAGTGAGGGATATTTTAATGAAGCAACTCCATATGACCCAAGGTCTCCCTACTCTGCATCAAAAGCATCGTCAGATCATTTTGTTCGTGCTTATTTTCATACTTATGGACTACCTGTAGTCCTATCTAATTGTTCAAATAATTTTGGACCTGGACAGCATTCTGAAAAATTAATTCCTTTAATGATACAAAATATTGTTAAGGAGAAACCTTTACCTGTTTATGGAAAAGGAGACAATATTCGAGATTGGCTTTATGTTGAAGATCATGTAAGTGCTATTGATTTAATCTTAAATAGAGGAAAAATTGGTGAAACCTATCTAATTGGTGGTAATAATGAACAAAAAAATATAGAATTAGTTCACCATTTAATTAATTTAATTGATTCTAGATTAAATCGCCCTTCTGGAAGCTCACTAAATCTTATTCAACATGTTAAAGATAGATTGGGACATGATTATAGATATGCTATTAATTCATCTAAAATAAAAAATGAACTAGGCTGGAAGGCTTCTACTTCTTTTGAAGAAGGCATAGAGAAAACTTTAAATTATTATTTAGAAAGATTAATTGATAAAAGATAATTTGACAAAGTGTAATAATACCTTTGACTTATAAGATTATTAGCTTGATTTTAGATGACCCTTTGGTTATAATTGGAAGTATTTAGTTCATAATCAATAGATTAAATGGGTTTTCTTCAGAATTTATTTTCATTTTCTGTAATTGTTTAATTAATTACTAATTTAGATAGATGGCCAATAATCTTGTAATTATATCTTTTTGTCTTAGTATACCTATTTTAATAATTACTCAAAGACTTTTTTTAAAAATGAATTATACAGACAAAATTATATCAAGGTCATCTCATAAAACTATTGCAACAAGGTCTGGTGGAGTATCTATATTTTTGATTCTTTTTTTAATCTCTTCATACTTCTATTTAGATGGCAAAACACTATTTGACTATTCATTCATAGTTCCACTATCTCTTCTTATTCTAATTGGTCTATATGATGATATAAATAATATTGACTATAAACTTAAATTTATTTTTCAGATAATTGCAGCTAAGATTATAATTGATAATGGCTTGATAATTGATAATCTGCATGGTGTAATTGGTATTTATGAATTAAGTCGATTAGCAGCACAACTATTAACTATATTTATAATAGTTGCAATTATTAACTCTATAAACTTTATAGATGGAATAGATGGTCTCGCTTTAAGCATAATCATTGTTTTTATTTTATCATTTGAATTTTTTTCAATGAGTATAACTCCCTTTAGGTCCATTTCAAGTATTTTAATACCCTCATTAATAGCATTATCTTTCTTTAATTTTAAAAAAGAAAAAAAGATATTTCTGGGAGATTCTGGATCACACCTTTTAGGGGGTATTGCTAGTATTTATGTAGTTTATGTTTTGTCTAATGATTATATAATAAAACCAGAATATGATCTACATAAAGTCCTTTTTATAATCTCTATTTTAACTTATCCAATTATTGATATAATTAGAATCTTTTTTAAAAGACTTTTAAATAATAAATCACCTTTTGAGGCTGATAAGAATCACATACACCATTTAATTCTATCAAAAACTAAAAGTCACTTTAAAACTACTTTTTTTATAATTTTATTTAACATAATAATTATTTTTACATTTCAGTTAATACAAAATTTTCAATGAAAAAATTTATCATACTTTTATCGATTATGACTTCAAGTTGTTCACCATCATTGTGTCCAGAACTTTTATTTGACAGCGCAAATTTCATTACTTATGATAGTAACAACGAGTTATTTACAGGAAGATGTTCAACATATGAAGACGATAATCTTAGAAGTATTCGACAATACTTGAATGGAAAGGATTATGGAAGATGGACCTTCTATTATTCCAATGGAACTAAAGAAACAACTGGTGAATTTAATAAAACTGGTCAAAGAATTGGTAAATGGAAATATTACTATGTTAATGGAAAGTTGAAACAGATTTCCACTTTTTCTAAAAATGGTGAAGTAAAAGGTAGATGGATAACATATGATTCTATTGGAAAAATTACAAGTGATATCAATTATTAACACATAGTGCTACATAAACTTCTGAAGCTCTAATTTTAGTATTACTTCCAACATAATTTTTATTACTTGACTCTCTTAAGTAATTACAACCTAATTCATTTTCACCAAGTCTAACTAATAAGAGGCCTTTATAAAATTCAACTCTTCCATTGGTAGGTTTAAAATTATTTAACACTAAGTCATACATTTCAAGCGCCATATCAGTTCTTTTAGATAGATCATATGAAATTGCAAGGTTCTCATAAATGATATAATTATCTTGGTTATAATCAATTGACTGTTCATAATAATTTGATGCGTTTTCATAATCCTCTTTCATAAAATAATCGTCTCCCATAGCGGAAAACAAGGAGAATAAAGTATATGATTGAGAACCAAGTTCAATGCGGTTTTCAAGCTCATTAATTATTTTTGGATCTTCATTAGGAAATCTCTCCTTAAACTGGTTAATTAACGGAATTACTGTTGCTGTTGAATCTGTTATTATGGACTTAGAATAGATATAATCATACCAATCCTTCTGAGAAGATCTTAAGTTTTTCAAACGCATAAATGCATTATCTAATTCAGATTCTACATTCATACTATCTTTTAAAGATCTTAACACAGTAAAGTAGGTATTTCTGTGAATATCCACATTTGGCATTTTACTGAAAGCCAATTTAGAGAAAAGATATGCACTATCAAGATTATTTTCCATTAAATAAATATCTGCTAGCATATTCTCAACTGCCATTATATGAGGATTAGCCTTACTTGCATCATAAAGTAAAGATTTGGCTTGACTTATAGAATCTATGTTTAATAGATACCTAGCTTTTAAAAATTTTATTGGTAACGTTGTCTGTGTTATATTAGGAAAATTATCGTCTAGTTTGTTATAAATTTCATAAGGTACTATGTAAGAACCATTATTAAAATCATACAATAAATAGGCCTGAAAATAAGAAGATTGATAAGCTTTAATATTTACAAATACATTTGATATCAAAAAGGCAACAATAAAGATTTTAAAAATATTTTTTGACTTCATGGTTGTTTTTGATTGTTATATAATAAAAAAGTGCAAAAGTAAAATAAAGATTGATAGAACTGACAACTCTATGCATTGGAAAGTTTATCAATGAATCTAATATATAGACAGATAAGCATGTTAGAGCTAAAAAATGAAGGTTATTATTCCTAAAATTAATAGATCTTTTTAATAAAATAATAAATGGGAAAAAAATAAAGAATAAATAACTCAACAAGGATAAAATTCCAGATTCTGCCCCGACTTCTAGAAAATCATTGTGCACCACATATGGTACCATATAACCTCCAAGTATACCATTTGCTCTTTGTATTGATAATAATTTCCAATTTCCAATTCCAACACCTGTTAATGGATAATTTTTAATATCCTCAAGTGCAATTCTATAAAAAGTAACTCTTTGTGATACAGATTCATCACTTGAAGGTTGAGCAACTGTTGAAAATCTTTCTTCAATCAAATCAAATGTATTTTTTTCATTCAAAAAATTATAGGTCAAATAAGAGATACATACCGACAAAGAAACTAATATAGTTTGCACAACTACTTTTCTCTTCTCTTTAACTATATAATACAATAACGAGATAATAATCAGTAGAATAAGACCAATAATTGCTCCTCTACTGAATAATACTAAAATTGATACAAGAGATGATATTAGAAGAAGATTTAATAGAAAAAGGTACAAATGCTTCTTTTCTTTATATATCAAATATATTAGAGCGGGTAGCTTGATTAAGATAGAGAATGACGAGATATTAATATTTCCTGTAAAACCTCTAAAATCCATTGATCTTGTCAATAAGTTTCCGTTTAAAATAACTGATTCAAAAATTTTAGAATTTATGACATACGTTTCAGCTATTAATGCTAGAACAATGAACATAAAAAAAAGCTTTATAAAATCAATTTTTGATTTGTAAACTATATAAATGATAAGACTAAATGAAATGAATAATGAGAAGAACTTACTAAAAGTTATAATTCCTTCTATTAAATTTTCAGCATATATAAGAGAAAGAAATGAACATATAATTACTAGTAAATAGGATATGTAATGATTCTTATATCTTATGTGATCAATAAAAAATTTTAAATTAATACTCTTTAGCAGATATAATATAACAAATAAGTTTAAAACTGAAATATATAAAACCTGTATTGATACTCTATCAAAAACAATATATATGCCAGAAATATTTTGAGGTATAATAAAGGCAAAAAAATAAAGACCTAAAAGAATTTTGCCAACTGTTTTGGACATAAACTAATATAAAAAAAACCCCCCAATAAAGGGGGGTTAATTCAATAAAAATTATTTCAGGTTAAAGATTTTATCCTAACCATGTTACTCTATTAAATAGAGTAGCAGCTGTACCTGTTGAAGCAGTATTTGCTACAGCAGCAACTACATTAACAACATCCGTTCTTGGATCTTGAGCCAATGCATAAGTTGTTACTCCTGTTGAGGCAGCATAATTTGTTGTTAGCTCAGTCAATGAAGCTACACTAGCTGTAGTAACATCTGAAGTCATACCTGTAAGAACAGAGTCAGATACTCCCTCTAATGTACTCTCAAATGTAATAAGTACACCTCCAGCAGTTGCGGTAGCAACAGTTGAGTTATCAGAACTAGAAGTAGTACTTCCAATTTTATAACCAATATTACCAGAAGTTCTAGTAGTTTGACCAGAAGCTTGAGTTTTATCTGTTACACCAACCGAAACAGCTAGACCGTGACCACCTGAATCTTTTTGTAATGCTCTAACTATAAATGTACCTGCAGTATTACCAGCATCATTTACAATAGTAGCTATTGCAGAAGTTGAAGCTGTACCAGCAGCACCATATTTAGCAGCCCAAGCAGCCATAAACGCTGCCTCAAGACCTGCTAAAGTAGTAGCATTCCCTGAATGTCCTCCTGGAGTAGTAGTTACAGAATTTCCTCCAACAGTTAATGTGAATTCATCCTCTATACCTACAGTCCATAAATCTCCTGTATCAGTTGAAGCACTTGTTACAGATGCATCTGTATATTTTTCATCTACAGTTGCTGATGCATTATTTGCATATGAATTAAGAACAACAGTAGTCTCAGAAGCATACACATGAAGTGCATTCATAGTTAAACCTGCAGCGGCAGCTAAATCTTTATTAGCAGCTGAAGCAATATTTAAAGCATCCACAGCTCCATTACCAGTCATAGTATATACTGTAGCTGGAACACTAACGCTATTTACTGTAAATCCAACCTTACCAGAAGCAGTCACCGCAAAAGCTCTTTTACCTTTAGTAGCAGAAACAGCATTACTTGCAGCAGCAGCAACAGCAGCAGTCATCTTAAGTACAGTTGCCTCGTTAGTTGTTGAACCGTCACCAGCATCCGCAACATTTAACTGAACAGTTGAAACACCTGTTGTTTCTGTGTCAGTTTCTGTTAATACATTATCAAACGTAACAAACGCAGTTGAACCTGAAGTTGCAGCAATGTGTGTTAAATATGTTTTTAACGTATCCATACCTGATGAACCATCGTCAAAGTTACCTGCATCTGCAGTACCTCCATCAGCTCCAGTTGTTGAAGTTGCTGTATCAGCATCTGCAGTATTGTTAGCTGCAGTCGCAACTAATGCATTACCCCAGATAGTTACACCACCTGCAAGAGCAGAAGTTTCTGCACCATCATCTGCAAGACCTGTAAAGTCTAATTCAGCTAAAAGAGTATTTCCTGTAATAGTTAAGTTGTCAACGTCATCACCAGTAGAGTGAAGTTTTGTTAATGCAGTGTTGTTAGTAACACTCATATCAACAGACTTCTCTGCAGTTGAATCAGTATCAGTTAAGTTAGATGTGTGATTAAAGTCAGCAACAGCTAGGTTTGTAGTACCAGTTAATGTAATATTACCGATTTTTGAACCTGAAGCTACTGTTAAAGTAGTTAAGTCCGTTGCACCATTAATTTGTAAATCATGCATAGTTGCATCAATTGAAAGTGTTACTAATTCAGTACCATCAACATAAAGGTCCATTAATTTACCTGTTACAGTTAATGTTTCTAAATCAGAAAAATCAATATCACCGTCATCTAGATCCTGAGTATATGTACTAGAATAACCAGCAGCAGCTATCGCAGCGTTAGCAGTTGATAAAGCTGGGTCATAATCATATGCGAAATCTAAAGTTGCAGTAGTAAGGTCACTTGAACCAGCAAGGTCTAAGTTCACACCATCAACAACTGTAAGAGTTTCAACACCTGAATCTACATCTAAAGTTCCAAAGAAATTTGAAACAGAAGCAGTAGCAACATTAGTTAAACCTATATCACCATCAGCAATATTAGTTTTAGTAAAGCTTGCAGGACCGTTAAGGTTCATGTAAAGATCTTCTTGAGCACCAGCAGTACTAACATCGTCAAGAGCAGTTACATCAAGCGTACCACCTTTTTTCATTGTAATTGTAAAAGGAGATGCTGAAGAACTTGTGTGTCTTGTTAAAGATGCAAGATCTATGTTAGTTGCATTAGTTAGGTTAATTGTGTTAGCAGCTGCATCATCGTTAGTAAACGCAGTTAACGAAGTTAAAGCTCCAAAGTCTACAGAAGTAATCTTTGATTCATAAGCATCGTTAATGTTGATTTCAGTTGCACCAGTTAAACCTTTAAAAGAGATATCACCAGCTTGAGTTATAATTAGTTGCTTTGCAGAAACCATTTCATCAAAAGTTGGAGCAGCTCCAGTAGCAGAACCTGAATTGTACGAGAACGACGCATTCATTGTTTTAATTCTGTTAATAAAAGTTTGAATATCAGCATCCGCAACAGTTGCAGCATCTGTAATAGTTACAGAAGCGTTCATTAAAGCAACTTTGTTACCAAGAGCCAATGCAGAAGCCATAGAGGCAGCATCAGTAATAGCAATTGCAGTCGAATAAACGTTGTTGGATACTAATAAATCAGCTAAATCAGTCTCTACTGCAGTCAGACTAGTCTGTAATGCAGCAACTTCAGCAGCAGTAGCAGTAGTAGCTATTGCAGCTTCGATAGCGTCAACTTCAGCTTGTAATGCAGCTAAAGATGCAGAAAGACCAGAAAGATCAATTGCACTAGCAGCAGTATTAGCAGCAGAAGCAGCGTTTTGAGCAGCAGTTATTCCTGACTGAAGACCACTAATAGTCCCAGAAAGAGAAGAAACTTGCCCTGATAAAGATGATAAACCGTCAACTTGAGATTTAAGAGCACTAATTTGTGCATTTAAATCATCGAATTGATCATCATAATTTTGACAACCCACAAATACAAGTGAGGCAGCCAAAAGGGTTAATAATCCTTTTTTCATTGTTTTAAAATTTAATTTATATTTAAGTTTTGTATTTTTCATATGAACGTTCATGTTACATATTAAATGTACACACACACATAAGCAAATACTGTGCCAAAGATTAATAAAATATTATAACTAACTGATTATTAGATAAATAAAAAGTTAATTAAAACTTAAAAAATGAATAAAAACTTACTTTTTGCCTTAATTATATCAATAACAATTACCGGATGTAATAATCCTGTAGAGCCAATAATAACAATCGATACTCATATAGATATAAATGTTAAGAATTTTACTGACTCTCTTAACTATACAATGAAAACAGATACGCAGTTTAATCTGCCTAATATGATAGAAGGAGGGCTTGATGTAGCCTGGCTGGTCGTATATACTGCTCAAGGTGAGCTTAACGAGGAAGGGTATGAAGCTGCTTATGAAAATGCTATCTCTAAGTTTGATGCAATTGATCGTTTAGTAAATGTATATGCACCTGATCAGGTTGAACTTGCCCTTAACTCAGATGATGTGAGAACAATACTTGCAAAAGGCAAGAAAGTCATAATGATAGGGGTTGAAAACGCCTATTCTATGGGTCTTGATACTTCTAATGTAAAAAAGTTTTGGGAAAGAGGGGCTAGATATGTATCCCTTACACACAATGGTCACAGTCAGTTCTCTGATTCAAATACTGGAGAATTTGATGGCACTGCCATTTACAATGGCTTAAGTGAACTAGGCAAAGAAGTTGTTGAGCTATTAAACTACTACGGAATAATGATTGATATATCACATCCTTCAAAAGAGGCAATAAGACAAATGGCAGAATTAAGTAAAGCACCAATAATTGCATCTCATTCATCAGCTCGCGCTCTTAGAGACCATCCAAGAAATGTTGATGACGAGCAGCTCAACTGGATAAAGGAAAATGGTGGTGTTATTCAAACTACAGCCCTGGGTTTCTTTTTAACTGATCGTGAGGATCCTCCTGCAAATATGGATGATTTTATGGATCATATAGATTACATGGTAGAAAAGATTGGAATCGATCATGTTGGAATAAGCTCTGACTTTGACGGTGGTGGAGGAATTGTTGGATGGAATGACGCTTCTGAGACCATGAATATTACTTCTGCACTTAGAGAGAGAGGTTACAGCGAATCTGAAATAGCAAAGTTATGGGGTGGAAACCTACTCAGAGTTCTTGATGAGGTTCAAGAAATAGCAGCTAGACTGCAATCTTAAAGGGTTACAGGTATAGCTTTTGTCCAAGTCTTGCAATGTTAAAACCTTTGTTAATAATTGATTTTGATAAATCACTATTAGGGCTTAACATAGAGTTAGTATGATTCATATGGATAAAGTAAACCTTACTCTTATTCTCTTTGCTTAAACTATTAAGAAAATTAATGGTTTCGGACACTAATGGATGAGGGATTTCACTGATATCTCTGTTTATCTCCTTAGAATCATAGAAAGTGGCATCTAATAATAAATAATCAAAATCCTGAACTAGATCCTTCAAGTTTTTATCCCATTTCTCCCATTTATCTATATCTGGGATAAATAATGCTTTTTTATTTTTACCCTTTATGATATAACCTGCGGTCTCAGAATACTCATCTCTGTGGGGAACTTGAATTGGAGTTACGCCAATATTGCTCAACTCCGAATTGCTTACATCAAATTTTATATTTTGAATTTGAATATTGTTTAAGTTAACTAGTTGACTCCATGGACCGTTTGTTTTCAAAAAATTACTCATTTTAGGAAGAACCTTAACTAAAAGATTTTTTGAGCCTAATGCTTCTCTACCAAAATACATTAGACCAGTATAGTGTCCAATGTGAGCATGGGTTATGTATATAGCTTCTGGAAGAATAAATTCTTGAAAAATATTATCCTTAAGATAGTTTAACTGATAGGTAATATCCGGTGTTGCTTCAAAAAGGATATATTTCTTTTTTTCTTTATTAACAACTGCAATTGAGGTTACATAATACTCCTCATATTTGGTAAAATTATCCAGGCAAAACTTATGCTTACACCCTATGTGAGGCATACCTGCATCCTGAGTATTACCAAGAATATATATATACTCGGACTGAGTATAAATAGGTATGGTAAACAAAAAAATCGATAAAAATTTTAAAATTCTAATCAAAATGAAAAATTAATACCAAAATAGAAATTTCTTTTTGGAGCTGGCTCATAGTATCTTTTTCCAAAGGCATTTATCCTTATGTTATCATAAAATTCTTCATTAAAAAGATTATTAACTCCTAAAGAGAATGCACTTTGTTTGAAAATCTCTTTTGAATATTTAACATTAAAAATATTATATGAATTAACAAGAGTCTCGTTAAGATTATCAGCATATCTTTCTCCTGTAAGACGATTAGTTAATATCAAAGTCCTTTTTCTGGATAATTTAAGTAAAAGCTCCAAATCTAGCATTTGACTTGGAATACCAGGAATTAAATTTTCTGAAAGGTCATTCCCGTCTAGAATAAAATCTTTAAATCTATTTTTACTTAATGTGTAGCTGAAATTAAACAATCCACCCTGAAAAGAAACCGAAGAACTTATCTCAACCCCTTGTCTTAATGTCGAACCTACATTTCTGTAAAAGTTTTTACCTGGAAATAGTTCAATCTCGTAGGGTAAAATTTCATTATCTGAATTTGTTATGTATGCTACGGCTTCAAATGCTATGTTTGACAATGATTTTCTCCATCCAATTTCATAGTTTACAGCATTGTTGGATTTTAAATCCCTGTTGAATCCACTTCCATCAGGATTATTTGATAACTCATTCAAGGTTGGTGTTTCAAAGCTTGTTCCAAATGAGAAGAAAATATTATCCGATGAATTGATTGAATATGATAGTCCTAGAGAAGGATTAATCTTATCGAGATGTACTTTATTATTTGAGTCAATTCCAATAGAATTTATATCATATCTAATCCCATATCTTAAAAGAAGCCCTGAATTAAAATTAGTTTGACTAACAAGATAAATGCCTGTTGTATCAAAGTTTTCCATTTGACTAAGAGTTCTATCTCCTTTTAATCCAAAGTTATTTTTAAATCTTTTTCTATCATCTGACTGACTCAAATGGTCAATACCCATGACGAAGGTGTTGTTTCTACTCTCAAGATTTTTATTTCTTGTAAATTTTGTTCCAAATCCATAGTAATTCCTGTCTATTGATATGATCCCGCCAAAATTAAAAGGTAGTTTTGAGTAAAAATCTCTCTGCTGATAAAAGAAATAGCTGTCAAAAAAGGAATTATCACTTTTCTTATAATTCCATGATATACCTGTTTTTAAATGCTTTACCTTTTCATATGTATCATAATCAATATTATTTTTTCTTGCTTTTCTTCGATTTTCTTCCACTTCACTGAGCTTTAGACCACCTGGATCGTAGGCATATGGACTATCAGTATAGTTTATTTGCCAAACAATCTTATTATGCTGATCTAACTCATTAATATATCTAAGATTGAGTATTGAAGTTTTGTAATTACTTTGATCTCTATACCCATTGGATCTTCGTTTATCATAGTGAATTATTAGGTTGGAATTTTTCCAGTCCAAAACTCTTGTTCTTTGAATTGATTGATATTGATATGCACCGAAAATTCCTGAAGTTCTATAAAATTTATCATTTGGATTAGTCAAAGTATTGATGCTTATTACTCCGCCTGATGAATTGCCATATAAATTTGCGTTTGGACCTCTTAGTATTTCTATATTTGAGATTAACCCTAGTGGAAGGTTATCTAATTGACTTTGTCCATCAGGAGTTGTCTCTGGAATCCCATCAACTATCAATTTTATTCCTCTTATACCAAATGCAGATCTTGCACCAAATCCTCTTATTGAAATCCTCATGTCTTGAGAGAAGTTGTTTGATGAAGTTGTAAACACACCAGGCGTATTTTTAATAAAATCAGAAAATGAAGATTGAGAACTAAAGTTCTTATCCTCACTAAAACTTTTTAGAGTAACTGATAAAGGCGCTTGCTTTTGAGTTGTATTAATTCTGGTTGATTTAACAACTACATTTTCAAGATCTATAATTTGGATGGAGTCTTGCAAATTGCTGAAAACAAAAAAGGGAACTAGTAAAAATAGTTTATTGATATACCCTAACATAATCAATTTCATAAGTTGCATCAGTAAATCCTGGGGCTACATAACCGTCAGTCCAATGTCCACCAACAGCAAGGTTTAATAGTAAGAAAAATGGTTTGTCAAATGGTGAATGTTGAGATTGCATTGGATATTCAAAATACATTTCTTCATCAACAAAAAATTGAATTTTATCGGGGGCCCATTGGATTGCATAAGTATGAAATTCTTCAAATGGATTATCAATAATTTTTTCAGCTCTAATAAATCTTTCTTGGCCAGTATCAAAAAAGATTTTATCTGGGACATATGTAGCTTGTCTCGAGTAATCTTGAGGGCCATAATGAACAGCTGAAGAAATCAGTCCTGGATCATTGCTTGTACTATCTTTTACATAATCTCCATGTTCTAATATATCTAGCTCTCCACAATTAGGCCAACTAACATCGTCTATATTTGCACCAAGCATCCAAAATGCTGGCCACATTCCTTCCCAATTAGGAAGTTTTGCTTTCATCTCAACTCGACCATATGTAAATTCAAATTTATCTTGTGTGTTTATTCTAGCAGAAGTATATAGTTTACCTTGGAAGTCCTCTCTTTTGGCTGTAATTTTCAAAAGACCATCTTCAACTTTAATATTATCTTGTTTATCTGTATAATATTGTAACTCTCCGTTGTACCAGCTACCATTGTCTGGAGCCACGGTTTCAATATTCCATCTATCTGGAGAAACAGCTGGGGCTCCAAATGATGAATCTTCATCAAATTCATCACTCCAAACTAAATCGTTACCATAAGCATAAGTCGTAGTTGTTTGATTTGAAGAGTTGCTTCCTTGAGTGTTATTGCTTCCTTGATTTAGGTTTGTGTTTTGGTTTGTGTTTTGGTTTACGCTCCCTGACAAATAAGAATCATTGACATCAGATTTAGATCCACCGCATGAGATTAATAAAAACAGAACAAAAAAGACTGAATTAAAGTAGGTTTTCATATATAAAGTAAAATCTAACCCAAAGCTAATAATATTTATTATTTTTAGTAAAACTATTTTAATGGAATTAATTCCACACGAAGGAATTTCAATAATGTCAATCATAAGGGGGGTAATAGGCTTAAGCTCAATTATTTTGATTGCATTTTTACTTAGTAATAATAAAAGGAAAATTGATTGGAAGACCATTATAATTGGTATTTCAAGTCAATTCCTTATAGCTATTGCCGTTCTAAAAGTTGATTTTGTTAGAATGATTTTTGAAAAAATTGGTCAAGGTTTTCTGGCAATAGTAACATATACAAATCAAGGCTCCAGAATTCTTTTTGGAGAACTAGCAGACTCCTCTAAGTATGGTGAGATATTTGTATTTCAAGTTCTTCCTGTTATTATTTTCTTTTCTGCTCTAACATCAGTACTATATTACTATCGAATTATTCAAAAAATTGTTTCTAGTTTAGCTTGGATGCTCACAAAACTTTTAAATATATCTGGTCAAGAAAGTTTAGCAGTAGCTGGTAATATTTTTTTAGGACAGACTGAAGCTCCTCTTCTAGTTAAGGGATACCTTGATAAGATGAACAGATCTGAATATTTTCTGTTAATGACAGGTGGTATGGCAACTGTAGCAGGTAGCGTTCTAGCTGCATACATTGGATTTCTTGGAGGTGATGATCCTTCTCAAAGAATAGAAGTAGCTAAAAACTTAATTATTGCCTCAGTAATGGCAGCTCCTGGTGCAATTGTTATTTCAAAAATAATGTTTCCTCAAACTGAGGAAGTAAACAAAGAAATAGAGATAAGCACTGAGATTACAGGTACAAATTTACTATCAGCAATAACAAACGGTACTAGAGACGGGATTAAAATGGCTGTTAATGTTGGTGCAATGTTGCTTGTATTCCTTGCTCTTATTGCGCTTGTAAATGGTGTTTTCTTTCAATTAGCTGAGATTTTTGGCTTAAATGTATGGATTGAAAATAATACAATCTATGATTCTTTTTCTCTTGAATTAATATTAGGGTATTTATTTGCTCCTTTAATGTGGCTAATTGGTGTTGCCAGAGAAGATATAACTCTTATGGGACAGCTTCTAGGGGTCAAACTTGCAGCAAGTGAGTTTGTTGCATATATTGAATTAGCTAGTCTTAAAGATATAACTAGTACTCTTCATCTAACCTATCAAAAGTCTGTAATTATGGCAACTATTATGCTATGTGGGTTTGCAAACTTTGCCTCAATTGGAATTCAAATAGGGGGAATCGGAATATTAGCCCCGGGTAAATCAAAATTATTAACTGAATTAGGTTTCAAAGCCATGATAGCGGGAACACTTGTTTCACTATTATCTGCAACTTTTGTTGGTATGCTTCTTGGTTAATTATCTTCTGTAGAAAGTCTTTTCCAGAATTTCATTAGAATTACTACTGATAAAGCAGATATAAGCATGAAGACTAGCCCTAATGTAATTTTTGAATATAAAATATAGCCTATCCCAAAAAGAATGCTATAGACAGATATACTTCCAAAAACCATACATAAAATTCCACTAGGGACATCCCATTTTTCTTTTTTACCACTAATAATAACACCATTTTCCTCAGATTCTCTAACTATCTTTTGCCATCCAGGACCGCCAGGTTGTATTTTTTTATAAAAATTTTGAAGCGTTTCTATGTTTGATGGTGGAGTGACCATTGTTACAATTAACCATGAAATAGTTGTTATTGTAACACCAATAATAAGCTTTTCTTCAACCGAAAAATTGTTAGGTACTATAAATTCAAAGGAGAGAGCAACTATAAATGACACTATCATTGCTGTTAATTCACTGTATACGTTTATTCTATACCAGAACCATCTTAGAATAAATATTAAACCTGTACCAGCTCCAATTTGAAGAATTATTCCAAATGCTTGAAGTGAGTTATTAAGATAAAGAGCAAAAAAAGCGGATATTATCATTAATAAAACAGTGAAAACTCTTCCTATAAACACATAATGCTTCTCTGATTTATCAGTAACAAAAAACCTTCTATAAAAATCATGCACTAAATATGATGAACCCCAATTTAAATGTGTTGATATAGTTGACATAAAAGCTGCAATTAATGATGCAACTAAAAGACCTAATAAGCCTGATGGCAGAAAAGAAATCATAGCTGGATATGCGAGATCATTTCCAACAATAGTATTTGGAAAAGCTACCTGAAGTGATTCTAAATCAGGAAAAACAACAATAGATGCTAGTGCAATTAAAATCCAAGGCCATGGTCTTACAGCATAGTGCATAAAGTTAAAAAGCAATGTAGCCCAAATTGCATTTTTTTCATCTTTGGCAGATAACATTCTTTGAGCAACATATCCTCCACCACCTGGCTCTGCTCCAGGATACCAAACAGCCCACCACTGAACTGCCAGTGGAATTATAAATACTGCAATAAATAAATCTGTATCTGCTATATCTGGTATTAGGCTCAATTTTGGAATAACATCTGGATGATTAAGAAGATTAGTCAATCCCTGAATTTGAGGTAGAGAAACAATCTCATAAGCAGCCCAAAAAGTAGCAACCATAGCCAAAATAAACTGAAAGAAATCTGTTATTATAATTCCCCTTAGACCACCAATTGAACTGTAAAGAACGGTAATTGCACATGAAATAAGTAGTGTTTCAACTGGGCTTAAACCTAATAGCGCTCCACCTATTTTAATTCCAGCAAGACATACACTCGCCATAATAAGTATATTGAAAACTGCGCCTAGATAGAATGCTCTAAAACCTCTTAAAAAAGCCGCTCCTTTTCCGCTATATCTTAGTTCATAAAACTCTAGATCAGTTAGCACTTTTGACCTCCTCCAAAGTTTGGCATAAACAAAAACTGTTAACATTCCTGTTAGCAGAAAGGCCCACCATACCCAATTACCAGCTACACCGTTAGTTCTTACTATGTCTGTAACTAAATTTGGCGTATCAGCTGAAAACGTAGTAGCAACCATTGATATTCCAAGTAACCACCAAGGCATCTTCCTCCCAGAAAGGAAAAACTCTGTAACATCTTTACCAGATTTTTTTGAAACTACAACTCCTATCACTAATGATAGTATAAAGAAGGATGATATTATAAGCCAATCTATGTTTTCTAATTGCATGTTAAAGGTTTATCTTAGTGTAAAATTATTAGGTTGGTTCAATATAATAAATATATAGTTTTTTTAATGTTGATTGTTGGATTTAGTTATTCTCAAGAAAATTCAAACAACTCATCAGGATCTTCCTTTTTCTCTTTAAATTCTGAACCTGAAAAATCACTTTTAAATTTAGAAAAAAAAGAGAATCCGTTTTTAAAAAAACTAGAAGACAAAAACAAGAAAAACTTTTTTCCAGATGCAAATGTAAAAGACACGAAACCTGAAAGGTTCATTAATTCAAATGACTTATACCTATCAAGACTAAACAGGAAAGAGACCGAATCAAATAAAAATATTAATAAATTTAAAGTTGATCAATTCCTTGGTGAGATTAGAAATGATGGAGAATATGTGAACATTATATTAAGAGATCATGAGTATCCTGATGGAGACTTAATTAAAGTGGAGGTGAATGAAAGTGTTGTAATGCCTGCAATTTTATTAACAGAAAAAGCAAAAGGTTTTAAGCTAGACCTTAAAAGTGGATTTAATGTGGTAGATTTTGTAGCCCTAAATCAAGGAAGCTCTGGACCTAACACTGCAGAGATTATTGTATATGATGATCAAGGAAAACTTGTGGGAACAAATCGATGGAACTTAGCGACAGGTGTTAAAGCAACATACATAATATACAAACAGTAATTCATATGTTTCTTAATCCAGACAAAAGTTATTCATTAGAAAAAATATACTTAGTACTAGTCAGTTTAGCAACATTACTTCCTGGCTTTGGTGCAATAGATAATAACCCTGTAAGATGGATGTCAATTGGTTTTCTTACAATTTCTTTTCTTTTTTATAAATGTTTCATCAGTCAAAACGAATTCAGAATAAATTTTGAAAAGTGTACGCTTATTATTTTGTCTAGTATTTATCTTCTATACAATTGTTTAAATTCTGATAATATTAACGAGAGTTTTATTACTCTTTATAAGTTAATAATCATTGTTTCTGTTTTTTTTGCGTCTTATTTAGCTATTAGAAAAATAAGTGGTGCCTTTTTATTCATCTGTTACATTTTTATTATTTCACTTTTTTTTGAGAGTATATATACGCTCATAGATTTTTTTTCAACTAATGATTCTTTTACAGGAATATCTAAGAATAGAAATATCAGCAGTTCATCCCTAGTGTTAAAATTGATTTTTTTAATATATGTAATTGAGAATTCAAAACCGTTTTATAAAAAATTTATTTTTAGAGCTCTTGAGATAATTGCCTTATTATCAATAATTGTACTTCAAAGTAGATTTGGTATAATCTCTATTTTGGGAATTTATTTTTTGTATTTCATGTTAATGAAGTCATCAAGAAAAATAATTGTTTTGCCTATATTAATTTCTGCTGTATTTTTTTTGTACTTCAATAACAATAATTTTCAGAATAAGATTGAGAAAAACTACACGTTTCAAAATTTGTCAGAAGACAACTCAGTAAAACAGAGACTTAACTTTTATAAATCATCAATAAATTTATTCAAAATTAAACCTATTACTGGACATGGTCTAGGTTCATGGAAATATAAATCAATTGAGAATAAAAGTTCCAAAACAAATTCAGTATTTATTCCATATTATACTCACAATGACTTTTTGCAGATACTAATGGAGACTGGTTTAGTTGGTCTATTTGTTTACTTAGCATTTTTTTTACTCGTCTTAAAGACCTTACTTAAAAATAGAGATAACAAAAGTTATATTCCATTAATTATAGCTTTGATTTTAGTATCTTCAAATAGTATAGTTAACTTTCCTATTCATAGAACTCAAGAATATATTCCTTTCATTATTTGTTGTTCTTTTATATTGAGGAAAAAGGAGTTTGAGATCAAGAGTAAAAAATCTAATCTACTACCATTTTTAATTATTTTGTTAATTCCATCAATAGTATTGTCAAACTATGAGTACAGGTCCTTAAAAATTCAAGAAACATTAATGAAAGATTATCAGAACAATAAATTCTCATTAACTTTAGATGAGATTAAAAAAATAAATTATCAATTGCCTAATCTGGCTTCAAATGTAGTTCCTATATCAACTTATCTATCAAGATATTATTTTAATGAGAAAAAGTACTATGAATCTATAAGGCTTTTAAATTATTCATTGGAGTTGAATGAGTTTGATTTAATGTCAAATGAACTAATGTTAAAGAACTATATTTTTACAAATCAAAACTACAAAGCTTATGATTTAGCTAAAGACTTGATAGATAGATATCCTGAGAACAGAAATTACTCAAATTTATTATTAGCACTTTCAAAAGAATTAGATTAGGGGTTAAATTACCAGTTTAATTAAGCATATACTTCTAGCATTGCACTTACAAACCTGTCTACCTCTTGACTTGTTCCTGTGCTAATTCTACACCAGTCGTAAAACGGAGGAAATGGTCTCCCTATTCTAACACCCTTAGCAAGCATTTCTTTTGATAAATCATCAATGTGTTTTTTTGATTCAAAAAAGACAAAATTAGTGCTTGACTCAACATATTTAAGACCTAAATAGTCTAGTAATTTATATATTTTGTCCTTTTCCTCATTAGCCTTTCTTAACGAAAAATCATAAAAATCTTTATCATTTAGTGCTTCTATAGCAGCTGCTACAGCTAGAACATTTGTTTGTGCCATAATTTTATTTCTTCCATATGGAGAATATTCTCCAAATAATTTATCTGCTAGGTCAGGTTTTAAGACCATATAGCCAATTCTTAATCCAGCCATTCCAAAAACTTTTGAAAATGTTCTAGAGATAATAATATCTTTTCCTTGTCTAACTAGGTAATCCATTGAAGGATAATCAGGTTCATTAATATAGTCATAGTAAGCCTCATCACAGAATACTAATGTTTTTTCTGAGGCACTTTCACAAAAATTACTTAGAGATGATTTTTCAAGTAATGTACCCGTTGGATTATTTGGGTTTGCAATAAAAACCATTTTAGTTTTTCCATTTATGTTTTTTTCTATTTCACCCAAGTCATATCCTTTATTTGAATCAACTGGAACCCACTTTATTTTTCCACCCCATGCTTCTGCATAACTCATTAGAGCAAGATATGTTGGCTGACCAGCAACGATCTCTCCTCCTTGGTCTGCAACTGCCAATCCCGTAACCCTCAAAGCCTCATTAGATCCTCCTGTAATTACAATACTTTCAGTACTAACATTATGTTTTTTTGCTAATATTTTCTGTAGCTTTAGGATATATTCATAAGGGTAACGACATGCGTCTTCAAATGAATCGATAATTGCATTTCTTACTCTCTCTGATGGGCCGTATGGATTTTCATTTGAGCTCAGTTTAACTATATCAGATAAAGGTCTCGGATTATATTTTTTAATCTCCTCAGCGGTTAGAATAGATGGTGTTATCATTAACCCACCTAAACCTATGGAAGACTTGAACCACTCACGTCTAGATTGCATAATTATTTATTTTACTATAATTTAAAAAAGAAAGTATTCTTTTCAAAATTTAATGATTAATTTACGATATGCTTGAATTATTTGATATTATTGAGGATTCTATAAACCAGATTATTGTTCCATTAAATTGGTTAATGCTATTTCTTATAATTGGTGGTGGAATTTATTTAACACTTATTTCGAAGGCAAACCCTTTAAGAAAAATTAGTCAGGGATTCAAGCTACTCTTAAAAAATGATAATTCAGCTGTAGGTATTTCAAGATTTCAAGCTTTATCGGCTGTCCTTGCTGCTACAGTTGGTCTTGGAAACATTTCGGGTGTATCAATTGCAATTCATCAAGGGGGTCCAGGTGTACTTGTTTGGATGTGGGTTACTGCCCTTATCGGTGCTACAATTAAATTTTTTTCCTGCTCACTGGCTGTTAGTTTAAGAGAAAAAGATGAGAATGGAGAATATTTAGGCGGACCGATGTATTATATGACTTTAGGAATAAAAAAGTGGGGTAAACCTCTAGCAATATGGTTTTCGATTGCAGGATTGGTAGGAGTACTCCCTGCATTTACCGCAAATCAATTGACTCAATCATACATAGATGTTCTTAACCCAAATGCTATTTTTGATATTGGCAATAGTAATTGGAAGCTAGTAATTGGTGTTATTTTTACAATATTAACTTCGATCGTAATCTTTGGAGGGCTTAAATCTATTGTACGTGTAACTTCAGGGTTAGTTCCAATTATGGTAATCCTATACTTCATTTTAGGGTTATTTATTTTAGTGTCTAATGCAAGTGTTGTTCCTTCTACTTTTTTATTAATTTTTAGTGAAGCATTTAATTTTAATACAATGGTTCAAGGTGGCTTCTGGGGCCTTGTCTTAATTGGTATTCGTAGAGCTGTTTTCTCAAGTGAGAGTGGTGTAGGTTTAGCTCCTATTTACCATGGTCAGTCTTCTACAAGACATGGAACGGATGAGGGATTAGTTGGAATGCTAGGCCCTATTTTGGATACAATTCTAGTATGTACAATAACTGGATTAATTATAATTATAAGTGGGGCTTATCTTGAAAGTGATTTAAATGGAATTGTTCTTTCTTTAGAAGCATTTAGGAGATTATTCTTTGGTTTTGGGGATTATATTTTAATAATTATGATTTCAATATTTGGAATATCTACACTTTTCACTTATTCATATTATGGTGTTAAATGTTTTGGATTTTTGACGACTCCAAAAAAGGGTAAATATTATAATATTATATATATAGCTGCAATTATTATATCTTCAATTCTTACTGTAGAAATCGTTATTGGATTAATTGATGTTGCCTTTGCATTAATGGCAATTCCTAATATGATTGCAATAATATATTTATCGGGTATAGTGACTAAAGAGATGAAGTCAAGGTCCTGGATTTAATCTACATAGTCTATTGGTGGGGGACCTGGATCAAGATATGGATCATAATCATACTCGCCAATTTTTTCATCAAACTCTTTTTTAATATCCTCTCTTAATTTACTGTCTTTAAATATATCAACCATTGTCATTCCTAGAGCTTTTGCTGCATGGAGCATTCCTTTATGTCCTATAGACATTCCAGAACTTGCAACCACAGACCATGAATGCCATGGAACTCCCTTAGGTGCTGTTGTAGCAGCTAGGCTAACAACTGGGACATTATAACTTACATCACCACTATCAGTAGAACCTCCTCCTGGACTATTTAAGGTTTCTCTTAATGGTCTTATTTTACCATCAATCCCCAATTCAGGTTTTCCATTATTTCTTTGGAGCTCTAAAGCAAAATCTATCTCCTCTTGAGTATACTGAATATCTCCAAGGGTCTCAAGATTTTTTTGCATTGCAGCACCTCCAACTCTATTTGGAAGAAGGTCATGGACACCTGAAATTAATGAAACTTTATGTTCAACATTAGCCATTATAGCAGCACCTCCAGCCATTTTTCTAACCTGTTCATAAACAGGCTGTAATCCTTCTTTAGTAATATCTCTCACTCTAACCCAGATTCTTGAATAATCAGGGACAACATTTACTACCTTCCCTGCATCTTGAACGTGGTAATGCATCCTCACTGATGGTAAGACGTGTTCTCTATATGCATTAATTCCTGATGTATATAATTCAAGTGCATCATTTGCAGCCCTTGCATTCCAAGGATCAACAGATGCGTGAGCAGATTGACCTGAAAATTCAACCATAAAATCAACAAGCGCAAGAGATGGTTGGACATTAGCTTCAGTCTTATCTGCTGGATGCCAATCCATACATATATCTACATCATCAAATACTCCGTCTCTAATCATCCAAAGTTTTCCAAAAAATTTCTCTTCAGCTGGTGTTCCAAAAAACTTTACTGTTCCTTTTAAGTCTCCTTTCTCAATTAGCTCTTTTATTGCAATAGCTGCACCTAAACTGGCTGTACCAAATAAATTATGGCCACAACCATGACCGGCACCGCCTTCAATTAATTCATGTCTATGGGGTACTGAATCTTGTGATAAACCCGGAAGGGCATCAAATTCTCCAATTATACCAATTACTGGTTTACCTTCTCCATATGTTGCAGTAAAAGCAGTTGGCATTCCTGCCAGCCCTTTTTCTATAATTAGTCCGTTTGCTTCAGCGTACTCCATTAAATATTCGGCTGACTTATCCTCTCTAAATGCTACTTCCGCAGCCTCCCATATCTTATCACTTAATGAAGTTAAATCTGATGTTTTTTGATCTATGGAACTTAATAGTTCTTTCTTTAATTTATTGACGCTCTGGGATTGAACTGTTATGAATGATATAGATAATAATAAAATTGTGAAAATTTGTTTCATTATTTGATAATTTAAGGTTTTGTTAATAACCTAATTTACAAATAATATTTATTTTAGAAGATGAGATTATTTAAGGATGTTAAGGGAAACAATGTTGATCCCGTAAATCACACACTTTCAATTTTAAAAGAATATCCTTATGCAAAAATTCATATTGGGTCTGACTCACAAAATGTTGGTAAAAAGACTAATTATACAAGTGTGATAGCCTATCGGCTTGGTACCAGAGGAGTGCATTACATATTAAGCAAGTCTTCATGTGAGGCAATAAATGATATTTGGAAAAGACTATGGTTAGAGGCTGAATACAGTATTAAAGTTGCAGAGTGGCTGACTAAACAAGTTAGTGTTCAAGTTGAAATAGATATGGATTATAACTCTGATGAAAATCATAAATCAAATAAACTGATCTCAGCAACAAAAGGTTGGGCTAATTCTTTAGGTTATAAAGTCAATGTTAAGCCAAACAACCAGATAGCAACAAGAGCTGCTGATCATCATTGTAAGTAGTTAAATTAATTGACTAAAAATTTTATCTCCACCGAACCTAACTACATCTGTTACAGGCAGACCTGTTTCTTCTTCAGTTTTTTTCATATATTCCTTGGCTGCTTCATCAGTCATTAAGATTGTATTTAGAGCAATTCCAATCACTTTTGTGTCAGGATATGTTCCAATAACTGTGGCTAGTTCTTCATTGAGTTTTATAAATTTTTTTAAATCAGGTATTTTGATATTCTCAAGAGATCTTAATGAATCATTTCTTGCTATATGACATAAAATCATATGGGTTGGACATGTTCCTCTCATTAGAGGAAGGGTAGCTGTGCTGCCAGGGTGTAGAATAGATCCCTGACCCTCAACAATAACAATATCTTTATCTTTTTGCTCCATAACTGCAGACTCAACTGCTCCACAGGCATGATCAAGTTTATATGCATCCAGTGGTATGCCCTTTCCTGTAACTGTTATCCCTACTTGTCCAGTGGCAACAAACCCTGCATTAATTTGTTTTTCTTTTAAATATGAATATAATTCCAATCCAACAGTCATTTTTCCTGCAGCCATATCAGTACCAATCATTAAAACTCTTTTATTAGACAAATTTGAAGCTTTAGCGGATCCTATCTTTGGTATAAACTGAGGAACTCTAGTATCCCATATCCATTGACTTTTATTTGTCAAATATTTTGAAAAATCAGGGTAAACTTGATCATGTAATCCATTAATTATTGACATCCCATGATTTAATGCCTCTTTAATTACATTATCCCATGACTTTGGTCTCACTCCACCTGATGTAAGAACTCCAAGTAATAAAACATTAGCTCCCATATCTTTTGCCTTATTTATATTGTCTACAATCGGAATGTCTTTCTTAATGATTGAAACCTCAGATAGTTTTTTACCAGCAAACACAGAATCGATTACACATAGGATTTCATTATCAAGATATCTAAGTGCGCTAATCCCCATCTTTCCATAGTCGTCATCAAGACTCGACTCCATCCATATTGCGATTTTATCAGTTTGTTTCAACATAACTTTGAGTTTTAAGTTTTGCCCCATGACCTGGCAACGAGTTTATCATTGTTATGCCATTTACCATTGAAGGCCCTTCACTAGGATCTGGATCTAGATTATAGTGAGAGTCTAAATCAACGTAATCTATTATACCTGTAATTGAGGCTCCTGCTGAAATACTCACAGATGACTCACTCATACATCCAATCATAGTTTTTAATCCATGTGCTTTAGCAACATTTAAAATCTTTAAAGCCTCAGTTATTCCCCCACATTTCATAAGTTTTAAATTAACACCATCAACATATTGATAGTAATTTGCTACATCTTCTGCAAATCTACATGATTCATCAATAAAAATTGGAAGAGGTCTTCCTTCAAATAAAAATTTGAGCTTATCTTCTTCACCTTCAACTAATGGTTGCTCAATATATTCTGCTTTTCTCTCTGAGAGCCATTTCATCATAAGTTTTGCATCATCTAAAGTCCACCCTCCATTAGCATCAACACGAATTGCAATATCTTTATTTTTAGTTGATTCAATTACTTGCGAATAAATTAACTTATCATATTCTATTCCTTCATTAGAGCCTAATTTAATTTTTAAGGCCCTCACTTGAGGATTCTGTAGAATTAATTCTACTCTTTCTTTAACTACTTCAGGAGGATTTATACCAACCGTCAGGGATGTAGGAACAGATGGAGAAGGGAGACCTAGTAGATCTTTCAAAGACATATTTGCCTTTTTTGCACTCCAGTCCCATAAAGCAATATCAATACCAGCCATAGCACATGCTGGAACATTTAAGTCTTTAGCTCTTTGATATAGTTCGTATTGTGAAAGTGAGTCTATCTTTGAGTCAATCAATCTTTTCAGATGCACTTCAACTTCATGAGCTGTTGATGCTCCTTCTGTTTTCCCTGGAGCACATTCTCCCCAAGCAGTAATTCCGTCTTTAATAAATTCAACAAAAAGATTTTGAGATTTATCATGTGTTCCTCTACTAATTTGAAGGGGAAATTTTTTCTTAAGATTTACAGTATGAAAGTTAAATTCCATTTACCTAGATTGAAAATCTAAGTTAATGTTTTTATTGATTTTTTTCTTTAAAATTATCAAGGGCCTCTCTTGAGTATATAGGAGTTCTATTTCGTCTAGTTATCCACTTAAGCTTTCCTTTTTCTTGATATCTCGTCAAGGTGCTTTCACTTAGGCCAAGATATTCTGCAGCTTGTTTTCTTGGAAGATATTTGATGTGGTCTGGAAGATTTGAGGTGTCATAATCTGAAGATGTAAGCTCAAGAAAACTTCGTTCAATTTGAATATCCTCTTTCTTAACTCTTCTTCCCTCATAGTACACCGAACTCACTCCGTCAGGAAAATAAATTTGGTTTATATCTGTCCACTTCTTGTGCATTTTTTTTTTAGCTAGTCGATAAAGGTAGAAAAAAAAATTATATTTGTATATATCTAAAAGCTAATTATTTATAATGCGAAGTTTACTGTTATTTGTTTTTATTTTCTCAATTTCTAGTCCAATTATCGCTCAGATGGGAAACAGTGGTTATAGCTCATCAAATTATGGAACAAGAAATTATAACTCTGGATTAAATTCATTTAAATATGGTATAATTGGTTCAAACCAAGATGCAACTGGATCACCCACAGGATTAGTTTCAGCTATAATCAGAAGAGTTCCCAGTGCAAAAAAAATATCTGATAAGTTTGGTAATGAAAATTTGGCATTAAGGGGTAGAAATTCAGTTCAAGCAGCGGGAGATGAAGTCCTTTGGGATATTGATGGTGTTACTTTTCAATCCCCACCAATGATTAGTGTAAATGAGGTTGTATATGTTGAAGTTATCAAAGGACTTGCAGCAAGCAATAAATACGGCTCAGATGGAGCAGCGGGAGTGATTATTGTAAAAACAGCAGTAAACGCATCTAACTCTGGTTTAATAAATTCTCCAAAAAATCTTTGGAGGACAGTTACAGAGAAAAGAATTAAGAAGTAATTAACACAATTCATTTAAACTTTTTTTACTTTAGCTTTCCGAATATTATGAGACATCTATACCTAGTTTTAATTATACTTTTTTCTAATTTTTCTTATTCACAAGAAGATAAAATTGCCCAGGCACAACAGAACGCTATTTCATCTATGTCATTAGTTGACGCACTTTCATCTAGAATACCTGGAGCAAAAAAAATTACTGATAGAATGGGAAATAAAAATATTGCTATTAGAGGCAGGCAATCTTTTAAAACAGCTGGAAATCAAGTATTGTGGGAAATTGACGGTGTTATCTATAATAATCCCCCCGTTCTAAATGCTAATCAAGTAAAATACGTAGAGGTTCTAAGTGGATTAGCTGCAACTAATAAGTATGGGAGTGAGGGAGCTGGAGGGGTAATTGTTGTTAAGACTAATGTTAGTGCTGAAAAGTATAATAGTAGAAGAAATTTATGGAATAGGTCTTCACAGGTTCCAAAAAAGAAGAAGGATAAAAAAGCTAAAAAAAAGAAGAAGGATAAAAAAGCTAAAAAATCCTGACATCACCTCAACCACTCCAATGATTTATAAAAAACCGCTATATTCCACGAGCTTATTTTTGTAAATTTAACAAACTGTAAAATTGAAAAAGTTAAGTGCCTACATTTTGTGTTGTTTTTTATTATTGGGCTGTAATCTAGATAATACAAAAAATGAAAATCTTTCGGATTTAGAATCTTTACAGCTTAAAACATCATTTTTTGATTTAAACGAGAAAAATTTGGATCTCTCAGTCTATAAGGAGGGGAAGATTGTATTAAGTTACTGGGCTACATGGTGTGCTCCATGTATAAAGGAAATGCCAGGAATCAAAAGAGCCGAAGAAATATTAGAGGAATATGGATATACTTTTTTATTAGTTTCTGATGAAACAGTATCTAAAATATCTGAGTTTAAGAACGAATGGAATTTTGATTTCAATTTTTTAAAATCAAGTAAATCATTTGAAACACTTGGAGTATATGCTATGCCTATTTCATATATTTTTGATGAAAATGGTCAAATAATTGAAACTATTGTTGGTGCAATTGAATGGGATTCTGAAGAAATGATTAATAAGTTAAAGATGTTATAACATGAAAAAATTTATAATTGCTTTTTTCTTTTTAAGTCTGTTTTCCTGTAATTCTAATGATATTAAAATAGAAGAAATATCTTTTTCATATGAAAACAGTAATGCTCAGCCAAGTTTAGTTGCAAGCAATGGTTCCTTATCATTAACCTGGATTTCTTCTGATGAAGACATGAATGTTAGTTTAAATTTCAGACAATTTAAGGATGAAAAATGGACTAATACCCAGACATTAGCAGTTGGTTCTAACTGGTTTGTTAATTGGGCTGATTTTCCAACTCATGCAATTAGTGGAGATCAAGTTCTAACTAGCTACCTAAAAAAATCTGCTTCTGGGACATATACTTATGATGTTTTCCTTAGTCTTCAAAAATTATCTGGAGAGAAAATAAAAGAAGATTTTATATTAAATACTGATGGTTTTAAAGCAGAACATGGTTTTGTTAGCATAGCTGCAAAAAATAATGAAGGGTTTTTTATTAGCTGGCTAGATGGAAGAAATACAGTAGAGAAAGATATGAACGGAAATCACAAACCTATGACTATTAGATTTGCGGAAATTACAAATGCTGGGGATATTATAAATGAGACTGAGCTTGATTCATCTGTTTGTGATTGTTGTCAGACATCAATAACATATAGTGATAAAGGGCCTATAGTTGTCTATAGAGACAGGAGTCAAGAAGAAGTTCGAGATATATATATTACACGTAATATAAATGATGAGTGGGAAAGTCCAATTCCAGTTCATAATGATGGATGGATAATTTATGGGTGTCCAGTAAATGGTCCTAAAGTTGTCTCCAATTCAAAAAACCTTGCTGTGAGTTGGTTTACTGTTTTAGATGAAAAACCAACAGTCAATCTTTCGTTCTCAGAATCTTACGGATCATCTTTTGGTAGCCCAATAAAAATTAATGACCTAAATGCTATTGGCAGAGTAGATGCTGCCTTTTTAAATGAAAAAGAATTAATAGTGAGTTATATGGAAGGTGATGATGTTGGGACATATTTAAGAATTAAAAAAGTTTCAATAGACGGAAAAGTTTCAGAGCCAATTACAATTTCTAAAATTGATAGTGGAAGAGGAACAGGAGTGCCGCAATTAGAAATACTAAATGACGAAATATTTATTGTGTGGACTGTTTTTGATGACAAAAACAATCAATTAAAGACAGTAAGATTGAATTCTAAAGATGTTTAAATTAATGAAAAGGTATTACTTCATATTGTCATTGATATTAGTTAGCTGCTCAAGTGGACAAGAAAGGGAAGACTTTGAAAATGCTGTAATTCTTGAAACTATTGTTCTACCAAAAATTATAAATGAAACCTCTGGGTTGGAAATTCTTAACAACCAATTTATAACTCATAATGACTCTGGAGGAGAGCCTAGTTTATACTTTTTTAGTCAAAATGGTGAGATCATAAAATCTATAACACTAGAAGAAGAATCTTTTTGGGAAATTTATAATAATGACTGGGAAGATATTACAGCTGATGAAGATTATATATACATTGCTGATACAGGAAACAATTTTGGCAACAGAGACAATCTAAATATCATAAAAGTTAAAACAACTGATTTTAGTATTGATAGTAAAATTGATATTTCCTATAAAGATCAACAAACATTTTTACCAAGACCAAAACATAAGTATGATGCTGAAGCATTATTTTTAATTGAGGATAAAATTGCTGTTTTGTCTAAGGACAGAGACAATCTATTTACTGATCTATATTTAATTGATAAAGAAAGCAATTCAAAGCAAGTACTAGAAAGTAAAATTACTTACAATGTAAATTCTTTAATTACTGGAGGTGATTACAATAAAGATATGAGCTTACTTGCCCTTGTTAGCTACAGCTCAAAAGGAAGCCAATTCTTAATTCTGTTTGAAGACTTTAATTTGGAAACCTTAGCTGAAAAAAAATTTAGAAAATTTAAAATTCCACTTGAGAGAGCGCAAATTGAAGCAATTAAGATAATTGATGACAAAACGTTTTGGATTACTTCAGAAGATGAGGGGATCGGAAGTCCATACATGTATAAAATTAAGGTGGAATAGAAAAAAACGCTCCTAACAAAACCAATTAACAAAAATTCAAAATTAACCTAGCTAAAAAAGGACTAAAGATGACCTTAGGAGCGTTTTTGAATCAACACTTAAAAATAAGGTAATTCCACCTGATATTATTTTAAAGAAAAGTTAAAATTAGTTAATCTGATAGCTCAAACTGATTTTTAAAAAAGGGTGCCTAATAGTTCTTTGCATTTCGGTATCCTTAGACATAGAGTTAAAAGTAGTAAGAACTTGAAGTCTGTTAAATCGCTTTTGAAATCCAACTTCTATGGTATTTCTATATTTATTTGAAGACATTATAAGCTCAGCGTTTTCATTAAAAAGGCTTCCCTCTAATTTATAATCATGTAAGTAATATTCCTGACTGGTTCCAATATAAAAAGATAAATTATTATCTGATTCGTTTATAATATTATCTGATAGACTAAACCAACTTAACTCTCCAATTAGAAGTCCAATATTAACACCTACCATTTGCTGGTATGTTCCTAATCTTGAATAAACCTCTGTTGTAATATTTATGTTATCCTCAACTTTAAAGCCTTTGAAATAATTTGCAACTAGATTTATTTGAAGTTCCTGAGGCATCTGAGATTTCCATTCCAGGTTTGGTAAATTCAACACAATGTCATGGTATAAATTCTGCATTCCTTTGGCCAATGATGCGTTACCTGTTATTCCAAAATTTAATCCATATGTAAAACTGGAGTAATCAGATAGTTGTTTTTGTTTTAATCCCTCCAAAAATAAATAGCCACTGTATGGGTAGTCATATTTATTTGGATCAGTCTCATATCTGCTTGATGGGGTATAAATTAATTGTCCTAATTTAAAATGATTAATAAGGGTTTTTTTTTCTTCAATTTTATAAGACGAGTATGAGAGAAAAATTCCACTTGAGTAATAAAAGTCTCTGTCAAAATAAAGATCATTATCTACATCTAAATTAACCTGTTGTTGGGAATAGCTATAACTTGAAATCATTACAACTATGATAGTCAAAAATCTAATGGCTGTTTTTTTAGACAATTAAATTAATTTTACTCTAATTTAAACATTATTATTTTTTATGATTAAAATTGAATTAGCTGAAATAAATGATCTTGAGGATATAATGAAAATGATTCATAATTGTGCAAATGATTTAATAAGCAAAAATATTTTTCAATGGAATGAAAAATATCCTAGTAGAGATATTTTTTTGGCGGATATTGAAAAAAAGAATTTATTTATATTTAAAAACGTCTCAGGATTAATAGGCTGCGTAGCACTTTCTTATGATAAGGATATTGAGTACAATGATATAAAGTGGCTAACCAAAGATGATGAAAATTTATATGTTCATAGGTTAGCTGTTGAACCAAAATTTCAAAAACAAGGGATAGGTAGATTGTTAATGGATTTTGCTGAAGATTATGCCCGAGATAAAAAATTAAAGTCTGTCAGGCTTGACACATTTAGTAAAAATGAAAGAAATAATAGGTTTTATAAATCAAGAAAATATATACAACTTGACGATGTTTATTTCCCAAATCAAAGTGAATTTCCTTTTCATTGCTACGAAAAGATTTTAGATTAAAAACCTAGTTCTTCAAGATCTTTTTTCTTCTTTGAGCTTTCAATATTTAAATTTTCACAATCTAATGGAATTGTTACTAATTCAGGAACTGGAAAATCCTCGGATGAAATTCCTAGATCTGGATTTAGATAAGCTTTCTTCATGTATTGTCCCCAGATAGGAAGAGCCATAGTAGCTCCCTGACCAAAAGCGATATCTTCAAAATGGACAGATCGGTCTTCACCTCCAACCCAAACTCCAGTTACCAGGTTAGGAACCATTCCCATAAACCATCCATCACTCTGATTTTGAGTAGTTCCAGTTTTTCCAGCTATAGAATTTTCAAATGCGTAAGGATACCCTGTCACTAAATTCTTATAAATATAATTTGTCTCTTCTAAGCCAGAGTGTCTAAGTCTACCTCCTGAACCATACTTTGTTACACCTTCCATTAAATTTACTGTTACATATGCTGCTTCTTCACTTAAGACATCTGTTGTGTTAGGAATTACTTCAAATAATGGAACTCCGTTTTTGTCTTCTATCCTTGTAATAAAGATTGGCTCAATATATATTCCTTTATTTACAAACGTACTATAGGCTCCAACCATTTCGTATAGGCTAATATCTGGTGTTCCAAGAGCAATTGATGGTACCTCAGGCAAATATGAATTAATTCCCATTTTTTTCATCAGAGCAACAACAGGTTTTGGCCCAACTTGATCCATAAGTCTTGCACTGATTGTGTTAATTGAATTAGCTAATGCATTTTTTAAATTACGAGTCTGACCATATTTATCGCTTGAATTTTTTGGGCACCATGCGTCCATATTTCCATGTTTACCAGGCTCAATACAATATAATGCGTCAGGGACAGTATAACATGGTGAAAGTTTTAATTGATCAATTGCTGTTGCATATAAGAAAGGTTTAAAGGTTGAACCTATTTGTCGCCTTCCCTGTTTAACCTGGTCATATTGAAAATGTTTATAATTAACCCCTCCAACCCATGCTTTGACATGTCCTGTTTGAGGCTCCATTGACATCATTGAGGCTCTTAGATGAGACTTATAATATTTAATTGAATCTATTGGCTTCATTATAGTATCAATTTCTCCATTCCATGAAAATATTTTCATAGGAGTTTCTACTTGAAATGTGTCCCATATCTCATCTTCATCTTTTCCACTCAATTTCATCTTTCTCCATCTCTCAGATCTCATTGCTGATAATTTAATTAAAGTGTCAACTTGACCCTCTCTCAGATCTCTGAAAGGTGGTGTTGGATTTTCCTCTGATTCTTTGTTTTGTGCAAAAAATTCTGATTGA